>NZ_DATMNA010000001.1:0-5046 GCF_035569475.1 Phenylobacterium sp.
TGCCCATCTGGGTGACCATCTTCGGATTGGCCGCCGCCAGCGCCGCCAGCTTGCGGCTCTCGGTGATGTTGTAGGTCAGCGGCTTCTGCACGAAGACGTGGTAGCCGCGCTCCATCGCCCAGCGGGCCGCCACCGCATGGTGGTGGTCGGGCGTGGCGATCAGCACCGCCTCGATGTCCTTCTGCGCATCGAACATCCTGCGATAGTCGGTGTAACGCGTCGCCCGGTCGTAGGCCACCTTCAGCGGCTCCTTCGCCGGCGCGATCCAGCCGCTCTTGTCCACCAGGGCGTGCAGTACGTGGTCGTAGTCCACGTCGGAGGTGGCCACGATGTTCTGGCCGGTCAGCTTGGACATGTTGGCCGCGCCCTGGCCGCCGGCGCCGATCACCGCGATATTGACCTTGTCGCTGGCCGCCGTCGGCTTCTTCTTCTCCGCCGCCAGGGCCGAGCCCGCGAACGCCCCCGCCGCCAGCCCCGCCGCGGCCCCCAGCGCCCCGCGCCGCGTCAGCCCGCCAGGCCCCAGGCGCCGGCCGTTCACGTCATACACCGCCATAGCCCGGTTCTCCCGCAAGCCCATTGTCGGCCGGCATTGGGCCCAGGGTTGGGCGCCTTGGCAAGGGTCAGCGCTGGGCGGCGCGCCAGCCGCCGCCCAGCGCCTTGAAGACGGCGATCTGGTCCTGCGCCAGCGCCGCGTCGGAGGCGGCCACGGCCGACTCGGCGGCCACCAGCGACTGTTCGGCGGTCAGCAGCTCCAGTTGGCTGAGCGCGCCGTTCAGGTACTGGCCCTGGGCGAGGTCGAAGGCGCGGCGGGCCCGATCCTGGGCCTCGGCCAGGTCCTGCCGGCGGTCGAGTTCGGCGCTGTAGGCCGCCAGCGCCTGCTCGGTCTCCTTCAACGCCTGAAGGACCACCGAGTCGAAGCCGGCCAGGGCCGCGTCCGCGCCGGCCTTGGCCTGCCGGATGCGGGCGCGCGGCAGGCTCTGGTTGGGGAAGCTCCAGCTCACGGCAGGGCCGAGGCCCCAGGTCAGGCCGGCTTCCCGGCTCAGGTCTCCGACGGTCGTGGCCACGCCGCCGTAGTGCCCGGTCAGGCTGATCCTCGGATAGAGATCGGCGGTGGCGACCCCGATGCGGGCGGTGGCGGCGGCCACGCGCCGCTCCGCCTGGCGCACGTCCGGCCGCCGTTTCAGCAGCGCCGCGCCGTCGCCCACCGGGATCAGGGCGGTCAGGCGCGGCGCCGTCACGCAGGCCTCGACCTCCCTGGGCGCGGACGTCGGAGTGCGGCCGATCAGGGCGGCGAGCTGGAAGAGGGCCGCGCGCCTCTGCCCCTCCAGCGGCGGGATGGCGGCGCGCACCTGGGCGACCAGGCCCTGGGCGCGGATGACGTCGAACTCGGAGTTCGCGCCGGCCTCATGCCGGGCCGCCGTGATGTCCGCCTGGTGGGCGACGACCGCCAGCGTGCGGCGCGCGACCGCCGCCTCTTCACCCAGGGTGCAGACCTGGGCGTAGGCGCGGGCGGTCTCGGCGGCGACGGTGACGCGCAGCCCGTCGCGCGCGGCGGCCACGGCGTCGGCGTCGGCGCGCGAGGCCTCGATCGAGCGCCGCACCCGGCCGAACAGGTCGACCTCGTAGGAGACGTCGAGGATGTCGTCGAAGAGCCAGATGGTCGCCGGCGGGCGGCCGGTGAGCTCCAGGATCTCGTCGGTGACGGCGTCACGGCCGCGGGTCGCGCCGACCGCCAGGTTGGTGGCGGGATAGCGGCCGGTGCGCGAGGCCTCCAGCACCGCGCGGGCGCCCGACAGGTTGGCCTGCGCCTGGACCAGGTCGGCGTTGGCGGCGAACGCCTCGCCGATCAGCCGGTCCAGCACGGGGTCGTTGTAGAGCCGCCACCAGTCGTCGGCGGGTGCGGCGGCAGTCTCGGCCGCGGGATTCAGCGACACCAGCGGCGCCTGGGCGCCGGCCGGCGCCGGCGGGGTGCGGTAGTCCGGCCCCACGACGCAGGCGGTGAGCGCCGGGGCGCAAGCCAGCAGGGTGAGCAGGCGCCTCATGACGGCTCGGCTCCGAGGTCGGGCGCGGGCGGCGGCTCCGGTCGCGGCGCGAACAGCGGCATGTGCGAGGCCGGCCCGATCGGCGCCGGCTTGTGCGCCACCAGCAGCAGCAGGGCCAGGGCGGTCAGGGCCCCGATGGCCACGAAGCCGTCGATCACGCCTTGCGTCGCCGCGGCGCTGCGGACCACCCCGGCCAGCACGGTCTCCGCGCGCGCCGCGGCCAGGGACGGATCCACTGCCCGTCCGGTCGCCGCCGCATAGGCCTGCAGTCGGTGGAGCACCTGGGGATCGCCGGACTGGACGTGCTGCCCGATGTGGTTCGAAGCGATCTGGCTGCGGACGCGCACGAAGGTGACGATGAACGCCGTGCCGATCTGGCCGCCCAGCAGGCGCGCGGTCTGGATCGACGCGCCGAAGGTGAGCGCGTCTTCGGGCTTCAGATGCAGGATGCCGAAGAAGACGATGCCCGACAGCGCGAAGCTCTGCCCGACGGCCTGGAGGAGCTGGGAAACCATGAACTGGTCGGAGGACCACACCGCCGTCAGGCTGTGGGCCACCATCAGGCAGGCGATGCTGATCAGGACGAAGCCCACGCAGGAGACGAAGCGCGGGTCCATCCGCCGCAGCATGACCGCGGCCAGGGGGCAGATGATGAGCTGCGGCGCGGCGATCCAGATCATGGTCTGGCCGACCTCCAGCGCGCGGAAGCCGCGCACGGCGCCCAGGTATTGCGGGATCAGATAGGCCGTCGACAGGATCGTCAGGCGCAGGAAGGCGACGAAGAACAGCAGCCGCGGCAAGGGCGGGCTGAAGGCGACCTTGATGTTGAAGAAGGGCTGGGGCCAGCGCCACTCGTGCAACAGGAAGGCGGCGAACAGGATGACTCCGGCCGCCATCAGGCCCCAGACCAGGCCGGAGTTCAGCCAATCGAGCCGGTTGCCCTGGTCCAGCGCCGCATAGATCAGGGCCAGGCCCAGCCCGCTGGTGACCAGGCCGAAACGGTCCGGCATCGGAGCGGCGGGGTTCGGCGGCTCCGGCTTCGCGCCCCACTTGAAACAGGCGAACATGCCCAGCGCCAGAGGGACGTTCTGCCAGAAGATCCAGCGCCAGGAGAAGTGATCAACGTACCAGCCCTCCAGCGAGGCGGAGATGTTGAGCGAAAGCTCCAGATTGAGGGCGTAGAGGGCTATGCCGTAGGCCCATAGGCGCGGCGGAGTGCCCCGCAGGATGAAGCTGAGGGTGAGGGGGATGAAGAACCCCGAGGCCATGCCGCCCATGAACTGCAGGCCCAGCAGCATGGCGAGGTTCGGCGAGAACGGCTCCACGAACGAGATCACCGCATAGGCCAGCGCCGCCTCGATCAGCACGCGCCGCGCCCCGAACGCCGCGCCCAGCCAGATGGCGACGGGCAGCACCAGCATCTGGGCGACCGTCTGGGCGGTGGTGATCCAGGCGCCGTCGTCGAAACCTGCGTAGACCCCGCCGCGGATATCGTTCAGCCCGAAGGTCGAGAGCCGCCCGTTGAGGGTCGAGATGAAGGTGCCGAGCAGGACCGCGGCCAGGCCGAACCAGGGGATCGGCGGGTCGGGGGGCGGGGCCGGCGCCGCCCCGGCCGCGGGGGTGGCCGGGCCGCTCATCGCCGGCCGTCGCGAGCGTCCACCTTGGCGACCACCGACATGCCGGGGCGCAGGCGGTCGGCGAGGCCGTCGGCGTCGTCGATGGCGATCTTCACGGCGATCCGCTGGACCACCTTGGTGAAGTTGCCGGTGGCGTTGTCCGGCGGCAGCAGCGCGAACTGGGCGCCGGAGCCGGGGGCGAAGGCCAGAACGTGGCCCTTCAGGGTGTGGCCGGGGAAGGCGTCGACGCTGATCCTGGCCTGTTCGCCCGGGGCCATGTGGGCGAGCTGGGTCTCCTTGTAGTTGGCGACCACCCAGACGCGGGGCAGCGGCGTGAGCGTGGTGATCTGGCTGCCGACGGCGACGAACTGGCCCGGCCGGACCTGGCGCTGGCCGAGCACGCCGTCCTGGGGCGCCACGATGCGGGTGTAGCCGAGGTTGATCCTGGCCAGTTGCAGGTTGGCCTGCTGGGCCGCGACCGCGGCCTCCGCCTGGCCTTGCTGGGCGGCCAGGACGCCCAGTTGGCGCGCGGCGGCGTCCGCCTGGGCGCGGGTCTGGGCGGCCTGGGCCACCAGTTGGTCCCGCGTGGTCCGCAGCTTCTCGCTGGCCTCGGTGGACGACGAGCCGGTCGCCAGCAGCTTCTGCTCGCGCGCGATGTCGCGGCCGCTCTGCGCCAGGGTGGCGGCGGTGACGGCGACCGCGGCCCGGGCGGCCTCGACGTTGGCGGCCTGCAGCGCCTGCTGCGCCTTCAGCGCCTGGACCTGCGCCGTCGCCGCCGCGACGTTGGCCTGCGCCTGCGCCACGCTGGCGCGATAGTCGGTGTCGGTAATCTCCGCCAGGACCTGGCCTGCCCTGACCCTCTGGAAGTCCTGTACCGGCACGTCGCGCACATAGCCCGCGACCTTGGCGGCCACTGGCGTGAGGTCGGCCTGCAGATAGGCGTCGTCAGTCGACTGCCACCCCGCCGCACCCTGCCAGCCGGTCCATCGGGTGGTGACGACGATCAGGATCGCCAGGGCGATGATGAAGACCAGGACCCGCCACGTCACCTCGGACGCCCTTCGCCAGTCGATCGCCGCCGGGCTCGCGCCGGGCCGCCGCGGGAACGTGAACCAGGGCCTGCTCATCCGCCTGTTCCTGGATCGGCCCGTCGCAGGACCTTCCACGCGAATGATTGGCGCCGCTTGGCGCGGACCGCAAACCTTCAGGCCGGCCGAGAGCGGCGACGGGTCGCCGCGCCGGCTTGCAACTCCCGCTGGACTGAAGCGCTAAGCTGCGAGCGCGAACGCATGGGCCGCCGCGCCGTGGAGGATCACATGCGGAAATCTCTTGTCGCGCTCTCGGGCGTCGCGGCGGTCTTGCTGAGCGCGCAGGGCGCGCTCGCCCAG
>NZ_DATMNA010000002.1:0-44884 GCF_035569475.1 Phenylobacterium sp.
AGTCCATCACCTCCGCGTCGTCCAGCGCCGAGAGGTCGTCGAACATCACCCACTTGAAGCGCGCGGCGTAGGGCGCGGGCCGTGCCCGGCCGGTCTCGGTCAGCACCTCGAAGGCGATGTCGCTCACCTTCAGGGACAGGCTCGTGATCGCCCCGTCCGTGGCGGCGAACATCTTGCCGCCGACCACGTAGCAGCGGTCGTCGCCCCACTTGATGGAGAGTTCCGCGCCCGGCAGGGCCAGCGCCGCCTTGTCCAGCGCCGCGGGCGTCATCCCGGTCAGGCCTCGACGCCGAGACCGATCGGGCAGACCACGCCGGTGCCGCCGACGCCGCAGTAGCCGTTCGGGTTCTTGGCCAGGTATTGCTGGTGGTAGTCCTCGGCGAAGTAGAACTCGCCGCCCGGCCGGATCTCCGTGGTGATCCTGCCGAAGCCCTTGGCCCCCAGCGCATCCTGGTAGGCCAGCTTCGAAGCCTCCGCCGCGGCGGACTGCGCATCGTTCTGCGGGTAAATGCCCGAGCGGTACTGCGTGCCGATGTCGTTGCCCTGCCGCATGCCCTGGGTCGGATCGTGGCCCTCCCAGAACACCTTCAAGAGGTCGGCGTAGGTGACGACCTTGGGATCGTAGACCACCAGCACCGCCTCGGTATGGCCGGTGCGGCCGGAGCAGACCTCCTCATAGGTCGGGTTGGGCGTGAGGCCGGCGATGTAGCCCACCGCCGTCACCCAGACGCCGGGGACCTCCCAGAACTTGCGCTCCTCGCCCCAGAAGCAGCCCATGGCGAAGATCGCCGTCTCCATCCCGGCCGGATAGGGCCCCTTGAGCGGATGGCCGTTGACGAAGTGGGTCTGGGCCGTCGGGATCGGATGCGCGCGGCCCGGCAGGGCGTCGGCTTCCGTGGGCATTTCAAGGGTCTTGCGTCCGAACATGGGGCCTCCTCGCGGTCGCCCTCCAAGATAGCGATCCGCCGCCCGTTTTGCACCCGCCGACGCAGGTGACGTAGGGTCAATTCCGTGCCAGTCTCGATCCCAGGGACGTCGTTTGGGGAGAAGCTTCCATGCAACGCGCGTTGAAAGCCACGCTGATCGCCGGCGCGATGGCCCTGATGGCGGGCGGCGGGATCGCCTACGCCAGCGGCGGCGGAGGCGGCGGCATGCCGGCCGGCGGCGGCGCCGGTTCGATGCCGAGCGCGTCCGGGCCGATCTACGACCCGGCGGCGGAATACGCCAAGGCGATCGCCGCCCTGAAGGCCAGCAACTTCAAGGACGCCGCCCGCGCGGCCAGCCACGTCACGGAGGCCGTGCCGCAGAACCCCGACGGCTGGCGGCTGCTGGGCATGGCGCGGGCCGGGGACAACGACTGGAAGGCCTCGCGCCGCGCCTATGAAAAGGCGGTGAAGCTGACGCCGGACGATCCGATATCGCATGCGGGCCTGGCCATGGCCCTGGCCAACCTGAAGGACCCCAAGGCGCAGACCGAGGCCGACTGGCTGAAATCCAAGGTCCAGGCCTGCGGCGACAGTTGTCCCGACGCGGCCCGCCTGAAGGACCTGAACGCCCGGGTCGAAAGCGCCATGACCCCGCCGGCGGCCGGCGCGCCCAAGCCCAGCGCCATGCTCGACCGCTCGATCCTGTTCGGCGGCGCGAAGACCGGGGACGCCGCCTACGTCCAGGCCGTCAGCCTGATCAACGACAAGCGCTATGACCAAGCCCTGGCCTCGCTGGCCAAGGCGCAGGAGGCGTTCGGGCCGCACCCGGACATCCTGACCTACGAGGGCTACACCTGGCGCAAGAAGGGCGACTACGCCCGGGCCGAGACCTACTACCGGCAGGCGCTGGCCATCGCGCCCAACCACATCGGCGCCACCGAGTACTATGGCGAGCTGAAGGTGGCCAAGGGCGACATCGCCGGCGCCAGGCTGATGCTGGCGCGCCTGGACAAACTCTGCGCCTACGGTTGCGCCGACGCTGAGGAGCTGCGCCGTTGGATCGACGCCGGCGGCGACCCGCACGGGAACTGAGAGGCCTTCTTCTCGGCGGCGTTGTCCTGGCGGCGACGGCCGGCGCCGGCGCGCTGGCCGCCCTGGGCGACGCCCCGATCCGCGGCCTGCTGTGGGTGGCGAAGGGCGCCGATCCGCAACGCGCCCTGGGCTCGGTCCCGACGGAGTGCCTGAAGCGTCCCGCCGACCCGGCGCTCGCCGCCCGCATCGAGGTGGGCCGCGCGGCCTTCCGTACGCCGGTGCTGCTGGGCGGCCAGGCGGCGCGCGCGGGAATCAACTGCGAGACCTGCCACCGCGCCGGACGGTCCAACCCGGACTTCCTGTTCCCCGGCGTGTCCGGCGCGCCGGGCACGGCGGACGTCACCAGCTCGCTGTTCTCCACCCATCGCGGCAACGGGATCGACGATCCGAAGCCGATCCCCGACCTCTCGGGGCCCAAGTCGAAGCTGAAGGTCGCCCAGGACCCGGCGGAAAGGAAGCTGGAGCCGTTCATCCACGGCCTGGTCACCGAGGAGTTCGACGGGCCGGAGCCGACGCCCGCGACCCTGGACGGCCTGGCGGCCTATGTCCGCGCGCTCGACCCCGCGGCCTGTCCCGCCAGGGCGCGCGAGCCCCTGACCGTCGCCCTGCTGATGGCCGACGCGCGCCGCGCCCTCGCCGCGGCCCAGGCCCGCGCCGCCGCCGGCGACGAGCCCACCGCCATGCTGATGGTCGCCAGCGCCCGCAGTCGCCTGGGCCTGATCGACGAGCGCTACGCCGCCCCGGCCCTGGCCAAGCCGCGGGCCGACCTGCGCGCCGCCGACCGCGCCCTGGCCGACATCCAGGCCGCCCTGCACGACCGCCGGCCCGAGGCGGGCGCGGCGATCGCCGGCTGGCTGGCCGGCTCGCGCCGACTGGAGCGCGAACTCGCCGCCCGCCAGTCGGCCTCGCTGTTCGATCCCGCCCGACTGGCGCAAGCGGCCAAGCGCCGCTTGCCCGGCTAGTCCCCATTCTATATGACGCGCCTTCCGCCGGGAGGCCCGCCTCCACGGGCGTTTAAGGTGCGGTGGCCGAGTGGTTGAAGGCGCACGCTTGGAAAGCGTGTTTAGGTGAAAGCCTAACGTGGGTTCGAATCCCACTCGCACCGCCACTTCGGGCGGCGAAGTCGTCTCTGAAATCTCTGATCGAAGCTAACGGCTTGCCGAGCCTGGAATTCACGCAGCCGCCTGCGATGGACAGATTGATCAATCCAAATCCGCCACCTGGGTACAACGTTGTCTGAACACACCTATCAGCCCCAACGGCTCAGAGCGGCCAGCCCCTCATCAGCGATGATGTCGCCGCATTCATGGATAGCTGGAGGGAGCACAAGTCGAGAAGTTGCCATCATGTTCTTGACGCCGTTGTTTGACGGCCTAGCGTCCAGCGATGAGCCATCTCATCGACGCCTCAGCGTTCCCAACCGGCGACAACATCGACTACGAAAGTGAGGAGGAAATCCAGCTCCTCGCGAAGCTGACGGACAAGGCCTGGAGCTTCGTGCGAAGCTACCGCTGGACGCCGCCCATCGCCGATCTCGTTCTTGCCTTTGGCATCGCGCCAATGATCGGACTCTATCTGATGCGCTTCGCGCCCGGCGGCGATCCGCGTGACGCCGAGCGATGGGTGGTCGTGGGCGACTTGCCGTCGATGCACTTCGAGACGGACGATTCGCCCACCCCGGCCATCGCTCTTCGGCTCTACTGCGCCATCGCACAGGACTGGGCGGACAATGTCCTGGCGGGGCGAGATCTATCCGACAGCTACCCGATCCCAGTGGCGCCGACGCCGGAGCACGCAGAGATGCTGCTGAGCCGCGTCGAGAACATTCGAAAGAACTATATCCCGCTGGCTTAAGAGGGGAGACTTGTGGGCGCCTGACTGTCAGCACCGCCACACAACCCCACGCCCTGGGAACCCCGATGACTGAGACCCCGCGTGTCAGGCCCGAGCGACTGCTGGACTTCGCCGCGGCGGCCTTCGCCAAGGTCGGAATGCGGGCGGAGGACGCCCGGCTGACCGCCGACAGCCTCGTCCAGGCCGATCTCTGGGGGCACCAGTCGCACGGCGTCATGCGGGTCCCCTGGTATTGCGCCCGGCTGAAGTCCGGCGCGGTGGATGGCGCGGCCACGCCGGAGTTCGTCGTGGACGCGGGCGCCGTAGGGGTGATCGACGGCCGCGACGGCATGGGGCAGGTCGTGGCGGCGCATGCGGCGCGCGACGTCCTGCGACGCGCGAAGGCCCATGGAATCGGGGCCGTGGCGGTGCGCAATTCCAACCATTTTGGCACGGCGATGTACTTCACCCTGATGGCGCCCCCTGAGGGATGCATCATGTTCCTTTCCACCAACGCCAGCCCCGCCATGGCGCCCTGGGGCGGCCGCGAGAAGATGGTGGGCACCAATCCCTGGTCATGGGCGAGCCCCGCCGGCCGCTATCCGCCCATGGTGCTGGACATCGCCAACACCGGCGTGGCGCGCGGCAAGATCTATCTGGCCGGCCAGAACCGGGAGACCATTCCGGACGGCTGGGCGATCGACAGCGACGGCGAGCCGACCAACGACCCGGCGGCGGCGCTCGCCGGCAACATCCTGCCGATGGGGGCGCACAAGGGCTACGGCATCTCGGTGATCATGGACGTCCTCTCGGGCGTGCTGACGGGCAGCGCCTTCGGACCCGAGGTGGCTGGACCCTATCAGGCCGAGCGGCGCAGCGGCGCGGGGCATCTGCTGATCGCCCTGGACATCGCCGCCTTCGAGCCGCTCGCCGCCTTCGACAGCCGGATCGAGGCGCTGATCGAGGGCCTGAAGTCCGCGAAGCTGGCGAAGGGCTTCGACGAGGTGCTGTATCCCGGCGAGCTCGAGGCGAAGAACGCCGCCCGCCACGGCGCCGAGGGCCTGGCCCTCCCGGCCGACACCCTGCGTGATCTGGCCGAGGTCGCGCGGGAGCTGGAGATCGCAGACCCGTTCAGCCGGTGAGCGGCGACGAGCGACCGCCGTCGGGCTATAGACCGGCCATGCAAATCCTGACGCTGCCGGGCGATGGAATCGGCCCCGAGATCACCGAGGCGACCCTGGCCGTGCTATCGGCCGCGGACCGGGCTTTGGGCCTCGGCCTAAGCTTCGAACAACACGACATCGGCCTGGCCAGCCTGGCGGCGAGCGGCACGACCCTGCCCCAGGAGGTGACGCAGCGGATCCCGCAGGTCGACGGCGTGATTCTGGGGCCGGTCTCCCACTACGAATACCCGCCGCGGGCCGAGGGGGGGATCAATCCTTCCGCCGAGTTGCGGATGGCGTTCGACCTCTACGCCAATATCCGGCCCTGCCGGTCGCGGCCCGACCTGACTGTGCTGCGGACGCCGATGGACCTGGTCATCGTTCGCGAGAACACCGAGGGCTTCTATGCCGACCGCAGCATGTTCGCCGGTCCTGGCGAGTTCATGCCAGATCCCGACAGCGCCTTCGCGATCCGCAAGATCACCGCCAAGGCGTGCCGGCGGGTGGCCACGGCCGCCTTCGATCTGGCCCGCCGCCGGCGCCGCAAGGTCACGGCGGTTCACAAGGCCAATGTCCTGAAGCTCACCGACGGCCTCTTCCTGCGCGAGGTCCGCGCGATCGCCGCGGCCTATCCCGACGTGGCGCTGGAGGAACTGATCGTCGACGCCACGGCGGCCCTGCTGATCCGCAGCCCCGACCGGTTCGACGTCATCGTCACCACCAACATGTTCGGCGACATCCTCTCGGATGAGGCGTCCGAGCTGAGCGGCAGCCTGGGCCTGGGCGGCTCGATCAACGTCGGCGACGACATCTGCGTGGCCCAGGCGCAGCACGGCTCGGCGCCGGACATCGCCGGCAAGGACATCGCCAATCCGACATCGTTGATCCTGTCTGCCGCCATGCTGCTGGCCTGGCGGGGTCGGCGCGACGGGCGGCCGGACCTCGTGGAGGCGGCCCGGCGGATCGAGGCGGCCGTGGACGCGGTGCTCAGCCGGCCGGAACTGCGCTCGCGAGACCTCGGCGGATCCGCGGGGACGATGGCCTTCGCGGGCCACGTCTCCCACGGGCTCACCATCGCGGCCTGACCCGCAGATCAATCCGTCTGCGGTTCAAAGACCAGTATACGGGCTCCCAGCCCGCCGGCCGGGGGCGCCGCAAGGTAGAGGCGATCACGCGACACGTACCAGACTCCGGTACGCGCCCCGAGGGCGCTCGCGAACTTCCCCATGTCCTTGTAGTGATCCGCATCGATCTGCTGGAAGACGCTGACGAAGCCTTCTCCGCCGGCCACGTAGATGCGTTGGCGATCGCCGTCGTAGAAGATGTCGTCCATGTCGCCCGTGGACGGGAGGCTGGCGACGACGGCCCCGGTATCCATGTTGTAGACGGTCACGCGCGACGGCTTGCGCGTTCCGATGATCACCCGCCGCCGGGCCTCATCGAGCACCATCGGAAAATTGGCCGCGTGGCCAGGGGGCAGCTTCCATTCGCTCATCTTGCCGGTCTTGCGGTCAATGACCGCGATCAGCTTCTCGTCGGCGATGTTCACGAAGATGCGCGGCCCGTTCTTCTCGAGCTGGAAGCCTTCCGGATGTCCCTTGAACTTGAAGTCGGTTCCGACGCGCTCGTTCGTCGTGGCGTCGATGGCCGCGATGGCGCCTTCGCCATATCCCAGGTAGACCCGCTTTGCGGCGGCGTCGTAGCGCAGGTTGTCCGGATCGGAACCTGGCCCGAAATTGATCCGCTTGATGAGCGCGAAACTCGTGCCGTTGTAGATGTTCAGATTGCCGTCGGCGGAGTTGGCGACATAGAGGGTGTCGGTCTCGGGGACATAAAGCGAGCCTTGGGGCTGCGAGAGTCCGTCGATCTGCCGGATTTGCCGGCCGGCGAAGGCGTCGACCACCTGGACGCTGTCATTGCCGAGGCCCGAAAAGATCACCCGCTTGCGCTTCGGGTCGATCGTGAAGTGGTCCAGCCGGCCCTGCACGCCCGGAAGCGGGATTTCCTGGACGAGCCGCAGCGGCGGCGCCTCGCGCTCCTGCGCCAGAGCTGAGAAGCTCAGGGTCGCCAGAACGCTGCCCGTCAGAACGGTCGCAAGCAGCGAACGCGCCGGCGTTTTTGCTCGGACGATCATTCAGGTGTCTCCTTCAACTGGGATGTCGGACATCAGGGGGCGGTTTCGAACACGCGCAGCTCCGCGGCGCGGTCCCTGTCGCGCGGAACGGCGAGGAAGAGCTGCTTCCATTCGGGCACGAACAGTGAGGTTCGTGCGCCCGGGCCGGTCGGAATGCGCGCGATCCGGCGATAGTGGTCAGCGTCGATCTGCTGGGTGACGTCCAGGAAGCCCTCGCCGCCGGTGGTGTAGATCCGCCGGGTGGCCGCATCGAACGAGAGTCCGTCCAGGGTCGCCGCCGTGGGCACGCTGGCGACCGTCGCACCGGTGTCGCTGTTCAGGACGACGAGACTGGGCGGCGTGCGCACCCCCAGAAACAGCCGGTGGCCCTTCTCGTCGAGGGCGATCGCGACGTCCTTCTGGATGTCGGGGACGGTCCATGTCGCCAGCGGAGCATGGGTGTCGCGATCAAGCACGACCACCTGGCCCTTCTCGGGGACCAGAACGAACATCCGGACGCCGTTGCGTTCCGCCACGCTGCCCCCGGCGTGCGCGTCCGTCGTTAGGGCTGCCGCCTGCCGAAGGGTGGCCGCGTCGAAGACCGTCAGATCGCCGCGGTCCTTGCCGGCGTCGACGCCGCCCGAACCGACATAGATTTCATTCCGCCGCGGGTCGTAGCCGATCGCATCGGCTCCAAGCGAAACGGAAACTGTGCGCCCCGGGACTAGGGCGGCGCCGTCGAAGGTCTTGACCGCGCCGTCTCTTCCGCTGGCGACGAAGAGCCTGCGGATCGAGCCGAGAAAGAGAATCCCCTGGGGCTTTTGGAACCCGGCCAGACTGCGTGAGACAGCCCCGGCCTTCAGATCAACGACCTCGATCGTGTTTTTCTCGATAGCGGCGAGGAAGATACGCCGGCCCTTGATGTCGACCGCCAGGTGATCGATGCGACCGGGCAGGTCCGGCAGCGGGATGGTTCGGACCAGCCGCAGCGGCTCGGACGTCGCAGCCCCCGCGGCGGGGGCCAATGCGGCGCGCCCCTGCGCCGCCAATGCCGACGCCGACAGCAGTCCGGTGAACAGCGCGACGGCCCCTCCAACCCAGCCGGCGATCATGCACCGGCGCGAGCGCTGCGGCCTCCGCGCCTGCTTACGAAGCCATTCCATGGTCCCGCCTTGGCTGGTTCTGCCTTGCAGACCGGGTGTCATTGTTGGCTGGCGGGCGTCCGCGCGAAGCTCGAACGCCCGCCATCGCCTGAGGGATTGGACTAGAACTTCGCCTTCAGGGTCACGTAGTAGGCGCGGCCGATGATGTCGTAGGTGGCCGTGTCCGTGGTCAGCGGCTGGCCGCTGACGAACGGGGGCGCCTTGTCGCCGATGTTGGTGATCCCCGCCGAGAGGACCAGCCCCTCGCGGACGAGCCAGTGAACATCGGCGTCAAAGTAGCTGTAGGACGGCACGCCCGGCGTCGTCGCGGTCGGGTTGGCCACCAGGTCCTGGTGGATCATCTTGTCGATGAAACGCCAGTGCAGGGCGGCCGAGACCGGACCGACGGTGTAGCCGACGGTGGTGTTCGCCTTCCACTTCGGGTGGGCGATTTCCGGGCTGACGGAGGCGTTGCCGATGCTGCCGGCGTAGTCGAGGACCGGCGAGCCAGGCAGGGACGCTGCCTTGTACGAGTTGGTGTAGGTGATCACCGAGCTGACCCGGATCCTGCCGGCGCTTTCGGAGAGGCCGACCGAATCGAGGCCGAAGTTCCAGTCGAACTGGGTGTCCACGCCGTCGGTGCTGTAGGTCGCCAGGTTCAACAGCCCTTCGCGTCCGAGCGTGATGTCGCCGGTGTTCGTGTCGCGAGTGATCTGCTGGCAATAGATATTGTTGAGCGAGTATCCAGGGTTGCTGACGCCGTCCGAGTTGAAGCAGCGAGGCAGGATGCTGGTCAGCGCCAGCGTACCCACGGCGTTCTCGATCTTGATGTTCCAGTAGTCGATCGACAGCTGCAGATTCCGCAGCAGCGGATTGTCGAACTTCGGGCTCCAGACCCCCCCGATCGAATAGGTCTTGGCGGTCTCCGGGGTCAGGTTCGGATTGCCGCCGGATGTTCCGTGCACGGAGTCCACGCCGTAGGTGTAGGTCGGCAGGAGCGCAGCGGGGACGCCCTGAGCCTGGCAGAGCGCGACCACCTTGGAGGCGTTCGGGCCGGTCCGGAACGAACTGCCCACCGAGCAGGGGTCGCCGGCGTTGGGCAGGGTGCCGATGGCCAGGGCCCCGGTAATCGTCGGCGCGAAGAGTTCGCCGACGCTGGGTGCGCGCAGCGCGGTCGAATAGCCGCCGCGCATCCGCAAGCTGGAGATCGGCTTCCAGCTCACGTCGACCTTGTAGGTATTGGACCCCCCGAACAGATTATAGTCGGACCGGCGATAGCCCAGGTCCAGCGACAGATCCTCGACGAGAGGCAGGTCCTTCAGGAGCGGGACCAGCAGTTCGCCGAACACCTCTTTGACAGTCTGCGAGCCGGAGGTCGGCACCGCGGTGGGGTAGGACGGGGTGTCGTTGGCGATGAGCCCATGGTCGGGCCGATAGTCGAAGCTGGTGGAGCGGTAGTCCGCGCCCAGGGCGAAGCGAAGCTCACCGGCAGGAAGGTCGTAGAGCTTACCCTGGATCGTCGCCTCGATGTCCTTCTGGGTGATGGTGTTGGTGTTGTGGTTCTCGCGGGTCGCATACTGCAGGCAACCCGGGCTCAGCGGGTTGTTGCCCAGCGGGTTCCAGGCGAAACCGATGCAGGTCCCTTTCGAGCCGGTGAAGTTGGCCGTGCCGTTCAGGATGGTGGCGACGGCGGCCGTGCTGGTGTCGTTGGCCTGGGTGTTGTCGTAGTTGTCGCGGCCCATGCTGGCGTAGACGTCCCAGGTGAGGCCGGTGCCCGGGATGTCGCCCTTCAGCCCGCCCAGGAACTGATAGACGTCATACTTGAACGTCTGGATCCGGTTGCCGCTCATGCTGAGCAGCTTGACCAGGGGCAGCGGCTGGGTCGTGGCTGCGCTGGGCGTGCGCGAGGCCAGGATCGATTGCAGGGCTGCGTTGCCGGTCACGAAGGGGTTGTTGAGCGGCACGAAGAAGAACTTGCCCGAGGCGGTCGAGCCGCCGGCGGTCTCGTCACGGGCCGTGGACTCCATGAAGGAGAACTGGCTGTAGGCGGTGATGTGATCGGTTATCGCGTAGTCGCCGCGCCCTAGGAAATTGTACTTGGTGAGCGGCACCTGGATGGCGAAGTACTGGCCAAGCGCGACCTGCACCTGGCGGCAGTTGGCGCTGATATTCACGCCGGGGATCGAGCCCAGACCACGATAGTTCTGCACGCAGTTGGAGCCCGCCAGATCGGTGAAGATCGTGCCGTCGGTGTTCACCCCGATCGCGCCGTTGTAGGGGCCTGTGCCCGCGATGGGCGTGGTCCCCGGGTAGGTGGCGAGGACCGCGTTCACCGCCGCTATGCTCGGCGGCGACCCGAAGGTTCCGGCGGGAATGATGCCCTCGGGCGGCCGCGCCAGCTGGCGGATGTTGGCGAAGAACGGACGCGAGGCGCCCGAGACCGCGGCGCGCTCGGAATATTCCGCGGCCAACACGGCGTTGCCGCGGCCGTCCGCGAAATTGCCGCCGACGATGGCGCTGAACTGGTTGGTTGCGCCGTCGCCCCTGGTCGTCTCTCCGTGCGTCGCGCTGAATTCGACCCCGCTGAAGTGGCGGCGGAGCTTGAAATTGATGACGCCGGCGATGGCGTCCGAGCCATAGGTCGCCGAGGCGCCCCCGGTGATGACCTCGACGTTCTCGATCATCGACATGGGGATGGTGTTCAGGTCGATGGAGCCGTCCGGGTTGGACGACTGCATCCGTCGCCCGTCGAGCAGCACCAGGGTGCGATTGGGGCCCAGCCCGCGAAGGTCGCCGTAGGCCTGGCCACCCGCGAAGCCGCCCCCGCCCTGGACGTCACCGACCTCGGCTCGTCCCTGGGCCGCGGCGAACTGCGGCATCTGTCCCACGGCGGTATCGAGAGCGGGCTGCCCGGCGGCGAGCAGGGCGGCGCTATCGATCGTGGAGATCGGGCTGTCGGACTGGAAGTCGCGCCGCGCGATCAGCGAGCCGGTGACCACCACCTCGGCGACCTCCGAGGCCGGGGGCGGGGAGGCCGCCGGGGGCGCGGGCGGCGGGGGCGGCGGGGCCGCGACGGGATCGCTCTGAAGACTGACCCGCTGCGGGGCGGCGGCGCCCAGGATGATCACGCCCGCGCTGGTCCGCGTCACGGAAAGGCCGGTCGCCGCCAGCAGGCGGTGCAGCGCGTCAGCGGCGGTGAACGAGCCTGTGAGCGGCTCGCTCCGGCGGCCTTGCACCAGGGTTGGGTCGAAGGCCATTTGCTGGCGAGTGACCTTGGCGTACGCGCGAAGCGCTCCGCCCAGGTCCTGGGCGGGGATGTTGAAACTGTAGGTGGCTTCCTGAGCATAGGCGGCCGGCGGCGTCGTGAACGAAGCGAAGGCGCCGGCAGCAACGCCGGCAAGCGCAAGTCCGCGCGTGGTGAAGCGCATTGAGTATCCTCCCCGGTTCCCTGGCGTCGGTCTTTGCCGGACGCTCTGCTGATTAAGACGCGCGGACCCTGGAAGTGCGTAAAAGTCTGTCAGCTGGCGGAAGAAGCGAGGACGAATTGGCGATGGGCGCCACGCTGGATCGCCCGCACCGGGAAGGCCGCCGAAACGCCTTCCAGGAAGGCCTGGACATCGCCGGCCGTGAAGACGCCGGTCACACGGACCTGGCCCGCCGCGGCGTCGCCGATCTCGAGCTTCTCTTTGGAATAGCGGTTTACGCGCTCGACTGCGCTGGACAGGGGCTCGTCGACGAACACGAGTTGCCCGGCCTCCCAGGACAGGTCGCGCGACAGGTCGGTCGGGGCGACGCTGGCCTCGTCCGAGGTTTCGGCGACGACGAGTTCGCGGCCGGGCGCCAGGCCCTGGTCCGCGGGGGCATTGCTCGACCCCAGCCGCAGCGGGCGCCCCGCCTCGCCTCCGCGCTTGCCGTCGAGAACCGCGACGTGGCCTTCATAGAGGATGACGTGGACCTTGCGCTGCAACAACTCGATGCTGAATTCCGTGCCCGTCGCCACCACCACCTTTTGCCCCGCGACCACGGAAAAGGGCCGCATCGGATCCTTGGCCACGTCAAACTTGGCGCGCCCCCGGATGAGCTCAAGGTCGCGGCGGTTCGCGCTGTAGCGCACGCGGACGATGGTGGCGGCGTCGAGCGAGATCTTCGAGCCGTCCTTCAGCACCGCAACCCGGCGTTCCGCAACGCCGGTCCGGTAGACCGTGGGCGCGCTCACCCAGATCCATAGGCCGGCGGAGGCGACCAGAAGCACGGCCGCAGCGGCGACCGCCCACCGCGGGCTCAGGAATGCGAAGCGCCGCCGGGCGCCCGACTGGCGCAGGGCGTCCATCCGCAGACGCAGGAATTCCGGCGCGGACTCCGCCCCGGCGAACTCGCGCCACGTGGATGCCGCCTCTTCGAACGCTTCCGCGTGGGCGGCGTCTTCTGCGAGCCAGGCGTCGAACTCGGCCTGCTGCGCCGGCGTGAGCCACCCATCCGCGAGGCGAACGCACCACAGGGCCGCCGTCTCCGACAGGCCGATGATCGGATCGTCGACGGGCGAGCGGCTCATTGACCGTCCTCGTACGTCAACATGAGCCGGGCCATCACGAAGGCGATCTGTTTCTCGACTGTTGAGACCGAGCAGTTGAACGCCTCGGCGATCGTGCGCTTGTTCATTCCCTCGACCCGGTAGAGCACGAATATCGCCCGCGATCGCTCTGGCAACAGCCTGAGCCGCTCCGCCAGCGCCGCCAGCGAACGGCGCCCTTCGCTCACGCGGTCCGGATCCAGCGGGTCGACGCCGAACCCGGTCATCGCGAGCTGTTCGCTCGCGTGCAGGCGACGAACCTTGTTGCGGCGCGCCCGGTCGGCCAGAAGATTCGCCGCCACGCGAAAGATGTAGGCGTCCGCAGACTTGAAGTCCCTGGCCGCGAGCGTCGTCAAGCGCATGAAGACGTCCTGGGTGAGATCTTCGGCCTCCGCATGGCTGCGCACCCGCCGAAGGAAATAGCTCATCAGCGCAGGCCGGTAGCGGCGCGCGAGTTGGGCCAGGTCCGGTTCAGCCGCGGCGGTCAACAACAAAACTCCGAGACGGGTCTCACTACATAATAAGACGCATTCAACGCCGAATCTTGCAGCTTGCACGTTTCGCTGGCCCGTCCGGCGGCGCCGATGCGCGCGCGAGAGGCGCCCGCGGCGGCGGCCACGGCGTTGTCAGCCCAAGGTTGAAGATCAGCTAACCGACGCGTCGGGTGAGTGGCGAGGACGAGCTGGGCTGAGTCCCGGGACTTCAAGCTGCGTCTTCCGCGCCCGTCGGCGGATCGGAAGATGGGCGTTTTCCGCCTTATGGTTTTCCCTGGCCCGGCCAGCGCGGCGCAGGTGATCCAGCTTCAGGAGCTGAAGCGCCGTCCTATAGGACGGAAGCCTGTCGGCGCGGAACCGCCCAACCTAGGACCGCTGCCCCTGGTCGAACTCGGCGTAGGTGCGCACGCCTTCGATAGCGGCGCCGGGACGGGGCGAGGTCTGTTCGGCGACAAGGGAGTTGGCGGCGCTCGCAAAGCATGGCCCCTTTGAGCTCTTCGCAGGGGGCGATTCCTAATGACGACGTTGAAGATGAGGCTGCTGCTCGCGGCGGCCGGAATGACGGTGATGTTTTCTCAGCCGGCGGCGGCGGCGGCGCTGACGCCGGAGCAGATCGCCGGCTTGAAGACGCAGGCGGTGGCCGGCGTCGACTCCCGGACCAAGCTCGCCCAGGTCATGACCGACGAGATCTTCTCCTTCGGCGAGCTGGGCTACCAGGAGGTGGAGACCTCCAAGTACCTGACCGACCTCCTGGAAAAGAACGGCTTCACCATCGTGCGCGGGGTCGCCGGGCTACCCACCGGCTGGACCGCCACCTGGACCAACGGAAAGGGCGGCCCGACCATCGCGCTCGGCAGCGATATCGACTGCATCCCCAAGGCCAGCCAGAAGCCGGGCGTGCCCCGCCACGACCCCCTGGTTCCAGGCGCGCCGGGCCACGGCGAGGGACACAATTCCGGGCAGGCGGTGAATGTCGTCGCCGCCTTGGCGGTCAAGGACATCATGCAGAAGGAGGGTATCGCCGGGACCCTGGTCCTCTGGCCCGGCGTGGCCGAGGAGTTGGTGGGCGGCAAGGCCTATATGGTCCGCGACGGGGTGTTCAAGGGCGTGGACGCCACCATCTTCACCCATGTGGGCGACAACCTCGTCACCACCTGGGGCCAGCCGATGGGCACGGGCCTGGTGTCGGTGAAGTACCTGTTCCATGGCGAATCCGCCCACTCGGCCGGCGCGCCATGGCGTGGACGGAGCGCCCTCGACGCCGTCGAGCTGATGGACATCGGCTGGGATTTCCGGCGCGAGCACCTGCTGCCGGAGCAGCGCTCCCACCGGGTGATCGCTGACGGCGGCGACCAGCCCAACGTGGTGCCGTCGGAGGCGGCGGTCTGGTACTATTTCCGTGAACAGAGCTTCGCCAACATCAAGAAGAACTACGAGATCGGCAACAAGATCGCCCAGGCGGCGGCCGAGATGACCGACACCACGGTCGAGCATCACGTGATCGGGTCGGCCGCGCCGCAACATTTCAACCGACCGATGGCCGAGGCCGCCGAGGCCAATATCGAGAAGATCGGCCTGCCGGCCTGGACGCCTCAGGAACAGGCCTTCGCCAAGGCGGTGCAGAAGACGGTGGGGGCCGAGCAGAAGGGGCTGGACACCAAGCTGAAGGGCCTGGAGCCGCCCAAGGAGAAGCCGGAGAGCGGCGGGTCGGACGACATCGGCGACATCTCCTGGATCATGCCGACGATCACCATCCGCTACCCGTCCAACATTCCCGGCCTGCCGGGGCACAACTGGGCCAACGCCATCTCCATGGCGACGCCGGTGGCGCATAAGGGCGTGGTGGCCGGGTCCAAGGCGGTGGCCATGACCGTGCTGGACCTGCTGACCCGGCCCGACCTGCTGGCGGCCGCCAAAACCTACTTCAAGGACGTCCAGAACAAGGACCAGCACTACATCCCGATGCTGGCCGCCGACGACAAGCCGCAGGTCCAGATCAACGCCGACATCATGGCCCGCTTCCGGCCGGAGATGCGGAAGTACTATTACGATCCGAAGAAGTACCCGACCTATCTGGATCAGCTTGGGGTCAAATGGCCCCCGGTGGAGGTCGCGGAGGCGGCGCCTGGCAAGTAGCCGGCCGGCGCTCAGACATCGAAGACGTCGGCGCCCTCGAGAAGGCGCGCCTTCTCACGACCTTGGCGGCGTGACCCCGACCGTCCGCGTCAAATAGCGGACGTCCGTCACAGCCGTCGTCCTCACTTGTCTGTCCTGTCAGCGACGGAAGGCCCGCCCAGGCGCCACTCGCCCCGGGGCTTCAGAACGAGGGCGTAGTAGAGGGCCGCGGCGGCGGCGCAGGCGAGGCTGACGGCGAAGCTCACGCCGCCATCCTTCAGGCTCGCGGCGGCGACCACCAGCAGCAGCACCAGCGCCAGGAGCGGCGGGGCAGGCCACAGGGGCAGGCGCCAGCCCGGCTCTGCGACGCGGTCGCGGCCGCGAAGCAGGCACGCCAGCGACAGGGAAATGTAGATCAGCGTCACCCCCGATCCCGACAGCATCAGCAGCAGTTTCATCGGCAGCAGGCACAGCCCCGCCGACAGGCCTCCGGCCAGCAGAGTGCCGCCCCACGGCGACCCGAACCGCGGATGCACCTGGGTCAGCAGCCCGCCCAGCGGGCCCGGCCAGACGCCGTCCCGCGCCGTGGCATAGACCTGTCGGCCGGTCATCAGCACGAGGGCGATCACGGCGTTGAGGATCGCGAGCGCCACGCCGGCGCCGATCATCCGCCCCAGGACCGCGCCGCCGGCCTGGCGCGTGAAATCCGAGATCATGCCGTCGCCCGCCCGCAGCAGCGCCGTCAGGTCGGGCGCGCCTATCAGCACGGCCGCCAGGGCCGCCGTCTCGGCGACGGCGGTGAGGGCCAGAGCCCACAAGACCGCGTGCACCAAGCGGCGGCGCACATCGCGCACCTCCTCGGACAGATAGACGGCGTTCCCGTAGCCGTCATAGGCGAAGAGGCCCACTACGACGCCAGTGGCCAGACCGCCCAGGCCAACGGCCGAGAGCGCCGGGCCCGGCGCGAGCGCCACTGGATGTGCGAATAACTCCAGCAGCGGCCGCGCCGGGCGCGAGAGCCCCAGCACCGTGACCGCCAGGAGCGCCGCCAGCTCCACGAGGAGAAAAGCTCCGGTGGCGGCCGCGCTCGTCCGGATGTTGAGTATCCCAAGCCCGGTGGCGATCGCCAAGGCCCCGACCGCCGTCCCCACGGGCGACAGGCCCGGCAGGACGGCCACCAGATAGTCGGCGATGCCGCGCGACAGCGCCGCGCACGACAGCAGCAGGTTGAAGAGATTCACACCCAGGACGGCGAATCCTGTCACCGGCCCCAGTACGCTGCCGACGATGGCATATTCGCCGCCCGCGGAGGGAAAGCTGGACCCCAGCTCGGCGTAGGTAAGCGCCATGCAGAGCGCGACCAGCCCCGCTACGGCCATCGAGACCAGGGCTCCCGATCCTGCCGCTTGGATGACGCCAGGCAGGATCACGAAGACCGAGGAGGCGGGCGTCTCCGCCGACAGCGTCAAGAAGAGGACGCCCGTCACGCCCATGCCGCGGACCAGTTGACGAACCTGCGCCTTGTCGGTCGGGTGCGCGGAAGCGGGCGGGCTCACAGTCGCCGAGGTTTAGGCGACCGTTTCGGCTTCGTCGAGCGGTCAAGCTTCCGCGCTTGTGCCTGCAGGCCAGCCCCCTTGGGGCCGCCGTTCGAGGACGATTGGGTCATGTCCCTCGCGGCAGTACTTCCTTCCTGCCGAGGCGCGTTAGACGGACCCTGGCGCGCTGACGGGGTCACCATGCTCAAGGTCGCTCCGCCGCAGCATATAGATCGAGATCACCATCACCAGGATCAGCGCGCCCAGCACTGCCAGTTCGAGCATGGTTGAGTTGAGCAGGCTCTGCGCGTCGGGGTTCCACTTGCCCGGCTGATGAGCCTGGGACGTCTCCAACGTGATCACCAGCACGCGACGGATGGAGGCGATCAGGCCGACAATGAGAAACGGTTCGCAAACCAGCCGACCGGAGCGGAACGACACCCGCACCGTATGCATGATCTCCACCACCATCAGCACGAACAGCAGGCGGTCGACGGCCAACACCAGGGCCTCGGTCTCGCCGCGAGCCTGGATGGCGTCCCACAGGGACACCGCCGCCCCGCGGACGCCCACCAGCACAGCGATCGCCAGCATCACGCCTAGCACCACGTAGGCCAGCACCTCGACGGTCAAGAACACGTCGCTGGCCGCTGCGCCCAGACGGTTGACCTCCCGTTGACGAGTTTTGGCGGTATCCATGGGCTTTCCCTGCGCCCGATCTATCAAGCAACTTAGCCTAAGACGATTGGCCTTGGCGAAGCCGGCTTCGTCGTCGCCGCGCGCGAACACGCCGGCGCCGGCGTTGTCAGCCCAAAGTTCAGGGTCAGCCAACCGGCGCACCGTACTCCACGGCGCCGCCATCCCGTCCTCGGTAGCTCACCGGGGATCGGCCTCCGCATCGATTCCCCGCTCTCGGCCCGGACCCATTCGGCCGGCGACTTGGCGCGGATTTGGGTCTTGTACATCGACGGGACAGCACACATCTGCACGCGTTCCATGGCCCATCCCCTGCCCGGCGACGCGGTTCAACCGCAGGCTGACACCGCTTTTCCGCTCGCCGTCCGATGTCCCATCACCGTCGAGGGCCTGCGCTCCCGGCCAGCTGTGGCGTTCCCAGTAAAGGCTTACAAATGCCGTCCGACCTCACTACGTCGCCCGCCGAGACTCTCGCGCTGGTCGGCGCACAGGAGCCGCCCGCCCGTGCGCCTTACGGCGAGGGGCTTGCGGAACTCGCGCTGGCGGTCGGCGGCTTCGCCCTCGGGACCGGCGAGTTCGCCTCCATGGGACTGCTGCCGAGCGCGGCCCGCGACGTAGGCGTCTCGATCCCCACAGCGGGCCACATGATCAGCGCCTATGCCCTGGGCGTCGTCGTGGGCGCGCCATTGATCACGGTGCTGATGGCGAAGGCGCCCCGGCGGGCCATGCTGATCGGCCTGATGATCGTCTTCGCCCTGGCCAATTTCGCCACCGCCCTGGCCCCGACGTATGCGCCGCTGGTTGCGGCCCGCTTTCTCGCCGGCCTGCCGCACGGGGCCTATTTCGGCATCGCCGCCCTGGTGGCCGCAGGCCTCGCCTCCAACGGCGGGCGGGCCCAGGCCGTCGGGCGGGTGATGCTCGGGCTCAGCGTGGCCAATGTGGTGGGCGTTCCGTTCGCCACCTGGCTCGGCCAGGAGATGGGCTGGCGGACGGCCTTCCTCGCCGTGGGCGGCCTTGGCCTGCTGACCGCCGCGCTTGTGACGGTCTTCGTGCCCGTGATCCCTGTCAGCCGCGGCGCCTCGCCGTTGCGCGAGCTGGGCGGGTTCAAGCACGCGCAAGTCTGGCTGACCTTGGCGGTCGCCGCCGTCGGCTTCGGCGGCCTGTTCGCGGTCTACAGCTACATAACCCCTACCCTCGTCCAAATAACCGGCGTCAAGCTTTCCACGGTCCCCCTGTTCCTGTCGGTGATCGGCCTTGGCATGATTGCCGGCAGTCTGGTGGGCGGCTGGCTCGCCGACCGCGCGTTGATGGCCTCGATCCTCGGCGGCCTGTTGTGGAGCGCCGTGGTCCTGGCGCTGTTCACCTTGGCGTCCGCCCATCCGTGGAGCGCCTTGGCGGACCTGTTCCTGATCGGCGGCGGCATAGCCGTCGTGCCCGCCTTGCAGACGAGGCTGATGGACACCGCCCACGACGCCCAGACCCTGGCGGCCGCGCTCAATCACTCCGCCCTCAACCTGGCCAACGCGCTCGGCGCCTGGTTCGGCGGCCTGTCGATCGCCGCGGGATTCGGCTGGTCATCGACCGGGTGGATCGGCGCCGCTCTGGCGGCCGCGGCCATTCCAATTTTCGGCCTCTCAGCCGCCCTGGATCTGCGCGCACGCCGACGCGGAGCGCGCCGCGGCGCCGAGGGCATTGCGTGACGCCGAAGCAAGGCCGGAGCCCCCACTTCCGGTCCCGCGCCGCGGCCCCTAAATCCTAGACCGCCGCCCACGCCCCCAGCGGCATTTCCCGGAGTATCCCGATGACCGACCTCACTGAACTGGCCAGCGCCATTCCCGCCCTGGCGGCCGGCGGCGTGGTGATCACCGGCGCGGCGGACGGGATCGGCCTGGCGGCGGCGCGGCGCTTCGCGGGCCTCGGGCGTAGCGTGGTTCTGGCCGACCTGCCCGGGGCCAGGCTCGAGGCGGCCGAGGCCGCGGTGCGCGAGGCCGCCGTCCAGGGCGCCAAGGTGCGCGCCGTGCCGACCGACGTCGCCCACTACCAGGAGATGGAGCGCCTGCGCGACGCGGCGCTCGAGACCCTGGGCGCCGTTTCGGTGCTGATGAACAACGCGGGCGTCGGCGCCAATCCAGGCTCGACCTTCAAGGACCTGGACGGCTGGCGCCGCCTGATCGACGTCAACCTGTGGGGCGTGATCCACGGGGTCCAGGCCTTCGCCGGGGCGATGGCGGGCTCGGGCGCCCCGGGGCTGATCGTCAACACCGGTTCCAAGCAGGGCATCACCACCCCGCCGGGCAACGCCGCCTACAATGTGTCCAAGGCCGGGGTGAAGGCGTTCACCGAGGCCCTGGCCCACGAGCTGCGCAACACCCCCGATTGCCGCGTCAGCGCCCACCTGCTGATCCCCGGCTTCACCTACACCGGCATGACCGGCCGCCCGGAGAAGCCGGCGGGCGCCTGGAGCGCCGACCAGGTGGTGGACTTCATGCTGGAGAGCCTGGCTCGCGGCGACTTCTACATCCTGTGCCCGGACAACGAGACCACCCGCGCCCAGGACGAGGCGCGCATGCAATGGGCCATCGGCGACGTCGTCGAGAACCGCCCGGCCCTGTCGCGCTGGCATCCCGACCATGCCGACGCCTTCAAGGCCTACATGGCTGCGCGCGGGTTCTAGCCCGCCGCCGAGATGCTGCATGACGTCGCCCTGACGTCTCGCCGAACAGGTCAGGTCCGCCTGGCCCGGACCTCGCCATCGCGCCGATTTCCCAGGCGGCCAGGCCCTCGAGCCGCGACTTCGACGCGCCTGGCGTGCGCCGGCGAACGCGAGGTCCGGCTCAGTCTTTTCTCATAACAACTCAATGCGGGGCCAAGGACCCGCGCGCCGATCGCGCCCTATTCTTAGGAAGCTGGCCGGGACTGCACACGCGGTCTTGCCGGCGGACGGGTTGCCACGCGGGAGGCGGGAATGGTTGGAATCGTCAGACTCGCCCTGCGTCGTCCCTACACGTTCATCGTCATGGGGCTGCTGATCCTGATCTTCGGCGTGATTTCCATATTCCGCACGCCGACCGACATCTTCCCCAACATCAACATCCCGGTGGTCAGCGTCGTCTTCAGCTACACCGGCCTGTCGCCGGACAATATGGCGGGACGCATCGTCACCTACTACGAGCGCGCCGCCACCACGAGCGTGAACAATATCGAGCACCTCGAGTCCCAGTCGATGGCCAACTACGGCATCGTCAAGATCTTCTTCCAGCCGAGCGTGAACATCAGCGAGGCGCTGGCTCAGATCGCGGCCATGTCGCAGACGGTCCTGAAGCAGATGCCGGCCGGCATCACGCCGCCGATCGTCCTGCGCTACGACGCCTCGAGCGTCCCCATCCTGCAGGTGGCGCTGTCGAGCGACCAGCTCTCCCAGGCGGCGCTCTTCGACCAGGCCGGCAGCTTCATCCGCCCGCAGCTCGTGTCCGTCCCCGGCGCCGCGATCCCGCTTCCCTACGGCGGCATGGTCCCGCAGGTCCAGGCCGACCTCAATCAGCAGGCCCTGCACAGCTACGGCCTCTCGGCCAACGATGTGGTCAACGCCCTGGCCGCGCAGAACCTGATCACCCCGGTCGGCACCCAGAAGATCGGGACGTTCGACTACACGGTGAACCTGAACAACTCGCCCGAGACGATCGATGCGTTCAACGACCTGCCGGTGAAGACGGTCAACGGCGCGGTCATCTACATGCGGGACGTGGCCTTCGTGCACAGCGGCAGCCCGCCGCAGACCAATGTGGTCCATGTCGACGGCCAGAACGCGGTGCTGCTGTCGATCATCAAGGGCGGCGCGACCTCGACCCTGAACATCATCTCCGGCATCAAGGCGCGCCTGCCGGACGTCGAAAAGACCCTCCCGGCGAGCCTGAAGCTCACGGCCGTCGGGGACCAGTCCGGCTTCGTGATCAGCGCGGTGTCGGACGTCGTCCGCGAGGCGCTCATCGCCGCGGCCCTGACCGCGACCATGATCCTGCTGTTCCTCGGTAGCTGGCGCTCGACCCTGATCATCACGGTCTCGATCCCGCTCGCCATCCTCTCGTCGGTGACGGTGCTGTCGCTGCTGGGCGAGACGATCAACGTCATGACCCTCGGCGGCCTGGCGCTCGCCGTCGGTATTCTCGTCGACGATGCGACCGTGACCATCGAGAACGTCAATCGGCACCTCGACCTCGGTCAGGACATCGAATCCGCGATCGTGACCGGCGCGCACGAGATCATGATCCCCGCGACCGTCTCGCTCACCTGCATCTGCATCGCCTTCGTGCCGATGTTCGCGCTGGGCGGCATCGCCGGCTACCTGTTCCGCCCGCTGGCCGAAGCGGTGATCTTCGCGCTGATCGCCTCCTATGTGCTGACCTACACGCTGGTGCCGACCCTCGCGAACCGTCTCCTGCGCCGGGCGGCCCCGGAGGGCGGCGCCGGCGAGGATGGCGCGCCCGCGGCCCAGGCCAGCCGAAATCCGCTCGTGCGCTTTCAACAGGGCTTCGAACATAGGTTCGAGTCGGTGCGCCAGCACTATCGCGGCCTGCTGCACCTGAGCCTGCAGAACCGCAAGGCGCTGATCGGCGGATTCCTCGCCGTCTCGCTGCTTTCGTTGGGGCTCGTCCCGCTGCTCGGCCAGGACTTCTTCCCCACGGTCGACGGCGGCCAGATCAAGCTGCACGTCCGGGCCCAGACCGGCACCCGGATCGAGGACACCACCAAGCTCTGCGACCAGATCGGCCTGGCGATAGGGAAGATCATCCCGCGCGATCAACTGGCCGGCGTCGTCGACAACATCGGCGTGAGCGTCAGCGGCATCAACATGGCGTACAACAACTCTGGGACGATCGGCCCCGCGGACGCCGACATTCTGATCAGCCTGACGCCCAAGCACGGGCCGACCGCCGGCTATGTCCAGCAGATGCGCGAGCGGCTTCCGGCCCTGTTCCCAGGCGTCACCTTCTCGTTCCTGCCGGCCGACATGGTCAGCCAGATCCTGAATTTCGGCGTGCCCGCGCCGATCGATGTCCAGGTGGTCGGCAACAACCTGCAGGCCAACCGCAAGTACGCCAATGAGCTGCTGTCCCGGATCAGCAGGATCCCGGGGGTCGCCGACCCTCGCATCGAGCAGGCCTTCCAGCAGCCGACCCTGAACGTGAACGTCGACCGGTCGCTGGCGGGCCTGGTGAGCCTGACCGAACGCGACGCCTCCACGGCCATGCTCGACACCCTCGCGGGCAGCACCCAGACCAACCCGACCTTCTGGCTGAATCCCAAGAACGGGGTGTCCTACCCGGTCGCCATCCAGACCCCGCAAACCCAGATCGACACCCTGGGCGCGCTGCAGAATATCCCGCTGACGGCGGGCGGCGGGCCCGGCGCCGGATCCCAGCTCCTGGGCGGGCTGGCCACCATCCAGCGGGCGCCGAGCGACGCCCTCGTGTCCCACTATAACGTCCGGCCGGTGATCGACATCTATGCGACCCCGCAGGGCCGCGACCTCGGAGGCATCGCCGCCGATATCCGGGCGGCGATCAAGGCCACCGCCGGCGACGCGCCGCACGGCGCGAGCGTGGTGCTGCGCGGACAGGTGCAGACCATGTCGAGCGCCTATGCGCAACTGATCGCGGGCCTCGCCCTGGCCATCGTGCTCATCTACTTCCTGATCGTCGTCAACTTCCAGTCGTGGCTGGATCCCTTCGTGATCATCACGGCGCTGCCGACCGCGCTCGCGGGCATCGCCTGGATGCTGTTCACCACCGGGACGACGCTCTCCGTACCGGCCCTCACCGGGGCGATCATGTGCATGGGCGTGGCCACCGCAAACTCCATCCTGGTGATCGCGTTCGCCCGGGAGCGCATGGCGGAAGGCGTCGACGCCGTCACCGCCGCCATGGAGGCCGGCAGCACGCGCTTCAGGCCCGTCATCATGACCGCGCTGGCGATGATCATCGGCATGATCCCGATGGCCGTCCTGCCCGGGCAGAACGCCCCGCTCGGCCGCGCCGTCATCGGCGGCCTGCTGTTCGCGACCTGCGCGACCCTCGTCTTCGTCCCGACCATGTTCAGCTTCGTGCACGCCCGCGCGCCGAAAAGATCCGCCGGCGCGCCAAACCCCTCGCCCATCCCCGCCGGCGCCTGATCCGGAAGGAACTGCCGATGTCCATGGAACCCGTGAAGATCCCCAGCCGCCGGCGCCTGATGACGGTCGGCGCCGTGGCCCTGGGCGTCGCCGCCGCCATCCTGGCCGCCGGTGTCGCCGACCGGATCCTCGGCGCGCGCGCGCTCGCCAAGGAGACCGAGAAAACCGCCATCGCGACGGTGTCGCTGGTCAAGCTGGCCCCCAGCAGCGCCGACGAGGCCCTCACCCTGCCGGGGACGATCCAGCCCTACAACCGCGCGCTGATCTACGCCCAGGTGACCGGCTACCTTAAGGGCTGGAACCAGGACATCGGCGCCAAGGTCAAGTCCGGGCAATTGCTGGCGACCATCAACACGCCGGATCTCGACCAGCAGCTTGAGCAGGCCAAGGCCGACGCCGCCACGGCGCTGGCGAACGAACGCCTCGCCGCCCTGACGGCGGCCCGCTGGCAGGCCTTGCTGCCTTCTGAATCGGTGGCGCAGCAGGACGCCGACACCAAAACCGCGGATGCGGCCGCGAAGAAGGCGATGCTCGACTCCGCGCGCGCCAATGTGCGCCGGCTCCAGGCGATGGAATCCTTCAAGCGTGTCGTCGCGCCGTTCGATGGCGTGGTCACCGCGCGCAAGACCGACATCGGCGCCCTGATCAACTCCGGCAACCAGGGGCAGGAGCTGTTCGAGGTGGCCGACCTGCACCGGATCCGGATCTACATCCAGGCGCCGCAGTCGCTGTCGGCCGAGCTCACGCCCGGCCTGGCGGCGACATTCCAGGTCCCGCAATTTCCGGGCCAGCAGTTCAACGCCGTCGTGGTCGCCAGCTCGAACGCGATCGAGGCCAATTCGCACACCGCGCTCATCGAGCTGCAGGCCGACAACCCCGGCGGCAAGCTCTTCGCCGGCGCCTATTGCCAGGTGCATCTGAAGCTGCCGGCCGGCGCGAACGCGCTGCGCGTCCCGGCGACGGCGCTGGTGTCCAGCAACCGCGGCGCCCAGCTCGCCTTCGTCGGCGCCAACGGCAAGGTGGCGCTGAAATCCGTGCAGCTTGGCCGCGATCTGGGCGACAGCGTCGAGGTGGTGGCCGGGCTCTCCGCGACCGACCGGGTGATCGCCAGTCCGCCCGAGACGCTCCAGAACGGCCAGACCGTCAAGCTGGCGGCGGCCGCGCCGCCTGCGAAGGGCAGGTGAGGCATGTCAGCCAATCGCCTGATGGCGTCCGCCGCTGCCGTTCTGGCCCTGACGGGCTGCAACCTCGCGCCGCCCTATCGCACCCCGCTCGCGCCTGTGCCCGTCGCCTACAAGGAGGCCGGGCCCTGGCAACCGGCGCGCCCGGCCGACGACCTGAGCCGCGGCGCGTGGTGGGAGCTGTTCGGCGACGAGACCCTGAACGGCCTGGAGCCGCAGATCGACGCCGCCAATCCCGATCTCGCCGCCACCGTGGCGCGTTATGACCAGGCGCGCGCCTTCGCCGCCGAGGCGGGGGCTTCCCTCTATCCGCAGGTCGCCGCCGGCGGGCAACTGACGACGGACCGGCAATCGAAGGACCGTCCGCTGCGGATCAATCCGGATCACACCTATTACGGCGCAAACGACGTCGCGATCTCAGCCTCCTACGAGCTCGATCTCTGGGGCAAGCTGCGGAACCAGGCGGCCGCCGGCCGGGCCACCGCCCAGGCCAGCGCCGCCGACCTGGCGACGGTGCGGCTCAGCCTGCAGGCGGAGCTCGCAACCGATTACTGGGCGCTTCGCGGGGCCGACGCCCAGGTCCAGCTCTTGACCGACACCGTGGCGGCCTACCAGAAGGCGTTCGACCTGACCGAGCGCCGCTTCCAGGGCAAGATCGTGTCGAGCCTCGACGTCTCGCGCGCCAAGACCCAGCTCCGCGCCGCCCAGGCCTCCCTGGCCACCGCGTCGGCCTCGCGCGCGCTGCTGGAGCACGCGATCGCCACCCTGGTCGGCAAGCCCGCGAGCGATTTCTCGATCCCGCCCAAGGTGATCGCCTTCACGACGCCCGATATTCCCCCGGGCCTGCCATCCGATCTGTTGCAGCGCCGGCCCGACATCGCCTCCGCGGAGCGAGCCGCGAAGGCCGCCAACGCCGGGGTCGGCGTCGCCCGCGCGGCCTTCTATCCCTCGCTGTCGCTGAACCTGCTGGGTGGCTTCCAGTCCACCCACCTGAGCCTCTTCAACCTGTCCGACACCTTCTGGACGCTCGGCCCCGGCCTGACCCTGCCGCTGTTCGAAGGCGGTCGATTGAAGGCCCAGGAATCCGCCGCCTACGCCAGGCTGCGCGAGGCGGGCGACACCTACCGGTCGATCGTGCTCAAGGCCTTCCAGGATGTGGAGGACCAGGCCGCCCTGTCGCGCCAGCTCGCCCAGGCCTCCGCGGACGAAGAGGACGGCGTGAAGGCGGCGCAGCACACGCTCGAGGTCGCGCTGACGCTCTACCGGATGGGCGCGGCGAGCTATCTGGACGTCGTGGTCGCCCAGACCGCCTTGTTGCAGTCCCAGCAGACGGCCCTCGACCTGAGGACGCGCCGGCAGCTCGCCGCCGTCGGAATGATCCGCGCGCTGGGCGGCGGATGGGACGCCAAGGACCTGCCGTCGGACGGCGAAGCGACCCGGCTCGCCGCCAACCGGTAGCGGCATGCAGGGCGGCGCGGATCCAGGACCGCCCGTCATGCGCCCGCGCTCCGCCGGAATCCTCGGGCGACGGTCTCGCAAGTCTGAACAGGGCCGAAAGCCAGGCGCGCGGCAAGATCGCGGGTGAGCGCGCCCAGGCCTCTGCGTCCGGCGTTCCGGAGCGGATTGGCGCGCGAAGCGTTGAGGTCGGCGAGCTTGGGCGTCTGAGCGCAACGCCAGAGGGCGCTTCCATGATCGACATCACCACCCTTTCCGAACTGACGATCGACGGGAAGCTTTCGCTGGGCCCGGGCGCCTCCAGCAAGGACCTGTTCGACTTCTACGGCGACGAGTTGCGGAGCTGGTTCCATGAGCAGCGCGCCCTGCACAGCGCCATCATGGTTGGGGCCGGGACCGTGCGCAGCGACGACCCCGAATTGACGGTGCGCTACTTCGAAGGCCCCAATCCCCTGCGGGTGGTGCCCACGTCCATGGGCGACATCCCGCTGGACTCCAAGCTGCTGAACGACGGCGGCGCGACCCTGGTGGCGGTGTCGCATCGCGCGCCGGCCGAGGTCGTGGCGGCCCTGGCGGCGAAGCCCAATGTCGAGGTCGTGCGATGCGGCGCCTCGCGCGTCGATCTCGCCGAACTGATGGACGTGCTCTATGCCCTGGGAATCCGCAGCATGATCGCCGAGGGCGGATCGCGGCTTCTGCACAGCCTGTTCGAGGCCGACATGGTCTCGCGGATCATCATCAAGCACATCCCGGTGATCAGCGGCGCGCTGGGCGCGCCGACCTACCTGCGGCCGGTGAGCGGGCGCTCCCGATTGTCCCTGTCGCGCTGGCGGCTGGCGGACATGTTCGTGAAGAGCGGAGTCGGGGTTTCGATCTACACGCCTTTCGCGGCCGCGGCGTGATCCAGGCCGCCGAGATCGCCGCCATCGGGCGTGGGCTCGCGGCGCGCAGCGGGGACCGGCCTCCCGCGGTCTGGGACCTGCGCATCGGCTGCGGGGACCTGGCCGCGGACCCCGACGGCCTTCGCCACCTCCGGCACCTGGCGCTGATGCGGGCCTACCAGGCGCGCTACGTCCTGCTGCCCAGCGTCGCCCCGCCGGGCTCGCTGGTGGAGCGGCTGAAGCGGCACTACGACCCGGTCGAGATGGCCAAGCTCGAGCGCCATCGCCATGGCCTGGAGGCCCTGGTCGCCCCCCAGGCCGACGCCGCTCGCGCCGCCGCCGCCGGGCGCGACTGGCGCGCCTACGCCGAGACCCTGCTGGTCGAGGTGCGCGCCCAGCCGGAGACCGCGTTCGTCGCCCATCTGCGGGCCAGCCCCCTGCGCGAGGCCCTCTACCGGCACTTCCTGGTTCAGTCGTCGGCAGACCTTCTGGCCGAGGCCTCGGCGTCGGCCCTGGGCGTGGTCGGCGAGTTCGGGACCGCGCAGTCGGCCCTGTTCCGGATTCTGATCGACGAATTCGGCTATGGCGCCCACGGCAAGAAGCACAGCGTCCTCTACCGCGCGGTGATGCGCGATTTCGGCCTTTCGGACGAATACAACGCCTGCTGGCCGCTGTTCGACACCGCGGCCCTGGAGCTGCACAACGTCATCCACAACCTGTTCCAGAACCCGGCCAACCTGTTCATGCAGGTGGGCTTCCTATTGTTCGCCGAAACCGCCTACCAGCGCTCCACCCAGGACCACTTCCGCTACCTGCGCGAGTTTCACCCCGACGTGGACGCCCGCTATTTCGGCGAGCACGCCCACATCGACCTGCACCACACCGCCATGGTGATCGACGAGGTCGCCGGCCCCCTGGTGGCGGCCTACGGGCCCGAGGTGGGAACGGAGATCGTCGCCGGGGCCGAGCTGACCAGGGCGGCCTTCGACCGGGCGGGCGCGCACATGCTCGCCACGGCCCGCGCCTTCGAGGCGGCGGCGGCCGAGGGCAAGGCCTCGCCCGACGCTCCGGACCTGACGAACCTTGGGGCCGGCGTCACCCCCGCCGGGGCCGTAGACCTGGAGCCCGGCGAACGGTTGCAGGTCGGCGGCCTGGGTCAGGTCACGGCGGCCGCCTTCGCGAGCTTCCCGGCAGGCTGTTATGCGCGGCGGGCCGCCCGATGAGCGAGAGCTGGATCGGCGCGGACCTGCCGCCCATCTGGCGGAACGGCGAGGAGTACTTCCTGCTGGGCCATGGCGAGGGCCTCTATCTGGTCGTCAACCGCTGCCCGCACCGCGGCGGCCCGCTGAAGTCCGGCTTCGTCAACGCCACGGGCGAGATCGTCTGCCCGATGCATCGCCAGGCGTTCGCCATCGAACGACTGATCGCCCAGGGGAGCACGATACGCCTGGCGGAGCGCGCCGCGCCGTGAGGCCGCCCGGGCTCCTCTCGCGCCTGCTCACCGAGGGCGGCGCCTGGAAGCCGGCGAACCTGGTGACCCTTTCGCGCGGCCTGCTGATCGCCCCGGTCCTGGCCCTGCTGCTGGCCGGCTGGCGCTGGCCCGCGCTGGCGGTCTACGGATTGGCGGCGGCCACAGATCTGGTCGACGGCTGGCTCGCCCGGCGCAGCGGCCAGGCCTCGGCGTTCGGAGCCCAGCTCGACGCGGCGGTCGACAACGTCTTCTCGGTCGCCATCCTGGCGTTCCTGGCGCTCGATCTTCCGGGGGTGCTCGAGCGCCAGGCGACGCCGCTCCTGATCCTCTTCGGCGGGCCGCTGGCCTATCTGGCGCTCTCCTGGCTTCTGCGCCGCCGCGTGCTGATGTTCCACTTCTGGTCCGCCAAGGCCGGCGCGGTCCTGCTCTTCTGCCTCTGGCCGCTCATCGCGGTGACCGGCTGGGAGGGATGGATCTGGATCGCCGCGGCGGTCGTCGGGTTCAGCCGCCTCGAGCAGATCGTCTATATCCTGCGCGGCGGCCAGGCGCTCAACGCCCCTCACGGCCTGGCGCCGGTGACTTAGACCCGTTGCGGCCCCGAGGCCGCTACCGCTCGCCCTCTTCCTTCACCTGGCCGCGATTGCCCTCCATCTCCTTGCCCTGCTGCTCGGCGCGGCGGGCGCCGCCCAGGATGCCCGGCAGGGCGTAGTTCCCCTCGTGGCAGGCGTATTCGTAGATGTGGTCCTTGGTCAGGTTCCAGGCTTCCTCGCCGCTCACCGGCTCGGCGAAGGTGTCGGGGTCCTCGACGCGGAACTGGTAGAGCATCTGGGTCGGCGAAATCCGCGTCAGCCGCTCGATCACATGCATGTTGGCGCCGGCCCCGCGGAAGGTCTGGTCGGGGCGGAAGTTCACGGTGTCGACCACCAGGGTCTCGCCCTGCCAGCGGGCGACGGAATCCCCCATCCACTTGCGGATGCTGGCCGGCTCGTGCGGGCCGCCCACGCGCAGCAGCCGCAGGTCGTGCACCATCTCCACCTGGATGGCGACCTGATCCTTGGACTGAGCGATGGCGTAGTGATTGTTGTAGAGCACCGGCAGCATCGGCGGGCCGGAGGTCGAGCCGAAGCCCACCAGGCAGCGCTCGGCGAGCGGGCGCCGCTCGGGTCCGTCGAAATTGCCCATCTGGGCGTTGCCGAAGGCCGCGCGCTCGCGCGCCAGGGCCTCGGGCTTCATCGGCAGCCGGCCATCCTTCGGCGAGACGATGATCGAGGACCGCGGCTCGCCGGCGATGCGCATCACCTTGGTGCCCGGATCGACCCAGAAATTGTTGTAGCCGCAGGCGACGCCCGAGAAACCCTTAACCCCGCAGTCGACCTCGTCGACCGAGAGCTTCTGGTCGGTGGGCTTGCTGGCCTGGGCGTTGTTGTCCGCCGTGGCGCCCTCCAGGGCCTTGGCTTCGGCCGCGGTCAGGACCAGCCGGTCGCCCAGCTTCGGATCGCGCTCCAGCCGCGTGATGGTGGCCGGCGACCAGGTGCCCGTCAGGTCCGGACGGCCCCAGGCGTCGCGCGGCGCCTTGTAGCCGTGGGCGATGACGGCCGGATCGGTCTCGGCCCGCGCCGGCGTCACAGCCAGGGCGGTCAGGGCCGAACAGGCCAAGGCGATGGAAAGCGTGCGCAACGACATCCTGGAGCTCCCTGCTCTCGCGGGTGGTCGCGCCTTGTGTCCGGCGCGATCCGCCCTGTGCGCCATGAGGCGCCCTGGAACCGCGTTCGGCAAGAGTGCGCGATCGCACCGCAGAACCGGCGGCCGGCCAAGCCCTCCGACGGCGCGGCTCCGGAGGGCGTTCGAAATATTTTCCAGCCGAGTTGCACGAAACGTCCGTGTCCCGCGTTGAGCCCCGGCAGATAATTCAAACCTTCGACGGGGGGAGCCCTTCACGTGGCCAAGTCCAAGGACTCGCCGGGACGCGCAGCCGGGCCGCCGTCCGCCATCCGCGCGCCGGCCTAGGCGGCCGCTCGGATGCAGGATCATGACGCTATCGTTGTGGGAGCCGGCCCCGCGGGGCTGACGGCCGCCATCTACCTGGCGCGATTCCGCCGCCGCGTCGTGGTGCTGGGCGCCGGGCCTTCCCGGGCGAGCTGGATTCCGGAGAGCCACAACACGCCGGGCTTCCCGCACGGCGTCGGCGGCCCTGAGTTCCTCGCGCGCCTCTGCGAGCAGGCGCTGCAGTTCGGCGTGGATATCCGTGAGGCCCATGTGGAGGCGCTCTCGCCCTCCAGAGAGGGGTTCGAGGTCTCAGGCTCGGACATCGCCGTCCGGGCGCCGACCGTCCTGCTCGCGACCGGCGTGCTCGACCGGATGCCCGACTTCCCGGGGATCGAGGCCGCCGTCCACCGCAGCCTCGTGCGCATGTGCCCCATCTGCGACGCCTACGAAGCCATCGACAAGCGCATCGCCATCCTGGGCGACGACGGGCGCGCCGAGCGGGAGGCCGCGTTCCTGAGGACCTATTCGGACCGGGTGACGGTGATCGGGACCGCCGACGGACAGCTCGACTTCGCCGAAGACGCCGTGCTGTGGAGCAGGCCCGATGGCGCGGCGGCCCGCACCTTCGACCACCTCTACCTGGCCCTGGGCTGCGAGGCGCAATCCGCCCTGGCCGTGGCCTGCGGCGCCAAGCGCGACGAAGCGGGCGCCCTGGTCGTCGACGCCCACCAGATGACCTCGGTCGAGGGCCTCTACGCGGCCGGCGACCTGGTGCGCGGCCTCAACCAGATCGCCGTCGCCACCGGCGAGGCGGCGATCGCCGCCACCGCCATGCACAACCGCCTGCGCGACGCGGCCACGGCCTAGCTGTGGCAGGGCTGGCCTGAGCCAAGTCAGCCGGGACAGGCGCTAGCCCCGGTAGCGAACCCGCGCGTCCCCCAGGGCGGTCTTGAGGGGACCGAGCCAGGGTTCGTAGGTCTTCCACTGGTCGAGGCCGTCACGGAAGATCGGCCGGCGCACCTGCTCGGAACTCGGCGTGCGCACGCTGCGCCGGGTCTTGTGGAACTCGACGCAGGCCGGCTCGAACTCGAGCCCGCAGTGGTCCAGCATCCGCCGCACGCTGCCCTCCAGGTCGGCGACCACGTCCTCGTGGTGGACGCGCAGGACCCGCCCCGGCAGCGCCTCGTCCCAGTGGCCCATGAGGTCCAGATAGGTCCGGTAGTAGCGCGCGATGTCTTCGGCGCTGTAGGTGAACTCCTGGCCCTGAGCGAACAGCTGTTTCAGATTGCTGAAGCAGCAGGCCATGGGCTCGCGCCGGGCGTCGATGATCCGGGCGTTGGGCAGCATCAGGTGGATCAGCCCGATGTGCCGGAAGTTGTTCGGCATCTTGTCGATGAACACCGGCCTGCCGGACCGGTAGACGCGGGTGTCCGCCAGGTAGGCTTCGCCAAGCCGGGTGAAGTCTTGCGCCGTCATCTGCGCCAGGGCGGCGGGATAGCGCGAGGCGTCGTCGTCCGGGTCGTGGCCCTGGATGTCCAGCACGGCCCTCTGGATGTTGGCCAGTTCCTGGGTGCCCTCCACCCGCGAGTGCGAGGCCAGGATCTGCTCAATGAGAGTCGACCCCGACCGTGGCAGGCCAAGGACGAAGATCGGGTCGGGCGCCGGCGCGCCCCAGCCCTTTCGGGCCTCGAAGAAGGCCTTCGTGCAGACTTCGATCTGCAGGCGCGTGTTGGTCTCCAGGTGCTCGGGCCGGTAGCGGCTTTCCTGGCGCTTCAGCGCGTTGCCGCGTTCGTAGTAGCGCCAGGATTCCGAGGCCTCTCCGCGGTCCTCGAAGGCTTTCCCAAGCGCGAAGCAGAGGTGGTATCTGTCGACGGGCCCGGTTGTCGGGGACGCCTCCTCGACACGCATGCGCGCGATCTCGTCATCGGCAAAGCCGTAGAGCTTGAGATTGGCCAGGCTCCAGTAGGCGTCGCCGAAATTGGAGCGGGCCGCCGCGGCCGCGCGGTAAGACTCGATCGCCTCCGGAACCCGCCCGACGGTCTTGAGCGCGTGCCCCAGCCACAACGGCACATCCCATGAGTCCGGCAGGTCGCGGAGCATGCCGCGATAGATCTCGATCGCCCGCTCGTTCTGGCCGAGGCCGACCGCGGCCGTCGCCGCCAGGGTGCGGTAGTCGGCGTTCGACGGATCCAGCTCGAGGAGCTGTTCGATCTGCTCGATCGCCTCAGAAAACTTCTGCCGCTTGATGAGCGTCTGGGCATAGTCATGGCGCGCCGCCGCATAGTCCGGCGCGAGGGCGAGGACGGCGGCCAGCAGGATTTCGGCTTCGTCGAGGACATCGTGGGCGAGCGCGATGCGCGCCAACAACCTCATGGCTTCCGGATGGTCGCCACGCTGCAGAAGGAAGGCGCGAACCATCTGCTCGGCGGGCGCCAGGTCTGCGTCCGAAAAGAGGCTGGTCGCGGTGACGATTTCCGCCGGCAGGCGCTTGAGCGTCGCCACATGTTCGGCGGCGGTCGAGGCGTTGGCCGGGTCCCCGACCATGCCATAGAGCTTCTCCAGCAGGCTCCAGCTCGCCGGCAGGGCCGGGTTGATGTTCACCGCCCGGAGCAGGGCCTCGATGGCGTTCGGCGCGTCCTTCAGTTGCACGAAGCAAAGGCCGCGCTCCTGATGGAGGCGACTGAAGGCGGGCCGCAGGACCTCAAGCCGGTCCAGCATCGCCATGGCGTCGGGCACGCGGCGAAGGTGGCGCAGGCTGGTCGCCGCGATCAGCAGCAGGTCGCGATTCTCCGGAAGCTCCGCCAGCAGGTGTTCGGCCGCCCGCAGCGCCTCCTCATGGCGGTCGGCCTGCTGCAGCCGCCGCAACCGGGCAACCTCCTCCTCGACCGGGGAAGACTGCGGAAGGTCAGCTTTGATGGGCATGAAGTCCAGGACAGGGCGGGGCGGCCGCGCCCGGCCGCCCCTTCTCCCACTCGAGCCGGTGAATGTCAGCCTCAGAAGGCTTCGGTGATCCTGATGCTGACCTGCCGGGGACGCAGCGGCACCTCCGCCTTGATGAACTGGGCGGTGCTGGTGAAGGTCGACGCGTGCGAGTTCCCGAGGTTGGAGCCGACCAGTTGCAGCGTCCAGGCGTCCCGGCTCACGCCGACGGCCGCGCCGAAGGTGGTGTAGGCCGGGAGCTCATAGCGAAGATAGGTCGTGTCCGGGATGGGGCTTTCGCTCGGGGCGCTGCCGGGGGTGTAGTTGGCCGGCTGGGTGAACATCTTGCCCGTATAGCTCACGTCGCCCGAGGCGAAGGCCTTGAAGCTGGCGATCTCCCAGTCGTAGCGCCCGTGAAGATTTCCCTGGAACTTCGGCGAGAAGGCGGACACGCCGCCCTGCACGCCGAACGGGTTCACGAACGGCTTGCCCTTAATTTCGGTGATGCATTTGCCCAGGGTCGGCGAGTTCGGCTCGTTGGCGGTCAGGCAGGGCGAATTCGATTGCGTGTTGTCGTTGTAGGTCGCCGATCCCTGCAGGGTGAACTGCTCGGTGATCCGCGCGGCGAACTGCAACTCGGCGCCCTTGATGGTGTAGCTCGGGCCGTTGACGAGGAAGGTCGTATTGCCGAGGCAGCACGGCTGGTAGAGCGCGATCTGCACGTTGTCCCACTGCATGTAGTAGGCCGACAGGTTCAGCTGCAGCCGGCGGTCGAAGAACTCCTTCTTCACGCCGATCTCGTTGTTCGTCAGCGTGTCGGGGGTATAGGCGAGCGGGGTCTTGTATTGCGGGACGCCATTGGCGTCCGGCGCCTTGTCCCGCGCCGAGCGGCTGAAGCCGCCCGGGCGGAAGCCCTGTGAGAAGGTGTAGTACAGCAACGTGTTTTCCATCGGCTTCCACTGCGCGCCGAAATGGCTCTTGAAGCCGGTATATTTGGCGTGGAGGTTTTCGGCGTCGATGTTGGTGTTGTGCCCGCAGACGAGCACGTTCACGCATTTGCTGTTGGTGCTGTAGACGGACCCCGTCTCATCCTCCGTGTAGCGATAATACCGCGTGCCGGCCGTGACGGTCAGGACGTCGGGGATGATGTCGTAGTCGACCGATCCGAACAGCGCCGTCTGGTCGTAGCCGCGCTGCACCTGCTCGCCGAACCCGGTGGCGTCGGGACGGACGCCCGGCTCATTGGTCGTCGAACCCGGGAAGGGCTCGACGTTGCCGAAACAGGGCGCGCCGCCCGCCAGGGCATTGGCGAGGTTGTCGCCCTCACGGCAGGCCGGAACGGTCTTGTAGTTGAAGTCCATGGTGTCGAAGATGCGGAACCGTTCGTAGAACACGCCGCCCACGCCGCGCAGCCGCCAGGTGTCGGGCGTGCTCAGGCGGATTTCCTGGCTGAGATGGGTGTTGCGAACGACATCGTGCCAGCTGGTGACCGGCGAGTAGCAGGTGAGCGCGCCCTTGCCGAGCAGCCCCGCGTTGCCGCCGGTGCATTCGTAGTACTGGCCGTAGAGCGTCCGTGAGTAGTTGGTGTAGTCCATCTGCTGGTTGATGTGGCGGGTCATGTAGCCGCCGGTGTAGATCAGCTTCAGGTCGCCTACCTTGCCGTTCACGGTCCAGGCCGTGTTCTGGAAACGGTCCTTGTCGTAGGTCGGGCTGAAGACCGTGGTTTCGAGCGGCTTGAGCGGTTGGAAATCGGAGCCGACCGGAAGGGTCGTCGACAGGCCCTCGGCATCCAGATTCTGGAAGCTTTCGGTGATCAGCACGTTCCAGTCGTCATTGACGTCGTAGAGCGCCGACAGGCGCAGGCCGTCATGGGTGACCGGGTTCCAGGCCTTTCTTGCGATGGCGAAGTTGTTCGCCTGGGCCGCGTTCGGGATCGTGCAGAAGCCCGTCTGGCTGCCCGGCGGCTGGCCGTTCGGGCACTTGCCGTTCGTGGGCGTGATGCCGAAGTATGCGTTGTTGTCCTGGTTCGAGCGGGTGAAGGTGCTGGGGACGTTGTCGATATAGCCCCCTTGCCGATCGTTGTAGATCACGGCGCGCACCGCGAACTTGTCCGTGATGATCGGAATGTTGAGCGTGGCGCTGAAGCTGCTGCTCGGATCGCCGTGGGTCTGGACGCCATAGCTCGCGTCGAGCTTTCCCTCCATGACGTTCAGCTTCGGCTTGTTGGTGATGTAGCGCAGGGCGCCGGCTTCCGCGCCGCCGCCGAACAGCGTCCCTTGCGGGCCCTCCAGCACCTCCACGCGCTCCATGTCGGCCAGGTAGAGATCGACGTTGCGCGCGGGGAACTGCATGGACTGCTCGTCCAGGTACACCGCCACGTTCGGGAAATTGCCAACCGTCGCGCTGGACTGATTGCCGGCGAAACCCGCGCTCAGGCCCCGCATGAAGATGTTGCCCTGGCCGGGGCCGTTCTTCGCGAATTCGATATTCGGCGTGATCTTGAGGAGGTCGTCGAAGGTGGTGATGTTCCGGGCCGCCAGGGCGGCGCCCGAGAACGCCTGGATCGTCATCGGGACCGTCTGAGCGGACTCGTCGCGCCGCTGGGCGGTCACGATCACTTCCTCCAGCGCCGTCGCCGAGGCGCTCGCGTCGGCCGCGCCCGCCGCGTCGGCCGCGGCGGCGAAGGCCCCGCCCGCGCTGCCGCTCAGCACGGCGGCGACCGCGCAGGATACGATGTATCTGGTTTTCATCACTTACTTCCCCCAAAGTCACCGACAGGACTGTCCGCATACGTTGCAGATCTCGCGCAGGCTTTTCGGGAGCCCGCGAAAGACAACTCAAGCCAAAACGAAGACTGCGGCGTATCCCCAGCGCAATGTGACCGTAGGGGCTGCGAATGATGCTTCGGTGACGCTGGTATTGCAGATCCGTTACGGGAACGGCCGTGTCATTTTCGCCACTTAAGTCATTATCGTCTGTAGACAGATATCTTGAATGCTTCGGTTCGCCTCCGCGGCGTCACCGGCATGTTCAGATGGACAGGGCGGCGGGCAGCTCGGCGACGGTATCGATAACCAGGTCGGCGCCGGCGCCTAGCAGGGCCGCTCGCGCGACCGAGAGGCGGCGCTCGCGATCCGCCGCGCCCAGGGCGCTGAACGCCGCCAGCGAGACGCCCACGGCGTTGCCGGAGGCGGCCACCCCCACGGTGTAGCAGCCGGCGGCGCGGCCCTCGGCGATCCCGGCCTCGGCGTCGTCAACCTTGACGACCCGGCTCAGCGGCCAGACGCCGAGCTCGGCGCAGGCCTTGTAGATCATCAGCGGCGACGGGCGGCCCTGCGGCGTCTCGCCGGCGCAGACCAGGTGGTCCGGCGCATAACCCTGCTCCGCCGCGCGCGCCAGCACCGGGCCCATCATCTCCCGGGTGTAGCCCGTCGAGGACGCGATCCGCAGGCCGCGGGCCCGCAGCTTGCGCACCGTCTCCGCCGCCCCGGGGATCAGCTCGGAGGCCACCGTCGCGGCGTCGCGCATCAGCGGCCCCAGGTCGGCCATCAGGGCGTCCACGTCGCCCTCGTCGGACGGTCGGCCGCACGCCTCGGTCCAGGCGGCCGCCACCTCCGGCCGCGCGAGCAGGGCCCGCACGTGATCGACCTTGGCGACGCCCATATCCGCCCGCGCCGCGGCCTCGTCCAGGGCGACGCCCCGGCGCGCGAAGGCCTCGACAAAGGCCGCGATCGGCGCGCAGCAGCCGAAGTCCACCATGGTGCCCGCCCAGTCGAAGATCACCAGGTCGAACGCGCCCGGCCCCTTGCCCGTCATGCTGTCGCTCCTTCGCCCATCAGGTCGGCCACCACCTCTTCGCCCAGCGCAAAGCCCGTCGAGGCCCCGGCGCCGGTGGTCACCATCGCCAGCCGCACGCCGTCCATCGGAGCCTCGACCAGGACCGCACGGTCCGTCGCCGACGCATAGGTGCCGGTCCAGCGCTCGATCGCCGGCGGGGCCGGCCGGCCGAACACCGCTGCGAACTCATCGAGGATCAGGTCGTCGACGGCCTGGTGCGAAAAAGGGTCGGGCGTCGCCGCGTAGTGGTGGCTGTCGCCCACCACCAGGCTGCCGTCGGCGCTCTGCACCACGATCAGATGGACGCCGTGCGCAAGGTGCTGCGGCTGCTCGGCGGCCAGCCGCGCGGCCAGAGCCCGCGCCTCCGGCAGGGCGGCATAGCCGGCGTAGCGGGCCAGCCCCAGGTCCGACATCACCGCCGTCGACAGCCGGAAGCCGGGATCGGCCAGCCTCAGCATCTGCAGCTTGCAACGAGTCACCCCGGCCGCCGCCACCGGCTGCGGGAACAGGGTGGAGAGGTCGTCGCCCGGGCAGACCGCCACCGCCCCGGCCTCGATCAGGCCGCGCGTGGTCACCACCCGGCCGCTCTCCACCGACAGCGCCGCGGCGCCCCAAATGAAGGTCACGCCGTGGCGCGCGGCCAGCCAGGCGGCCAGGCGCGGGATCGCCTGGCGCGATTCGACGCGCAGGTCGTGGGGGCTCCAGAGCGCCGCCATGAGGCCGTCGCCGGCCAGGTGGGGATGGTCGCGCCGCAACTCGCCCGCCGCCAGCAGGCGGCACCCCTCGCCCATCTCCGTCTCAAGGAAGGCTTCCAGCACCGCGACAGCCTCCTCGCGGCGGGCCGTCATCACCAGGCCTTCGTGCAGGACTGGGACGCCGGCCTGCGGGGCCACCTCAGCCCAGATGTCGCGGGTGCGCCGCGCGCGCCGCCACATCTCGCCCCGTTCCTGACCGGTGACGGTCACGAAGCCGAAGTTGCGGACCGAGGCGCCGTTGGCCTGGGCGTCGCGGTCGATCACCGCCACGCGCATGCCGCGCCGCGCGGCCGCCAGCGCGCAGGCCATCCCGACGATTCCCGCCCCGACCACCGCCAGATCGTATGCGCCCTCCGCAGCCATGGGGTCCTTTCAGAGTCTTCGAGTCGAACGACGCCCACCAGACGCCGCGAACGTGACAGGCCGATGGGCCCCACCGTCACGGGCGCGTCATCAACGTCTCCAATGTTCGCCTCGCCCGCGCAATCCGCGCCAGATGTCACCAGAGGGGCGCGCCTTGGCCGGCCAGTTGCAAGACCGATTGGCCCGCGCCAATCCGATTCTCTTCACCGCCGTGGCCGGGCTCGCGGGCTTCTGCGCCTACTTCTCGATGTACGCCTTCCGCAAGCCGTTCACGGCGGCGACCTTCGAGGCCGTGCCGGGATGGACCTTCACCCTGGACTACAAGATCGCCCTGGTCCTGGCCCAGGTCGCCGGCTACGCCCTGTCCAAGCTGATCGGCATCAGGGTGATCTCCGAGCTCAGTCCCCCCAGGCGGGCCGCGGCGATCCTCCTGCTCGTGGGATCGGCCTGGCTGGCGCTTCTCGCCTTCGCCGTGATCCCGGCGCCCTGGAACGTGGCGGCGTTGTTCTTCAACGGCCTGCCGCTGGGCATGATCTGGGGCCTGGTGTTCGGGTACATGGAGGGCCGCCGGGTGTCCGAAGCGCTGGGGGCCATCCTCTGCGCCAGCTTCATCCTGTCCTCGGGCGTGGTGAAGTCGGTCGGGTCCTGGCTGATGAACTCGGCCCACATCGACCGGTTCTGGATGCCGGCGGCGGCCGGGGCGGCGTTCTTCCCGCTGCTGCTGGCCTCGGTCTGGCTGCTGGGTCAGCTTCCGCCCCCGAACGCCGCCGACGAGGCTGAGCGGGTCCGCCGCGCGCCGATGAACGCGGCCGAACGCAGGGCCTTCCTGGCCGTCTACTGGCCCGGCGTCACCCTGCTGACCGCCTCCTACATACTGCTGACCGCTTTCCGCGATTTCCGCGACAACTTCGCCGCCGAGATCTGGACGGCGCTCGGCTACGGCCAGGAGTCGGGCGTCTTCACCCAGAGCGAGCTGCCCGTGGCGGCCATCGCGCTCGTCGCCCTGGCGGCCATCATGGCGGTGCGCGACAACCTGAAGGCGCTGATGGTGATCCACGCCATCGTCGTCGCGGGCTTCCTGCTGCTGGGCGGCTGCGCCTGGGCGTTCCAGGCCCACCTGATCTCGCCCCTGGCCTTCATGATCGCCGCCGGCGCCGGGCTCTACATGGCCTACACCCCGTTCAACGCCATGTTGTTCGATCGGCTTGTGGCGTTCAGCGGCCGGGTGGCGACGGCGGGCTTCCTGATCTATGTGGCCGACGCCTCCGGCTATCTGGGCAGCGCCGCCCTGCTGGTCTGGCGCAACTTCGGCGCGGTCAGGATGGACTGGCTGCGCTTCTTCACCCTCAGCGCCTATGCGACGAGCGGGGTCGGGGCCGTCCTCTCGACCGCGGCCGCCGTCTATTTCCTGAGGCAGAGCCGCTCCGGCCGCCCGGCCGCGCCGAGCCTTCCCTAGAGTCATACCTTCCGCACACCGACGTTCGCGCTCAAACGCCTGTTCACGCGGAGCCTGCCAAACGTTCCGAGGCCTGCTAGGCTCTCCGCGGCGCATCGAACGGGGCCCGCGCGATCGCGGGCCGGCGTCGCATCGGTTCAGGCCCGGTTCAGGCGTGCGCCGATATCGCTGCGGTATCCGGCTCGAAGCGGACTTGAAGGCGTCATCCATGAGCATCCCCTTCCGTCGACCTGCCTTCGGCGTGGCCGTGGTCCTGCTGTCCGCCCTCTCCGGCGCGGCGTTCGCCGACCCGGCCGGCGATACGGGCTCGGCGATCGCGGCGGCGTTCGGGAACACCGTGACCACCACCTACCCCGACGGCCGCAGTCAGCAGATCTGGCTGCAGCCCGGCGGCCTCTGGACCGGCCTCGGGCGCACGCATGCGCCGTTCGCGGGGACCTGGGACCTGAAGGGGCAGAAGATCTGCCTGAAGCAGAAGAAGCCGCCGACGCTCGGCCTCAGCTATTGCGCGCCCTTCCCGGCCAATGCGCGGGTGGGCGACGGTTGGCCGTCCAAGGACTTCTTCGGAACGCCGATCCAGGTGAGGCTGGTCGCCGGCCAGGGCGACAGGGTCCGGCAGGCGACGGCCGCGCAGTAGGCCGGCGGGCCGCGTTCGGGCGCAGGGGTTGGGCTTGCCGGAACCGCTGAACGGAATCCCCGCGAGGGGTTTCCTGGACAAGGGTTTCGCCTTAGTCGGGGCAAAGTCTCCGGCGAAGGTTCGGCCAAGCGTTTCGCGGAACGCGCCGTTTTCACTGAGGCGATGGGCTCCCCGCTCCGTCGTCGCAGTGAGGATGCGCCGAGTTCTCCCGTCATTCAGTTGGAAGTCATCGACCATGGAGTGGAGCTCGCGCAAAAGCCTCAGCGTGCAAGGCCCGACCGTGGCCGGCCGGCCGATGACGCCGCCCGGCCCGTCCGGACGAGGGGTCCGGTCCCGCGCAGCCCTGCTGGCCCAGGGCCTGGCCGCCGGCCTGGCGATCGCCTGGGCCGCGCCGTCCTTCGCCCAAGCCGTCCCGCCGGCCGCCGAAGCCGCCCAGCCGCCCGATGCGGGGGTGACCAAGCCGTACGACCCATGGCAGGGGGTCAACCGCAGCGCGTTCGCGCTCGGCATGAGTCTGGACCGGCATGTCGTGGGTCCCATCGCGCACGGCTATGTCCGCGTCACGCCCTCGCCGGTCCGCGACCGCATCGGGGATTTGGTCTACAATCTGGGAGAACCCGGAACGGTGATCAACGACGTGTTCCAGGGTCGCATGGGGCGCGCCGGGACGGCGTCCTCGCGCTTCGTGATCAATTCCACCATCGGCGTCCTGGGCCTGTTCGACGTGGCCGCCGGGTTCGGCCTGGCCGCCCACGACGCGGACTTCGGCCAGACCCTGGGCCGCTACGGCGCCCAGCCGGGTCCCTATATGTACATCCCGGTTGTCGGCCCGCTCGATCTCAGGGACGGCGTGGGCCGGATCGTCGACCTCTTCACCGACCCGGTTTCGATCTTCACGGGCGGCGTGACCACGGCCTTCGGCGCAACGCGATCGGGCCTCTCGGCGCTCGACCGGCGCGCGAGTGGAGACGGCGCGTTCAAAGCGCTGGACGACGCCACCGACCCTTACGCGACGACCCGTTCGGCCTATATGCAGCACCGTGAATTCCTCGTGCAGTCGGCTAGCGGCGCCACTGCGGTGCTGCCGGACTTCGACGCGGCGCCTGCAAAGCCGTGACGCCGCCGACGGGTCGGGGACTGGGCTTTTGATCCACTCCACAGGAACGCGATGACCATTTCCCAATCGATCATCCCAAAGTCCCGCCCCAGCCGGCGCGCGCTCCATTCGGCGGCCGTCGCCGTTCTCGCGCTCGCGGCGCTTTCGCAGGCGCCGCGCGCCCTGGCGCAGGACGCCCCATCCCGCGGGGGCGACCCCCAGGCCGAGCAGTTCGTGCAGGCCGGGGCCCAGAGGGTCCTGTCGATCCTGGCCGATCGCGGGCTCAGCGCGGCGCAGAAGGACGCGAAGTTCCAGCCCGCGATCAACGACCTGGCGGACGTGCCAAAGATCACCAACTTCGTCCTGGGCAAATATGCCCGCACGATCACCCCGGCCCAGCGCCAGCAGTTCGCCGTGGCCTTCCGGGCCTACGCAGAAACCGCTTACAGGAACCGTCTGGACGACTATCACGGCGAGACGCTGAAGGTGACGGGCTCCGTCGTCCGCAAGCCGGGCGATGTGATCGTGAACACGATCGTCTCCGGCGGGCAGCTCGCCCATCCGGCCGCGGTGGCCTGGCGGGTGCTGGGCGCCGGCGGTTCGTGGAAGGTCGTCGACGTGCAGTTCAAGGGCGTCTGGCTCGCCATCACCCAGCAGCAGGACTTCGTGTCGACGATCGACAACGCCGGGGGAGACATCGGCGTGCTCATCGCCCAGCTCCAGCGCGACACCGAGCGAGCCTCCGCCAGCAGCCGCTGACGAGGCCTCTGTTCACCGCGCCATCCCGCCGCCCCGACCTCGAAAGGACCAAACGTTGCGCGAACAATGGGCCGAAACCATCATGGGCCTTGTGGTGCTCGTCCTGGCGGGGACGTTCCTCGTCTACTCCCTGAGCGTCGGGAGCGTGGGCCGGCCGGACGCCTCCTACGACCTCAAGGCCAAGTTCGGCGACGTGGGCGCGCTGGCGCCGGGGGCGAGCGTCAGCGTCGCGGGCGTCAAGGTCGGCACGGTTTCCCAGATCAGCCTCGACCCCAAGACCTACATGGCGGTGGTCCGCCTCAGTCTCGCCCCGACGGTGCAGTTGCCCTCGGATTCCACCGCCAAGGTGACCAGCGACAGCCTGCTGGGCGGCATGCACGTGGCCATCACCCCGGGCGGCGCGGCCGACAACCTGAAAGCCGGCGGGGAGATCGAAAACACCCAGGGCGCGGTGGACCTGTTCGGCCTGATCGGCCAGGTCATCCGGCCACAGCCTCCAGCGCCCGCCCCGGCGCCGGCGCACCCCGGTCCCGGAGCCTATTAGCGTGAACACCCCCGTGGCGCCGGCGCGCGGCGCGCTCGAGCCCGTGCGCCGGATCGGGCGGCCGTTCCTGGCCGCCGTGCGCGCGGCCGGCGCGGTCGCGGTCTTCGCCGTGCGCGGCGTGGCGGCGGTGTTCACGCCGCCCTGGTTCCTGGATCAGGGGCTGCGCCAGCTCGTGGCCATCGGGTACTTCTCCTTGCCGGTGGTGGGCCTCACGGCCGTCTTCACCGGCGCGGCGCTGGCGCTGAACATCTTCTCCGGCGGGGGCCGGTTCAACGCCGAACAGGTGATGCCGCAGATCGTGGCCCTGGGCATCACGCGTGAGCTCGGGCCCGTCCTCGCCGCCCTGATGCTGGCCGGCCGGGTCTCCGCGGCCATCGCGGCCGAGATCGGCGCCATGCGGGCGACCGAGCAGATCGACGCGATGCGGACCCTGTCGACCGACCCCTTCCACTACCTCGTGGCGCCCCGGTTGGCGGCCGCGGTCATTTCGCTGCCCTTGCTGACCGTCGTGGCCGACACGATCGGCATCGCCGGCGGCTGGCTGGTGGCCGTTCGGGTCCTGGGCTTCAACGCCACGGTCTATGTCCGCAACACCGAGACCTTCCTTCAGGGCTGGGACGTCGGCTCCGGCCTGCTGAAGGCCACGGTGTTCGGGTTCATCGTCGCCCTGATGGGCTGCTACCACGGCTACAACGCCTCGGGCGGCGCGCGGGGCGTGGGGCGCGCGACGACCCACGCCGTCGTCTCGTCCGCCATCCTGATCTTCGCCAGCGACTATCTCCTGACCACGCTGTTCACCCACCGATGACCGGCGTTCCGAAACTCGAGTGGAAGGGGATCACCAAGCGCTTCGAGGGCGCGCGGGTGCTCGACGGCCTCGATCTCAGCGTGGCCGCAGGGCGCTCGCTGGTCATCGTCGGCGGGTCCGGCGAGGGCAAGTCGGTGACGATCAAGATCGCGCTTGGCCTCATGCGCCCCGACGCGGGCTCCGTCGCCCTGGACGGCCAGGACCTCACCGGCCTCAGCGAGCGGTCGCGGCGCAAGGTCTTCTCGCGCGTCGGCGTGCTGTTCCAGAGCGCGGCCCTGTTCGACAGCCTGCGGGTCTGGGAGAACATCGCCTTCCGCCTGATCAATTCCGACGGCGTGCCCCGCAAGACCGCCAAGGCCCGGGCCATCGGAGCCCTGGGCCGCGTCCGGCTGGGCCCCGAAGTCGCCGACCTCTATCCCTCCGAACTCTCGGGCGGCATGCAGAAGCGGGTCGGCCTGGCGCGGGCGGTGGTCGCCGACCCGGAGATCCTGTTCTTCGATGAGCCGACGACCGGCCTCGATCCCATCACCGCCGCGGCGATCAACGCCCTGATCGTCGAGCAGGTCCGCCACCTGGGCTGCACGGCCGTGTCGATCACCCACGACCTGGCCTCGGCGCGGACGATCGGCGACGAGATCGCCATGCTGCGCTCAGGCCGGATCATCTGGCGGGGCGCGCCGGGCGAACTCGACACCACGGACAACCCCTACGTGAGGCAGTTCGTCAGCGGCCGCGCCGAGCCTGTGACCTAGGTTCTGAACCCATAAAGGTTGCGGCTGAGGTCGACGCTTGATTCAAGGCTTCCGAAAGGAGCCTGGGATGGCGCGATACGATCTGAGCGAAGTGGAGTGGCGGCTGATCGAGCCCCTGCTGCCGAACAAGCCGCGC
>NZ_DATMNA010000003.1:0-40443 GCF_035569475.1 Phenylobacterium sp.
GCGCGGCTTGTTCGGCAGCAGGGGCTCGATCAGCCGCCACTCCACTTCGCTCAGATCGTATCGCGCCATCCCAGGCTCCTTTCGGAAGCCTTGAATCAAGCGTCGACCTCAGCCGCAACCTTTATGGGTTCAGAACCTAGGCCCTGTCCCGGCTGACTTGGATCGAGTCAGCCGTGAAAGAACAGGGTCGTCACCCATATCTGGAGCCTTGCCCATTCAGGTTGAATCAACCTGAATGGGCAAGGCTCCAGGAAGGCGATGCAGCTAGGTTGCGCCAGCGCACAGCAGCCGCTAAGCGCTATTGCGAACGATTCGCAGCAATGCGCTTGGGAGATTATCTTGGCGAGACCGAAGACCGCGCGGGCCAACCCGGCCCTGCGCCTGGCGTTCATCCGGCAGTTGCACGTCTATGTCAGCGTCTTCGTCGCCCCCAGCCTGATCTTCTTCGCCCTGACGGGGGCGTTGCAGACGTTCCGCATCCCCGACCTCGCGGCCTCGCCGGCGCTGATCCAGAAACTGGCGCGGGTGCACAAGGACGATGTCTTCGCCGTCAAGCCGGCCCGGCCCAAGCGGGCGAACCCCGCCGGCCACGACAAGCCCGCCCTGCCGAAGCCGCCGCAGGCCGAGCCGCCGCCGAAGGCCTCCACCGAGACGCTGAAGTGGTTCTTTGCGGCCGTGTCGGCGGCGATTGCGGCGACCACCCTCTTCGGCCTCTGGATGGCGCTGGCCTACAGCAAGCGCAGGCCGGTCATCTGGGCCCTGCTGATCGCAGGCGCCGCGGCGCCGATGCTGATCCTGGCGTTTTAGGCGCCGGTCCGTTCCCTGAAGAAATCGATCACCCGCATCTCGGCGGCCTTGGACGGGCCGTCGGGCTTCAGGTGCAGGGTCAGGACCGAGTGAGGCGGGATGTCGGCGGGCGCGGCGTCCTCGTCGCTGAGTTCGATGGTCTCGACGCGGTGGCCGAATTCGCGCTTCAGGGTGGCGAAGCGCGCGTCGGGGACCAGTACGTCGCTCCTGTAGCGCAGCGCGAGCATCGTCAGATCCTCCGCCTCGAAGCGCTGCCTGGCGCAGGCGATTTCCCGGGGCGACGCATCCAGGCCCGCGGCGCGCCGCCTCGACCCCGCGGCGATGGGCATGGAGGGCTGCGACAGCACCGGGGCGACCACCGAGGGCTCGGTCATCATCGCCAGGGCGAAGCCGCCGGTGAAGCACATGCCGACGGCGCCCACGCCCTTGCCGCCGCATTCGGCGTGGGCCGAGCGGGCCAGCGCCCGCAGCCACTCGACGATCGGGCTCGACGACCGGGTCGACCAGACGTGGAACTCGCGGCGGATGCAGATCGCGCCCAGCATCGAGGTCATGGCGTAGCCGCGGCTCACCGGCTTGCCCGGCGTGCCGAACAGGCTGGGGCAAAAGACCGTCATCCCGGCCTCGGCCACGTGGTCGGCGAACCGGACCACCAGCGGATGCAGGCCCGGTATCTCGTGGATGACGATCACCGCGGGGCCGGAGCCCTTGCGGTAGACGGGCCGCGTATAGGGCCCGTCCGTGAACTCGAACTTCTCGTAGCCCTCGAGCGCCGCGTCGTAAGCCATTCCGGTCCCCGCCAACTGCAGCGTGACCTTAGGCAATCACAGCTTCAGGCGCAGCATCGATGAATCGCCCTCGAAGCTGGTCAGCTTCCAGACGCCGGCTTCCTTGGTGAAGACCAGCAGGCAGGGGCCGTCCTTCTTCTGGGTCGCGCAGACCCGGCCGTCCGGCAGGGTCTTCAGGGCCTGGGAAATGGCGATGGGCCCGGGGATCTGCGTGTCGGCGCGGTAGCCGTAGTGCTCGGCCACCATGCGGAAGGTCTTGGGCTGCACCAGGAGTTGGTCGGCGAGGTCCAGAGTCTGGGGGCCCAGGAGCGCGGCCAGGCCCTTCAGCTTCTTGTTCGTGCTGAGCTGCTCCTCGATCTTGGTCTGCAGCTCGGCCTTCAGGGCCTGGTGGTCGACGTGGGCGTCGAAGGCGGCGCTGTCGTTGTCGCGGATGGAGATCAGCAGGGCGTGGACGTCGTTGGCCGCGCCGAGCTTCTGCGCCGTGGCGCAGGCGGCCAGGGCGAGGCCGGCCACGACAACGGCGAAGAGGGGCTTGCGCATGATCGAGCCTTCCTGAGGGTGACCCATGTTAGCCCGCGAAGACGGCCACATCACGGCTTCGATCTCATGGCCGGACTTTGCCGGCGCTTCAAGCTCGCCTGGACCCTGTCTGGAGCCCTTCTTGCCCAGTCAGGTTGATTCAGCCTGACTGGGAAGGGCTCTAGCCGCGGCCCAACAGCGCCCGGGCCCAGAGCGCGATCGGCAGGCCGATGACGAACATATGGCCGCAGACCTCCTCGACGAACTGGACGCCCTTGGGCGCGCTGGGCGGGGCGTGGGACAGCGGCACCACCACGAAATGCATCACGACGTAGATGCAGATCCCGAACAGCGGGCCGGCGATCCAGGCCATCCGGCGCAGGACCGGAAACCGCAGGGAGGCGCCGACGAAGATCGCCGCGGCCACGATCAGGATCGCGTAGTGCGAGGCGACGCCGATCGCGTCGACGATCGGCGGCATGGACTTGACCGCATCCCCATACCAGCCGCGGGCGATGGCCTTGGCCACCCCGCTGGCTGGGCCGTGGTAGATCAGCATGGCGGCGAAGAAGTCGAAGGTGGCGGCCATGAAGCCGCCGCCCAGGATGGCGGCCAGCGCCATGCCGGGCGTCTTGGCTGTTGAAGTCATGATTGTTTTCCCGTTCGGGCGGGACGCTTTCACGGAATTCCGCGAGCGGCAAAGCTTGGCGGCGGAAAATCGACCAGCGGTCGCCGGGCCGCCACGAACGGACCGGCCGGCGGCGGCGGGGCAAGAAAAAGCCCCGGAGGATTGCGCCTCCGGGGCCTGGTTCGTTCGGATCGACGCGCTGGCTTAGAGCGAGCGCTTCACTTCCTCGAGGCTGAAGCACTCGATGGTGTCGCCCGGCTTGATGTCCTGGAAGCCGGCGAAGGCCATACCGCACTCCTGGCCCGACTGGACCTCGTTGACCTCGTCCTTGAAGCGCTTGAGCGTCTGGAGCGTGCCGAGTTCGAGGACCACGATGTCGGCGCGGACGATCCGCACCCGCGCGCCCTTGCGGACCACGCCTTCGGTGACCCGGCAACCGGCGACGCGGCCGATCTTCGAGATGTCGAAGGCCTGCAGGACCTCGGCGTTGCCGAGGAAGGTTTCCCGCTGGATCGGGGCCAGCATGCCCGAGAGCACGCCTTTGATGTCGTCCAGCAGGTCGTAGATGATCGCGTAGTAGCGGATCTCCACGCCCTCGCGCTCGGCCAGGTCGCGGGCCTGTTTCGAGGCGCGGACGTTGAAGCCGATGATCGCCGAGCCGGCGCCCTTGGCCAGCATAACGTCGCTTTCGCTGATGGCGCCGGCGCCCGACAGGATGATCCGCGCGCGGACCTCGTCGGTGCCGATCTTCTCGAGGCTGCCGATGATGGCCTCCACCGAGCCCTGCACGTCGGCCTTGATGACCAGCGGCAGCTCCGACGCTTTCTTGTCGGTGATCTTCGACATCATCTCGGCCAGCGAGTTGCCTTGGGCCGGCGCGCCGGCCTTTTCGCGCTTCACGCGGACGCGGTAGGCGGTCAGCTCGCGGGCGCGGGCTTCGTTCTCGACCACGGCGAAGGGATCGCCGGGAGCGGGCGTGCCGTCGAGGCCGAGGACTTCCACCGGCACGGAAGGTCCGGCTTCCGTCACCTGCTCCTCGCGCTCGTTGAGCAGGGCGCGGACCTTGCCCCAATGGTCGCCGGCCACGACGATGTCGCCGCGGCGAAGCGTGCCGCGCTTGACCAGCACCGTCGAGACGGCGCCGCGCCCGCGGTCCAGCTTGGCCTCGATCACCACGCCGTCGGCGATGCGGTCGGGGTTGGCCTTCAGGTCGAGGACCTCGGCCTGCAGCAGGATGGCTTCCAGCAGGTTGTCGAGGCCGGTCTTCTCCTTGGCGGAGACTTCCACCGCCTGGGTGTCGCCGCCCAGGCTTTCCACGACGATCTCGTGCTGCAGCAGTTCGTTGATCACCCGCGTCGGGTCGGCGCCGGGCTTGTCCATCTTGTTGATGGCCACGATGATCGGCGCGCCGGCGGCCTTGGCGTGATTGATGGCCTCGATGGTCTGGGGCATCACCCCGTCGTCCGCCGCCACCACCAGCACCACGATGTCGGTCACCGTCGCGCCGCGCATCCGCATGGCGGAGAAGGCGGCGTGGCCGGGGGTGTCCAGGAAGGTGACCCGCTGGCCGTCCTCCAGGCGCACCTGATAGGCGCCGATGTGCTGGGTGATGCCGCCGTGCTCGCCCGACACCACATCGCTGGCGCGCAGCGCGTCCAGCAGGCTGGTCTTGCCGTGGTCGACGTGGCCCATGACGGTCACGACCGGCGGCCGTGGCAGCAGGTGGTCGTCCACGTCCTCGGCGCCGATGAAGCCCTCTTCGACGTCGGATTCGGAAACGCGCTTCACCGTATGGCCGAACTCGGTGGCCACCAGCTCGGCGGTGTCGTTGTCGATGACGTCGTTGATCTTCAGCATCACGCCCTGACGCATCAGGAACTTGATGATCTCCGCGCCGCGGATCGCCATGCGGTTGGCGAGCTCGCTGACCGTGATGACGTCGGGGATCACCACTTCGCGGGCCGCGCGGGCCTGCTCCTGGGCGCCGCCCTTGCGCTTTTCCCGTTCGCGTTCGCGCGCCCGGCGGACCGAGGCGAGGGAGCGCATCCGGTCGACGGCGCCCTCGTCGTCACCGGCCACGGCCTGGATGGTCAGGCGGCCTTCGCGGCGCTGCGGGGCGCCCTTGGCGCGGGAGATGGCCTTCGACGGCGCGGCCTCGCGGCGGCGGTCGTCGTCGTCGGGACGGCGGTCCATGGCCGCGCCGCCGGGCCGCGGGGCCTGACGCGCAGCGCGCTGGATCTCGGGCGTGGCGGGCGGAGCGGCGGGGCCGATGCGCGGGCCGCCGGGCCCACGCGGGCCGCCGGGACCGCCCGGACGGGGGCCGGCCGGACGGGGGCCGGCCGGACGCGGGGCGAGCGCCGAATAGCGGACCGTATCGCCGGTCGGCGCCGGGCGCGGGCCGCGATCGTCGTCGCGGCGCGGCGGGCCGCGATCGTCACGAGCCGGGCGGCGGTCGTCGTCGGGACGCGGGGCGCGCTGGTTGAAGCTGGCGCCTTCGAACCGCGAGGGGCTCGGCCGGTAGGTGGTGGTGCTGGCCCGGTCGTCGCGGCGTTCGGCCGAGGGCTGGTAGGTGCGGGTCTGGCCGGGACCGGCCGGAGCGCTGGGACGCGGCGCGGCCGGCGCTTGCGCCGCAGGCGCGGCGGCGACCGGAGCGGCCGGGACCGGGGCCGGCGGCGGCGGCGCGGCTGGGATCGGCGCGGGCGTGGGCGCTTCAGCCACGGGCGGCGCCGCGGCGACTGGCGCGGCGGGAGCAGCCGGGGCCGCGGCGGGCGGCGGAACAGCGGGGGCCGCAGGCTGAGCGGCGGCGCGGGCCGCGGCGTCGGCGCGGGCGCGTTCCTCCGCGGCGCGGCGCTCGGCGGCCTGGCGTTCCTGGGCCGCGTCGATGGCCCGCTGGCGGGCGGCGCGTTCCTCGGCCGAGAGGCCGTCGTTCGGCGCGCCCGCGGGACGGGGGGCCGACGGCGGCGCGGCGGGGCGCGGTTCGAACAGGCGCTTTTCGGCGGACGAGGGCGCAGCGAGGTTGCCGCCGCCCGGCACGTGGGTGCGGGCGCGCTTGGTCTCGACGACCACCGTCTTCGAACGGCCGTGGCTGAAGCTCTGCTTCACCGTGCCGGCGCTGACCGATCCGGCCCCGCGGGGCTTCAGGGTCAGAGGCTGGCGCCCGCCCGGAGGGGGGTTACGGCCGTTGTTGTTCTCGTCGCTCATGCGCTCGCTTTACTCGTCAGCCGGCAAATCCGGCCAAAGGATCGATTATCAACCCGGAGCATCCCGTGGGATGCGCCTGATCTCTCATTTGCGGATCTCGCTTTGCGAAATCACGCGGAAGCGGCGGGACAATGTCCCGTTCGCCTCTAAGGCTCCTCGCGCCAACTCTCAGGAAGGAGCGGGCAAAAGCCCGACAGCCGAAGAGCGTCCTGCGCCCAACGATCGGCGGCTCGCCCCGCAAGGAAGGCGGTGTGTATCACATTCTCCGCGCCTAAGGCCAAACCCAATTCCTCCGCGCTGAACAGGCCGAAGACCGGCGTCGGCGGAGCTTGTTTGCGAGTCTTGCCCCAGAGCTTGCGGCGGCCGTCCGCAGCGCCGTCGGACGCCTCGATCAGCCAAGCGGCCCGGCCCGCGTCGATCGCGGCCGAAACCTTTTCGAATCCAGAGGTAAGCTCGCCGGCCCGCCGCGCAAGCCCCAGCCCCGACAAAAGCCGGCGCTTCAGAAGCGATTCCACCTGGTCGGCGAGGTCCGGCGGGGCCACGAGCTTGGCCTTGGCGGCGCGGGCGAAGAGGCCCTTCTTCGCCGCGGTCTCCACCGAGGCGCGGTCGGCGGCGACCCACAGGCCCCGGCCCGGTAGCTTGCGCGCCAGGTCCGGCGTCACGAAGCCCTCCGGCCCCGCGACGAAACGGATCAGGCCCGCCTCGTCCGTCACCTGGCCGCTGACGATGTCCCGCCGCTCACGCGCCGCGGCGGCGAGGGTCTGAGGCCTGGGATCAGATGTTTGATGCTCCACGAGTCACAACCTCATCCCGCTCATCCCCGCGAAAGCGGGGACCCAGGCTTTTTTCGTTGCTGCAGATTGAGGGGCAGCACCGATGAGGTTGAAGGTCGGAAACACAAAAACTCCTGGGTCCCCGCTTTCGCGGGGCTGAGCGGTTGGGGGGTTGGCCTTACGCGTCGCGGGCTTCGCCCTCGAGTTCGGCTTCGGCGAAGGCCTCGGTTTCCTCGATGGCCTCTTCCTCCGGCTCGGGTTCCGGCTCCGGCGGGGCCTCGACCCAGCCCATGGCGACGCGGGCGCGCATGATCAGGGCCTCGGCGTCCTGCGGCTCGAGGCCGAAGGTTTCGAGGATGCCCGGCTCGCGGACCCGCTCGCCGTTCTTGGTCTCGAACCAGCCGCGCAGGTCGTCGGGCACCAGGTCGGCCAGGTTCTCGACGGTCTTCACGTCGCCCTCGCCCAGGGCGACGGCGATCGGCAGGGTGACCCCTTCGATCTCCAGCAGGGCGTCCTCGACGCCCAGCTCCACGCGCTTGGCGTCGAGTTCGGCGGCGATCTTGTCCAGGAAGTCGGTGGCGCGGGCCTGGATCTCGGCCCCGGTATCCTCGTCGAAGCCCTCGATGGAAGCGATCTCCGAGACGTCGACGTAGGCCACGTCTTCCACCGTGGCGAAGCCTTCGGTGACCAGCAACTGGGCGATCACCTCGTCCACGTCCAGGGCTTCCTGGAAGAGGGCGGTGCGCTCGGCGAACTCACGCTGGCGGCGCTCGCTCTCCTGGCTCTCGGTCATGATGTCGATCTGCCAGCCGGTCAGTTGGCTCGCGAGCCTTACGTTCTGGCCGCGGCGGCCGATGGCGAGGCTGAGCTGCTCGTCCGGCACCACCACCTCGACGCGCTCGTCCTCCTCGTCCATGACGACCTTGGAGACTTCGGCCGGGGCCAGGGCGTTGACGATGAAGGTCGCCTCGTCCGGGCTCCACTGGATGATGTCGATCTTCTCGCCCTGCAGCTCGGCGACCACGGCCTGGACGCGGCTGCCGCGCATGCCGACGCAGGCCCCGACCGGGTCGATGGAGCTGTCGTTAGAGACCACCGCCATCTTGGCGCGGCTGCCCGGGTCGCGGGCCACGGCGCGGATCTCGATGACCCCGTCGTAGACCTCCGGCACTTCCTGGGCGAACAGCTTGGCCATGAAGCCGCCGTGCGCGCGGGAAAGCAGGATCTGCGGGCCCTTGGTCTCGCGCCGGACGTCGTAGATGTAGCAGCGGATCCGGTCGCCGATGTTGAAGTTCTCGCGCGGGATCGACTGGTCGCGCCGGGCGATGCCCTCGCCGCGGCCCAGGTCGACGACAATGTTGCCGTATTCGACCCGCTTGACCGTGCCGTTGACGATCTCGCCCACGCGGTCCTTGTACTCCTCGTACTGGCGCTCGCGCTCGGCCTCGCGGACCTTTCCGGTCACCACCTGGCGGGCCATCTGGGTCTGCACCCGGCCGAACTCGAAGGGCGGCAGCACCTCTTCGTAGGTCTTGCCGATGGCGGCGTCCTTGTCGGTGCGCTTGGCGTCGGACAGGCGGATGATGCCCACCGGCTCGTCCGCCGGGACCTCCTCGCCTTCCTCGTTGACGACGGTGCCGAAGGTGGCGTCGTCGGCGACCACGGTCTGGACCCGCTTGACCACGACCTCGCCGGTCTTCTGGTCGATGTTGACGCGGATGTCGTGCTCGGCGCCGTAGCGGGCGCGGGCGCCCTTCTGGATCGCCTCTTCGATCGCCTCGATGACGATCTCGCGGTCGATGGACTTTTCGCGCGCGACCGCGTCGGCGATCTGCAGCAGCTCAAGCCGGTTGGCGGAAATGCCGGTCAGGCTCATGGGATGTCCCTCTTAGTCGGAAGTCTGTTGTTGGGATTCGGATTGCAGGCGGGCCGCGCGAACCTCGGCGCCCCGCTTCATGAGTCGATCGGTGAGGACCAGCTTGGCCTCGGAAATCCAGGAGAACGGGATGAGGGCGGTGTCTTCCTCGCCCTCGATGTCGAACGCCACCTGGCCCTCGTCGACGCCGGCCAGCACGCCCTTGAAGCGCTTGCGCCCCTCGGCCAGCCGGTCGAGCTCGATGCGGGCCAGATGACCCTCATAGGTCTCGAAGTCCTCCAGCCGGGTGAGCGGCCGGTCGACGCCGGGCGAGGAGACCTCCAGGGTGTATTCCCCGGCGATCGGGTCGGCGGCGTCCATGATCTCGGAGATCGCGCGGCTCAATCGCGCACAGTCCTCGACGTTCATGTCGCCGTCGGACGGCCGTTCGGCCATGATCTGCAGCCGGCGCGCATGCTCGCCGCCCATCAGCCGCAGGCGCACGATGGCGTAGCCGGCCACTTCGGCCACGGGGTCGAGCAGCTCCAGCAGGTTCAGGTCTTCGGCGGTCTTCCCACGCATGGGCTTCGGCCTGGCTCCGGCAAAGAAAAAAGCGGCCGGGCCGGAGCCCGCCGCTCGTAGGCGCCATACAGCGCAAACGGACGATGTTGACGGGAATATAGGCGGTTAGGAGGCGTTTGTCAGCCCTGTTGAGTCGAGGGGCGGTTTGCGGGGCGGCCGGGCGAAGCCCGGTCCTTGAGAAGCCGAGGCCCCAATGCAAACTGGCCGCCATGAGATTTAAGCCGCATTCCGACCGTGACCCTCCTCTCCCCCGAGGCGAAGCCCGAGAGGGAGAGGATAAAGGAGAGGGCGGCGGAGGGTTTTCCGAGCGCGCTCCGGGCGGATCGATGTCCCGCCAGGGCCACGGGTTCACCGCCTGTGATCCGTCGAGCGTCGCGCCGCCCTCTCCTTTATCCTCTCCCTCTCCGCTTCGCGGGGGGAGAGGGAGCGGCCGCCCCTACCCCGCCCTGAACCTCAGCGTCCAGGCCCGGAAGGCCTCCAGGTACGCGCCCAGGAACTTGGCCGTGCCCTCGTCGGTCAGGCGGCCCTCGGCGTCGAACTTCTCGTGCGCGCGGGCGACCAGGACCTCCGGCTGGGGCATGCAGAAGGAGTTGGTGAACTCGAAGGCCTGGCGCAACTGGCTCTGGCCCCGCGCGCTGCCGGTCATGCCGGGCGAGGCGCCGATGATCCCCACCGGCTTGCCGCCCAGCGGCGCGTCGCGCGGCGGCCGCGAGGCCCAGTCGAGCGCGTTCTTCATCACGCCCGGGACGCCGTGATTGTACTCCGGCGTCACGAAGAGGACGCTGTCGGCGGCGCGGATCGCGGCCTTCATCGCCGCGACGCCCTCAGGGTCGCCGCCCGCCTCGACGTCGCCGTTGTAGAGCGGCACCTCCAGCAGGTCGAAGGCCTCGATGGTCATGCCCGCCGGCGCCAGGGCCTGGACGGCGCGCAGCAGGGCGCGGTTGTAGGAGCCCTGGCGCAGGCTTCCCGCCAGGCCGACGACGCGAACGGGGGTCGAAGTGGGTTGCGACAAGGGCGCCTCCGGAATTTACCCCAATTATGCGCCCCCGCCGGGCTTACGGTCGAGCCGGATTGGCCTTAAAGACCCCACCCTGCTTCCTCCCCAGAAGGCCAACTCCCCATGGACCTGTCCAAGATTCCCGTCGGCGTGAACCCGCCCTACGACGTCAACGCCATCATCGAGATCCCGCAGGGCGGCGAGCCGGTGAAATACGAGATGGACAAGGCCTCGGGCGCCATCTTCGTCGACCGCTTCCTGCACACGGCGATGTTCTATCCGGGCAACTACGGCTTCATCCCGCACACCCTGGCCGACGACGGCGATCCCATGGACATCATGGTGGTGGGGCCGACGCCGGTGGTGCCGGGCGCGGTGATCCGCTGCCGGCCGATCGGGACCCTGATGATGACCGACGAAGCCGGCGGCGACGAGAAGGTGCTGGCCGTGCCGGTGGACGCCCTGCACCCCTTCTACAAGGGCGTCGAAAGCTGGCGCGGCCTGCCGGTGATCCTCACCGAGCAGATCGCCCACTTCTTCCAGCACTACAAGGACCTGGAAAAGGGCAAGTCGGTGAACATCAAGGGCTGGGCCGACCCCGAGCAGACCGCCGACCTGATCCGCGCCTCGATCGAGCGGGCGAAGGCGGCCGGCTAGGTTCTGACGAAATCCAGGAACACCGGGGCGCAGTCGCCCAGGCGCTTTTCCTCGTAGCGGGTGGTGATGTGGTCGGCAGGCGGGGTGCGCCAGTCGTCCGCGCGCTCGGCCGTCCAGCGGAAGGCGGGGTCGGCGGTGAGCCGCAGCAGGCTCCAGTCCACGTAGTCGGCCCAGTCGCTGGCGAAGCGCAAGGCGCCGCCCGGCTTCAGCAGGCGGGCGAACTCGGCGACCGTCTCGGCCTGGACGATGCGGCGCTTGTTGTGGCGCGTCTTCGGCCAGGGGTCGGGGAACAGCACGAAGATCCGCGCCAGGCAGGCGTCGGGCAGTCGCGCCATCAGGTCGCGGGCGTCGCCGTCGTGGACGCGCACATTGGCCAGCCCCGCCTCGTCGATGTGGCGAAGCGCGCTGGCGACTCCGTTCTGGAACGGCTCGGCGCCCAGGATCAGGACGTCGGGGCGGCGCGCGGCCTGGGCGGCCATGTGCTCGCCGCCGCCGAAGCCGATCTCCAGCCAGGCCTCGGCCCCGGCGGGCGTCAGCGCGCGCGGGTCGAACGGCTCCGCCGGCGGGCGCAGCGACGGCAGCAGGGTCTCCATCAGCGCGGCCTGCCGCGGCTTGATGGCGCGCGTCTTCAGGCGGCCGTAGGAACGCAGCGGCGGGTGGGATTCAGCCATGAAATACCCCTCCGCTCATCCCGGCGAAGACCGGGACCCAGATGGCGAGCGCCCACGTGGGCTCCAGACGCGCAGAGCCTTATCCAAACCGCCTCTGAGCTACGAGTCTGGGTCCCGGTCTTCGCCGGGATGAGCGGGCTTTGAGTCCTACGCCAGCTTCTTCAGCTCTTCCGCCAGGTCGGGGCGTTCCCAGGAGAAGCCGCCTTCGTTGTCGGGCTGGCGGCCGAAGTGGCCATAGGCCGCGGTGCGCGCGTAGATCGGGCGGTTGAGCTGCAGGTGCTCGCGGATGGCGCGCGGCGTCGCGCCGCCGATCAACTGCGGCAGGGCCACTTCCAGCTTGGCGGGATCGATCTCGCCGGTGTTGTGCAGGTCGACGTAGAAGCTGAGCGGCTGGGCCACGCCGATCGCATAGCTGATCTGGATGGTGCACTTCTTGGCCAGGCCCGCGGCGACCACGTTCTTGGCCAGGTAGCGGCAGGCGTAGGCCGCCGAGCGGTCGACCTTGGTCGGGTCCTTGCCGGAGAAGGCGCCGCCGCCGTGCGGGGCCGCGCCGCCGTAGGTGTCGACGATGATCTTGCGCCCGGTGAGCCCGGCGTCGCCGTCCGGTCCGCCGATCTCGAAACGGCCGGTCGGATTGACGTGCCACTTGGTCTTCCGCGTGATCAGGCCGGCCGGGAAGACCGCTTCCACGTAGGGGCGGATCGCGGCCTCGATGCGCTTGGGCGTCGCCGAATGCAGGCCGATGCGCTTCTTGTGCTGGGTCGAGACGACGATCTGCAGCACCTCAACGGGACGGCCGTCCTCATAGCGCAGGGTGACCTGGCTCTTGGCGTCGGGCTCCAGCACCGCGCATTCGCCGGAGTGGCGAACCTCGGCCAGCTTCCGCAGGATGTCGTGGCTGTACTGCAGGGTGGCCGGCATCAGCGACGGGGTCTCGTCGCAGGCGTAGCCGAACATGATCCCCTGGTCGCCCGCGCCCTCGTCCTTCTTGTCGTTGGCGTCGACGCCCTGGGCGATGTGGGCAGACTGCGGGTGCAGGTGGCAGGCGTACTTGGCCTTGGCCCAGTGGAAGCCCTTCTGCTCGTAGCCGATGTCCTTGATCGCCTGGCGCACCTTGGGCTCCAGCGATTTCACGATGTCGCGGGTGAGCGCCTTGTTCTCGGCCTTCGAGCCGCCCGGACGGCCGGCGCGGACCTCGCCGGCCAGCACGATGCGGTTGGTGGTGACCAGGGTCTCGCAGGCCACCCGCGCCTCCGGCTCCACGCTCAGGAAGGCGTCGACGACGGTGTCGGAGATGCGGTCGGCCACCTTGTCGGGATGGCCTTCGGAGACGCTTTCGGACGTGAAGATGTAGTTGGAACGGCTCAAGGCGCTCTGGCTCCGCTGACGGGCCGCCCGTGCAGGGCCGCCCGGAATGAGGTCGGCAAGCCTATAAAGATATCTTTATGTCCCGCCAAGCGCGCGTTTCGCGGCTTGGTTAAGCGACAGCCCCGCCTGCGGCCTCAGGAGTCGACGGGATCGGGCTCGCCGGCCATGGCGCGGACCAGGTCCAGCACCTTGCGGCGCACGCGGCTCTTGGTGATCTTCGGGAACAGCGAGGCCAGCTCGATGCCCTCCGGCGTCATCAGGAAATCCTGCATGGTTTCGCGCGGGATGTTGGAGCCGGCGGCCTCGAGGCTGTCGCCCAGGCCTTCGTAGAAATAGCTGATGGAGGTGGAGAGCGCGCGGCTCATCTCCCAGAGCTTGGACGCGCTCACCCGGTTGGCGGCGCGCTCGTACTTCTGCACCTGCTGGAAAGTCAGGCCGATGGACTCGGCCAGGCGCTCCTGGCTGATCCCCAGTTCCTTGCGACGCATTCTTATTCGCAGACCAACGTGTCGGTCTATGGGGTTCGGGCCTAGTGTGGCCTCTCCGGGCTTGTCCATTCAGCTCTCGTTGAAACGTCGCCGGACAAGCGGAGCGCCGGGCGTGCTCGAAATCTAAGGGCCGCCGACAACTTGCGGTCTGCGCCTAAAATAGGCCAAGGCGGCCAAGCCAGACAATAGAAGCATGCCCCCAAAGTAACTATCTCCCGCGCGGGAAAAGGCTGTGATTTCAATGGCAGGCGGCAGGGGTGCGTCAATAACCCCCAGGTCGCCGAGACCCAGGCGCGCGCCTGGCCGGGTCCGTCCGTAGGCGTCTATGATCGCCGAGACCCCCGTCGGCGTGGCCCGAACGATGGGCAGGCCCTCCTCGATGGCGCGGTAGCTGGCGATGTTGAGGTGCTGCAGCGGCCCGGAGCCCTGGCCGAACCAGGCGTCGTTGGAGATGTTCAGGATCCAGGCCGGGCGGAGGCCCGCGCGCGCCGCCCCGGACCGTGTGACGCCCGGAAACAGGGCCTCGTAGCAGATCAGCACCTGGACGGCCGGCATCCCCCAGGGGGCGATGGGCTGGGACGGGCCGCCGGCCGTGAAGTCGTCGGGCATGTGGACCAGGCTACGGAAGCCGATCCGGGTCGCGAAATCGGCGGCGGGCATATATTCGCCGAACGGCACCAGGTGGTGCTTGTCGTAGACGCCGGTGACGCGCAGGGCGTCGGCCTCGCGGCGGAAGGCGACCAGGCTGTTGTAGTAGCGGGTGACGCCGTCGCGGCCCGCCTCGGCGCGGTTGGCGCCCATCAGCAGGGTCTGGCCGGGCGACAGCACGTCGCGCAGCAGGGGGGCATAGGGCGAGCCCGGCGCCACCAGCTCGTCGATCACCGCCGGCAGGGCGCCCTCCGGCCAGATGACGATGGCCGGCTGGACAATCGCCGGGCGCTTGGTGAGGCCGGCGTAGGTGTCGAAGACCAGCCTGAGGTTCTCGGGCTTCCACTTGTCCTTCTGGTCGATGTCGGCCTGCACGACGCGGACCACGGGCGCGCCGGGCAAGGGCTCCGGGGCCATCTCCAGCCGGTGGAAGCCGTAGCCGTAGAGGCCGGCTAGTCCCGCCGCCGCCAGGACCAGGGCGGTCGCCCGGTCGCGCCAGCCGACCGGCTGGACCAGGACGGCGGGCGCCGCGGCGATGGCCAGCGTGATCCAGGTCAGGCCATAGGCGCCCGCCAGGGCGGCGGCCTGGGAGGGCGCGGAGCCGGCGGCCCAGGTCTCGCCGGGCAGGTCCCAGGGAAAGCCGGTGAACACATGGCCGCGCAGCCACTCGAAGGCCGCCAGGGCGCCCGCGAACACCAGCACGCCCGCCGCGCCCCTGGCCTTCGACGCCCGGTGGAGCAGGGCCGCCGCGCCCCAGAAGGCCGCCAGACCGCCGGCCATCAGCACCAGGGCGAAGGGGGCCATCCAGCCCTGCTCCTTGGCGTCGACCATGAAGGGCTCGGTGATCCACCAGACCCCGACCGCGAAATAGCCGACGCCCGCCAGCCAGCCGCGGAAGAAGGCCGAGCGCAGCGGTCGCGGCCCATCCGCGCCGATCACCGCCAGCAGGAGCGCATAGCCCAGCAGGCCGGGCAGCACCCCGAACGGCGGATGGGCGAACCCGGCGGCCAGCCCGGCCACGAGGGCGAGCGCCCTGAGCGCCCACGGATTGCGCCAGTTCAGCAACCGCGGCCTCAGGCGTGGGACTGGACGGCCGGGGCGGCGTGCCGGCGGACGCGGACGCGCTTCACCCGGCGCGGATCGGCGGACAGCACCTCCAGGGCGAAGCCGCCGGGATGGTCGACCACCTCGCGCCGCTGCGGCACGCGGCCGGCCAGCGCATTGACCAGCCCGGCGACGGTGTCGATCTCCTCGTCGAGGTCGGGCGGCGCCAGGTCGATGCCGCCGCCGATCGCGGCCTCCAGGTCCTCCAGCGGGGTGCGGCCGTCGACCACCCAGCCCACGCCGTCCTGGACGATGGGCGGATGGCCATCCTCGGCGGCGTCGTCGTGCTCGTCGGAGATCTCGCCCACCAGGGTCTCCAGCAGGTCCTCCAGGGTGACCAGGCCGTCGGTGCCGCCGAACTCGTCGATCACCAGGGCCATGTGGGTCTGTTTCGCGCGCATCTGGCCGAGCAGCTCGGAGGCGCGCATGGAGGCCGGCACATAGAGCACGGGGCGCACCAGGTTGTGGCGGCCGGACAGCACCTGGTCGGTGGGCCGTGGCTTGCGGGTCTTGCGGGCCAGCAGCTTGAAGACGTCCTTGACGTGGACCACGCCCACCGGCTCGTCGAGGGTCTCGCGATAGACCGGCATGCGGCTGTGCTCGGCCTCCACGAAGCGGGCGACCAGTTCGGCGAAGGCGCAGCTACGGTCGATGGCCACGATGTCGGCGCGCGGCTTCATCACGTCCTCGACCCGCAGGTCCTGGAAGGCGCGCGCCTGGCTGACCAGTTCGCCGGTGGCGGCGATCATCGCCGGCTCGGGCGGCGCGACGTCGGTCTGCGAGGGGCGGCTGCGGAAGCGGTCGAACAGCGAAAGCACGCCGCGGGTCCTGGCATGGGCGTGCGACAGCGCCGGAGGTTGGGCCGCGTCAGGCGCTGGGGCGGGGTCGGTCATGGTCTCCCTCCCCGGCCGCGTAGGGATCGGGGATCCCCAACCCGGCCAGGACCGCGCGCTCCAGCCCTTCCATCTCGAAGGCCTCGGCGTCGCTGATATGGTCGTATCCTAGAAGGTGCAGCACCCCATGCGCCACCAGATGCTGCAGATGATGTGCGAGCGGCTTGCCCTGTTCGGCCGCTTCGCGCGCACAGACGCCGTAGGCCAGGGCGATATCGCCCAGGAAACGCTCAGGATTGGTAGGGGCCGGGAAGGACAGGACGTTGGTCGGCTTGTCCTGGCCGCGGAAGCGGGCGTTCAGGTCGCGCAGCGTCTCGTCGTCGGTGAGCAGCAGGGTCACGCCCTCGCCGACCGCGCCCTCGGAGGCCAGGGTGGCCTCGGCGGCCGCCAGCACCAGGGCCTCGGCGTGGGCCAGGGCCGACGTCCAGGCCGCATCCTCGATCTCGATGTCGGGCGTCAAGTCGACGGCCCTGGTCCGGGCCGGGCGGCCTTGGCGGCGTCGGCGTCGTAGGCGCGCACGATCCGCTCGACCAGCGGATGGCGCACCACGTCCTCGGCCGTGAAGCGGGTGACCGCGACGCCCTTGACGCCGTCCAGCAGGCCGACGGCGTGAGCCAGGCCCGAGTCGCGCAGGTTCACCAGGTCGATCTGGGTCGGGTCGCCGGTCACCACCATGCGCGCGCCCTCGCCCAGGCGGGTCAGCACCATCTTCATCTGCAGGCGGGTGGCGTTCTGGGCCTCGTCGACGATGATGAAGGCGTGCGCCAGGGTGCGGCCGCGCAGGAAGGCGATGGGGGCGACCTCGATCTCGCCCTTCTCGCGGCGGCGGCGAAGCTGCTCGGCGCCCAGGATGTCGGTCAGCGCCTCCCAGACGGGCGCCATGTAGGGGTCGACCTTCTCGGTGAGGTCGCCCGGCAGGAACCCCAGCCGCTCCCCGGCCTCGACGGCGGGGCGGCTGACGATCAGCCGGTCGACCTCGCCGCGCAGCAGCAGGCCGGCCCCGTGGGCCACCGCCAGGAAGGTCTTGCCCGTGCCGGCGGGGCCGAGGCCGAACACCAGCTCGCAGCGGCCGAGCGCCTGCAGATATTCCGCCTGGGTCTTGGTCTTGGGCGCCACCTGGCCGCGGCGGCCGACCGGCAAGCCGCCGGCGCCCGGCGCGCCGGAGCGGGCGTTGCCGATGGCCACGCGCACATCGGCCTCGGAGATGTCGAGGCCCTGGTCGGCGCGTTCGGCGATGGCGTGGACGGCCTTCTTGGCCGCGGTCCGGCCCTTGGCGTCGCCGCTCAGCGAAACCCCGCCGCCGGGAGTCTCCACCAGGACGTCGAAAGCGTCCTCGATCAGGGCCGCGTGGCGGGAGTTGGCGCCGGCCACCGCACGGGCGGCGACGTCTGACAGGGTGATGAATTCGGGCGCGCGGCTCAAGCGGGCTCCAGCTCCCCAGAAACGTCATCCGACACGAGCGCGCCGGCCAGGCTCATCCGGGCCGATCCCTCGATCCGAACCGGAACGATTCTGCCGATCAAGCGATCCGGCGCGGTGGCGTGGACGGCCTGCAGATAGGGGCTTCGCCCGATAAGCTGGCCGGGATGGCGGCCGGGGCGCTCGAACAGCACCGGCAGGACCTTGCCCACCTGGCCGGCGTTGAAGGCGCGCGCCTGTTCGTCCAGCAGGGCGTTCAGCCGCGCCAGCCGCTCGTCCTTCACCGCCTCGTCCACCTGGCCCGGCATGGCGGCGGCCGGCGTGCCGGGACGGCGCGAATATTTGAAGGTGAAGGCGGTGGCGTAGTTCACCTCGCGCACGAGGGCGAGCGTCGCCTCGAAGTCGCTGTCCCGCTCGCCGGGGAAGCCCACGATGAAGTCGCCGCTGATCGCCATGTCCGGCCGGCTGCCGCGGATCCGCTCGATCAGGCGGACGTAGCTCTCGGCGGTGTGCGACCGGTTCATGGCCTTCAGGATGCGGTCGGAGCCGGACTGCACCGGCAGGTGCAGATAGGGCATCAGGGCGTCCAGTTCGCCATGCGCGGCGATCAGCGCCTCGTCCATGTCGCGCGGGTGGCTGGTGGTGTAGCGGATGCGGTCGAGGCCCGGGATCGCCGCCAGCCGGCGCACAAGCGCGGCGAGCCCACCTTCGCCGGCATAGGCGTTGACGTTCTGGCCCAGCAGGGTGACCTCCCGCACGCCCTGGGCGGCCAGGTCGCGGGCCTCGGCCTCGATGGTCTCGGGCGAGCGGGACCACTCCCCGCCGCGCGTGTAGGGGACCACGCAGAAGGTGCAGAACTTGTCGCAGCCCTCCTGCACGGTCAGGAACGCGGTGACGCCATGGGCCGTGCGGCCGACCGGCCCCAGCGCGTCGAACTTCTCGTCGGCGGCGAAGTCGGCGCTGAGCCGCTCGCCCCGGGCGCGGTGCGACCGCGCGATCAGCTCCGGCAGTTGGTGATAGGCCTGCGGGCCCACGACCAGGTCCACCGCGGGCTGGCGGCGCATGATCTCCTCGCCCTCGGCCTGGGCGACGCAGCCGGCGACGGCGATGATCATCCGCGAGCCACCCTCGGCCACCCGCTCGTCGCGCATCTCCTTCAGCTTGCCGAGCTCGGAATAGACCTTCTCGGTGGCCTTCTCGCGGATGTGGCAGGTGTTCAGCACCACCAGGTCGGCTTCGTCCGGCGTGTCGCTGAGCGCGTAGCCCAGCGGCGACAGCACATCGGCCATCCGCTCGCTGTCATAGACGTTCATCTGACAGCCGTAGGTCTTGATGAAGAGGCGCTTGGAGGGCGCCCCCTTTGTGGGTGTCTGGCCGGACATGGCTGGGGTTATGGGGTTGGCGGGGGCGCTCTGCAACATCCCTCCTCTTTAGGGGAGGGTGGACGAGGCGGAGCCTCGGACGGGTGGGGGTCTGTGGGTCAAGCTGAGAGTCTGCCGCCTGAGCGCGACTTCCCCACCCTGGCCGCTACGCGGCCTGTCCCTCCCCTAAAGAGGAGGGATGAGCGCTCACTTCTCCTCGATCGGCATGCCGTAGAGTTCCAGCCGGTGATCCACGAGCCTGTAGCCGAGCTTCCGCGCGATGGCTTCCTGCAGGGCCTCGATCTCGGCGTCGACGAATTCCACGACCTGGCCGGTCTTCATGTCGATCAGGTGGTCGTGGTGCTGATCGGGGTGCTCCTCGTAGCGGGAGCGGCCGTCGCGGAAGTCGTGGCGGGTGATGATCCCGGCCTCGTCGAACAGGCGCACGGTCCGGTAGACGGTGGCGATGGAGATGTGCGGGTCGATGCCGTGGGCGCGGCGATGCAGCTCCTCGACATCGGGATGGTCGTGCGCCTCGGACAGCACGCGGGCGATCACCCGGCGCTGCTCGGTCATGCGCATGCCCTTCTCGATACAGAGCTTTTCGATGCGGTCCGACACGAGGGCTCCCCAACTCCCAGTTCCCAGCCAGGATAGGTCTAAGCGGCGGCGGCGCCCAGGTCGAGGCGCATCACCAGGGCGTCGGTGAATCCCGCGGGCCTTCGGTCATAGTAGGCCTTGCGCAGGCCGGCCTGGCGAAAGCCCGCCGCGTCGTAGAGGGCGATGGCCGCGGAATTGTCCACCGCCACCTCCAGGAAAGCCTCCGCCGCACCGAGGTCGCGGGCGGCGGGCATGGCCACAGCCAGCAGGGCGCGGGCGACGCCGCGGCGCCGGGCGGCGGCGGCCACGCCGAGGGTGAGGACCTCCACCTCGCCGGCCGCGACGCGGCAGAGGATGACCCCCAGCGGCGTCTCGTCCGGCCCGGCGGCCAGGAAGCCGTAGATCCCCTCGCCGTCCAGCAGGTCCTCGAATTCGTCGTCGCGCCAGGGCTTGTCGAAGGCTTCGGCGTGGACTTGCGCCATGGCTTCGCATTCGGCCGGCGTTGAACGGATCAGCCTCATGCCGGCAGCTTGGCGTCCGGGGCGCGCAGGTAGAGGGGCTTCAGGGGGCCCCCGGCGCGGGCGGCGGCCAGGCGCGCCACGTCGCGGGCGTCGGCCCCCTCGGCGGAGACCACCGTCGCTGAGGGCGCGAAGTCGGCCAGCAGGGCGGCGCCCGACCCGACCAGGGTGAAGGGGCGGCCCTGGGACAGCTCGGCGATCCGCGCGGCAGCCACCTCGGCCGTGAGCGCGTCGGGGGCCATCAGGGCGGCGCCGCCGTCGAAGGCCTGCAGGTAGAGCTGGCCGCGGCGGGCGTCGATGGCGGGGAAGACCAGGCCTGAGGCCTGCGCCGCCAGGGCCTCCAGCGCGCCCACGCCCACCGCCGGGCGGTCGAGCGCGAGCGCCAGGCCCTTGGCGAAGGCGATGCCGACCCGCAGGCCGGTGAAGGAGCCCGGCCCCACCGTTACGGCGATTCGGTCGAGGCGATCGAAGGCCAGGCCCGCTTGCGCCATCACCTCGCGCGCCATGGGGGCCAGCCGCTCCTGGTGCCCGCGGGCCATGACCTCGCGCGCCGACGCCAGCACGCGCCCGCCATCGAGCACGGCGACCGAGCAGCTTGAAAGGCAGGTATCGAGCCCGAGGACGATCATCCCTTCGGGTTCTAGAGGGTCTGCTCCACGCCCGTCACCTCCGGCACGTAGTGCTTCAGCATGTTCTCGACCCCGGCCTTCAGCGTCGCCGAGGAGGACGGGCAGCCGGAGCAGGCGCCGCGCATGTTGAGGTAGACCACGCCGGTCCCCGCGTCGAAGCGGCTGAACAGGATGTCGCCGCCGTCCTGAGCCACCGCCGGTCGGATGCGGGTGTCCAGCAGGTCCTTGATCTCGGCGACGATCTGGGCGGTCTCGCCCTCGTAGACGCCCTCGTCATGCCCGCCGGCCTGGTCGCCCTCGCCGGCGAACAGCGGCTGGCCCGAGGTGAAATGGTCCATGACGGCCGCCAGGATCGGCGCCTTCAGATGGCTCCAGTCGTAGCCGGGCAGCTTGCCCACCGTCAGGAAGTCCGGGCCGAAGAACACCCGCTCCACCCCCTCGAGGCCGAACAGCTCCGTAGCGAGGGTGGAGGCCTTCGCGGCCTCGGCGTCGCGGAAGTCCCGCGTGCCCACGCCCATCACGTCCCGGCCGGGCAGCAGCTTCAGGACCTCGGGGTTCGGCGTCGGTTCGGTCTGGATGAACATGGGGAAGATGTGGCGCGCCGGAGAGCAGGATGCAAGTTCATGGCATCATCCCTCCTCTTCAGGGGAGGGTGGCCGAGGCGAAGCCGAGGTCGGGTGGGGGTCTATGGGCCAAGCTGGGAGGTTCCGCGCTTGAACGCGGCTTCCCCACCCTGGCCGCTGGCGCGGCCTGTCCCTCCCCTAAAGAGGAGGGACTAGGCCAATTCCGCGATCTCGTCGTCGGTCAGGTCGCCGGGCACCAGGGTCACCGGCACCTTGCGGCCGCCCCAGCTCACGCCTTCCTTGGCGAGCGAGGCCACCAGCGGGCCGGGGCCGCGCCCGCCGACCGCCGCGGCGAGCACCAGGATCTTGATCGCCGGATCGCCGGCGATGACCTCGCGCAGCGCCGTGCGGACATTCTCGGCGTGCTTGATGATGAACTCCGGCGGCAGGCCGGTCTCGGCCTGCACCAGGGCCGCGGACCTTTGCAGCACCGCCTCGGCCTCCTCGCGGGCCTGGCGCTCGATCTCCTCGCGCACGCCGGACCAGTGCTCGAAGTACTCCGGCTCGATCACCCGCAGCAGGGCCACGTGGCCGCCGGTGGAGCGGGCGCGGCGGCAGGCGAAGCGCAGCGCCGCCTGGAACTCCGGCGTGTCGTCGGCCACGACCAGGAACTTGCGCGGGCTCATGCCGCGACGGTGCGGCGCCTTCGCCGTGCGCGCAAGGTTCAGCCCGCCCAGTAACCCACGATGCGCTTGACCTCGGCGAGGGTCGGGGCGGCGACCTCCCGGGCGCGCTCGGCCCCGGCGCCCAGGATGCGGTCGATCTCGCCCGGATCGGCCAGCAGCCGGCGCATCTCACCGCCGATCGGCCCCATCACCGAGACCGCCAGGTCCGCGAGCTTGGGCTTGAAAGCCCCGAAGCCCTGGCCCGCGAATTCGGTCAGCACGTCCTGGGCGCTGCGGCCCGACAGCGCCGCATAGACCCCGACCAGATTCTGCGCCTCGGCGCGGCCGGCCAGGTCGTCGAGCTTTTCCGGCAGCACGTCGGCGTCGGTGCGGGCCTTGCGGATCTTCTGGCTGATGGCGTCGGCGTCGTCGGTCAGGTTGATCCGCGAATTGTCCGAGGGGTCGGACTTGGACATCTTCACCGACCCGTCGCGCAAGCTCATGATCCGCGCGCCCGGCCCCTGGGTCAGCGCCTCGGGCAGGGGGAAGAACCCCGGCGCCGCGAAATCATGGTTGAACTTGGCGGCGATGTCGCGGGTCAGTTCGAGGTGCTGCCGCTGGTCCTCCCCCACGGGCACGTGGGTCGCCTTGTAGACCAGGATGTCGGCGGCCTGCAGCACCGGGTAGGTGTAGAGGCCGACGCTCTCGCGTTCCTTGTGCTTGCCGGCCTTGTCCTTGAACTGGGTCATCCGGTCGAGCCAGCCCAGGCGGGCGACGCAGTTGAACACCCAGGCGAGCTCGGCGTGGGCCGGCACCGCGGACTGGGCGAAGATGGTGGCGACCTTGGGATCGAGGCCGGTGGCCAGATAGGCCGCGGCGATCTCACGGACCTGATGCTTCAGCTTCGCCGGGTCCTGCCAGGCGGTGATGGCGTGCAGGTCGGCCACGAAGATGAAGGTCTCCATCTCGTGCTGCAGGCGCGCGAATTTCACGAGCGCGCCCAGGTAGTTGCCCAGGTGCAGGTCGCCGGACGGCTGCACGCCGGAGAGCACGCGCGGTTTGCCCGCATAGGCGGGTGGAGCTTGGTCGGTCATGGAATCAGGCTTCTCTGGGAATGGGCGTGAGGGCGCAAGGCCCGCGTGAGGCAGGTCGGGCGTTCAGCGCCATCGCCAGGTCAGAGACGTCATGTGGCCGAAATAGTCCGGTCGGCCGATCAGGACAAGTCTTCGGCGGCGACGCGGCGGCCGCGCAGCGCGGCGCGCACCTCGGCGATCGTCATGCCGCCCGAGCCGAACAGCAGCAGGGGATAGAGGCCCGCCGCGCCCACGGCGACCAGGCCGATGGCGAACTCCTTCGCCCCGATCTTCCACAGGTGCAGGTGGCCGAACGCGCCCTGGATCGCTTCGCGCCAGTGGTTCACGGCGACCAGGGCGAGCGCTAGTCCGACGTTCGCCGCCAGAATGCGCAGCAGTCGGTCTACGGCCTGCGGCGTGGGTCGGTAGTGCGATCGCCGCCATAGGGCGACCGCCATCATCACCACGTTGGTCCACCAGGCGACCGTGGTCGCCGCCGCCACGCCGGGGACGCCGATCAAGTAGAAGAGGCTCACCCCCACCGCGACATTGGCCGCCACCGACACGAAGCCCAGGCGCATGGGCGTGGCGGTGTCCTGGCGGGCGAAGAAGGCGCGGTTGAAGAGCTGGGCGGCCACGAAAGCCGGCACGCCCCAGCCGTAGAAGAAGAGCGCATTGGCCGTCCGATGGGCGTCGGCGACGGTGAACTGGCCGCGCGTATACATGGCGTCGATCAGGAAGAACGGGATGGTGATCAGGGCCACGGCGCAAGGCAATGCGAAGGCCATCGAGAATATTACCGCCTGGTCCATGGCCGCCCCGGCGCCCTTTTCGTCGCCGACGTGGATGCTCCGCGATAGCCGGGGCAGCAGCGCCACGCCGATGGCCACGCCGATCAGGCCCTGGGGGAGCTGGTAGAGCCGCTCGCAGTAGAACAACCAGGAGCGCGCCCCGTTCACCTGGCTGACCAGGATACCGGAGACGAAGACGCTGATCTGGGTGGCGCTGGCGGCGATGGCGCCGGGAATGGCCAGGCCGATGAGCTTCTTGATCTCGGGCGTGAGCCGCGGCCAACGAACGTCGACCCTGGCCCCCGACCGGCGCACCCCCCACCACAGCAACGCGGCCTGGGAGATGCCGGCGAGGATGATCCCCCAGGAGCCCCAGACCGCGGCCTCGTGCGGGGTCTTGGCTGGCAGGACCGTGGCCAGGGTCCACAGATTTAGCAGGATCGGCGCCGCGCCTGACAGAATGAAACGATTGCGCGCATTCAGCACGCCCGAGAGGTGGGCGTAGATCGCCATGCACGGCAGGTAGGGCATGGTGATCTGGGTGAGCAGAATCGCCAGCTTGAATTTCTCGGGGTTGGCCGCGAAGCCGGGCGCGATCAGGTACATGAGCCACGGCATGGCCAACTCGGCCACGACCGTGATCGCGAGCGAGGCGGCGGCCAGCGTCGCCATGGCGTCGGCGGCCAGGACGTCGGCCACCTCTTCGCCGTCGGTCACCAGCGAGCGCGAATAGGCCGGCACGAAGGCAGAGGAGAAGGCGCCCTCGCCGAAGATGCGGCGGAACAGGTTCGGGAACGCCCAGGCGGTGTTGAAGGCGTCGGCCACGAAGCCGGCGCTGGCCCCCATGCTGTAGCTGAGCGCCAGGTCGCGCAGGAGCCCCGCGAACCGGCTCACCAGGGTGAAGCCGGAATTGACCAGCGACGAGCGGATCAGGCCCGCGGGCTTCGCGGCCTCCGGCTTGGGCTTGGCGGCCGCCGGCTCGGGCGTGGAGGTGGCGGTCACGGACGTCTCGGGCAGCGGCGATTCACGGGGCGCAAACTAGCGCGCGGCGCGGACGGTGGATATGCGGTCCTTCTCCCGCGATGGAGGAAGGCGGGCCTCTTCCGCGGGACGGCGCCTTGCCCCCTTCGTCAGGCTGTGGCGCCGCTCGGCTCCATAGGCCGATCTCCCACATCGACGTGGACCACCGGGTTTGAGGTCGCGAGCGCTATGCCGTGCGCCTTGAGGTCGGGCAGGATCTGGAAGAGCAGATCGCTCTTGGCTTTGAACGCCTCTCGCGGTGAAGCGAGGTAGACGAAGGCGGTGAACTCCATGGCTCCGTCCTTGATGTCGGTCATGTAGACGGCCGCCGCCGGATCGCTGAGCGCGTCGGGATGGACCTGGAGGCGCTGCATGAGCAGGTCTCGGACGACCAGCGGGTCACTTCGGGCGTCCAAGGAAAGCACGATCTTTACGCGACCCAGGGCCGCGCCGTGGGTGACGTTGCGGACGATCTTCGACACGAGCTCCGAATTGGGCACGATCAGACGCGAATGATCGCCCATCTCGACCTCGGTGGCGCGCACGTTGATTCGACGGACATCGCCTTCCATGTCCCCGATGGCGATCCAGTCGCCGACCTTTATGGGCCTCTCGGCCAACAGGATCAGGCCCGACACGAAGTTGCCGATGATCGCCTGCAGCCCAAATCCGATACCGACCGACAACGCGCTCGCGAAGAGGGCGATGCGGTCAAGGCTCAGGCCCAGATAGGCGCAGGTCAACAGGAACGCCGCGAACACGCCGACGTAGGTCACGCCGGAGGCCAGCGAGGTCCGCACGCCGAGGTCCATCCGGGTCTTCGGAAGATAGCGCGACTCCAGCCAGACGCGCAGGACCTGGGTTGCGGCCAAGCCGATGCCGAGGACCAGCAGGGCCCCCGCAATGGCGCCAGGAGAAATGGAGACCTGCCCCAGCCGCAGGACGAGATCGGTCGAGGTGATGCGTCCGAACACGTCCTGGGCGTCGGCGCCAAACGGGGCGAGGATCGCCGCCCAGGCCGCAAGCAACAGCGCCAAACGCACCAGACCCGAGACGAGCTCGACGACCTGCTCGACCCCCAGTGTCGAGAGCCCGATCGAGATGCGGATCGCGCGCCCAAGCGGGCGGTTGGGCGACAGCAGCCAGGCGACGGCCGTATCGACGCCGCGCATCAGGATGAACAGCGCTGCAAGGACGGCGGCGGCCCAGACGAACTCCCGCATCACGAAGGTCGCGAGCGCCAGATAGCCCGCCACCATCGCGACGCCGGCGCAGGCCAAGGCCAACCAGGCGGCGATCGCGGCGAGGATCCACGGCAGTTGAACATTGGCGCTGTCCGCGGCCGTGGAGGCGGCCTCGGCTTCTGCGACACGAGCGCGGCCGATCTGACCGAGCGCGCTGGCGATGACCGCCAGTTCGAGGAGGAGCGTCAGGCAGCCGACGGCCTCGCTCGTGGCGCTGCTGGCGCCCAGCAGGTTGTTCAAACTGGCCAGGAATCCCGCCAGCGCCGCGCTGACGGCGATCAGGACCGGGTAGGGCGCCAGGCGGCGTGCGGCGACGTCGGAGATCGGCGCCACGCGCCATGCGGGCCATCGGGCGGATAGGAGCGCTCTCGCCGCGCTCTCGACGAGGGCTCCGAAGACGGCCGCCTTCCAGAGCAGCGACCAGATCTGGGCGAAGAGCGGCGTTGAGGCTCCGGTGTCCACCAGCGCCCCCTTGACGACGGCGCCGGCGACCAAGGGCGTGAGGACGGCGACAAGGACCCACCAGACCGCGATCAGGGCCGCCGCGGTCCGCCCGGCGGCGGACCGTTTCGCCAGGCGGACTTCCCCCCAGCGATTGAGCAGCAGCCGGACAGGCGCCACCAGCAGGGCGGCAAGAAGGGCGGCGAGCGTCAAGACCGCCGCGGCGCCCGGGGACCTGGCGCGGTCGGCGACCAGCGCGCGTTCCCCATACAGAACCGCGTTGAGCTTAAGCAGGTCCGCGGGTGCGTCGCGGGCGAAGTCGACCCACAGTCCAGGGTCCAGCAGGGAACGGCTGTGAACCCACAGCCGCTGGGAGAACAGCCGGCGGCGCCGGTCATCCAGGTAGGCGCTCAGTTGATCGGCTTCGGTGGCCAGCAGCCGCGCCTGTTTGACCTAGGTGTCGACAGATTGGCGATAGCGCAGGATCTCCCGGCGGCTTTGAGCGGTCTCCGCGTCCTCCGGCGGCTCCCCCGCCGTTGGCGCCGGCCCAAGCTGGGCGATCCGGGCGTCAGCGCTCTTGAGGCGTGGGTTGAGGTTGTCCAGGGCGTCGGCGAGCCGTGCCTGGATCGGTGCGATCGCTACGACCCGGGCTCTCAAATCCGCGTCGCCAAGTGCGTTCGATCGCGCGTGCAATGAGATGCTGTCGAGCTGAGCCTCGGCTTCATCGACCTGTCGGGCGAGCGCGGCGACCGGCGCAGGATCGAGGTCGCTCGCCGTCGCACCCTGGGCCGCCGCGCTGGCCCGCTGGGTGGCGGCGGATGTCGGCGCGACCGGGGCGGCGAGCACTGCGACGGCCACAAGCATGCCCAAGGTGCGAGGACGGTTTCGCTTCATCAGACCTGCGGGGTGAGTGGAATTGGAACGTTTCCTTATGCGCCGCGTGTCCCCGCGTTAGAAGGGACTTCGCGGTGGATCGCCGTCGGGCGCGCTTCGATCACCTGCTCGCGGCCTACACAGGTCTTGCGCAGGCGGTTTTCGCTCTTGCTACTTGAGCACCTTGATCTTGATGTTCTTGAACCAGACGGCGTCGCCGTGGTTCTGCAGGGCGATCGCGCCGGTCTTGCCGGTGGCGAACTGGGGCCAGCGCTTGAACTTCGACGCCGCCACGCGGGCTTTGAAGTCGGCGGAGTTCATGTCGTATTCGACGACCTTCATGCCGTTCAGCCAGTGCTGGACGCGGCCGTGGTCGACGACGATGCGGCCGTGGTTGAACTGGCCCACCGGCTTGGTCATGTCCATCGACGGCGCATAGAGGGCGAACAAGGAGCCCGCCTGCTGCGGCGGGGCCTCGCCGTGGGCGTTGTCGAGGATCTGGTACTCGGGCCCGCTCTCGTAGGTCTCCTCGCCCACCGGGATCACGTGGATCATCACGCCGGAATTGCCCTTCGGGCTGATCTTCCAGTCGAAATCGAGTTCGAAGTTCTCGAAGTCCTCCTTGGAGACCAGGTCCTTCGACGTCTTGGGGTCGGGACCGATCACCCCGTCCCTGACGGTCCAGCCGGCGTCCGGCGCGGCGGTCTTGAAGCCCTTCCAGCCGGTGGTCGACTTGCCGTCGAACAACAGCTTCCAGCCCGCCGCCTGCTCCGCGGGGGTGAGCGTGTTGTCGGCGGCGAGCGCGGGGGCGGCGGCCATGGCGAGGACGGCGGCCGCGAGGCCGAGGGCGAGGGCTTTCATCTTGAGGCGCTCCTAGAGGCCGAGTTGCTGGAAGGCGCGGTCGAGGTGCGCCTTGACCTCGTCCGACGGACCGGGGTCTGAGGTCCGCGGGACATTGCCGATATAGCCGATGTCCTTGAAGCCGGCCTCGGTCGTGTAATAGGCGCCGATGGTCAGGTGGCGGACCTTCTTCCAGAAGGCCTGGGTCGCGGCGTCCGTCGCCTTGGGCAGGGCCGCGAGCGCCGCGGCGCGGTCCGCGGCCGAGGCCTTCAGCACCTTCGCGCCCAGCGCATTGAGCCCGTTCATCACCAACGGGCGGTCCTTGACCTGGTCCGGATAGGGCGCGCTCACCCACTCGTCGATGAAGTCGGGCACGCCCAGCGAGCTGGCCGAGGGGGCGGTCGCGCTGGCCGGCAGGATGTAGTCGGCGAGGATCGCCGCGGTGGTCAACTGGTCCGGCGTCATGATCCGCGACCAGGGGGCCTTTTCCGGCTTGGCGAGCTTGGGGTCGGTCCCGTAGCCGCGGGTGACCACGTCGCCGCCCATCTTCGGCCCATAGACCACCACGCCCGCGCCGCCGGCGATGGCCGCGCCCACCACGCCGACCCAGGCCAGCGCCGTGCGTCGGTCGATCTTGGAGACATAGGGTTCCGGGGATTCGGTGCTCATAGGGCCCCCTGCTTGGCGACGGTCGCCAGGTTGTCGGCGGAGCGCCAGGCCAGCGCCAGGATCGACAGCGTCGGGTTCTTGTCCGGGCTGGAGACCATCACCGCGCCATCCATGACGAAGAGGTTGGGCACGGCCCAGCTCCGGCCGAACTGGTCGACCACGGAGTCGGTGTCGTTGTGGCCCATCCGCGCGGTGCCGATCTCGTGGATCATCTCGCCGCCCTTGGAGATCGCCTTCCGGCCGTCGGTCTCGACGTGACCCTCGGGCTTGCCGCCCAGGCGGTCGATGACCTCGAGGAAGGTCTTCACCGCATGGGCCGCCTGGTTGATCTCGTGCTCGCCCCACTTCCAGTGGAACCGCAGGACCGGGATGCCCCACCGGTCCTTCGCCACGGGATCGATCTCGCAATAGCAGTCGTCGTTGGGGATCATTTCGCCGCGGCCGTCGAAGCCGATGGTCGAGCCGAACCGCTGGCGAAGTTTCGCCCGCAGGTCGTCGCCGACCAGGCTCTCGTCGTCGCGCACCAGGCCGGCCATGCCCATGGATGGCATGTGGCGGCCGCCGCCGATCTCGATGTGGTAGCCGCGGGCGAAGCCCAGCTCCTTCTGTTTCTCGTAGCCCCACCAGGGAATATAAGTGTGCTGGGTGCCCTGGCCGTCGTCGTTGGTGGGCGGCAGGCCCTCCAGGTGCGGGAACTGGCCGGAGACGCCCGTGCCGACACTGTCCATCAGGTAGCGGCCGACCATGCCGTGGGTGTTGCACAGGCCGTCGGGGAACTTGGCGCTCTTCGAGTTGAGCAGAATCCGCGCCGTCTCGCCGGAGCCGGCGGCCAGCACCACCGCCTTGGCCGTGGCCGAATGGTGTTCGCCGGTCTTGCGGTCGACGTAGGTGACGCCCTTGGCGCGGCCGGCCTTGTCCAGGTCGACCTGGTAGACCAGGGCGTTGGTGGCGATGGTCAGGTTGCCCGTGGCCATGGCCGGCGGCAGCAGGACCGTGGTCGACTGGAAGTTGGCGCCGATGGCGCAGCCGCGGCCGCAGGGCGTGGCGAAGAGGCAGGTGTTGCGCCCCTCCATCTGGCCGGTGACCACCGCGCCGTGCATCGGGATGACCGGGATGCCCATGGCCTTGAAGGCCCGTCCGTAGAACAGCTCGAAGGCGCGCGGCGGCGCGGACGGCATCAGGCAGCCGGCCGGCGAGTCGGGGGTGTTCAACAGGTTCTGCGGCGGATAGGCGCCCGAGACCCCGATCAGCTTCTCGGTCCTGTCGTACCAGGGCGCCAGGTCGTCGTAGGCGATCGGCCAGTCGTGGCCCAGGCCGTCGCGGCTCCTGGGCTTGAAGTCCAGCGGCCCGAAGCGGAGCGCGATGCGGCCCCAGTGGTTGGTGCGCCCGCCCAGCATCCGGGGCCGCCACCAGATGAAGGGCTCGGAGCCCTCGGCCACGGTATAGGGCTCGTTGGGCACCTGCCAGCCGCCATCCACCGTGGCGTCGTAGAAGCCGAAGGGCTTGTCCGGCGTGCCGACGCCGCGCAGGGGCGCCTCGGCGTTGGTGTTGAACATCGGGGTCTCGACCCGCGGGTCGTAGTCGCGCCCGGCCTCCAGCATCAGCACCTTCATCCCGGACTTGGTCAGGTGGTAGGCGCTCATCCCGCCCCCGGCCCCCGAACCGACGATGATCACGTCATAGGGCTCAGCCGCCATGGTTCAGGCTCCAGTCCGCGCCGGAACCGGCACGTAGGTTTCCAGGGAGTCGTCGGGCAGGCGCACGACCTGGCCGGTCTCGGCCGACTTGTAGAGCGCCATGACCATCTTGGTGACCTCGACGCCATCCTCGAAGGTTTCGATGGGCGTCCGGCCGTGCCGGAAACAGTCGACCATGTGGCGGTTCTCGCCGACGTAGCCGTAGGTGCCGGCCTCGTCCTCGACGATGGGCATCTGGCCCTGCTCGGCGTTCTGCTTCTCCACTAGGTCTTCTCCCTGGCCGCCGGTGATGGCGCGGGAGAGGAAGACCTTGAGGCTGGGGTTCAGGGACGAGAATTCCATGGCGTATTCCGGCCCCAGCAGGGCCAGGTCGATCCTGAGACCCGGGCCCACATAGGACCAGGAGGTCGAGGCCTCGACGATCAGCTCCTGGCCGGTCTCGTCCTCGAGCGTGATGGTGGCGCGGGCGAAATCCTCCACCGGATGGGCCTGCATCTCGACGCCCTGGAAGTCCCTGGCGAGGGACTTGGCGTAGCGGCTTTGCGTCCATTTCAGATAGCCGACCGAGCCCTGGACGGTTTTCACGGTAAGGCTGGCGCGGGACGCGTCCGGCGCGGTGAGCAGGAAGCGGCCGACCTCCACGGAGTGGCACATCATGTCGCTCATCACCCCGCCGCCCTGGCGAGGGCCCTGCCAGAACCAGGGCTCGTGCGGGCCGGAATGCTCCTCCGCCGCGCGGGCCAGGTAGGGCCGCGACGAGGCGGGCACGGCGCGCCGCCAGACGATCTCCTTGCCGCGCTCGACGGCGGTGGAGAAGACCTGGTTCTCGAGGTAGCCGTGGGCGAGGCCCGCGTCCTCCGCCAGCCGCAGGACCCCGCGGGCCTCGGCGAGCGTGCGGCCCAGCGGCTTCTCGCAGGCCACCGCGCGGACCTTGGAGCGGCCGGACTTCACCGCGTCGTGGATCGCCCGCATGACCTCCAGGCGCCGGTCGTTGGGCGCGAGCAGCCAGATGGCGTCGACGTCATCGGCGGTCAGCAGGCTCTCCAGGTCGGCGTAGGCGCGGCAGGGGCCGAGTTCGGCTTCGTTGACCATCGCCGCCAAGCCGTCGCGATGGCCGGCCGTCGGGCTGTAGACGCCGGTGATCTGGGCGTGGCGGACGGACTGGAAGCTCTTGACGTGGAACTTGGCGATGAAGCCCGAGCCCACGAAGCCTATGCGCAAAGGACCAGGCGCCTCGCTCACTTGCGCCATGCTCTTTAATCCCCTGCGAACCACTGACTTGCAGCGAACTTGGCGCCGGCTGCGGGAGAGGTCAAACCGCGCCGGGGGCGAGGCGTCTGCCGATCGGATCGTGATGGGTGCGCTTGGGCGTCAACTGTGTAATCGATAGGCCAAGCGGGGCCTTGAGACCCACGCCAGGGGAGCGAAGATGACAGTCCGGATGCGGCTTTTTCTGATGATGGTGCTGCAGCTCGCGGTCTGGGGCGCCTGGGCGCCCAAGCTGTTCCCCTACATGGGCATGCTGGGCTTCGCGCCCTGGCAGCAGTCCCTGGTCGGCAGCGCCTGGGGCATCGCCTCGGTGGCCGGGATCTTCTTCTCCAACCAGTTCGCCGACCGCAACTTCGCCGCCGAGCGGTTCATGGCCGGAAGCCATGCGCTGAGCGGCCTGGCGCTGGCGGCCTGCGCCTTCCTGACCAGCTTCTGGCCGTTCTTCGTGGCCTACCTGGTCTTCAGCCTGCTCTATGTGCCGACGCTGTCGGTCTCCAACTCCATCGCCTTCGCCAATCTGAAGGACCCGGCCAAGGACTTCGGCGCCGTTCGAATGGGCGGCACGGTCGGCTGGGTGCTGGTGAGCTGGCCGTTCGTCTTCCTGCTGGGCGCCAAGGCCGACGCGGCGCAGGTTCGCTGGATCTTCCTGGTCGCGGCGATCGTCTCGTTTGCCCTGGCGGCCTACAGTCTGACCCTGCCGCACACGCCCCCCAAGCGCGACGCGCAAGCCGCCGACCCGCTGGCCTGGCGCGAGGCGATCAAGCTCCTGGGCGTGCCGTTCGTGGGCGTGCTGTTCCTGGTCACCTTCATCGATAGCGTCATCCACAACGGCTACTTCGTGATGGCCGACAACTTCCTGACCAACCGGGTGGGCATCGCCGGAAACCTGTCGATGATCGTGCTGAGCCTGGGCCAGCTGGCCGAGATCGTGACGATGTTCATCCTGGGCGGCGTGCTCGCCCGACTGGGTTGGAAGACCACCATGATCGTGGGCATCCTTGGCCACGCCGCGCGCTTCTCGGTCTTCGCCTTCTTCGCCGACAGCGTGCCGGTGATCATCGCCGTCCAACTGCTGCACGGCGTCTGCTACGCCTTCTTCTTCGCCACCGTGTACATCTTCGTGGACGCGACCTTCCCGAAGGATGTCCGCTCCAGCGCCCAGGGGCTGTTCAACCTGCTGATCCTGGGGATCGGCAACGTCGCCGCGAGCTTCCTCTTCCCGAGCCTGATCGCCCATTGGACCGACGCCGCCGGCAAGGTCGACTACCGCAGCCTGTTCATGGTCCCCACCGGCATGGCGGCGCTCGCCGTACTGCTGCTCGCCGCCTTCTTCCATCCGCCGGAGCGCGGTCCCGTGGCCGAGGGCGCGGCGGCCTAGAGACATCGCCTGCAACGGCTGCGCCCCGGCCGGCGGACCGGCCGCCGGGTTCCAGCCGTGAAGCTTGTTCGGCGCATCTACTGCGAGCCGCCGCCGAAATCGAACCCGGGCTCCTTGGGCTTCTTGCCGGCGCCGCCGAAGGTGCGGGTGAAGCCCACGAATATCCCGCGGATGTGGATGTGCTGCTCGCTGTGGTCCTGCAGGATCGGCGTCGACGTGACCTGCCGGAAGCGCAGGCCTTCGAAGGGATCCTGGACGGTGACCACGCCGAACAGGGCGTCGCTGAACTTGTGGCGATATCCCAGGTAGGTCAGCGCAAAGGGCTCGACGAACCCCTGGGGCGTGAGCCGCTTGGCGTTGACATTGGTGGTCACCTGGAAGGTGTCGTTGGGCGTGGGTTGCCAGGTCAGGCTCGCCCGGCCGCCGACCTCGAAGGCTGAGCGGCGCCCGGCGAAGTCCAGCAGCTGCTGCAGGCCGTCGCTCGCGGCGTCGATCTCGTTCCAATAGAGGTTGGTGGAGACGCTGTAGCTGAGCGTCTTGGTGAGGTGGCCGTTGGCCACCAGCTCCAGGCCCGCCGCCTTGCTGTCGGTGAGGTTCGCCTTGGTGTTCAGCAGCACGCCGCCGCCCAGGGCCGTGACCACGTCGGTCACGCCATGCTGGTTTCGGCGATAGTAGAGGGTCGCCAGGTAGAAGGCCCCGCCGGCCCGGTACTGGTAGCCAGCTTCGAAACTGTCGGTGGTCTGCGGCTGCAGGTTCGGATTGCCGGCCTGAAAGCTCAGCGGACTGAGCTGGATCCGGAACGGGTTGAGGTCCTCCGGACCGGGCCGCTGCACCCGCTTCGAATAGCTGAGGATCAACTGCTGCGCGTCGGAGACCTTGTAGGCCAGGTGCAGGGACGGATAGGGGCGGAAATAGCTGGTGTCGTGCGTCTGCGCGGCGGTGACCTGGCGGATGCCGAGCCGCACGTCCTCCAGCCGAAGGCCGCCCAGCACCGTCCAGGCGCCGAACGGTTGCTCGTAGGTCGCGTAGGCGGCGGCGATGGTCTGCTTGAAGAGGAAGAGGTTGCTTTGGAGCGGGTCCGGCAGGGCGCTTGCGGGCGAGCCTCCGATCAGGCCCTGGTTATCGTAGCGGTTGTCGTCGATCCGCAGGTCGTAGCCGGCCTTCAGCTTGCCCTCCGCGGGCATCGGACGGCCATAGTCGGCCTTCAGCTCGGTCCGGTCCGCGGTGTTCCGGGTCTGCAGGTCCGTGAAGACCGCCGGGCCGGGCGGCAAGGTCGTGATCAGGTTGAAGGCCTGGTCGCGCGCCTCGGCGATGTGTTCGCGCGCCAGGTTCACCGTCAGGGTGTGGTCGTCCCCGCTGAAGGTCCGGCGCAGGGTCGCCTGCGCCTCGCCATCGCCCAGTCCCCACTTCAAGCGGCCCGCCTTGTCGAAGGCCTGGATCAGCGCGCCCGTGGGGTCCTCGCCCTGGAACTTCGCCTCCGGCGACTGGTCCACGTCCAGGTGGCTGAAGCGGGCGTCGCCGCTGATCCGGGTCTTGGGATCGAGGTCATAGTCGGCGCTGGCGTGGGCGGCCCAGCGGTCGAGGTGGCCGCCTCCATGGTTCTCGGTCTGACTGGCGCCGAGCACATGACCCTGTCCATCGAGGATTTCGCGCCGATCCACCCCCTCGGCGCTCTGCGGGTCGTATCGGGCGTTGGCGTCGCCCGAGACCGTCAGCTTCTCGGAGTTGTACGAGCCGGTGACGCCGGCCTGGCGGCGCCCCTGATTGCCAAGCGTGAGCCGCACCGACCCGGAGCCGCCCGCCTTACGGGTCTTCTTGCTGATCAGGTTGATGATCCCCGCCGCGCCCTCGGGCGAGAACTCCGCCGAGGGGTTGGTGATCACCTCGACCCGCTCGATGGAATCCGCCGGCAAGGCCTGCAGCGCCTGGCCCGCGGCGGCGCCCTTGAACTGCCCGGACGGCTTGCCGTCCAACAGGATGGTCACGTTCGTGTCGCCGCGCAGGGAGACGGCGCCCTGCGGGTCCACCTCGACGGAAGGGATGTTGCGCAGCGCGTCGCTGATCGAACCCGTCGTGGTCTGCAGGTCCGACGCGATGCCGTAGCTCTTGCGGTCGATCTCGCTGCGAAATCCTTGAGTGGAGGCGCCGGTGACCGTAACGGCGTCGACCGTGTGGGCGGCCCCCTGCGACTTGGCGGGCGCGGCGGGCTTCGCGGGCGCCGTCGACGGGGCCTGGTCCTGCGCCTGGGCCGCGAGCGCCACGCTCGCCAGCATCGTCGCCAGAGTGACGCCCGTCCGATGTCCCATGGAATCCCCCGCGTCGCTTCGAGGGGATAAAACTACATTTGTAATTCAAATGAAACTACAAATGTACATTTGCGGTCAGCGAGCCACGCTGGCCCGGGCGCGCTGCAGGTTGGCCCGGCGGGGCTCTTCCTGGTCGATGTCGTTCAGGGCGGCCAGCAGGGCGGCCTTGAGCGCATTGCCCTTGCGGGCGTCCGTCACCTTCTCGCCGTTCGGCCCGGTGACGTAGAAGGCGTCCACGGCGCGCTCGCCGTAGCCGTCGATGTGGGCCGACAGGATCGACAGGCCCGCGTCGGCGATGGTGCGGGCGAGCGCCGCCAACAGGCCTGGTCGGTCGCGGCCCGAAGCCTCCACCACCGTCGAGGTCTCCGAGGCGTCGTTGTCCAGCATCACCGCCGGCTCGATGGAGAAGGCCGCCGCCCGGCCCAGGTCGGCGGCGCGGCGCGGTTCGTGCGCCACCGGCTCGCCCCGGGCGGCGGCCTCCAGGCTCTCCACCAGCCGGCTCAGCGAGCGCGGGTTGTCGGCCCCGTAGGGCTGGCCGGCGGCGTCCTGCAGGTAGAAGACGTCGAGCGCCTGGCCGGTGCGCGAGGTGAAGACCCGCGCGCCCAGCACATTGGCGCCGGCCCCGGTGATCGCGCCCGCCAGGTCGACGAACAGCCTGCGGCGGTCGATCGCGGCCACCGCCACCTCGGCGGCGTTGCGGTCGAGCCGCACCCGGCCCTCGGCCGCCGCGCCGCCTTTCCCGTCGTCGGGGGCCGCCCGCCGCGAAAGGGCCGCGTGGGCCAGGACCTCGCCTTCGCTGAAGGCCGAGAAATAGGCGTCCTCCATGGCGTCGGCCCAGGCCTCCGAGGCGGGATCGGCCTTGGCCACCCGGACGCGGGCGTCGTAGGCGGCGTTCTCGTGGTAGCGCTTCAGCGCCGCGGCGCTGTCGGAGCCGCGGCCGCCGCGGAACACCGCCTCGGTCGCCCCGTAGAGCTCGCGCAGAAGTTGGCCCTTCCAGCCGTTCCAGACTCCCGGCCCCACGGCGCGGATGTCGGCGACGGTCAGCACGAGCAGCAGGCGCAGCCGCTCCGGCGTCTCGACGATCTTGGCGAAGTCGGTGACCGTGCGGGGGTCGGAGATGTCGCGCTTCTGGGCGGTGTCGCTCATCACCAGATGGTGCTCGACCAGCCAGGCCACCAGCTCGATCTTCGAACGCTCCAGCCCGAGCCGCTCGCAGGCGGAGCGCGCCGCCCGGGCGCCGGCCTTCTCCTGTCCGCCGACCCCGCCCTTGCCGGTGTCGTGCAGCAGCATGGCCAGGAACAGGGCCTCGCGGTCGACGATCAGCGGCATGACCGTGGTCGACAGCGGATGCTCCTCGGCGAAACGCCCGGCGGCGATGTCGGCGATCACGCCCACGGCCCGCAGGGTGTGCTCGTCCACCGTGTAGGAGTGGTACATGTTGAACTGCATCTGGGCGACGATCCGCCCGAACTCCGGCAGGTAGCGGCCGAGCACGCCGGCGTCGGTCATCAGGGTGAGTGTCCGCTGCGGATCGCGCCCGTGGGCCAGGACCTGCAGGAACACCTGGGCGGCCTGGCGGTCGCGCCGCACGGCCGAGGTGATCAGCGGTGCGAGCCGGGTGGCGGCGGTGAAGGCGTCGGGGTGCAGGTCGAGGTTGCGCTCGTCGGCGATCCTGAACAGGCGCAGCAGGTTGATCGGGTCGTGCTCGAAGACCTGCGGGCCGTCGATGTTCAGCCGCCCGGCGATCTCATGGAAGCCGGGCTCGTCGAGGCGCTTGCGCTTGGGCCGGCGGGCCGGCAGCAGGCGTGACAGGCCGCGCGGCGCTGTCTTCACCCGCTCGGCCTCCAGCTTGGCGGCGAAGACGCGGGTGAGCGCCCCCACCTCCTTGGCGATCAGGAAGTAGCGGCGCATGAACCGCTCGACGGCCGGGTTGTCGGCGCGGTCGCCATAGCCCATCCGCCGGGCGATCTCCGGCTGCAGGTCGAAGGTCAGGCGCTCCTCCGGCCGGCCGGTGGTGAAGTGCAGGTGGGCGCGCACCGCCCACAGGAAGTCGAAGGCCTGGATGAACGCGCGCACCTCGCGGCGCTCGAACATCTCGAGCTGCATGACCTTTTCGATGGATTGCCCGGGATGCAGGTACTGGGCGATCCAGAACAGGGTGTTGAGGTCGCGCAGGCCGCCCTTTCCCTCCTTGATGTTGGGTTCGACCATGTAGCGGCTGGCGCCGGCGCGGGCGTGGCGCTCGTCGCGCTCCCGCAGCTTGGCGGCGACGAACTCAGCCCCGGTGCCCTTGACCACCTCGTGCTGGAAGCGCCGCACCAGCTCGTCCGCCAGCTTCTGGTCGCCGCTCAGCCGCCGCGCCTCCAGGATCGAGGTGCGGATCGTGAAGTCCTCGCGGGAAAGCTTGATGCACTCTTCGACCGTCCTCGAAGCGTGCCCGACTTTGAAGCCCAGGTCCCACAGGGCGTAGAGCATGTATTCGATGACGCTCTCGGCGTGGGCGGTCTGCTTGTAGGGCCGCACGAACAACAGATCGATATCGGAATAGGGCGCCAGCGTGCCGCGGCCGTAGCCGCCCACGGCCATCAGCGCCAAGCGCTCGCCCTCGGTCGGATTGCGGGCGCGGAACACGTGGACGGTGGTGAAGTCCCAGAGCGCGGTGATCACCTCGTCGGTGACGCCGGAGATCAACCGGGCCGTCTCGATCCCGCCGGCCCCGTTCTCCAGCCGCTCCTTGGCGATCATCCGGCCACGGAACAGGGCGGCCTTGAGGATCTCCAGCGCCGCCTTGCGCTGCGCCGGCCCGTCGCCCGCCTCCAGGGCCGCGGCCGAGAGCTGGGCGCGCAACCGCACGCCGTCGACGACGTATTCCAGGCGGGTGGGCTTCAGGCGCGGGGGCATGCAAGGTGGATATAGGAATTCTTGGCCATTTCCCTCCCCCTTGTGGGGAGGGCGGCCGGGGCGAAGCCGAGGTCGGGTGAGGAAGCGTGCTTCGGAGCGCGGAGTCAGCGCTTGAGCATGACTTCCCCACCCGTCTCGCTGCGCTCGCCCCCTCCCCGCGACGGGGGAGGGAAGGTCACCCCGCCAAGCCCTTCAGCCGGTAGAGCGCCTCCATCGCCTCGCGCGGGCTCATGCCGTCGGGGTCCATGACCCGCAGGGCCTCTTCCGCCGCGCTCGGCCCGTTGGAGGGCGCGGACTCCGCGACGGCGGCGAACAGCGGCAGGTCGTCCAGGTTGGCGGGGCCGGCGGCTTCGCGCTCCAGACGCTCCAGCACGTCCCTGGCCCGCGCCACCACCGGCGCCGGCACCCCGGCCAGCTTGGCGACCTGGACGCCGTAGGAGCGGTCGGCGGGGCCGGGGCCGGCTTCGTGCAGGAAGATCAGATCGCCGTTCCACTCCTTGGCCTTCAGCGACAGGTTGGCGACATAGGCCAGGCGCTGCTCCAGCACCGCAAGCTCATGGTAGTGCGTCGCGAACAGCGCGCGGCAGCGGTTGGTCTCGTGCAGGGCCTCGGCGCAGGCCCAGGCGATGGCCAGGCCGTCGTAGGTCGCCGTGCCGCGGCCGATCTCGTCCAGGATCACGAAGGAGCGCGGCGTCGCCTGGGTGAGGATGGCGGCGGTCTCCACCATCTCGGCCATGAAGGTGGAGCGGCCGCGCGCGAGGTCGTCGCCGGCGCCCACGCGGCTGAACAGGCGGTCGACCACGCCCAGACGCAGGCGCCTGGCGGGCACGAAGCAGCCGGCCTGGGCCAGGACCGCCAGCAGGGCGTTCTGGCGCAGGAAGGTCGACTTGCCGGCCATGTTCGGGCCGGTGACCAGGGCCAGCCTGGGGCCGCCCGCGCCCGCCCCGTCCAGCCGGCAGTCGTTGGGGGTGAAGGCTTCGCCGGCGCGGCGCACGGCGTTTTCCACCACGGGATGGCGCGCGGCCTCGGCCTCGAAGGCCGTGGAGCGGTCGACGCTCGGACGGCTCGCGCCCACGTCCTCGGCCCATTCGGCGACGCCGGACGCCACGTCCAGCCGCGCGGCAGCGCTCGCGGCGCCCTGGAGATCGGCGGCCACGCCGACGGCGGCGTCACGCCAGGCCTCGAAGGTGTCGAGCTCTATGGCCAGCGCCCGCTCGGCCGCCTGCGCGATCCTGGCGTCCAGCTCGGCCAGTTCGACGGTGGTGAAGCGCACCTGGTTGGCCAGTGTCTGGCGGTGGATGAACGTCGCGTTCAGCGGCGCGGCGAACAGCGGCTCGGCGGCCTTGGCGGTGGTCTCGACGAAATAGCCGAGGACGGCGTTGTGGCGGATCTTCAGGGCCACGCCGCTTTCGGACGCGAGCCTGGCCTCAAGGCCGAGGATCACCCGGCGGCTGTCGTCGCGTAGCGCCCGGGCCTGGTCCAGCTCCGGCCGCACGCCTTGGCCCACGAAACCGCCGTCGCGGGCGAGGGACGGAAGGTCGCCGCCCAGGCCCTCGTCCAGCAGGGCGCGGAACTGGGCGAGGTCGGGATGCAGGGCGGGGTTGAGCGCCGCCAGGGCCTGGGCGATCTCGGCGGGGAGCTCGACAAGCGGATCGCGGGTCGAGACGAAGAGCCTGGCCACCGCTTCGCCGATGGAGAGGCCGTCGCGCAGGCAGCCCAGGTCGCGCGGACCGCCCCGGCCCAGCGCCAGGCGCGAGAGCGCGCGCGCCATGTCGCCCAGGCCTTTCAGCGCCTCGCGCAGCTTCTGGCGCTGCGGGCGGTGCTCGCAGAACCAGGCCACGGCGTCGAGCCGCGCGTCGATGGCGGCGGGGTCCAGCAGGGGCCGCGCCAGCCGGGCGGCCAGCAGGCGCGCGCCGGGCGCGGTCACGGTGCGATCGATGGCGCCCAGGAGCGAGCCGTCCCGCGAACCAGAGGTGGCCCGCTCGATCTCCAGGCTGGCCCGGGTCGCCGGGTCGATGGCCATGACGTCGGCCTCGCCCGCCCGGCGCGGCGGCGACAGCGCCGGCAGCTTGCCCGCCTGGGTGGTCTCCAGGTGGGCGGCGATCAGGCCGAGCGCCGAGACCTCCGCGCCCGACAGCGCCCCGAACCCGTCCAGAGTCTCGACGCCATAGAGGCGCTTCAGCCGGGCCTCCGACGCGGCCGGCTCG
>NZ_DATMNA010000004.1:0-12999 GCF_035569475.1 Phenylobacterium sp.
CGAGGCGGCGATCACCGCCTTCGGCCTCGACCCCGAGAAGTCCACCCAGGGCCTCTCCGGCGGCGAGATCCGGCGTACGGACCTGGCGCGCGCCTTCGCCGAGGACGCCGACGTCATCCTGCTGGACGAGCCCACCAACCACCTGGACATCCTGGCCATCGAGACCCTGGAGGCGCAGCTCTCGGCCTCCAAGGCCGCCGCCCTGATCGTCAGCCACGACCGCGCCTTCCTGGAGCGGGTGACCAAGCGCTGCTTCTGGCTGGAGTACCGGCAGGTCAAGCGCCTCGACCAGGGCTTCGGCGCCTTCGACGACTGGGCCGAGAAGATCGTCGCCGCCGAGGCCGAGGAGGCGCGGCGGCTGGACCGCTACATCGCCCGCGAGCAGCACTGGATGGCCCGCGGCGTCACCGCGCGCCGGGCCCGCAACGAGGGCCGCCGCCGGCGGTTGGAGAGCCTGCGCCAGGACAAGGCCGACCGGCTGAAGGACACCCGCCGCGACCTGAACATGGGCCTGGCCTCCTCCGGCGTCTCCGGCAAGCGGGTGGTCGAGGCTGCCGGCGTCTCCAAGGCGTTCGGCGAGCGCGTCCTGCTGAAGGCTTTCTCCACCCGCATCCTGCGCGGCGACCGGGTGGCGGTGGTGGGGCCGAACGGGGCCGGCAAGACCACGCTCGTCAAGGTCCTGCTGGGCGAGATCCCGCCCGACGCGGGCGAGGTGAAGCTGGGGACCAACCTGGAGATCAACTACATCGACCAGGCGCGCGGCGCGCTGAAGCCGGAGATGACCCTGCGCGAGGTGCTGCTGCCCAAGGGCGGCGACCAGATCATGGTCCGCGGCGAGCCGCGCCACATCGTCTCCTACGCCAAGGACTTCCTGTTCAGCGAGCTGCAGCTCCGCCAGCCGGTGCGCAGCCTCTCGGGCGGCGAGCGCAACCGCCTGCTGCTGGCCGTGGCGCTCGCCAAGCCCGCCAACGTCATGGTGCTGGACGAACCCACCAACGACCTCGACATGGACACCCTCGACCTGCTCGAGGACCTGTTGGCCGACTACGAGGGCACCCTGATCCTGGTCAGCCACGACCGCGACTTCATCGACCGCCTGGCGACCTCGACCATCGGCCTGGACGGGCGCGGCAACGCCGTGGAGACCCCCGGCGGCTGGCAGGACTTCGTGGCCCAGAACCCCGGCTTTTTCGGCCGCGCGACCACCACCGCCGCCACGCCGCCCAAGGCCGTGAGCCCGCCCGCGCCCCGCGCCGAGCCGGCCCGGGCGAAGCTCAGCTACAAGGACCAGCGCCGCCTGGCCGAGCTCGAAGCCCTGATCGCCCAGGCGCCGGCGAAGGTCGCGGGCCTGGAGACCCGCCTCGACGACCCGGGCCTCTACGGGCGCGATCCGGCCGCCTTCCAGCGCCTCTCCGCGGAGCTGGAGACCCTCCGTACACAGCTCACCTCCGCGGAGGACGAGTGGCTTTCGCTGGAGGCGCGGCGCGAGGCCCTGGAGACCGGCAAACCGGCCTGACGCCGCTTTCCTGTGGATCGAATCAAGCCTTGAAAAGGCTTCAGGAATTCGGAATTCACCCGAGGTTATGCACCGCTTGTTCACCGGTTTTTGACACCCCGCTCACATCCCGGCCCAAACAGCCGCTTGCCGGATATTAAGGATGGGCGCACCGTTCGCTTGCCGAGAGGGACTGCGGCGCGGGCGGACGGAGAAACCGGAAACGGCGGACCTGGAAGCCAAGGCGAGCAGAAGGTTTCTAGAGGCGAGGACCGGGGCAACCCGGGACGGACTTCCTGAGACACCGGACGCGATGGAAAACCAGCGGGGGCGACCCCGTGAACCGAGAGCGCGATCGACCTGGAAGGCACAGATCCCCCAACGGATCTGGATGAGAGGGCGACGCCCCGGGCGACCGGAGCGCCGCCCTCTTGCTATGGGCGCTGTGCTCCTCCGCCGCGCAGCGGCGAGGCGTCTGCGTAGCCGACGGCGGGGCGGGCGGCCGCCCGGCCTCCGACCCTTCCAACCGACGCCGCAGCACCCTAGGTTCGCGAAAGCTTGAGCGAGGGGCGACGATGAAACTCTTTCGACCTATGGCCGTGGCCGCGGCGCTCGCCCTTGCCGCCTGCTCGCCGGCCAAGAAGGAGGCCGCGCCCGCCGCCGCCGGCCTCACCCCCATCCGCTTCGCCACCGACTGGCGCGCCGAGGCCGAGCACGGCGGCTTCTACGAAGCCCTGGCCGAGGGCGAATACGCCAAGCGCGGCCTCGACGTGAAGATCGTCCAGGGCGGCCCGGGCGTGAACGTGCCCCAGCTCCTGGCCGCCGGCTCCATCGACATGGGCGTGGGCTCCAACGGCTTCGTGGTCCTGAACCTCGCCCAGGAAGGCGTGCCGGTGAAGGCCGTGGCCGCGGTCTTCCAGAAGGACCCGCAGGTGCTGATCGCCCACCCGGACGCCGGGGTGAACAGCCTGGCCGACCTGAAGGGCCACCCGGTGCTGCTGGGCGACGCCGCCGTGAGCACCTTTTGGGTGTGGCTGAAGGCCAAGTACGGCCTCAACGACGACCAGGTGCGCAAATACACCTTCAACAACGGCCCGTTCCTGGCCGACAAGCGCGCCGTCCAGGAGGGCTACCTGACCTCCGAGCCCTACACCATCGAGAAGCAGGCCGGGATGAAGCCCAAGGTCTTCCTGCTCGCCGACAACGGCTACCCCGGCTACGCCACCATGATCCTCGCGCCGGACGCCCTGATCGCCCGGAACCCGGCCGCCGTGAAGGCCTTCGTCGAAGCCACCGCCAAGGGCTGGAACGACTATCTGAACGGCGACCCGCGGCCTGCCGACGCCCTGATCAAGAAGGACAACCCCGAGATGACCCAGGACGTCCTCGACCAGGCGCGCGCCAAGCTGAAGGCCAACGGCATCGCCGACGGCGGCGACGCCGCCCCAGGCGCGAAAGGGGGGATCGGCATCGGGACCATGACCGACGCCCGCTGGCAGACCCTGTTCGATGTCGCCTCCGGCGCCGGCGTCTACCCCAAGACCCTCGACTACAAGAAGGCCTACACCCTGCAGTTCGTGGCCCCGCCGGCGAAGTAGCTTTGACGATCGCAGCCCTCCGTTTCAGATCCTCCCCCGTAGCGGCAGCGTGCGGGGGAGGTGTCGCGAACGCGACGGAGGGGGCGTTGGGGCCGTGCGCCGGCAGCGCCCCCTCCACCACTTCGCGGTCCCCCTCCGCCCGCTTCGCGGGAGAGGTTTTTCTTTGACTGTCGCCGCCCTCCGAAACGTCGAGGTCGACTATCCGCGCGGGCGGGCGCTGGGGCCCTTTACCCTGGAAATCGGCGAAGGCGAGATCGTGGGCCTGGTGGGCCCCTCGGGCTGCGGCAAGTCCACGACCATGCGCCTGCTGGCCGGGCTGGAAGCGCCCACCCGCGGCGAGGCCGTCCGTACGCCGGGCCGGGGCGAAACGGCGGTGGTGTTCCAGGCCCCGACGCTGGCGCCCTGGCTATCGGCCCGCGCCAACGCCGCCCTGCCGCTGGAGCTGGCGGGCGTCGCCCGCGCCGAGGCGGCGAGCCGCGCCGACGCCGCGCTCGGGCGCGTGGGCCTGGCCGGCGCCGAGGCCGCACGGCCCGCCCAGCTTTCCGGCGGCATGGCCATGCGGGTCTCGCTGGCCCGCGCCCTGGTGACGGGCCCAAAGCTGCTGCTGCTCGACGAGCCCTTCGCCGCCCTCGACGAGATCACCCGCCGCGCCCTGGCCGACGACGTCCTGGCGCTCTGGGCCGAGACCCGACCCGCCATCGTCTTCGTGACCCACAATGTGGAGGAGGCCGTCTACATGGCCTCGCGCGTCGTGGTGATGACCAAGGGGCCCGGCCGCGTCGCCGGCGAGGTGGCGGTCACCGGCCCCCTGCCGCGGCCCGCGCACTTCCGCACCACCGAGACCTTCCGCGCCCAGGTCGAGGCCGTGTCGGGGATGCTGGCGCAAGGCATGGCGGCATGAGCCGGTTCCTGTACGCCATCGCGCCGTTCGCGCTGCTGGGCGTCCTGCTCGCGGCGTGGGAGGTCGCCTGCCGCGCCCTGCACGTGGAGCTCTACCTGCTGCCGCCGCCGTCGAGCGTCGCCCTGGCGCTGGCGCAGAATTTCCCGGCCCTGGTCATCGCCGCCTGGAGCACCCTGTCCGTCGCGCTCCTGGCGCTGGTCATCGCCAGTCTGATCGCCCAGGCCCTGGCGGTCGCGGTGGCGCTAAGTCCCCTGGCGGAGCGCGCAATCCGGCCGCTGGCGTCGGTGATCCAGGTGACGCCCGTGGTCGCCATCGCGCCGCTGCTGCTGATCTGGTCGGGACTGGACCATCCGCACCGCGCGCTCATCGCCCTGGCCGTCCTGGTGGCGTTCTTCCCGATCTTTTCCGGAGCCGTGTCCGGCCTGAAGGCCGCCGACCCGGACCTGGAGCGGCTGTTCGACCTCTATGGCGCGACGCGCTGGCAGCGCGCGATGCGGCTGAAGCTGCCGTCGGCGGTTCCGTTCCTGCTGGAGGGCCACAAGGTCGGAGCGGGTCTCGCCATCATCGGCGCCGTGGTCGCCGAGTTCGGCGCGGGTTCCGGCAAGGTGCGCGGCCTGGCGTGGCAGATCCTCGACGCCGGCAACAGGCTGCAGACCGCCAAGATGATCGCCGCCCTGGTCGTGCTGGGAGCCATGGGGGTAGCGCTGCACGCCCTGCTGGACGCCGCCGAGAAGGTAGGCCTGCGCTGGTGGCGGGGCCGCTAAAGGCTACTGTTGCTTGACCGGCGTCAGCTCGTAGCGGATCGGCAGCCGGATGCGGGCGCCCACGGTCGGCGCGCCGTCCTGGCTCCACGGCCCCACCCGGAACTTGGACGCCAGCGCCAGCGCGCCGTCGCCGTAGCCCTGGCCGGGCGGATCCTCCTGCGCGACCGCGCAGCCGCCCAGCACGCCGCCCGCCTGAACCGTGCAGCCCAGCACCACGCGCACGTGGTTCACGCCGTTCTCGGTCTTGGGAAAGGTCGCCTGGAAGTCCTGGGCCGACGGCACCGCCGCCCACGCGGGCTTGGTGACCGTCGCCTCGCCCTTCAGCACCGCGGCGTCGAAGCTGACGGGAATGAAGATGTTCTGGTTGGTCAGGCCCTGGTCGCTGACCTTCAGCCGGGTGGCGAGCTTGGCCGCGGCGGCGCCGAAGCCGTAGCCGCCCGGCGTCTCCTTCAGGGCGGCGCAGTCGCGCGGGTGGCCATCGCGGGCCAGCTCGCAGGTCAGCTCCACCTGGCCGCCGACCCCGGCGGCCCTGGCCCGGGCGGGATAGGCCGCGGCGATGTCGGCGACGGTGGGCGCCTCGACCCAGACGTGCTCGCCCTCGGCTCCGGCGGACCTGACGGCGACGCATCCGGCGATCGCGGCGGCGGCGAGGACGGCGAACTTGGCTGTCATGATGGCTCTCCCCTTCAGACGGGAGCTTGGCACGGCGGCGGCTAGTTTGAGAAGCCCCGCAGGTCGGACGGTCAAACGGCCGTGCGCTTGGGCGCCGGCCCGGCGCGCAGCCGCTCCAGGGCCTCGCCGGCCATCACGCTCAACGAGCGCAGCCCGTGGTCGCCGAACACCTCGAGCGCGGCGTCCAGCGCCAGGACCGCCGCCGCCCGCTCGCCGCGGTCCTTGCCGGTGATGTCCGCCCGAGCCTCGTAGAGGCGCGCGAGATGGAGCTGCACGAGGGCCCAGGCCACCGGATCGCGCCGCGGCTGCAGGGTGGAAAGCTCGATCTTCAGCGCCGTCTCGGCGGTGTCGAGCACGGCCAAGTCGCCGGTCAGCTCCGCCGAGCGCGCCAGGCACATGGCCCGCTCTCCGGCCGCGAGCCCGCGCAGCGGCGTCGCCGGCGCATCCTTCAGCACCAGGTTCGCCCGGTCGTAGCAGGTCACCGCCTGTTCGTAGGCGCGCTCGTCGGCGCTGGCCTCGCCCAGGGTCTGCAGGGCGTGCGCCAGGGCGATCTGGGTGCGCGCCCAGTCCAGCGGGCTGTGGTCGCGGGTCAGGTGGTCCAGCGCGCCGGCGAGCGTCGTGGCGCCGGCGGCCACCGCGTCGATGTCGCCCGTCGCCTCGCCCCACAGCGCCAGGCCCTGGCCGCGCAGGATCTCGGCGCGGGCCCAGGTCAGCGGCTCATAGGCCAGGTCCAGACGGTCGGCGGCGGCGGCGGCGTCATCGATGGCCGCGCGCAGCAGGGTCTCGTCCTTCAACCGCGCGCCCCAGCCGCAGAGCAGGTCGGCGCGCATCAGCCGCGCCTCGGCAGCCAGCGGCCGGGCGGCGCCGGAGCGGCGGGTCATGGCGTCCATGGCGGCGATCGGGGCGTTGAAGCGCGCCGAGGCGCTCCAGGCGGTCGCCGCGTCGCCCTTGCCCAGTTCTTCGCGGCCGGCGACCAGGGCCATGCCCACGTCGGCCAGGGCCGCGGAAAGCCCGCCGCGCGCGACCCCGCGCGCCTCGCGGAAGGTGGCGGCGGCCGCGGCGTCGAGGCCGGGATCGCCGAACAGCTCCGCGCCCAGGAGGCCTGCGAAGGCCTGCTCGCAGCGGGCGCGGGCCCAGGCGTCGGGGCGGCGGTTGGGATCGAGGGCGGCGCAGGCGGTCTCCGCGGCGCAGGCGGCCTTGCGCAGCGCCACCGCATCGCCCGAGCGGCGGGCGACTTCGCGCCACACCACCGCGGCGTCGAGGCGTCGCTGGGCCTTGTCCTGGGCGCTGATCCGGCCGGCGGCCACGTCGGCGGCCTTGGCTTCCTGGCGCAGCAGGTTGAGGTCGAGCAGTTCCAGCAGGCTCGCGTCGCCGCCGGTCAGGCCGTCCGCATGGGCCTTGAGCCGATCGCCGGCGAACAGCTTGATGAACTCGCGCCCCAACTCGAACATTCCGCCGCTCCCGTTGGTCTTGCGTCCCGCGATGAGACGAAGACCTCGCGTCCTGACGGATATGAGCAAAGCCGGAGCCGCGATCGTAAACAAGTGGTTAATTTCCTAAGTATGGTTAACCGTGTCTTACTCTCCACAGTAAAGCGCGACGGAAACCGCGGTTCCGCGAGGTGATGGCGAGACCCCAAATCGGTGTCATCCCGGAATGGGCGCAGCCCATGTGCGGGACCCATAGACACCGGCCCAGCAGGTTAGATCGCGGCGGCGGCGCTGTGCGCCATTCCGAATGCTCGCGTTTATGGGTCTCGGTCTTCGCGTGCCGCGAAACCGGGATGACAGTAGGGGTGAGCGGCGCTGGCGTGGCCGCTCAGGCGAACAGCGACGCCTGCTCGGCCGGGGTCAGGATCCGCCAGGCGCCGGGCTCCAGCTCGCCGGGCAGGCCAAGCCCGCCGATGCGGTCGCGATGCAGGGCGGTGACGTGGTTGCCCACGGCGGCGAACATCCGCCGCACCTGGTGGTAGCGCCCCTCGGTGATGGTCAGCCGCGCCTCGGCCGGCCCCAGCACCTCCAGGACGGCCGGCGCCAGGGGGTCGCTCTCGCCCTCCAGCATCAGGGTCCCGGCGGCGAACACCGCGGCTTCGTCGCCGCGCAGCGGCCGGTCGAGGGCGGCCACATAGCGCTTGGCCACATGGGCCTTGGGCGAGATGACCCGGTGCAGGAACGGCCCGTCGTCGGTGATCAGGAGGAGGCCCGAGGTGTCCTTGTCCAGCCGGCCCACGCTCGACAGCGCCGGCATCCGCCCCTGCCAGCGGCGCGGCAGCAGTTCATAGACGCTGCGCCCCGGCTCGCGGTGAGAGCAGACCACGTCCAGCGGCTTGTGCATCAGCAGCGTCAGGGGCGCCGGCGGGTCCAGCGGCTGGCCGGAGACCGTCATCCGCTCCGGCAGGTCGGCGCCGACCGCGATCCGCGCCCCGGCGTCCTTCACCACCGCCCCGTCCAGCACCACCTGCCGGCGGGCGACCAGGTCGGTGACCTCGCGTCGCGAGCCGTAGCCCAGGTTGGCCAGCAGCCGGTCGAGCCTGGCCATGGGAAGCTTGGCGCTCACTTGCGCGCCTCATAGACCTTGTAGCCGCCGCCTTCGGCCCGCAGCGTCACGCCGGCGAAGGCGGCCTTCAACCCCGCCTCGTAGGGCAGGTGCCGGTTGGCGACCAGCCAGCAGACGCCGCCCTTGCGCAGCAGCCCGGCGGCGGTGGCGACGAAGCCCTGGCCCAGGGCGCGGTCCTCCGCCCCGCCGTCGTGGAACGGCGGGTTCATGACCACGAAGTCGAGATCGGCGAGCCCCTCCGGCGGCCGGCGAAGGTCGGCCCAGGCGACCGAGACCCGCGGGTCGTCGAGGTTGTGTCGGGCGCAGTCCACCGCGCGCCGGTCGATGTCGGCGCAGGCCAGCGCCGTGACCGCCGGCGAGGCCAGGATCTTGAGCGCCAGCACGCCGATCCCGCACCCAAGGTCCGCACCCCGGCCCTTGAGCGCCGGCAGCGCTTCCAGCAGCCTGACGCTGCCCGGATCGGGCCGGTCCCAACTGAACACGCCCGGCTGCGACCAGAGGCCCAGGCTTTCCACGATCCGCGGCGCCCCGGCCTCGATCGCCGCGGCCAGCCCGGTGGGTTTCGCCGGCCGCGCCGCGTGGCAGAAGCGGTGATGCTTGCGCGCGTCCTCGGTAACCGTACAGCCGAACGCCTCCAGAGCCTTCTTCAGCCGCGAACCGCCCTTGTCCTTCGGCGCGAAGGCCAGGATCGGCGCGCCGGGTTTCAGCACCCTGAGCGCCTGGGCGAGCACGAAGTCGCGCTCCAGAGTGCCCGGCGGCGCCAGGATCGTCGCGCGCTCCGCCGAGGCGTCCGCCAGGCCCGCGATGTCCGCCGACCCCGGGATCAGCGGCGAAAGCTGCACGGCTCCGGCCGGGACCTCCGCCAGCCCGGGCGCGGGCGCGCCATAGATCAGGGCGCCCGCCGCCACCGCCTTCAGGCCCGTTCCTTCGACCGCGCGAAGGCGACCTTGGGATAGCGCTCGGAGACATAGCCGGTCTCCCAGGCGGTCTTGGCCAGGAACACCGGCTGGTCGTCGATATCGACCGCCATCTGGCTGCGGTGCTTGCCCTGGAAATCCTCCAGGTCGGCCTTGTCGCCGTCGATCCAGCGCGCCTCGGCGTAGGGGCTGGCCTCGAAGATCACCTCGAGCTGGTATTCGTTGGCCAGCCGGTCGGCCATCACCTCGAACTGGAGCTGGCCCACGGCGCCCACGATGAAGTCCGCGCCCATGGTCGGGCGGAAGAGCTGGGTCACGCCCTCCTCGGCAAGGCCCTCGAGCGCCTTCTTCAGGTGCTTGGCCTTGAGCGGGTCCTTCACCCGCACCCGCTGCAGGATCTCCGGCGCGAAGTTGGGCAGGCCCGCGAAGCGCAGGGTCCCGCTCTCCGACAGGCTGTCGCCGACGCGCAGCACGCCGTGGTTCGGAATGCCGATCACGTCGCCCGCGAAGGCGTCCTCGGCCAGCTCGCGGTCGGACGCGAAGAACATGATCGGCGCGTTGACCGATAGCTGGCGGCCGGTGTTCTGGACCTTCAGCTTCATGCCCCGCTCGAACTCGCCGGAGGTCAGGCGCAGGAAGGCGATACGGTCGCGGTGGTTGGGGTCCATGTTCGCCTGGACCTTGAAGATGAAGCCCGAAACCTCCCGGTCGCCGGGCGCCACATGGGTCGGTTCGCCGTTCTTCACCGCCGCCACGGCCTTGGGCGGCGGGGCGTAGGCGCCCAGGCCCTCCAGCAACTGGTCCACCCCGAAGTGGCGCAGCGCCGAGCCGAAGAACACCGGCGTCATGTGGCCCTCCAGGAAGGCCTGCGGGTCGAAGGCCTTCAGGCCGCCCTGCGCGAGCTCGGCGTTCTCGCTCAGCTCCTCCTGCTCCTCGGGGTCGAGGTAGCTGACGATGGCGTTGCCCTTGAAGGCGATGGCCGGCGGATGGCCTTCGTCCACCTTTCCGCTTTTTGGAGCCGCGCCGCCGGTTTTCTTGGCGAAGGGCAGGAAGCGGTCGGCGCGCAGGTCCAGCATCCCCTTGAACCGCCCGCCCGATCCGGCGGGCCAGTAGAGCGGCGAGGGATCCAGGGCCAGCTTCGAGGCGATCTCGTCCAGCAGCTCAAAGGGGTCCTGCGCCTCGCGGTCCATCTTGTTGATGAAGGTGACGATGGGGATGTCGCGCAGGCGGCAGACCTCGAACAGCTTGAGCGTCTGCGGCTCGATCCCCTTGGCCGCGTCCAGCACCATCACCGCGGCGTCGGCGGCGGTCAGGGTGCGGTAGGTGTCCTCCGAGAAGTCCTCGTGGCCCGGCGTGTCCAGGAGGTTGAACATCAGCCCGTCGTGGTCGAACGTCATCACGCTGGCGGAGACGCTGATACCCCGTTCGCGCTCGATTTTCATCCAGTCGGATCGCGTGCGGCGGTTCTCGCCGCGGGCGCGCACCGCGCCGGCGGCGCGGATCGCCCCGCCCGCCAGCAGCAGGTTCTCGGTCAGCGTGGTCTTGCCGGCGTCGGGATGGGAGATGATCGCGAAGGTCCGCCGGCGGGCGGCCTCGGCGGCGGGGGAAGTCGTCATGGGCGGGCAGGTAGCGTGTGCGCCGCCCTTTCGCAAATGCCCCCGTCGTGAATCGGGCCGTCAACTCGCCGGCAGGTTGACCTGCCAGGACACCCCGAAGCGGTCGTCCACCCAGCCGAACCTCAGGCTGAACCCGTAGTTGTCCAGCGGCATGCGCACGACGCCGCCCTCGGCCAGCGCCGCGAACAGACGCTCGATCTCCGCCTCGTCCGCGCAGTCGACGAACAACGAGATCGAGGGCGTGAAGCCGAACTCGTGATGCACGGGGCTGTCGATGCAGATGAATTCCTGCCCGGCGAGGCTGAAGAAGGCGATGCGCACCTTGCCTTCCGCCCCCGGCTCGCCGCGGCCGTAGCGCTCCAGCCGCTTCACCTCGGCTCCGGGGATCAGGCCGACATAGAAGTCGAGCGCGACCTCAGCCTGGCCCTCGAACATCAGGAACGGGGTGATCTTGTCGACCATGGGCGCCTCGCCACTTCGCCGCGGCAGGGTAAGCCCGCGGCCGCTACGCCGCCAGTCGTCGCCAGATCATCCGGTCAACGCCGATGGCGTCCAGCCGCCCGTCGCGGTGCATGTTGTGAAGCTGGGCCAGGACCTCGAACTCGCAGGCCACGAACCGCACCGTCACCTCACCGGCCGCGCAGCCCAGCGAGGGCGCCACGAACAGGGCCGCATTGATCATCGGCGCCTTGGCGCTGATCAGCGCCGCCAGCCGCCGCGCCCGCTCGGGGTTGGTCCGCTGCAGCAGGGGTTCGCGCGAGTAGAGCTCCTGGCCCATCCGCAGGATCTCCGGGAAGGAGAGCCGGAGCATCCGCTGCCCGTCGAGCCGTGCATCCATGGCGACCCCGTCGAGGCGAAGGACAGCGTCGTTGAGCAGGAAAAGCATGGCGGGAGCGGGGCCTTGGGGACCTTCTGGGGTGAGGCCCGGCTTGTGCCACGCGCAGGCTTACGTCGGCGTGCACGAAGGCGGTTAACCGGCGAAAGGTCGCAGCCGGCTCAGCCGCCCTCCACAGGCTCGGTCAGGAAATGGCGGCCCTGACGGTCGTCGACCTCCACCACCCAGACGTCCGGGTCGACGCGGGCGGCGCGCTCGATGTAGGCGTCGAGGTCGCGCTCCTGCTCGGACGGGACCGGCTGCATCCACACCCGCTCGCCGTCCAGCCGCGTGGCCTCGGCATAGAGCCGGGCGGTCCCCTGCGGCCGGTTCAGCACCTTGACCAGCACCGCGCCGGCCCGCGCATCGCCCTTGCGGATCACCATGCCGAAGGCGCCGGAAAGCTCGGCCCGGCGGATCAGGGCGCTGACCCAGATGTCGGTGGAAAGCAGCATACGGTGAAGGTTCCGGCGACCGGTAACGGAGTGGCAACGCTGCCTGCGCTACTCCACGCATTGGTCCTGTGACCAGAACGAAAACGGACGACGCATGAAGAGCACGCGCAGAAAAGCGCGGCCGGCGTCTCGGTGGATGGGGTTGATGGGGGTGGCTTCGGTCGCCTTGCCCGGCTTCGCGCAAGCGCAGCCGGCTGACCTTTTCTACGAGCGTGCGGTCATGTCGGCGGCGGATCAGCGCTGCGGACTGTTCGCGCCGGAGGTGGCCGCGGCCCTGGCCGCCGGGACCGCGCAGGCCCGTGGCGCGGCCCTGCGCGCGGGAACCTCGTCGGCGTCCCTGCGTCAGACGGAGCAGGCGGCCCGCGCCAAGGCCAACGCCGCCGACTGCCGTTCCCCCGACATCGCCACCGCCGCGGCGCGGGTGAGAAGCGCGTTTTCCGGCTACGCCAGGATGACCCGGCTCAACTACGCCGGCGACGTGGCCGGCTGGGCGGCCGACCGCAATCTCGGCCGCGCCGCGCGCTGGCGGCTGGCCCAGGACACCAGCTTCGGGCCGGTTCCCGAAAGAGACGGCCGGATGGCCTTTGGCCTGGCCGGCCGCGAAGGGCGGGAGGCCCTGGTCGCCGTGGCCGTCTTCCCGGATGGGGCCGAGCCCTACGCCGCGCGCCTGGTGCTGCGCGACGACACCCGCGCCAGCCAGCCCTACCTCGACCGCTTCGGCGGCGGATCGACCGCGGGCCTGCCCCTGGCGCGCCGCCTGCCGCCGCCGTCCGCCCAGAAGGCCTATGCCGCCGCGGGGCGCGCGCCGGCCGGATCGGACCTGCTGCCCAAGGGCGAGGCCGTCGGCTGGGCGTTCCGCTTCCCCGACGCCGCCGGCGCCGAACTGGCGAGCCTCGATCCGCGCGAGGCCGTGGCCGTCGATTTCCTCTTCCCGGGCGACACGGTCCGCCGCGCCTATGTGGAGGTCGGCGACTTCGCCGCCGGCCGCGCCTTCCTGCAGGTGGCGGGCCGCTAGGTTCTGAACCCATAAAGGTTGCGGCTGAGGTCGACGCTTGATTCAAGGCTTCCGAAAGGAGCCTGGGATGGCGCGATACGATCTGAGCGAAGTGGAGTGGCGGCTGATCGAGCCCCTGCTGCCGAACAAGCCGCGC
>NZ_DATMNA010000005.1:0-54741 GCF_035569475.1 Phenylobacterium sp.
CCGAGGCCTACCGCCTGGCCGCCGGCGTGGTGGCGTTCTCGTTCGCGGCCCTGCTGGTCCTGCTGCTGCTCGACCGGCGCATCGACGAGGCCGTGCGATGAGCGTCGAGGGGCGGTTTTCCGGCGCCCTGGGCGGCTTCCGCCTCGACGCCCGGTTCGTGCTGGCGGCCCGGGGGATCACGGCGCTGAGCGGCCCCTCGGGCTCCGGCAAGACGACGCTGTTGCGCTGCATCGCCGGCCTCACGCGGATGGCGGGCGAACTAAGCGTCGGGGGCGAGGTCTGGCAGGACGCCCGCCGCTTCACGCCGCCCTATCGCCGGCCGGTGGGCGTGGTGTTCCAGGAGGCGAGCCTGCTGGCCCACCTGTCCGTGCGCGGCAACCTCGACTACGGCGCGCGCCGCACCGAGGCGAAAGCGGAGGTGGGCTTCGACGACGCCGTGGAGCTGCTGGGCCTGGGCCCGTTGCTGGACCGCGCCCCGGCCAACCTCTCCGGCGGGGAGCGGCAGCGGGTGGCGCTGGGCCGCGCCCTGCTGAGCCAGCCCAGGCTGCTCCTGATGGACGAGCCGCTCTCCAGCCTGGACGCCGCCGCCAAGGCCGAGATCCTGCCCTACCTGGAGCGGCTGCATCGGGCGCTGGCGATCCCGGCGCTCTACATCAGCCACGACGCCGGCGAGATCGCCCGGCTGGCCGATCATGTACTCTATATGCGCGAGGGGAAGATCGTCGCCGGCGAGGCCTCCACGCCCAGCCTGGACGGGGTGGACGCCGCGACCCGCGACGGCCTGGCGCGCGCGGCGCTCAGGGCCGGGCTGTCGCCGGAGCCTTGAGGCCGTAGGCGCCCGCGAAGCGCCAGCCGATCGCCAGGAAGATCACGCCGCCGGTCGCGACGATGGCCGCGTGCAGGCTCCAGAACTGGGCCGGCGTCAGGCTCTCGTAGAGGCCGCCCAGGCGGCCCGAGGCGAAGCTGCCGACGGTCGTGGAGAGCATGTTGAGCCCGACCAGGGTCGCGACGACCGAAACCGGCGCTGCGCGCGTGAACAGGGCGACCATGGTCGGGGTGAAATAGAGCCAGCCCAGATTGGAGGCGAGGTGGAAGACCACCGCCCAAAGGATCGGCGTCCGCCCGGCGCCGTCGGCGGCGATCCCGGCGGCCGCCAGCCAGAGCGTCGCGGCGGCGAAGATGAAGCAGCCGATGGCGGCCTTGACGAATTCGCCGGGCTCCTTGCCGCGGACCGCCTGCCAACGCCAGAACATCAGCATCGGCGGCAGGCATATGAAGGGCGACAGGCCGTCGATGGCCTGGAACCACGGCACCGGCACGAGGAATCGCCCCACCTGGAGCTGAACGTGGTCGCGGACCCAAAGGTTGTAGGTGTTCCAGACCTGCGACTGGGCGATCCAGAAGAGGGCGGCCACGGGCACGAGGGCCAGCAAGGCCGCGACCCGCCGCCAATCGGCGACGGTCAGCGGCGCGCGGGCCGCGCGGACCGGTTTCGGCGCCGCCGCGACCACGGCGCCCTGGCCGCCGAGATAGACGACGAGGCCGGCCAGCATCCCGAAGCCGGCGAAGGCGAAGCCGATGTGCCAACTGAAGGTCTGGGCCAGGGCGCCGGTGACCACCGGGGCGACAAAGGCGCCGAGGTTGACCATCGCGTAGTAGAGCTGGAACGCGGTGTCGCGGCGGCCGTCCTCCGGCCGATAGAGTTCGCCCACCTGCGGCAGCAGATTGCCGCGCAGCGCGCCCGTGCCGAGGATGATCAGCAGCATGGCCACCAGGAACGACTGGTCGAAGGCCATGCAGAAGTGGCCGGCGGTCATCAGCAGGGCGCCCAGGATCACCATGCGCTTGCGGCCCAGCCAGAGGTCGCCGATCAATCCGCCGAAGACCGGCGTGAACATGGCCAGGCCGACGTAGAGGCCGAACACCTGGGTCGCGAGGCCCAGGAGGGTCAGATGTCCGAAGACGGCCTCGACGGCGGCGCGGAAGACGCGGAAGCCCGCGATCCTTTCGATGTGTCCGGGGGTGAACAACTGGCCGACCATGTAAAGCGTCAGCAGCGCTTGCATGCCGTGGAACGAGACACGGTCCCAGAACTCGGTCCCGGCCAGCACCACGAGGCCGCGCGGATGGCCGAAGAGGTCGCGGCGCCTCGCCTCGATCAGGTGTTCGGCCGTGCCCGCGGTCATGGCGCCTCCCGCCCGCAACGCTAGGGCCGTGCGAGGCGCTGACAAGGCCACATATTTGACAGGGCCGCCCAGGCCCCCGATCTAGGGGGCATGATCGACGATCTCTACTCGGCGAAACTGCTGGCGCTGGCGGCGAACATGCCCCGCACAGGGCGCCTGGCCGCGCCCGACGCCAGCGTCGAGAAGATCTCCAAGCTGTGCGGCAGCCGCGTGGTGGTCGACGTGGTGGTCGACGGCGGCCGGGTCGCCGACTTCGCCCAGGACGTGAAGGCCTGCGCGCTCGGCCAGGCGGCGGCCTCGGTGCTGGGCGCCCAGGTGATCGGCGCGACGCTGGAAGAGCTGGAAGTGACCCGTCAGCAATTCCGGGCTATGTTGAAGGACGGCGCACCCGCGCCGGACGGACGATTTTCGGACCTGGCCATGCTCGCGCCTGTGAAGGACTACCCGGCCCGCCACGCCTCGACGCTGCTCGCGTTCGAGGCGGTGACCGAGGCTGTCCGCCAGGCCAGCATTTCCGGGACGCCGGGAACCGCCGGGCGAACTAGCCCCGCCGGCGCGGCTTGATCCCCCGCTAGGGGCGGCGTAAGCCCCGCCCTGGCCCCCGAGTCTCCGTAGCCGGCATGAACCTCTACGAACGCTGCGTCAGAGGCGCGCTCCGCGCCTACAAGCTGACGCTTTCGCCGCTGATCGGGCGGCAATGCCGGTTCCTTCCGACCTGCTCGGAATATGCGGCAGACGCCCTGATCGGCCATGGCCCGTGGCGCGGGGGAGCCCTCGCCGTCCGCAGGCTGTGCCGTTGTCATCCCTGGGGCGGCGATTCGGGCTTCGACCCGGTCCCGTCCCCGCGCCACAAGATCGCCAAAGACCTTGGGGATCAGGCGCGCAAGTGGACCTGTGAGACATGATCGACCTGATTTTCCCCGATGGCGGCAAACGCCAGTACGACGACGGCGTCACGGGACGGGCGGTGGCGGCCTCCATTGCGCCATCGCTGGCCAAGCGCGCTGCGCTGATCAAGCTGAACGGCGAGCTCTATGACGTGGACCGGCCCCTGCCGGCCGGCGGCCACTTCGAGATCCTGACGCGCGACGCGCGGGAGTCGCTGGAGACCCTGCGCCACGACGCCAGCCACGTCATGGCGCAGGCCGTGCAGGAGCTGTTTCCCGGCACGCAGGTGACCATCGGCCCCTCGATCGAGGACGGCTTCTACTACGACTTCGCCCGCGCCGAGCCGTTCAGCCTGGACGACCTGGCGACCATCGAGCAGCGCATGAAGGAGATCGTCGACCGCGACGAGCCGATCACGCGCGAGGTCTGGACGCGCGACGAGGCGGTCAGCCACTTCAAGTCCATCGGCGAGGCCTACAAGGCGGAGATCATCGAGGGCATTCCCGCCGGCGAGGACGTCAGCGTCTATCGCCAGGGAAACTGGAAGGACCTCTGCCGCGGCCCGCACTTCCCCTCGACGAAGTTCGTGGGCAAGGCGTTCAAACTGACCAAGCTGGCCGGCGCCTATTGGCGCGGCGATCACCGCAACGCCCAGCTCCAGCGCATCTACGGCACGGCCTGGGCCTCGGAGGCCGATCTCGAAGCCTACATCCACCGCATCGAGGAGGCCGAGAAACGCGACCACCGCAAGATCGCCAAGGCCATGGACCTCTTCCACCTGCAGGAAGAGGCCAAGGGGATGATCTTCTGGCACCCCAAGGGCTGGACGCTCTACCGCACGGTCGAGGCCTATATGCGCCGCCGCCTGGACGCCGACGGCTACGTCGAGGTCAAGGCGCCCCAGCTCATGGACCGCGAGCTGTGGGAGAAATCCGGCCACTGGCAGAAGTTCTCCCACGCCATGTTCACCTGCGAGACGGAGGAAGGCGAGGTCCTGGCCGTCAAGCCGATGAATTGCCCGGGCCACGTGCAGATCTTCAACCACGGCCAGAAGTCCTATCGCGACCTGCCGCTGCGCATGGCCGAGTTCGGCGCCTGCCACCGCTATGAGCCGTCGGGCGCCCTGCACGGCATCTTCCGGGTGCGGGCCTTCACCCAGGACGACGCGCACATCTTCTGCCGCGAGGACCAGATCGAGGCGGAGTCCACGAAGTTCGTGCGGCTGCTGGAAAGCGTCTACCGCGACTGCGGCCTGGAGCTGCACGCCGTGAAGCTGGCGCTGCGCCCTGAGCTGCGCTTCGGCACGGACGAGGTCTGGGACATCGCCGAGCAGAAGCTGGAGCGGGCGGCCAAGAACGCCGGCATCGCCGAGGTCGAGATGCTGCCGGGCGAGGGCGCCTTCTATGGCCCGAAGCTGGAGTTCCACCTGCGCGACGCCATCGGCCGGACCTGGCAGTGCGGCACGCTGCAGCTCGACTATGTGCTGCCCGAGCGGCTCGACGCCGAGTACGTGGCCGAGGACGGGACCAAGCAGCGGCCGGTGATGCTGCACCGGGCGATCTGCGGCTCGCTGGAGCGCTACATTGGCGTGATGATCGAGAACTACGCCGGGGCCTTCCCGCTCTGGTTGGCTCCTGTTCAGGTTGTCGTCGCCACGATCACCTCCGACGCCGACGATTTCGCTCTCCAGGCGGCCGCGGCGTTGCGGGCGAAGGGGCTGCGGGTGGAAACCGACCTGCGCAACGAGAAGATCAACCTGAAGGTCCGGGAACACTCCCTGGCCAAGGTTCCGGTGATCGCCGTGGTCGGGCGGCGCGAAGCCGAAGAGGGCAAGGTGGCCCTGCGCCGGCTGGGCTCCGACGGCCAGCAGATCCTCGACCTCGCGGCCGCCGCGAACCTGCTTGCCATGCAGGCGACTCCACCCGATGCTGCGAGCGCCGGGGGAGCTGCGGAGTTGCGGGTCCCGGGCGCGGTCGGCGCCATGGAGGCTGGATGAACGGCATCGCCGCACCCATCGTCGCCCACGAACTCGCACCGACCTCGGATTTCCTGGCCGCGCGGCGCAGCGTCTCGGTGGTCATGGTCGTCTACATGACCGGGGCGGCGCTGGAGGAAAGCGTCGAGCGGGTTCTGAAGGACCCGCTGGTCGACGAGTTCGTCATCGTCGACAACGGCTCGACCGGGCCGGAGGCGGCGCTTCTGCGCGGGCTCGCGGAGCGGGACAAGCGGGTCGTGCTCCTGGCCGGCCACGGCAACGTCGGCTTCGCCCGGGCCGCCAACCTGGGCGCGCGGACGGCCAGCGGTGAGATCCTGGTGTTCCTGAACCCCGACGCCTTCCTGCAGCCGCGCTGCATCGCCGAGCTGGTGCGCGAGATCGAGGGCCGGCCCTCGCCCTGCATCGTCGGCGGCCGGGTGCTCAACACCGACCTGACCGAACAGCGGGGCGGCCGGCGCGGCGAGATCACCCTGATGAACGCGCTGATGTCGCTGAGCCAGCTCGCCGGCCGCAGCGCCGCCTGGCGGCGCTACGAGGTGCACTGGGAGGGCGAGGCCCTGCCGGACCAGGCCGCCGCGGTGCCGACCATCTCCGGGGCCTGCTTCTGCATGCGCCGCGAGGACTTCGAGGCCGTGAAGGGCTTCGACGAGGGCTATTTCCTGCACGTCGAGGACGTCGATCTCTGCTGGCGGGTGCGCGAGATGGGCGGGCGCGTGCTGTTCCATCCCAAGGCCGAGGTGATCCACCTGGGCCACACCAGCCGCACCAGCCCGATCCGGGTCGAGTTCCACAAGGGCGTGGGCCTGGCCCGCTACTTCCGCAAGCGCGCCGTGGGCGTGACCCAGAGCGTCATCGCCTGGGTGATGTCGCCGGTCGTGGTCGGGGCGGCGATCGTGCGGCCGGTGATGTGGCGCTTCCGGGGCCGCGCGGGCTGACGGCCGCAAGGCGCTGATAGACCCATGGCGCCACGCATCCTTCGAAGACTGATCGCCGTCGCGCCGCCGGGCGTGCGCCGCACCCTGGCCGGGGCCCTGCTCGATTTCAAAAGCCTGCCCGCGCGACTGGCCGACCCCCGGCGCCGCGCCGAGCCCTGGGCCTTCGTGCACAACGTCGGCGACGGCGACTTCGTGGCGGTGGGCGCCCAGCTTGTGCGACACCTGAGCGAACACGCCGGCCTCAGGCCCGCCGACCGGGTGCTGGACATCGGCTGCGGCAACGGCCGGGTGGCCGAACAGCTCTCGCCCCTGCTGGCCCGGGGCGGCGGAAGCTATGTCGGGTTCGACCTGTCGCCGGCGGGCGTCCGCGCCTGCCGCCGCCGCTTCGCCGGCCAGCCGCACATGACCTTCGAACACCTGGACGTCTGGAACGGGGAGTACAACGAGACCGGCAAGCTGGCGGAAACCGAGGTGGTGTTCCCGGCCGCCGACGCCTCCGTCGACCTGGCGTTCGCCACCTCGGTCTTCACCCACATGCGGATGCCCGGGATGCGCCGCTATCTCGCCGAGGCGGCGCGGGTGCTGAAGCCCGGCGGGCGCCTCGCCTTCACCGCCTTCGCCCTGACGCCCGAGCGCCAAGATTCGGAGGTCTTCGCCTTCCGCCCCTTCGACGAAACCTCGATGATCATCGACCCCCGCTCGCCCGAGCGGGCCATCGGCCACCGGCGGGCGGCGATCGAGGCGGCGGTGGCTGAGGCGGGCCTGACGCTGACCGCCAGCCACAATGGCCTCTGGGCCCCGCCCAGCGACTACGACGGCGGCCAGGACCTGTTCGTGGCGGCGAAGGGGTAGCGCTCCTCTCCCCCGAGCGCAGCGAGAGAGGGAGAGGGTAGGGAGAGGGCGGCGTCGAACTGGCCGCCGCCGATCCGCGTCCAGCCATAACCCATGGTCCTCGCCCGACCGTCTGCGGATCACGGTTTCACGAGCCGCCCTCTCCCTACCCTCTCCCTCTCGGCTTCGCCGGGGGAGAGGAGTCAGGCCGGCATCGGAAACACGCCGGCGCGGCTGACCGAGGCGGCCGGGGGCTTGCCGAGGATCGCGGCCATCCACTTGGCCGTGTCGATCAGGGCGGGCAGGTCGTAGCCGGTCTCGAAGCCAGCGCGCTCCAGCATGTAGACCAGGTCCTCAGTGCCGATGTTGCCGGTGGCGTCCGGCGCGAAGGGGCAGCCGCCCAGGCCGCCGCAACTGGCGTCCAGCACGTCGACCCCGGCCTCTACGGAGGCGTAGGCGTTGGCCAGGCCCGTGTTGCGGGTGTCGTGGAAATGCATTCGCAGGCGCTGGTCGGGCGCGGCCCTGCGGGTGGCCTCGACGCGCTTGCGCACCAGCCAGGGGTCGGCGACGCCGATGGTGTCGGCCAGCGCGATCTCGGCGACGCCCGCCTGCGCCGCCGCGCGGACGATGCGGATCACCTGCTCTTCCGACACCTCGCCGTCGAAGGGGCAGCCGAAGGCCACCGATATGGTCACCGTGATCGGCGGGCCGCCCTCGGCCTTCTGCCGCGCGGCGATGGCCTGCATGGCGGCGGTCTGCTCGGCGGCGCTGGCGCCCTGGTTGCGGATGCCGAAGCCGTCGGTGGCGCAGACCACGACATTGGCCTCGTCGCAGCCGGCCGCCACGCAGCGGTCCCAGCCGCGCTCGTTCAGCACCAGGCCGATGCGCGAGCGGCCGGCGGCGTGGGGCAGGGCGGCGGAAATCTCCTCGGCGCCGGCCATCTGCGGCACGCGCTTGGGGTTGACGAAGGAGACGGTCTCCATGCGTCGCGCGCCGGCGACCTCCAGGCGGCGGATGAAGTCGAGCTTCTGGTCGACTTCCAGCAGGGCCTTTTCATTCTGCAGGCCGTCGCGGGGCCCGACCTCGACGATCTCGATGGAGCGGCTCACGGTTGGCCTCCTGTGTCCTGCGCCTCGGTCTGAGGCGATCCCGGCGCCGCCTCGTAGACGCGCAGGGTCATCTTCTTGCCGTCCGAATAGTCGAGGCCCTTGATGGCCGCCACCAGATGGGCGCGCGCGCGGTAGCCCGCCAGGGCCTTCTCGAAATTGGCCTCCTCGCGCTGCTCGACGACGGCGGGGCGGTGTTCGGAGATCGCCTGGGCGGCGTCTTCGGGTCCGGCGAGTTCGGTAGGGGTGCCCAGCGCAAAGACCAGGCTGGGCTCGGCGTAGCCGGCGACGGTCACCGGCGCGTCGGCGATGCCCTGCTCGGGCAGCAGCTCGGCCTTGGCCATGACCGTCTCCACGCGGGCGGAGAGCCAGAGCGGGCGGAGCCTCGGGGCCAGGCCCGCCGCCAGGGTCGCATGGCCGGCGACGCCCAGGGCCAGCGCCGTCATCGCCGCGCTCGGCGGCGCCTGGCGCACCAGCATGTAGCCGCCGACCAGGCCCGCGCCGGCCAGGAACAGGGCCGCGGGGAGGGCCGCCGGGAGGTCGGAGGCGTCGCCATAGGCCTTGACCAGGTAGAGCGCGCCGCCGGCCAGCAGCACCCCGAACAGGCCCGCCATCGCCGCCCCGGTCCAGCGCGCGCCCTTGCCGATCGGCGCCGTCAGGGCCGCGGCGGCCAGCCAGGCGACCGCGCCATAGGTCGGCAGGGTGTAGTGCACGAGCTTGGTCGGCAGGGCCTCGAACACCAGCCAAGTGGGGATCAGCCAGCAGAGCGCGAACCGAACGCCGGGCTCGCCCCGGCGCCGCCAGGCGGTCACCGCGGCGGCGGGCAGCAGCAGCGTCATCGGGAACATCAGGAGCGGCGAGAGCAGGGCGTGGTAGCCGGGCGGCGCGCCATGGCTCTCCTGCCCGCCGGCCAGCTTGGGCGCCAGGTCGCCGCCGAGCGCGGCGCTCCAGAACCCGCCGTCGGTGGCCACCGTCACCGCCCAGGCCCAGGGGCCGCAGACGGCGGCCAGCAGGATCACGCCCCAGAGCCAGTTCAGCCGCTTCAGCCAGCCGGCGCGGCGCTCGCTGAGGGTGAGCGCGGCGATGGTCAGGGCGGCCACCATCGGCGTCACCGGTCCCTTGACCAGGGTCCCGACCGAGACCCCGATCCAGAACAGCAGCCAGGCGCGCCGTCCCGCCGGCGGGCCGCCGCGCGCCTCGGCGTAGATCCGGCCGAGCGCCGCCAGGGCGAGCGTCGTGACCCCGCAGAGCGTGGCGTCGGTCTTGGCGATCAGGGCCTCGGTCGACAGCATGAAGGTCGCGCCCAGCATCGCCCCCGCCAGCAGGCCGGCCGGGGCTCCGAAGAAGGCCGACGCGCCCCAGGCGCAGGCGGCGGCGGCCAGCATGGCGCCCAGCAGGCTGGGGATGCGGTAGGCCCAGATCTGGCGCGCCTCGGGGCTGGAGAAGACCGAGACGCTGGCCGCCTGCAGCCAGTGGATGCCCACCGGCTTCTTGAAGCGGGGCTCCTCCTGGTAGCGGATGACGGTGAAGTCGCCGCTTTCCAGCATCTGGGCGGTGGCCTGGGCGAACCGCGATTCGTCGCGGTCCAGGGGCGGCACGGCGAGCAGGCCCGGCAGGCCCGCCAGGAACGCGATCAAAGCCGCCAGCGCCGGCCCCCGCCAGCCGCGGCTGAGCCGCGCCAGTTCACCCTCAAGCGTCATGGCAGCGGTGATAGCACGATCCTTTCCAACGCTCGCTTTTCCGGTATGGGAGGCAGAGATGGCTCGAACCCCTGCCTCTTCCGTCCCCGAAATCTCGGTCGTCGTGCCCGTCTTCGACGAGGAGGGCGCAGCGCCCGCGCTGGCCCGCGAGATCGCCGCGGCCTTCGAGGGGCGGAACTACGAGATGATCTTCGTGGACGACGCCAGCCGCGACGGCACGCGCGCGGCGCTGCAGGCCCTGCGCGCCGAGATCCCGCGGTTGCGGGTGCTGTCCCACCGCCGGAACTCCGGCCAGAGCCGGGCGATTCGGTCAGGCGTCCTCGGCGCGCGCGGCGCGGTGATCGTCACCCTGGACGGCGACGGCCAGAACGATCCGGCGGACGGGCCGGCGCTGGTGGACGCCCTGCTGGCCGGGCCGCCGGAGCTGGCGCTGGTGGGCGGCGAGCGGGTCAAGCGCCAGGACAGCTACGCCAAGAAGGTCGCCTCGCGAATCGGCAACGGGGTGCGCAAGCGCCTGCTGAGCGACACCGCCAACGACACCGGCTGCGGCCTGAAGGCCTTCCGCCGCGAGGCCTTCCTGAGGCTCCCCTACTTCGACCACATTCACCGCTACCTGCCGGCCCTGATGCAGCGGGAGGGATACCTGACCGCCTTCCGGCCGGTGAACCATCGCCACCGCCAGACCGGCGCGTCGAAGTACACCAACCTCGGACGGCTCTGGGCGTCGTTGTCGGACCTGTTCGGCGTGGTCTGGCTGCAGTCCCGCGCGCGCCAACCGGGCGGCGTGGACGAGGTCTAGCCCCTTCCTCTCCTTCATGGGGAGGGAAGGCTAGGTGAGGGCCGTCAGGATCAGCGCGACCACGGTCACGTCGACGAGGCGGAAGACGGCTTGCAGCATGACGGGCCCTCGTGATCGGAATCGCCATCACGGTTAAGCAAGTCCGGCGCCAGCCGTGCGGAGACCCCATGGCCCTGTTCTTCGACGCCGCCTGGTTCGACGCGCGCCTCGGCGAGCGCGGCCTTTCGCGCGCGGTGCTGGCCGCCGCTGCGTCCCTGAGCGCCGAGGACTTGGCCCTGGTCTTCAAGGACCAGCGGGAGCTGTCGGCCGGCGAGGTGGCGGTCTTTGCCGAGCTTTTGGGCGCGGAGGCGGCAGAAGTCGCCGCCCATGCGGGCGTCTCGACGCCGGTTCCGGGGACGGAGGGCGGGGCGGCCGCGCGGATCGCGGCCCTGGAGCGGCGGGTGGCGGCGCTGGAGGCGGAGGTGGCGCGGCTGTCCCGGCTTTCGCCGGGATGAGCGGATTCAGATCTCGGTGCGGGCGGAGCGGCCCGTCGGCGCGCGGCGGTCGGCCGAGCCGGACCAGGCGGTGCGGTTGTAGCTGACGCGGGCCTGGTCGTGGATCTGGGGGCCGGCCCGCAGGCCGCGGCGTTCGCCGATCACCTGGGCGTCGATGGCCGAGGCGCCGCCGACGCGGGCCGCGCTTCGCGGGATCGTGCGCGGCGGGCCGACCGGCACCGGCAAGAGGCTGCCCGCGGTCGCCTGCGTCAAATCGGCACGGTCTGTGTCGGCTTCGCCCTTGCGGCTACGGCTCGGGCCAGGGGCCCTGCGGATAGGATCGATCGATATCGTCATTGCGGGGCTGCTTGTGCAGGACTCGGGCCAACCATTACCGAGACGTTAACGCTTGCCGGCCAACTTCTCAATCTGCGCCTGCATCTCCTCCATCTGCTTGCGCAACGCCACGAGGGCCTCGTCGGATGCAGCCGGCGCCGGCTCGGCCTTGGGTGCGGGCGCCGGCTCCTCCGGCCGCGCGGCGTAGGCGAAGGGCGAGAACATCTTCATCGCCCGGTCGAAGAGGGCGAGGTTCTGGCGCACCTGCTCGTCGAAGACGCCCACGCCCGGCGCGGCCTGGCCCAGGGCGGAGAACTGGCTGCGCATGCGCTCCTGCTGCTGGGTGAAGCTGGCCAGCGACAGCTCCAGATAGGACGGCAGGAAGGCCTGCATGGAGTTGCCGTAGAAGCCGATGAGCTGCCGCAGGAACTGGATCGGCAGCAGGCTCTGCCCCTGGCTCTCTTCCTCGAAGATGATCTGGGTCAGGACCGAGCGGGTGATGTCCTCGTTGGTCTTGGCGTCATAGACGACGAAGTCGACGTTCTTCTTCACCATCTCCGAGAGGTGCTCGAGGGTGACGTAGCTGGAGGAGGCGGTGTTGTAGAGTCGCCGGTTGGCGTACTTCTTGATGACGACGCGCTCGCCCGGGGCGGCTGTCCCTTCCGTGTCGGCCATCCCAATTCCTTATGCCGGGCCGCGAACCTCCGCGAACCCTGTTTCTGCACCGCAGTATCGCGGATGCGAGCAGAATGGCAATCGGCGCCAAATCACGCGCGGGGTTGCGGAAATGTCGCGCGCTCCCAATAGATGGGGAGGAAGGGCCGTCCCCAAAAGACGTCAAGGAATCCGCGTCATGACCGACATCGTCATCGTCTCCGCCGCGCGCACGCCGGTGGGCTCGTTCAACGGGGCGCTCTCCAGCCTGCCCGCCCACGAACTGGGCAAGATCGCCATCATGGCCGCCATCGAGCGCGCCGGGATCAAGGCCGCCGACGTGGACGAAGTGGTGATGGGCCAGGTGCTGCAGGCCGGCGCCGGCCAGGGCCCCGCGCGGCAGGCCTCGGTCAACGCCGGCATCCCGGTGGAAAGCCCCGCCTGGAGCCTCAATCAGCTCTGCGGCTCGGGCCTGCGCGCCGTGGCCCTGGGCGCCCAGCAGATCATGGATGGCTCGGCCGACATCGTGATCGCCGGCGGCCAGGAGAGCATGAGCCAGTCGCCGCACGCCCAGAACCTTCGCGGCGGCCAGAAGATGGGCGACCTGGCCCTGGTCGACACGATGATCAAGGACGGGCTGTGGGACGCCTTCCACGGCTATCACATGGGCCAGACGGCCGAGAACATCGCCGCCCGCTGGCAGATCACCAGGGAGGACCAGGACCGGTTCGCCGTGGGCTCGCAGAACAAGGCCGAGGCCGCCCAGAAGGCGGGCAGGTTCGCGGGCGAGATCGCCCCGGTCACCATCAAGGGCCGCAAGGGCGACACGGTCGTCGATCAGGACGAATACATCCGCCACGGGGCGACGCTGGAGGCCATGGCCGCGCTCAAGCCCGCCTTCGCCAAGGAAGGCTCGGTCACCGCCGCCAACGCCTCGGGCCTCAACGACGGGGCCGCGGCCCTGGTGTTGATGAGCGCCGACGAAGCCAGGAAGCGGGGCCTGAAGCCCCTGGCGCGCATCGCGTCCTGGGCCAACGCCGGGGTCGATCCGGAGATCATGGGCACCGGCCCGATCCCCGCCAGCCGCAAGGCCCTGGAGCGCGCCGGCTGGTCGGTGGGCGACCTGGACCTGATCGAATCCAACGAGGCTTTCGCCGCCCAGTCGATCTGCGTGGTGCGCGACCTGGGCCTCGACCCGGCGAAGGTGAACGTCAACGGGGGGGCCATCGCCATCGGCCACCCGATCGGCGCGTCGGGCGCGCGGATCCTGACCACCCTGCTGCACGAGATGAACCGCACGGACGCAACCAAAGGCCTCGCGACGCTCTGCGTGGGTGGCGGCATGGGCGTGGCCATGTGCGTCGAGAAGATTACGAGCTGAACGCCGGATCAACCGGCGACGGTCGATAGGGAGACGAACGGCATGGCCAGGGTGGCGCTGGTCACGGGTGGAACCCGTGGCATCGGGCGGGCGATCGTCGAGCGGCTGACCGCGGACGGGTTCAAGGTCGCCGCAGGCTATTCCGGCAACGAGGAGGCCGCCGTCGCGCTGAAGCGCGAGACCGGCGCCATGGTGATCAAGGGCAATGTCGGCAACTTCGCCGATTGCCAACACGCCGTGAAGGCGGTCGAGGCCGAGCTCGGTCCGATCGACATCCTGGTCAACAACGCCGGCATCACCCGCGACGGCGTCTTCCACCGGATGAACTCCGAGCAGTGGAGCGAGGTGATCCGGGTGAACATGGACTCGCTGTTCAACATGACCCGCCAGGTGATCGAGGGCATGCGCGACCGGTCCTGGGGCCGCATCATCAACATCTCCTCGATCAACGGCCAGAAGGGCCAGGTGGGCCAGACCAACTATTCCGCCGCCAAGGCCGGGATGATCGGCTTCACCAAGGCCCTGGCCCTGGAGAACGCCAAGAAGGGCGTCACCGTGAACTGCATCGCCCCCGGCTACATCGACACCGAGATGGTCCAGGCAGTGCCCGAGAAGGTGCTGGAGGGCATTATCGGCCAGATTCCCGTCGGCCGGCTCGGCCGCGGCGACGAGATCGCCGACATGGTCGCCTTCCTGGCCGGCGAGCGCGCAGGGTATGTGACCGGAACGACACTGTCGCTGAATGGCGGACAATACTTGGTCGGCTGAGGCCCCGCTGTCCGGTGAAGGCCCTGCCCCGGTCCAAAAAGCGCCACACCCCCTCGGCATGCCCTTTGGAGTCATGACGGGCGAGCCACTGGCTTTTTCTAGGACGAAGGCGGCGGCGGTTCTCGCCGTCATGCTCGGCCTATGGCTCAGCCTCGTTTCGCCGGCGACGGCGGGCCCCCTGGGCAGCCTCCGGGACGGGCTCTTCGGGCGCCATCCCAGCGACGGGCGCGACATCGCCGCGCCCTTGGTCGCCCGCTATGTCACCGAGGACGGCGATGTCTTCACCTTCGACCGCTCCCAGTCCAAGGCGCTGCTGAAGTTCGACGGCAGCTTCGAGGTCTGGGCCCTGCAGCCGCAACCGGCCCCGCGCGGCGACACCATCTACAAGAACGACCTGGGGGAGCCGGTGCTGCGCGCCACCCGGCTGGGGGGGGTGACGGTGTTCACCGACCAGCGGCCGGGCGGCGCGGCCGCGGCCCTGGCGGGCATCGCCCCGCCGTTGAAGCTCGCCATCATGGGCCCGCAGGTCCTGCTGGAGCGGCTGGCCCAGGCCAGCGCCCGCGCCAGCCGCGCCGCGCGCCGGCTGATCCAGTTCGACGCGGGACGGCCCGGCCAGGAGGCGACGCCCATATCGGCCCCCCTGATCGCCGACGCGGCCATGGTGACCAGCGAGGCGGTGGTGCGGATGTCCAAGCGTTCCGACGCCCGCAAGATCCTGGATCACATCCTGCGGGTGCAACTGGTGGAAGGGAGCCGCGCATCCGTCCAGCTCGACAGCGCCGGCGTCCTGGAGGTCACCGTCGCCCCGCCGCAGGGCCTGGCCGGCCGGCCCTCGTCGGATCGCATCGTCCAGGTGGCCCAGAGCTTTCGCCAGTAGGCATCCTTCTCCGCCCGGCTCCGGCTCTTGCGGCCCGGGCGAGCGGAGACCTATCCCTTGAACACGTCCTTGGCGGCGCGGACGGCGCCGAAGGCTTCGTAGTCGGGCTTGCCGGCGGCGCCGACCCGGCCGGCCAGCACCGGCGCGCGCAGGAAGGGGTTGGTGGCCTTCTCCAGCGCGATGGTGGTCGGCACCGTGGCCTCGCCGCGCTGGCGGGCGGCGAAGACCTGCTCGGCGCGGGCCTTGAGCGCCGGATCGTCGTCCACCGACAGCGCGAAGCGGGCGTTGGAGGCGGTATATTCGTGCGCGCAGTAGACGGTGGTGTCGTCCGGCAGGGCGGCGAGGCGCTGCAGGCTGGTCCACATCTGCTCCGGCGTGCCCTCGAACAGCCGCCCGCAGCCGAGCGCGAACAGGGTGTCGCCCACGAAGGCGATGCGGTCGGCGGCGTCGAAATAGGCGATGTGGCCCAGGGTGTGGCCGCCGCTCTCGATCACCTGGAACTGGGTCTCGCCCAGCATCACGGTGTCGCCGCCCTTCACCTCGCGGTCCAGCGCCGAGATGCGGGTCACCTCTGCGGGGCCGACGATCCTGGCGCCGGTCGCGGCCACGATCTCGGCGTTGCCGCCGGCGTGGTCGGGGTGCCAGTGAGTGTTGAGGATCATGTCGAGCTTCCAGCCCAGCTTGTCGAGCTCGCGCAGGATGGCGCCGGCGTCAGGGGTGTCGACGCAGGCGGCCAGGCCGGTGGCCGCATCGCGGGCCAGGAAGCCGTAGTTGTCCTCGAGGCAGGGGAACTGGTGGACGGTGAGCGGCATGGGTGGACCTCCTGCCAGATGGGGAGCGTGCGGGGCGCATGCGATTTAGGTTGGCGGGACCCCTTAGTCGAGCATAGCCATGGATTATGCGCCGCGACGTCCTGGAGCTTCGACAGTTCTACGCCTCCGATCTGGGGCGGGCGGCGCGCGCCATGGTGGGCCGCAAGGTGATCGAGGCGTGGGGCGACGCGCGCGGACTGGACGTGCTGGCGCTGGGTTATGCGACGCCCTTCGTGGCCCCGGCCCGCCACGCCGCGCGGCGGGTGATCGGCGCCATGCCCGCCCAGCAGGGGGTGGAGATCTGGCCGGGCGGCGCGCGCAACCTGACCACCCTGGTGGGCGAGGACAGCCTGCCCTTCGCCAACGCCCTCTTCGACCGCATCCTGATGGTCCACGGCATCGAGGAGAGCCCCGACCCCCTGGCCCTGCTGCGCGAGGTCTGGCGGGTGCTGGCGCCTTCGGGAAAGGTCGTCGTGGCGGTGGCGGCCCGCAATGGGCTGTGGGCCAATTCCGAGAAGACGCCCTTCGGCCATGGGCGGCCCTATAGCCGCGGCCAACTGGCCGAACTGCTGCGCGAGGCCGAGCTGGAGCCCTCCGGCTGGACCCGGGCGCTTTATGTGCCGCCGCTCAACTGGATGGCCGGCTGGGCCGAGGGATTCGAGCAGACGGGCTCCAGGCTGTGGCCGGGGTTCGCGGGCCTGCTGCTGATGGAGGCGGTGAAGCAGACGTTCGCGGTGAAGCCCAAGGGCCACGCTGCGCGCGTGCGGCGGGCCCGCCCGCTGCTCGCCCCCGCGCCGGGAGCCCTTTCCATGGCGCCCATTTCCCGGGCAGGAGGAACCGAGCGAAAGCTCAAGCTCTTGGAGCGACGCGGGGAAGGCCTTAGCGTCGAGCCGCGAATGAACCGAAAGGCGGCGCCATGAAGATGATCGTCGCGATCATCAAACCCAGCCGGCTCGACGCCGTGCTCGACGCGGTCACCGAGGCCGGCGCCTCCGGCCTGACGGTCACCGAGGTGCGCGGCTACGGCCGCCAGCGCGGCAAGACCGAGGTCTATCGCGGGGCCGAGTACGAAGTGAAGCTGCTGCCCAAGGTGAAGCTGGAAATCGCCGTGCCGGACGACATCTGCGAAGCGGTGGTCGAGGCCGTCTCGCGCACCGCCAACACCGGCAAGATCGGCGACGGCAAGGTCTTCGTCATGGACCTGGAGCAGGCGCTGCGCATCCGCACCGGCGACCGCGACGCCGCGGCCATCGCCGGTTAGCCGCGGGCCATTGTCCCGAACAGGTGGCTCAGGTCGTCGGGGCTTGGTCCGCGCGCCCGGCCTCGCCTAGGGTGGGTCCATGCCGACCGACCTTCCCCCGCCGCCCGCCATCGACCCCGACGCCCCGATGATCGCGCGCACCGAGCGCATCGTCGTCGACCGGCCGCCCCAGGCGGTCAGCGACTGGGTGGTGCTGGGGGCGCTGGAGGAGATGGTCCTGCCGACCAAGCGGCTGCCGGGCGTGGCCGGGGTGACGCCGCTGACGCCGGGGCCGTGGGGAACGCCCGGCGGGCGGCGGATCGTGCGGCTCACTGACGGCGCTCAGACCACGGAGCAGGTGGTGGTGCGCACCCCCGAACTTTTCCGCTACCAGGTGTGGAACTACACCACCCCGGCGGCGCGGCCTGTCGCCTACGCGATCGGCGAGTTCCGCTTCGCGCCCCTGGACGGCGGCGCGCGCACGGAACTGGCCTGGACCTACGCCTTCCGGCTGCGCGGCGACCGGCTCCCCGGGAGCCTCGGCGGCCTCGGCCGCGCCCTGATGCGGATCGCCTTCCTCGACAGCGCCTACGCCGAGCTGATGCGAACGGCGCTGAAGGCCATCAGGGCCAAGCTGGAGCGGGCCGGCTAGGCCTTCGCGCGCGTCCGCCGGGCCTTGGGCGCCACGCCCTCCGGCCTCGGCAGGTCCACCTCGCCGAACAGGTTCTGCGGCGTGGCTTCGGGCCGGTCCTCGGCGCGGCGGCCGAGCAGGAAGAGGGCGGTCTCCGAGCGCCAGTTCTCCAGCAGGCCGTCCGGGCGGATCGAGCGCGCCGGCTTGCCGCCGCTCAGCGCCGCGCAGGCGTCGACCCGCAGGTCCAGTTCGCGGCAGAGGTCGGTGAAGTCGCGCAGGGTGCACAGGTGAATGTTGGGCGTCGACCACCAGGGGTCGGGAAGCGCCCGCGTCTCCGGCATCCGGCCCCGCGCCATCAGCGACATCCGCATCCGCCAGTGCCCGAAGTTCGGCACCGAGACGATGGCCTGGTCGGCGATGCGCAGGAGTTCGGACAGCACGTGCCTGGGATCGCGCATCTGCTGCAGGGTCTTGGACAGGATCGCGTAGTCGAAGGCCCGCGTCGGGAAATGGTCGAGGTCACGGTCGCCGTCGCCCTGCACCACCGCCAGGCCCTTGGCCAGGCAGGCCGAGACCCCGGCGGGGCTGATCTCCAGCCCCTGGCCGTCGACGCGCTTCTCGCGGGTCAGGAGGTCGAGCAGTTCGCCGTCCTCGCAGCCCACGTCGAGCACCCGCGCGCCGGGACGCACCAGCCGCAGGATCTCGGCGAAGTCCTCGCGCATGGCGGCCACTAGAGTCCCATTCCTATAGTCCTCGGGCCTGGGCGGTGGAGGCGAAGAAGCCGCGCAGCGTGCGGTCGAGCTGCGGCTCGTCGAGGAAGAAGGCGTCGTGGCCCTTGTCGCTCTCGATCTCGGCGAAGGAGGCGCGGCAGCCGGCGGCGTTGAGCGCGCGCACGATGTCGCGGCTCTCGGCGGTGGGATAGAGCCAGTCGGAGGAGAAGGAGAGCACGCAGAAGCGCACCCCGCGCGCCTTGCGGAACGCCTCGGCCAGCACGCCGCCGTGCCGCGCGGCCAGGTCGAAGTAGTCCAGCGCGCGGGTGATGTAGAGGTAGGAGTTGGCGTCGAAGCGGTCGACGAAGCTGGCGCCCTGGTGGCGCAGATAGCTCTCCACCTGGAAGTCGGCGTCGAAACCCCACGACAGGCCATCGCGCTGCAGCTCGCGGCCGAATTTCCGCTGCAGGGCGGGCTCGGACAAGTAGGTGATGTGCGCGGCCATGCGCGCCACGGCCAGGCCCTTTTCCGGACGCACCCCGGCGGCCTCGTAGTCGCCCGCCCGCCAGTCGGGATCGGCCATGATCGCCTGGCGGCCGACCTCGTGGAAGGCGATGTTCTGGGCCGAGTGGCGCGGCGCGGCGGCGATGCAGACGGCGCTGAACAGCTTCTCCGGGAAGTCCGCCGCCCACTGCAGAACCTGCATCCCGCCCATGGACCCGCCGACCACGGCGAACAGGGTCTCGATGCCCAGGGCCTCGATCAGCATGGCCTGGGCGCGGACCATGTCGGCGATGGTGATCATCGGGAAGGACAGGGCGTAGGCCTGTCCGGTCTTGGGATTGGCCGAGGCGGGCCCGGTCGAGCCCATGCAGCCGCCGATCACGTTGGTGGCGATCACGAAGTAGCGCTCGGGATCGAGCGGCCGGCCGGGTCCGATGACGTTTTCCCACCAGCCGGGGCGGCCGGTGACCGGATTGACCGAGGCGGCGTGCTGGTCGCCGGTCAGGGCGTGGCAGACCAGGACGGCGTTGGTCCTGGCCTCGTTCAGGCGGCCATAGGTCTTGTAGGCCACCTCCAGGCCGCTCAGCGTCGCCCCGGAGTCCAGGCGCAACGGCCTTCCCGCCGGAAACCGCCAGGTCCCGCCGCCGCTCTCGACATCCGACCCGGGCTCCGCGCCTGCGTCCATGGCGCCTTGGACCGCCAAGCCCTTTCGGTGTCAATGACGTCTTGGGCGCTTTGCGGCGGCTTCGCAGGCGGCGCGGGCGCCGCTATGAGGGGCGCGCAAGGGTGGAGCGTCCATGGATCGGCTGATCCTTTTCCGGCACGGCAAGGCTGAGGCGGAGTCCGCCAGCGGCGAGGATTTCGACCGCCGCCTCGCGCCCCGGGGGATCGAGGAGTCGGCGCAGATGGGCGCCCAACTGGCCGACATGGGCTTCGCGCCGGACCTGGTGCTGGTCTCGACCGCGGCCCGCGCCCGCGAGACCTGGGCGGCGGCCGAGCCCCACTTCGCCAAGGCCCGCGCCCGCTTCGACGACGACCTCTATCACGCCGATTCCGGCCGCGTCCGACGCGAGGCCGCGCGGGCCGGCGCGGGCGCCCCTACGGTGATGGTGGTGGGCCACAATCCGGGCCTGCAGGAGCTGGCCGTGCAGCTTCTGACGGAAGGCTCGGCCCCACCCTCGCTGATCGCCCGCGCCAGCCGCCGGTTCCCCACAGCCGCGGCGGCGGTGTTCCTGTTCGACGACGACGGCCGGCCGGCCTTCGATGGCCTGTTCTTCCCCGAACGCGGCCTGGGAGGGGGCGATTGACCCGCATCTACAAGATCCTGCCACGCGCCGACTGGACCGCCGCCCATGAGGCCGGGCGCTACGAGGGCTCGCCTCTCGACCGGGCGGACGGCTTCATCCATTTCTCCACCGCGGCCCAGGCGCAGGAGACCGCCCGGCGGCACTTTGCCGGCCAGGCGGACCTGGTGGTGCTGGAGGTGGAGGCTGACGACCTGGGCGAGGCCCTGCGCTGGGAGCCCTCGCGCGGCGGCGACCTCTTCCCGCACCTCTATGGCCCGCTCGCCGCCCAGCAGGTGCGCTATGTGACCGAGGCGCCGCTGGACGGCGAGGGCGTCCCGGTCCTCGGCGCGCTCTCGTGAGCCTGCACGGCGCGGCGACCTGGGCGCTCCGGGGCCTCGATCCGGAAGACGCGCACGGCTGGGCGATCAAGGGACTGAAGCTGGGGCTGGGCCCGGCAGGCGGCCGCGACGATCCGATCCTGGCCACGTCGCTGGCCGGGCTTTCCCTGCCCAATCCGGTGGGCCTGGCGCCGGGCTTCGACAAGGACGCCGAGGTGTTCGCACCGATGCTGCGCGCCGGCTTCGGCTTTGCGGAGTGCGGGACGGTGACGCCCTTGCCACAGGCCGGCAACCCGCGCCCGCGGCTCTTCCGGCTGAGCGAAGACCGGGCGGTGATCAACCGCATGGGCTTCAACAACAAGGGCCTGGAGGCCTTCGCCGGGCGGCTGGCGCGGCGCGGACCTTCCGGCGTCGTCGGCGCCAACATCGGAGCCAACAAGGACTCCGCCGACCGCATCGGCGACTATGTGACCGGGCTGACGCGGCTGTGGGGCCTGGCCAGCTATTTCACCATCAACATCTCCTCGCCCAACACGCCGGGCCTGAGGGCGCTGCAGACCAAGGCCGCGCTCGAGGAGCTGCTGGGCCGCCTGGCCGAGGCGGCGGACAGCCTGCCGCCGGCCGGCCGGGCGCCGATGTTCCTGAAGGTCGCCCCGGACCTGGAGGCGGGCGAGGTGGAGACCATCGCCGCGGCCTGCGCCGTCCGGGGCCTGGCCGGGATCATGGTCTCCAACACCACCGTGTCCCGTCCGCCGCTGACATCGCGGTTCGCGGGCGAGGCGGGCGGGCTATCGGGCGCGCCGCTCACGGCGCTGTCGACGCGGGTGCTGGGCGAGTTCGCCCAGGCCGCCGGCGGCCGGCTCGCCCTGGTGGGCGTCGGCGGGATAGGCTCGGGAGCGGACGCCTATGCGAAGATCCGCGCCGGAGCCTGCGCCGTGCAGCTCTATTCGGCCCTGGTGTTCGAGGGCCCGGGGCTGGTGGGGCGCATCAAGCGCGATCTGGCGCAGCGCCTGCGCGCGGACGGCTTTGCTTCGGTCGGCGCCGCGGTGGGCGCAAAGTAGGCGCGGGCAGGCCCAAGGCTTGCAGGGGCCAAGGCCCGCGTTGCCGAAGTGAACGCGCTGCATTAACTCGGAAGGATCATGGCGGACGCCGCCCCCACGCCACAGGAAGAGACCAGGCCCGCGAGGCCCCGCTTCTTCTGGCCGGGCGGCCTCTCGGCGCGCCTGCTGACGCTCACCATCCTGTTCGTGGCGTTCGGCGGCCTGCTGTCCCTGCCGCCCGCGCTGGCGTCCTTCGAGCAGCAGTGGCTGCTGGACCGGGTGCGCGCGGCCGAGCTCGCGTCCCTCGCGCCCGAGGTCGCGCCCGACCGCAAGGTCTCCGAGCAGTTGAAGACGGAGCTCCTGAAGGGCGCCGGGGTGGAGATCGTGGCCATCTCCAACGACAAGATCCGCTCCCTGGTGTTCGCGGGGCCACGCACCGCCATCTCGCCCTACCTGGTGGACCTGCGCGGCAATGTCGGCCTGGACCTGCTGGCCCCCTTCCGCACCCTGTTCAGCGCGCCGGACGCGCGGCTGCGGGTGATCGCCGCCCCGCGCTTCCGCAACGACCTCAACGCGCGCACCGATTTCGTGGAGTTCGTGGCCCCCGACGCGGAGCTGAAGAAGGCGCTGACGGGCTATCTCTGGCGGGTGGTGCTGGTCATCGCCTTCGTCTCGGCGATCGCGGGCCTGCTGGTCTACCTGACGCTCAACCTCTTCCTGGTTCGGCCCATCCAGCGGCTCACCTACGCCATGGAACGGTTCCGCGCCGACCCGGAGGACTCCGAGGCGCGCATCCAGCTCTCCGGACGCCGTGACGAGGTGGGCCGCGCCGAGGCCGAGCTCGACCGCATGCAGGCCGACCTGCGCGCCGCGCTGAACTCCCGCGCCCGGCTGGCCGCCCTGGGCGAGGCGGTGGCCAAGATCAACCACGACCTGAAGAACATGCTGACCAGCGCCCAGATCGCCTCCGAGCGGCTGGCGGCGCTGAAGGATCCCAAGGTGAGCCAGGCCCTGCCGCGCCTGGAGCGCGCGCTCGACCGGGCGGTGAAGCTGGCGTCCGGCGTGCTGGCCTACGGCAAGACCCAGGAGGCCGCGCCGGAGCCCCGGCCCGTGCCCCTGACTTCGGCCGTCCAGGCGGCGGCCGAGGAAGCGCGGCTCGTGGAGCACCAAGTCGCCCTGTCCTGCCGGATCGCCGCGGCCGAGCGGGTGATCGCCGACCCCGACCAACTGCACCGCATCCTGGCCAACCTGCTGCGCAACGCCCAGCAGGCGATCGAGCACCAGGAAGGGCGCACCAAGCCCGGGCGGATCGCCGTCAGCCTGACCCGCACCCGAGACGCCAGCCTGATCCGCGTGGCCGACAACGGGCCGGGCCTGCCGGAACGGGCGCGCGAGCGGCTGTTCCAGCCCTTCGCGGGATCGGGCCGCCCCGATGGCGCGGGCCTGGGCCTCGCGATCGCGCGAGAGCTCGCCCAGGCGCACGGCGGAGACCTGAGCCTCGTGGAGACCGGACCCGGCGGCTCAATCTTCGAGCTGCGCCTGCCGGGCGCGCCGACGCCGGCGCCGCCGAAGCGGCGGCCTGCCGCTCACGCCGCGCCGAAGTAGGCGCGAGCGACCTTCTTCGGGACGATCTGGGTCCAGGCCTCGCGGACCAGCTCACCGATTTCATCGGCGTCGAGCGCGGCGATGTCCACGAAGCTCCAGCGCAGGGCGCCGGCGATCATCGGGCGGAAGACGTCCGGTCGGGCCTCGAACAGCAGCTCCTGATGCGCGGAGGCCAGCTTCATGATGATCCTGCCGCGCGAGCTGCAGACGAAGCCCTTGGACCCCACCTGGAACCAGGGCTCGCCGCGATAGTCGACCTCCTGCACGCCCGGCAGGGCCAGGGCGACGGCGCGTATGTCGTCAAGGGTCGCCAGGCTCAGTACCCTCGGGCGACGCCTTCACGGCGCGGGTCAGCGCCGCCGCGAAGGCCGTTGGGCGTCATCTCGATCGCCTGTTCGCCGGAGCCCTCGCCGAAGGGGCCGCCGCGCACCGCGACGCCCTTGGCCGCCAGCCCCGCCACCACGCCCGGCGGGAATTTCGCGGGCTCCGAGGCGTAGATCGTGTCGAAGGCGATCAGGTTGGGCAGGGCCACGGCTTCCTGCGGCGGGACCTTCCAGTCCATGAGGCCCACCAGCACCTTGAGGTTGAAGGCGATGATCGACGGGCCGCCGGGGGAGCCGGCGCCGGCGACGAAGCGGCTCTGCCGGTCCAGCACGATGGCCGGCGCCATGGACGAGCGCGGCCGCTTGCCGCCCGCCGCGGCGTTGGCGGCCGGCGCGCCGTCGTAATCCTTCGGCGTGAAGGAGAAGTCGGTGAGCTGGTTGTTGAGGAAGAAGCCGCCGACCATCTTACCGTCGCCGAAGATGCTCTCGACCGTGGTGGTCATGGAGATGGCGTTGCCGTCCTTGTCGACGATGACCATGTGGGTGGTGCCGCCGGGCTCCTTGGTGCGGTCGGGCCCGCGCGGGCCGGCGCCTTTGGGATTGCCGGGCGCCGGCGGCGGGCCGGCCTTGTCCGGGTTGATGAGCCGCGCCCTCGCGTCGAGGTAGTCGGGCGCCAGCAGGCCCTCCATCGGCACCGAGATGAAGTCCGGGTCGCCGTAGTAGCGGTCGCGGTCGGCGTACATCAGCCGGCTCGCCTGGCTGAACAGGTACCAGCCCTGGACGTCGTTCGGGTGCTTGTCGATATCGGTGCGCTGCAGGATGCCCAGGCCCTCCAGCACCGCCGGTCCGCCCGAGGGCGCGGGCGGCACGCAGACGGTGTATTCGCGATAGGGCCGGCAGACGGCAGGCGTGACCTCGGGCTTGTAACCGGCCAGGTCCTTCAGGGTCATGGCGCTGGGATAGGGACCCTCGTGCAGCTTGGCCACGATCTGCTCGGCGATAGGGCCTTCCAGGATGGCCTTGGGCCCCTCGGCCGCCAGCCGCTTCAGCGTGGCGGCGTAGGCCGGGTTCTTCATGATCTCGCCGGCCTGGACCTTGGTCCCATCGGGCTTGGTGAAATAGGCGACGGCGTCCGGCTGCTTGGCCTGGGGCGCGTTGGAGGAGGCCGCCGCGGCCATCCGGGCGGGAACGTGGAAGCCGTCGCCGGCCAGGTGCTCGGCGTCGCCGAACAGATCCTTCCAGGCGAGCTTGCCGTGCTGGCTCTGGGCCAGGTGGAGCATGGCGATGGCGCCGGGCACGCCGGCCGAGCGGCCGCCGACGATCGCCTGCCCCTTGGGCATGGGCTTGCCGTCCGGGCCGTAGAACAGCTCCGCCGTGGCGCCCGCCGGGGCGGTCTCGCGGCCGTTGTAGGCGGTCACCTGGCGGGTCTTGGCGTCGTAGTAGGTCATGAACGCGCCGCCGCCGAGGCCGGAGCTCTGCGGCTCCTCCAGGCCCAGCACCGCCTGCACGGCCACCGCGGCGTCCACCGCCGAGCCGCCGGCCCTCAGCACCTTCAGGCCCGCCTCCACCGCGTCGGGCTCGGCCGCGGCCACCATGGCCGTGGGGCCCTTGGGCGGCGCCTGCGCGGCCGCTGCGGTGGCGCTGAGCAGGGCCGCCAGGGTGAGGGGCAGGAGACGCTTGAACGGGGGCAAGACTGAAGACACGGGCGAAAAGGCTCCGGAAGGGACGGGAGTGAAGCGCCAACATAGTGGCCGCGGGCGCGTGGACAACAAACCCGGCGGCGTGCGAGGTCGCCCGATCATGAGCGGACTGCCATCGCATGCGCGGGCCGGACCCCGCAACCTGATCACCGACGTGGCCGGGCTGAAAGTGGGCCAGGCGCACGATCCCCGGGCGCGGTCGACGTCCGCGGCGGGGCGCCGGGCCCGCGGGAGACCGACGCCCCGGCGCCGGAGAACCTGGTGGAGGCGGTGGACGCGGCGGTGCTGTCCGGGGGCTCGGTCTACGGCCTGACCGCCGCCCGGTTCGAATGGGATCTGGTGACCCGGACAAAAAGGGTCGATCTTCAAAAGCTCAGAGCGCGTCGGACGGGTGACCCGCGTTCCACTTCACCCTGACGCGCTCCAGCCGGTTTTCACATACCAGTCGTCGACGCCCGACATGGCCTCAAGCGTCCGCCGATAGCCCTTGGACGTCAGCAGATCGAAGATCTCGCGACGCTTGTCCGTATGATTGTGCTCGACGCTGATCAGGCCCACGTCGTAGCGCTCGAAGTCCAGGGCCTGCAGGATCGCCAGTTCCGAGCCTTCCGTGTCAGCCGACAGGTAGTCGATCCTGCGGGGCGCGTTCCAGTGCGCCAGCAGATCGTTCAGGGATACGGTCTCGACCTCATAGCGCGCGCCGGTTTCGCGTGTGGGGCCCAGGTTGTCGCTGTCCGAGAAGGCGTCGAGGGTGGAGTGCGCGGGGATGGCCGCCTGGTTGAACAACAGGGTCTCGCCGGTCTTCGTCCAGACGCAACGGTTGTCCACGAAGCAGCGCCGGTTGGCGCGGAGCTGGGTGCGGTAGATCCGCGCCGGTTCGGCGACGATCCCCGTCCAGCCGAGTTCGCGCTCCAGGTAGGCGGTGTTGGAGTACCGGACGCCGTCGCCGGCGCCGAACTCGACGAAAAAGCCGTTCCGCCGACCGGGACGTTCGAACGTCACCCACAGGTCCTGCAGCATCTGCGCGCGACTGCCGGAAATATTGTTCAGACAGTGGACGAGGAAACGCGCGTCCTCATTCGCGGGATTGTGGTCCCGCAGGACCACGAGCAGTTCCAGAACCTCCGGAAAGCCCATCGGTCGCATCCGGCCCTGCCCTCGCCGCCAAAATCCAGGCGCGCAGCAATAGGCAGGCGCGGACATCTTGGGAAGTTCGCCCCGCTTCGGCCGCGCCAATCGGGGGACAATACGCAGGCTTTACCTGAGCGGCGCCCCTGATAGCCTTGTTCTGCGAATTGGGGCGGGAGGCTGCCATGCGTAGGGGTCACAGGTTTCTGCTGCTGACGGGCGCGGCGGCGGCGGCGAGCGCGGCGGTGGCGCAGCCGGCGCAGAAGGTCACCGGGCCGGTGGCGGTCTACTGGATGAGCGCCTCGACCCAGAGCGGCTTCGGCATGCCGGGCATGGGCGGCGGGGCCGGCGGCGGGCGGCCGTCGATGAGCCAGGTCATGGCGATGATGAACGGCGGCGGGGCGCAGCACAGCCTGCTGCTGCAGCTCGGCTCCTCGGACCGCCCGTCGGGGCCGCCCAGCGCCGAGCACCTGCCGCCGGCTGGCCTGGGCGCGGGCGCCAGCCTGCCGCTGGTCACCCCGCAGGCCCCGACGCCGGTCGTGCGCGACGACGCCCCGGAGAAGCCGCAGATCCCGCCGGAGTACCAGAAGCCCAAGGGCCGGATGCTGATCTTCTGGGGCTGCGGCGAGCATGCCAAGCCCGGCCAGCCGGTCGTCCTCGACTTCGCCGAGATGAGCGCCGGCAAGGCCCAGCCGGGCATGGCGCTGATCGGCAAGGGCCTCGACATCCGCCGGATGCAGCCGCCGTCCCCCGGCCGCTACGCCGCCTACGGAGACTGGCCCAACGCCCAGTCGCGCACGACGGCGCCCGGTAGTGGCTCGCTGGTGGGCCAGCACACGGTCCACGGGAACTACAGCCCGGAGATCAGGTTCACCCTGAACGCGAGCCAGGATTTCCTGGGGCCGCTGACCCTGACCACCAACGCCAAGACGCCCGGCGGGCCGGCCCAGCTCGGCTGGGCGCCGGTGCAGGGCGCCCAGGCCTATGCGGCGACGGTGATCGGGGCCGGCGGCGCCGGCGGGCGCGGCCGCAGCGGCGACGGGGGCGACATGACGGTGGTGCTGTGGAGTTCTTCCGAGACCCAGGCGGCCGCCTTCGCCCTGCCGGACTACATCGCCCCGTCCGACCTCGCGCGCGGCGTCGAGACCCACACCCTGATGGGTCCCCAGACCACGAGCTGCCAGGTGCCCAAGGAGGTGGTCGACGCCGCGCCGCAGGGCTTCGTGCAGATGGTCGCCTATGGCGGGGAGGCGAACTTCGTCTATCCGCCCCGGCCCGCCGACCCGAAGATCGCCTGGAACCGGCAGTGGGAGGTCAAGGTCCGCTACCGCTCGGCGACCGGCGGCCTGCTGGGCATGGCCATGCCGGCGATGGGCGGCGGCCGGAGCTATCCGGGCGGCTCGCAGGCTGGCCAGGACCCGCCGCCGTCGCCGCAGGACGCCGCCGCCGCGCGCCGCCGCGCCATCCTCAACGGCCTGGGCGGCCTGATCCCGCACTGACGCGGGGCGCGCGAAATTCTAACGCGCCCCCGGCTTGCGCTTTGCGGCGTCCGCGACTAGGTTCCGCGCCCTCGCCGTCAGGCGGTGCGCGCCCGTAGCTCAGCTGGATAGAGCATCAGACTACGAATCTGAGGGTCGGACGTTCGAATCGTTCCGGGCGCGCCAATTTCTCCTTTAAAATTAAATACTAAGTCGGCCTCGGCCTTCGTCGCCGTTTTAAAATTCGATTTAAAACGGCGTTTAAAACGGTGTTTGACCATGAACGCCAAGGGAACGCCGCCCGCCATACGCCGCGGTTCGCAGTTCTTCGATGCCGCTCGCTTCGGCTGCAGCGGACCGAATCCCGAACGGACGGGGCTTGCCGGAAGGATCTCGGTGGACGGAGGCGCCGCGCCGGCACACGTCCGGACGCCATCATCCGGGTTCGCAGCGGGCCGCCCAGACTTTGCGCGGTCTCGGCGCCGAACGACCTATCGAATCGGCAGGGCGTTTCGGCGGACGACGCTGCGCAGCGCGATCGAGGAGTTCAGCCGCGCCACGCCGGGCAAGCGAGTCAGCACCTTGGCGTGAAGCCGCTCCAGGTCTTCGACGTCGGCGGCCACGACCCGAATAATGTAGTCGGCCTGGCCGGTCATCAGGTGGCACTCGACGATCTCGGGGGCTTTTGCGACAGCCTCCTCGAAGGCCGCCAGCACGTCCTGCGCCTGACTCGCGAGCGTAATCGAGACATAGACCGTCAATCCCAGGCCGATCGCCTGAGGGTCTACCGTGGCGGCGTAGCCGGTGATGACGCCGGCGTCTTCCAGCGCCCGGACTCGACGGAAGCAGGCGCTTTCAGACAGGTTGGCGGCCTCGGCGAGCTCCACATTGCTTGCCCGGCCATGGTCCTGGAGCCGACGAAGCAAGACTTTGTCGTACGCATCAATCCGATTTGCAGATTTCGCCATTTGAAACTTCATTTGTGCAAGATCGTTGCATATCACTGCTGTGCGGAGAGGGAAAAATCAAGGTTCCACTCCGCTCTTCGGCATAGGCTCCCCTATCGACTTCACTGGAGAGCGCACTATGCGGATTGGAACCGTCACCGAGATCAAGAAGCTTGAGCGCCGGGTGGGCTTGACGCCCGCCGTCGTCGCCACCCTTGTCGCCCATGGCCACGAGTTGTTCGTGCAATCGGGGGCCGGCGCGGGCGTGGGCCTGTCGGACACCGACTACTCGGCCGCCGGCGCCACGATTGTTCCCGATGCGCCCGACGTCTTCGACGCCGCTGAGCTGATCGTAAAGGTCAAGGAGCCGCTAGCCTATGAGATCGCGCTCCTGAAGCCGCACCACATCCTTTTCACGTACCTCCACCTGGCGCCTGATCCGGCGCAGGCCAAGGGCCTGATGGCGTCGGGCGCCACCTGCATCGCCTACGAGACCATCCTCGACGACAAACGCGGCTTGCCGCTGCTGACGCCGATGAGCCAAGTGGCCGGCCGCATGGCCGCCCAGGTGGGTGCGGCGTGCCTCCTGGCCCCGGCCGGCGGGCGTGGCCTGCTGATGGGCGGCGTGCCCGGTGTGGCTCCGGCGAAGGTGGTCATTCTCGGTGGCGGTGTTTCGGGCTTCAATGCCGCCGAAGTCGCGGTCGGTATGCGCGCCGATGTGACGATCATGGACATCTCGCCCAGCCGCCTGGCCCAACTGGACGCCAACTTCCAGGGCCGCGCCCGCACGATGCTGGCGTCGCGCGGCGCCCTGCTGGAGCTGTTGCCGACCGCCGACCTGGTGATCGGCTGCGTGTTGGTCACCGGCGCGGCGGCGCCCAAGCTGATCCGCCGAGAGGACCTGAAGCTGATGCGCAAGGGTTCGGTGTTGGTGGACGTATCCATCGACCAGGGTGGCTGCTTCGAGACCTCCAAACCGACCACTCATGCCGAGCCGACGTACGAGGTCGACGGCGTCGTCCACTACTGCGTGGCCAACATGCCGGGCGCGGCGCCGCTTACCTCCACATATGCCCTGAGCGCGGCGACCACCCCATACGTCCTTGCCCTGGCGGAAAAGGGCGTCGAGCGCGCGCTCGCCGACGACCCGGGCTTCGCCGCTGGCCTGAACGTGGTGGGCGGGAAGATCGTCCACCCGGCCGTCGCCGACTCGCTCGGCCTTCTGTTTGTCGCCGCCTGAACCACGCGGAGGGCGCGCCACTGCAGCGGTCGGATCGAATATCGGATAGAGAGGCCGCTGGTCGGCCGATGCGTCAAAGTGGCCGAGCTCGGCCAGAGAGCAGGTCTCTGGCCGATGCCCTTCACATCGCCGAGGGCCAAGCGCTCGATGGCAGTGCGATGACCGCGGGCGCCAGCTGAACTGCCATCCCGCGATCCGAAGGCGCCTTTGCAAAAGCTGATCGCCCGCTGCGGTCTCGACCGGAAGTCCGGCGCAAAGTGGAGGAAGCGCAGCTTTCTCCACGAGGCGCCTCCTAGGGGTCCTGTTCCTCCGGTGGTTGGACCTTCTGGAAGCGCCAAAGCAGCAGCAGGTCGTAGGTGATCTTCAGTCCCCCGCAGATCACCAGCGGCCAGGCGAACGGGCTGGCGCTGAAGATAAACCCGGCCAGCGCCGGACTAAGCGCCGAGGCCAGGCTGCGCGGCACATTCGTCACGCCGGCGGCGGCCGCGCGCTCGGCTGGAGTCACGATGGCCATCACGTAAGAGGTCCTGGCCGGCACATCCATCTGCGACAGCAGGGCGCGCAGGAACAACAGGGCGAAGGCTGTGGGCAGGTTCGGCGCGAAGGCCGCGGCCATCACGCAGACGTTCGCCGGGATGTGCGTGAACACCATGGTGTTCACAAGCCCGACCCGCCTGGCGAGCAGCGGCGCGGCCAGTTGCGAGAGCGCCGAAAGCACGCCGGTCCAGAAGAAGAAGGCTCCGGCCGCGGTCAGCGAAAGCCCAAAGCGATGGAACAGCCACAGCGCGAACAGCGACTGCACCAGAAAGCCGCCGGCGAAAGAATCCAGGCTGAAGAGAGCCGCCAGCCACAGCACTCTGTTGCGTGAGGGCCCAAGCGCCGTGCGCGGCGTCTCGGTCTCCGCCGGTTGGTCGGGCAGGCGCCGATAGAGCAGGAAGCTGGCGAGGCCCAGCAATCCGTAAGCGGCGAATGCCCACTCGATGAGCGTCAGCCTCGGCAGCCCCGTGGCCTTCAACGGATCCAGCAGCCCCACGCTGAGCGCGCCGAGCGCGGCCATCAGCGACCCGGCCAGGGCATAGCGGGCGAACAGGTGGGTGCGTTGCGACGGCGGACCCGCGTGGGCGAGCAGCGATTGCTCCAGCGGCAGGAACAGGCTGACGTCGCCCCCTGACGGATTGAGCGTGCCGACGAACCCCACGATCACCAGGGGCCAGAACGCATGGGCTTGGGAGAAGGCGAGCCCGGTCGCCGCCATCAACACGCAGGCGGCGAACAGCAGCCGCTTGGCCGGGAACCGGTGACCGGCCAGCCCGACCGCCAGGGTGAGCGCCGCGGAGCCCAGCAGGGTCGCGGTGGTCAGCACGCCGACGCGGAAGGCGCTGTAACCCAGGTTCGTCAGATAGACGGGCAACAGCAGGGCCGTGAAGCCGTCTCCAAAACCCCGGACGCCGCGCGCCGCGATGAGGGTGGCGGAACCCCGCAACCCCGGGCTCACATCAGACGCGGGGTGATATCGTTGAGCGGGCCGCCCTCGCGCACGGTCTTATGGCGATAGATCACAGCCCGATACAATTCGGCCGCTGGGCGATGGCGGTGCGGAAGGCTGGCCGCTCCGCGAGGCAGCTGAACAGAGGCGATAGGTCCGCAAGATGCTCCATGTCGCCAACGATCGAAGTGAGCGTCATCAGCTGGGCTGTGTCGGGCCCTTTTCCATGGAATCGCACAATCTCTTCGACGTTGGTGTTGCGCAACAAGCGGTAGTCCCCTTCGGCCCGGAGAACCCTGCCGTCGACGGTGTGGACCTCGATCTGCTGAAGGCCTTCGTTGACCCCCTGCAGGCGCCGGAATTCGACCTTCCTCGTAATGTCGAACACCTCCGGCACGTTGGGATTCTTGAAGCGTTCCAAGGTGATGCCGCCATCGAGCAGGGTCGCAGCGAACGCAAACGGCATCGACGATCCCGCGTAATCAAGGATGAATGGACCCTTCGCATGCTTAACCGGATCGTTGGACTCGAACGCCCGGGACACGACGATGCGGATCACCTGCTGGGGCGTAAGGCCATGCTCAACGATGAGGCGGGCCATCAGGATCACGGCCACGCCGCTGTTGAGCGTTCCGGGCGCCGGTTTCAGCACCAGCCCCGTCAGGGCAAAGTCCACGCCCAGACTGGCCAGCGCGGGTTCGAAGGATTCAGGGCGGCCGCCGAGCTGAGCCTCATAGAACCCCGGCGAACCTTCAAGGGCGTCCCGCGGCGCGGGGGCTCCCGCCTGCCCGAGGTAGGCCGCCGTCATGCCGTTGCGGGCCAGTACGGCGTATTGGTGATCCTCAAACCCCAGCTGGATCATGGCCGCGATATTCCCGGCATAGGCCAGCGCCGTCGCCGTCTGCCCGATATCGAGTCCGAGGAGGCGCGCCGCGGTGACCGCGGCGGCGAACCCGCCATAGGTGTGGGAAGAGGTTCGCACCATGCGCTTGTCGGGCGCGGCGCGATCCAAGACCGCAGCCACTTCGCACCCCGCGACCATCGCCGTGAGGACATCGGCGCCGCTACGGCCGTGCTGTTCCGCGAGGGCGATCGCCACCGGCAGGGTGATCGCCACCCCGTGGATCCCGGACGGCATGAGACTATCCTCCTGTCGAAGGGCCCGGATCATCGCCGCATTGGCATAGGCCGCATCGATGGGGGCCGCACGTCCGGCCTGTCCGAGAACGCAGCAGCGACCCGGGGCGCCGCCCTCGCCTTGGATGAACCGCAGGGCGCGCTCGGTCTGCCAGTCGTCATGAGCGATGAGCCCCATGACGAGGTCCTGAAGTATGGCCGTCTTCAGGCGCGCGACCACATCTTGAGGAATATCGTCGAGCGACAACCCGGAGGCCCAGGTTGCCAGCCGCTCGCTCAGGGTCGGGGGGTGCGCGCTCAAATCGTCCGCCATCTGTCCATTGTGGAGGCTGCACGTCCGGCTCGCGAGCCTCGCCGCCGCGGGTTGCATAGGTATCGCCCAGCGCAGATGATAATGATCATTATTCAAGAGCTTGCTAGCAGCCGGCATACTTGGGCGAAGCCGCGCTTTCCCGAACCCCGGTTCGACTGGCGAACTTTTTGTGCGGCCGAAGCGACTGGGTCTTAGTGAGCCTGCCCGTCCAGCCCGGACGGGGTTCGGAGTGTCGCTCGTAAGCGCATGGGGTCAGTTTCGAAATTCATCCTCCGCCGGCTGGCCCTCTGCGTGGTGACGATCTGGGTCATTTCGGTGATCTCGTACGTCATTATCCAGCTGCCGCCTGGGGACTTCGTCTCCAGCTACGTTGCTCAGCTTGCGCAATCCGGGGCTATCGGCTCTGGGGACGACCTGCAGCGGCTGCGGGCGGACTACGGACTGGATCAGCCGATGTTCGTCCGCTACGCCCACTGGGCCTGGGGCGTGCTGCGCGGAAACCTAGGCTGGTCGCTCGACTGGGGCCGCCCGGTGGCCGATCTGATCGCGGAGCGGATTGGCATGACGCTGCTGCTCTCGGTCACCGCTCTCGCGCTTTCCTGGATGTTGGCGCTTCCGATTGCGGTGTACTGCGCGGCCAACCGGGGGACGCCCGGGGATTACCTCTTCGCGACCCTTGGACTCACGGGCGTGGCGTTGCCCAACTTCCTCCTTGCGCTTGGGGTCATGTACGTCGGGTACCGTTGGTTCAACGTGGATTTCAGCGAGGTGCATTCGGCGCAATACGCGACCGCGCCGCCGAGCCTGGGAAAGGGGCTCGACCTGCTCTGGCATCTGCTGACGCCGGCGCTGATCCTAGGGCTCGCCACGACGGCTCGCCTCATCCGGGTGATGCGGGCGAATCTGTTGGACGAGTTGGAGAAGCCCTACATCGTCACGGCGCGCGCCAAAGGCATGCGCGAGCTCAATCTCATCCTGAAGTATCCGCTTCGCGTGGCGCTCAATCCCTTCGTCAGCACGATCGGCATGACGCTTCCTCAACTCGTCTCGGGCAGCATCATCGTTTCCCTCGTCATGAATCTGCCGACTGTGGGACCCTTGCTTCTACGGGCGTTGCAGGCTCAGGACATGTTCCTCGCCAGCGGCATTCTGCTCATTCTGGCCACCCTGACCGTCCTGGGGACGCTGGTTTCAGATCTGCTCCTCGCGTGGCTTGATCCGCGCATTCGGCTCGCGGCTTAGAGAGATGTCGATGCAGGCCCTGATCGCCCCGCCGGAGCCGCCGCAACCAATGGCTGAGCTCGTACCCGGGGCTTCGCAGTGGACGCTTATCCGACGGCGATTCCTGAAGCATCGCCTGGCCGCCGCGAGCACCGTGGTGGTCGCGCTCCTCTACCTCGTCGTCGTGTTCGCAGATTTCCTGGCCTACTCCGATCCGGCCGCCACCAATCCCGGGCGCCCCCTAGTGCCCCCCCAGCCGATCCACTTCTTCGAAGACGGCCACTTCGCGCCCCACGTGCACGCGCTCCACCGCTGGCGGGACCCCCAGACGTTCGAGATGCGCTACACGCCGGATCCCGCCACGCGCATCCCGGTGGTCCTGTGGGCGGAGGGCTACAGGTATCGCATTCTCGGGTTCGAGGCCCATCGGCACCTTATCGGCGTGGCGGGGCGGCCCGCCACGGAAGGCGCACTCTTCATCATGGGCGCGGACTCGTTGGGCCGCGACCTGTTCTCTCGGATCCTGCTCGCCATACGCACCTCGCTGGTCATCGGCCTGGCGGCCGTGGCGCTGAGCCTGAGCCTTGGGCTCTTGATGGGGACGATCTCGGGCTACTATGGAGGCTTGGTCGATCTGCTGATCCAGCGGCTCATCGAGATCCTCCGCGCCATCCCCACGATCCCGCTCTGGATGGGGCTGGCCGCCGCCATCCCGGCCAGCTGGAGCATCACCGCGGTCTACTTCACCGTCACCCTGATCATTGCCCTGATCGGCTGGACAGAGCTCGCACGCGAGCTGCGCGGACGAATCATGGCGCTGCGCAACGAAGACTACGTTCTCGCCGCCGAGCTGGCCGGCAGCGGTCCTGGACGCATCATGCTGGTGCATCTGCTGCCAGCCTGCACCAGCCACATCATCGCCACGACGACCCTGGCGATTCCCGCGATGATCGCCAGCGAGACGGCGCTCGGGTTCCTGGGGCTGGGGCTACGGCCGCCTGCGATCTCGCTGGGCGTGCTGCTCAACGGTGCTCAGAATCTTGAAGCGCTGGCGCTCTCGCCCTGGTTGCTCTGGCCGGTGGCGCCCACAGCGGCGGCCATCCTCGCGTTCAATTTCATCGGTGATGGCCTTCGAGACGCTGCGGACCCCTATGCCTGAGCGAATTCCCCCTCCACCGCCTGACCCGCTGCTCTCCGTGCAGGATCTGCACGTCTCGTTCCGCACAGACGAAGGCGTCGTGCGCGCGGTCAATGGGCTCAGCTTCGACCTCCGGCCAGGGCGCACGCTGGGCGTGGTGGGGGAGAGCGGCTGCGGCAAGAGCGTCACGGCGCGCGCCATCCTCCGCATCGAGGACAAGCACGCACGGATCGACTCCGGCCGCATCCTGCTGTCCCGCGACAACCAGGTAACCGACCTTGCGACCTTGTCGAAGCACGGCCCTGAAATGCGGGGGATCCGCGGGCGAGACATTGGCCTGGTGTTCCAGGAGCCGATGACCTCGTTCAGCCCGGTGCACACGGTCGGCGACCAGATCGTCGAAACCATCCGTCTGCACATGCCGCTGGACCGCGCCGCCGCGCGTCGCAGGGCCATCGAACAGCTCGCCCAGGTCGGCACGCCCCACCCGGAGTTCATCATGGGCCAGTACGCCTGGGAGCTGTCGGGCGGGCTACGGCAGCGGGCCATGATCGCGATGGCGTTGGTCTGCGGACCTTCGGTGCTGATCGCGGACGAGCCAACGACCGCCCTCGATGTGACCACTCAAGCCCAAGTGCTCGATCTCCTCGGGCAACTGCGTAACAGTAGGGCCATGGCCCTGCTGCTGATCACCCATGACCTCGGGGTGATTGCAGAAACCGCGGATGACGTCGTGGTGATGTATCTGGGCCGCGTCGTTGAACAGGGGGCGGCGGCCGCGATCTTCAGATCGCCCAAGCACCCCTACACTCAGGCGCTGCTGCGCTCGATGCCCAATCCGCTCGCCAAGCCCCGCACGCGCTTGGCCACCCTGCGGGGCTCGGTGCCGCATCCGCTTGCGCGGCCTCCGGGCTGCCCCTTCCACCCGCGATGCGGCCAAGCCATCAGCGGCCTGTGCGATCACATCGAGCCGGCGCCGCGGACGGTGGCGCCTGGCCACGCCGCCGCCTGCCACCTCTACGCGGATGCGGCGGCGGATGGGGCGTTGCGCCCCGAAGTCGCGTGAGCGCCGCCATGGACACGAGGCAACCGCGCCCCGGCGTCTGCGAGGCCGACGCCTTGCCGGAGGACGTCGTCTTGCGCGTCACGGGACTTTGCAAGACCTATGGCGGGAACGGCCGGGACGCACGATCCGGCGTGGTGAAAGCGGTCGACGACGTCAGTTTCGACGTCCGGCGCGGGCGCACCCTGGCGTTGGTGGGCGAAAGCGGATGCGGCAAGACGACCATCGCGCGCTGCGTGCTGAGGGCGGTTGAGCCAACCGCCGGTCGGGTGACGTTCCGCACGGCGGCGGGCGAGACAGTGGACCTTTCAGACCTGCCGGTTCGCCGACTGCGGGCCCTGAGGGCCGAGTTCCAGATGGTCTTCCAGGACCCCTACGCCTCGCTCAATCCGCGGCTGAAGGTCCGGGACATCATCGCCGAGCCGTTGGTGATCCACGGCTGGCGGGACCGCGCCCGGATCGATGCCCGGGTCGACGAGCTGCTGCAGTTGGTGGGCCTGCGGCGCGATCATGCGAACCGCTATCCGAACGCCTTCTCCGGTGGCCAGCGGCAGCGGATCGGGATCGCGCGCGCGCTCGCGCTCAGCCCGCGACTGATCGTGGCGGATGAGGCGGTCTCAGCGCTGGACGTGTCGGTGCAGGCGCAAATCCTCAACCTCCTGCTGGACCTGCAGGATGCTCTCGGGCTGTCATATCTGTTCGTCTCACATGACCTCGCGGTCATCAAACACGTGGCCGACGAGGTGGCGGTCATGTACGTGGGCCAGATGGTGGAGCAGGGGCCCTGCGAGGACCTGTTCCGGCGCCCCTTGCATCCCTACACCGCCAGCCTCCTCGCCGCGGTGCCGAAGCCGGACCCAAGCCTGCGCGGCGGGCCCCGTCCGTTGGCCGGCGAGGTGGCCAGTCCGCGAAATCCGCCGAGCGGCTGCTACTTCCATCCGCGGTGCCCGTTTGCGGAGGCGCGTTGCAAGGAAATGGCGCCGGCGTGGCGGGAGGTCGAACCCGGCCGTTCGGTTCGGTGTCACCGGGCCGATGAGCTGACTTTGCTGGGGGTGCGCGCATGATCGGACGAACCCTCACCGCGCGAGACAGCCGAATGCTTCGCACATCGTCCGGGGCGCGCGCTCAGGCATGATCTACGTCAACTACATCCTGCAATACGCCCACGTGGTCTGCGCCGCGTTCTGGTTTGGGACGGTGCTCTATACGGAAATCGTGCTCTGGCCGCAGCTGAGACGGATGGGCGACCTGCAGCGTGTGCAGGCTGAGCTGCGCCACATAGAGGTGCGCAGGATTGTCGGCCTGTTTATCGTCGGCACCATCGTCACTGGGGTCGCCCGTGGAGTCGCCAACGGGTTGCTGCCAAGGCTGTACACGCCCTACGGCGTCTGTTTCGTGGCAGGCGCACTGGTGGGGATCTGGATGATGACCTGGTGGCTTTGCTTTCCGCCGCGAAGCATGACGCTGGGTTGGCGAACCTTCTATTCGAGCTTTTGGGTGGTGCTGGCGCTCATGTTCGGGATGCGTTTCACCGCTTGAAACCGCTGCGCGCGGCGCCGAATTTCAGGGCCCCGATCACCCACACCGGCGCGCTCGCCTTGCGAACATCAGAGTCGCTGGCCAAACACATTGCCGCCGCGTGACCGGCTCGGGGATCATGCCGCCGTAAGGATCGGCGGCGCTTGTCCCGGGGTCCATCCACCGGGATTGAATGTCATGGACGATATCCGTGGGGCCGAGGTGTCGCGGACGTATGCTCCCGCCAAGCTCGTCGCCCTGGCGGTTTCCTGCGGGCTGTTCATGGAGCTGACGGACACCAGCGCCCTGGCGACCGCCCTGCCAACGCTCGTGCGCGAGTTCCATGTCGACGTCCTCAAATTCAAGCTCGTGCTCACGGCCTATCTGATCGTCGCGGCCATGCTGATCCCCTTGAGCGGCTGGTTAGCGGATCGGTACGGCGCGCGGCGGGTGTTCCTCACCGCGCTTTCGGTCTTCCTCTTGGGATCGACCTGCTGCGCGCTGGCGAACAGTTTTGAGCACCTTGTTCTTGCCCGGATCCTGCAGGCCCTGGGCGGTGGCTTGATGACCCCGGTGGGGCGTCAGATCGTGGCGCGGACGGCGCCACGGAACGAACTCGTCAACGCTCTGAACTGGTTCACCATTCCCGCGATGATTGGGCCGCTGATCGGCCCGCCGCTCGCCGGCCTGCTGATCGAGTTCGCGACTTGGCGTTGGCTGTTCCTGATCAATATCCCGGTGGGTGTCGCGGGCTTCTTTGTGGTCCGGCGCCTCGTGCCGCCGCTGGCGCTGCAGAACCCCGGCCGGTTCGACGCGGCCGGCGCGGTGCTGGCGATTCTGGGCGTGGGCTCCTTGATGGGAGCGGCCGAGCTGATCGGGCGCGCCGGTGTCCCACTGGGCGTGTGGTTGCCGGCAACGGTTCTCGCGGCGGCCATCAACACCATCATGGTTCGCCACATGCTGCGCACCAAGGACGCCATTCTCGATGTGGCGCTGTTCCGCATTCCCTCGTTCCGCGCCACCATTCTGGGCGGGGGCGCGATCCGCCTCGGGCTGGGCGCGCTGCCCTTCCTGTTGCCGCTGCTCTTGCAAAGCGCGCTCGGCTGGTCGCCCTTCGAGAGCGGGCTGGTCATGCTCGTGGCCGCCGTGGGGTCGCTGCTCGGTCGGTTCGTCGGGCCGACGACCATCCGCCGGATGGGCTTCCGCGCCACGCTGGTGGTCTTCGCTCTGGGAAGCGCGATCAGCGCCAGCCTCCCGGCGCTATTCCGTCCGTGGACGCCCGGCGTCGTCATCTTCGTGCTGGCGCCGGTCGGCGAATTCTTGCGCGTGACGCATTTCATCGCGTCTTCCGCGCTCACCTATTCGGGCATACCCCCGGAACGCAGCGGTCGCGCGTCGACATTGAGCGCCATGACTCAGCAGCTGAGCCTAAGCATCGGCGTCAGCTTCGGCGCTGTCGCCCTTTCGCTCTCGCGGGCGCATGGCCATGCTGCTCTGACGGCCAACGACTTCATCCTGCCCTTCCTGGCCATCGGCGCCGCGGGGCTGCTGGCGCTGCCGGAATACCTCAGCCTGCCGCGGGACGTCGGTGCGGAGATGCGCATGGGAGGACGGCCGCGGACCAAGGCGCGCTAGCGGGGCCCCGGACCACGGACGCACGGCGCGACGGATCGCACGCGCCGAGGCGCCCGCGTAGCGAACACGCGGATCGCTCGTCAAACATTTTGCCGCAGGGGGACCGGCTCGGGAAAAGTTCGGTCTTAAGGACCTGCGGAATCGTCCCGGGCTCCGTCCACCGGGATCAACATCATGACCGAGACCCGCACCATCAAACGTGTGCCGCACCCCTGGAAGCACGTGAAGGGTCGCAGTGCGGGGAGCATCCATGGCGACCTCGTCTGGCTCGCTGGCGTCGCCGACACCGATGCGCCCGACATCGACGTGCAGACGACAGATCTGTTCGCCAAGCTCGATCGGCTCCTGGCTGACGCCGGCGCCGATCGTACGCGCATCCTCTCGGCCTCGATCCACCTGGCGGACCTCAAGGATAAGCCTGTGTTCGACCGAGCGTGGGATCGATGGGTTGGAGACGACCCGGCGCACTGGCCGCAACGCACCTGTGTTGGGGGCGAGCTGATTGGGCGCTACCTGGTCGAGATCAAGCTGGTCGCCACCCGGCGCTAGCCAGAGGGCCTTGGGCCAGCGAGCCCATCGGCCGCGCAGAAGCCTTTAGCGCCGACGCGCGGCCGCAGGGCGCGCGGCCCGAATTGGCAAATAGGCCTGCCTCTCACGTCGCTCGGATTGAACGCGGTCGGCGGCGGGTGGACAATTCCAACGCGCAGGCGCGACCGTCGGCCCGAGCCACGTGGAATCGTTCGCCCGCGCCGCCTACCCGCTGGAGAGATCGAAGGTCTCGAAATCCGGAGGCCCGCGACAGACGCTGTTTGACGGCCTGCCTTCGGACCTGTTCGAGCCTACCCGATGAAACGGCGGCGTCTATGTTGGCCTGAAAGGCGAAGGTTCCGACGCCGCGCCGCCTGCATCACGGGCTTCGAGGATGTCGGCCGCGGCCTTTCTCAGCTGCGGCACCGCCACATCTTGCACGAACTCGTCCGTCGCGCGCGCGGCGGACATCACGACCTTCAACGCGGCGATCGTGGCGCCGAGATGGTCTGTCAGGGGGACCGCGACGCAGGCAAAGCGCTCGTCGACCTCCGAGCGCTCCAGGCACCATCCCTGGCGTCGCGCAGCCTCGAGGCGCCGCCGCAATTCGGTGATGTCGGTCACCGTGTGCGGCGTAAACGCCTGCAGGCGCGCGTCGCGCAGGTAGAGATCAAGTTCTGCGTCCGGCAGCCGCGCCAGAAGCATGCGCCCAATTGCGGTCGAGGTCGCCGGGAGCCCGACGCGACGCGCGATGAGGAGTTGCACCACCTTCGGGGGGCGCGCGTGCACTTTGCAGACGACTTCCCCGCTGTCCATGACGCCGGCCCAGACCGGTTCGTTCAGGCTCGCCGCCACCTCGTCGAGGATCGGCTGCGCGAGCTCCCAGATCGATTTGCTCTGGTGGCCGGCGGCCAATTCAATGACGCGGGACGTGAGGTAGAACAAGCGACCCTCGGATCGGACATAGCCGAGGGTGCAAAGGGTGTGGAGGAACCGCCGGGCGGTGGCGCGCGTCAGACCGCACGCGGCGGCCACCTGCGCCATGGTCATCCGCTCGCAATCCGGCCGGAAGGCTTCGATCACGGATAGGCCGCGGGCCAACGACAGGATGAAGCCATCCTGTGTATCGAGGCCGTCCTGAAAAGAGACGTCCGAATCGTCCGCGTGAGCGACGACAGATGTATGCGGCGTCATCATTACTCAGCTTCGCAAATTAGGTCCGGGCCGTGCCGGGCCGTTAAGCTTCAACGAATTATGACACAGCGGAGACAATTAAAAAACCGCCCAGGAAATCCCGTTACGCGGGCAGAGCTTGGCTTGCGTTTCGCCAAATTCCAGCGCGCCGATCGATAGATAGCCGCGCCGAGCGGGCCGGCGATCATCGCCCTGTCATCCAGCAATAATGCGCCTGCGACGGGGCGCGATCGCTTCGGTGATGTTCCGCTGCGACGGCGAAAGAGGCCGCAGTCGGGGGTGACGCCCGCGACGGGCTGTCCCGTGGCGTCGCCGGGGCGCGCTGCGCCGTCTGCGCGCGACCTGGGCGCGCGGCCCATCAGCGTCGGCGTGGCGGCCATCTGGATGAGGGCCCAGTAGGCCTGGTCCCCGCCAAAGACGCGGCGCTGGGGCTGGCGCGCCTGGCTGGTATCTCAGCTTCGTCCTGATCTTTGCGCTCGCGATGGCGCCGTGGACGCCTGGGGTTGGGAGATGTGCGCACGCGCGTCAGGATTGAGCCTCGCTCCAGCCCTCAGCCTACGTATATACGCAAGTATATCATATATCTGCTTGGATAAACTTACGAAAATAAGGGAGTGAACTTAATAGACAAGCGTAACATAGGAAAAATATGCCGACAATTTGCTTGCGGTCTCTAGATGAACATAAGTTCGCGCGCCGAACATTTTGATTGAACAGATCTTGTGCGGTTCGACTGGGGTCTGAGCAGCAAAGAGGAGGTTGAACTTGCCCGGACTTAGTCGTGCCGTGAGGAATTATCGTCATGAGCGCATGCTGTCGTTCATGCGCGAGACGGGCTGTGATGCGATCGCCTTCACCAGCGCCGAATGGGCTGAATGGGCCTTCAATTTCCAGATCCTCGAGAAGACCTGGGAGCGGCCCGTCCTCGTCGTCGTCACCAAGGAGGGCCAGGCGCTCGCGTTCCTGGCCGACATGAGCGAACCGGCGGCGACCGCGGCGTTCGACGGTGGGCAACTCTGGGTGGACCAGATGGTCTTCTACGCGGACACGCCGCTGGCCGAACGCTACAATGCGTGGAACACGGGCAACTGGGACGAGATGGTCGCGACGGGACTGGCCAAGGCCGGGCTCGGGCGTGCCCGCATCGCTGTCGATGCGCTCACCGGTCCGCTGAGGAAGGTCGCCGAGCGCCTTCCCGACGTGACGCTCTATGCGGCCGAGCCAATGTTCCGCAGCCTTCGTTGGATCAAGCATCCGGAAGAGGTCGAAACCATGCGGGCGGGTGCGTCGCTCAGCGAATGGGCGATGCAGCGGCTTGGCGAGGAGTTGCAGCCCGGCCGGCAGACGGGGGAGGCGGACCACACGGTCGCCGCCATGCTTATGACCGAGGCGGCGCGACGCTACCCCGATGCGGCTTTCCACGTGATGGGCATCTTCTCGGTGGGAAATCCCGACTCGGCCTACCTCAATCCAATTAACGCCCCCGTCGACCGTCGGGTCGAACGGGATACGGTGCTCATCTCGCAGATCAGCACGCGGCTGAACGGAGTCACGACGGAATTCACGCGCCCCTGGCTGGTCGGGTCTCCCAGCCGCGAGTTGGTGGGCTATGTGGAATGTGTTCGCGAAGCCCAGGAGGCCGGAATTGCGGCGGCGTCGCCAGGCGCTCCGATCAACGGCATCCAGGCAGCCGCTCAGAGCGTGATCGAACGTGCGGGCCACGGCGCCCATTGCCGGCTGCGCGCCGGCCACGGCATTGGCGTCATCATGCACGATTTTCCTGAGGACCTGCCCTTCGCGGATCGGCCGTTGCAGGCCGGCGAGCTCTATTCGATCGAACCCGGAATCTACATCCCCCGCGTCGGCGGTTTCCGGTATGCGGACACCATCGTGGTGCGAGAGGGGGGGGCGGAGCGCATGACCAAGGGGTCCGCGGACCTTGAGCAACTGAGGATCAGCGCCGCGCCGGCCCAGACTGTCGCGGGCTGACGAGGCCTAGCCGGGCTGCGAACTGAGGGCGGCGGTGATCCCCGCCGCCGTTTCCCTCAAGATGGGCAGGATCCGGCCCTCGACGTACTCTGGGCCGGCCCGCTCCGTTGTCATGCTGACGTTCAAAGCGGCAAGCGTGAATCCCTCGCGATCGACGAGCGGAACCGAGACCCCAGTCGTCCCGGACTCGAACTCCCCTCGTGCGATGCCCCAGCCCTGCTGGCGCACGAGCTGCAACCTCTCGGTCAAGGCCTCCTTGCTGATGAGAGTCGTCGCGGTCAACGGCTCGAAGCGCGCCTGCCGCATGTAGCTGGCGAGGTCGACCGGCGGAAGGGCGGCAAGGAGCACCTGCCCCATGCTCGAGGTGTGCGCCGGGATGTGAGCCCCTGCGCCGAGGTCGAATTCGAAGATCTGCAGCCTCTGAATCCGTAGCGTGTAGACGAGGTCGAACCCGTCGAGCACCCCGGCCGAGACCGTTTCGTTCAGGGTGGCCGCAAGGCGCTCCAGCTGGGGTCGGGCGATTTGCCAGAGCGACTGGCTGAGATAGCCGCGAGCCAGGTCCCGCACCCGCGACGTCAGATGAAACAACCGGCCTTCGACCCCAACGTAGCCGAGGGACTGGAGGGTGAAGAGGATCCGGCGGGCTCCGGCCCGGTCGAGTTGCGCCGCCTTGGCCACCTCGGAGATCGTCAGCTGACCACGACCCGGACCGAAGGCCCGGATGACCGCGAGTCCCCGTCCTACAGACTGGATGAAAACGTCACGATCAGGGTCAAGGTGTGAAGTCATCAATGGCCAAGGGTCTACGACACTCATAGTCTGCCCCCACCAAGACGACACTCTTGCAAGGCGAAATATGAATCTAACACGGCGCCGACCGTCAACATAGAAAAGCAAAGCTTGGATTGGAGAATTTTTGCAGGAAGTTGTCTCAGGGTTTTCCACTGCCAAGGGTTGCGACGAATAGACTCGACTTGACTTGAGTTTACGGAGCCATTGACCAGCCTGAAGTGGTCGGGTCCCCACAGGCCTGGAATCCGGTCAGCTGGTTCGGCTGCCGAACTCTTTGCGGCCGGCCTCCCGGTGGGTTTTCGTCAGCCCTCCATCGCGCCCGCCGCGCTGCCATAGGTCGAACATGAATCGGGACTGGATCCAGAGTGCGCCAGCGACGGCGCCATACCTGCCAGGTCCTCCGGAACCTATCCAATGATCCCGCGGCGGACGGTGATCCTCGCAGGCGGCGCCGCGATCGGGCTCTCCGGACTGGCATGGCGCCAGTGGATGCGTCCGAAGCCCCGGCTCGGGAGCAACACCCCTGGGCCGGTCGGCGAGGCCTCTGTCCCGATGTTTCCGCTCACGGGGCCCGAGGTACTGCGCGACCCGCGTCTGATGCCGGCGCGTTTCCAAGAGGCGCCGATGCTCGCCCGGGAAGTACGCGCGGGGCGCCTGCCACCGGTCGGCGAGCGTATCGGGCTGGATCCCATCGTTGTCCGCCCGCTCCACGAGATCGGCAGCTACGGCGGCACGATCCGCCGGGCCTTCGTGGGGCCGGAAGACAGTCAGGGCATCGGACGGTTCGCATCCGGCCCAGACGGCCTGCTTGCCTGGGACTACGCTTGGCGGGAAATTCGTCCGAACATCGCTAAGGACTTTGTCTTCAGTCCAGACCAGCGGGTGCTCACGCTGTCGCTGCGCCGCGGCATGCGATGGTCGAGCGGCGCGCCGTTCTCCGCCGATGACATTCTGTTCTGGTACCAGCGAATGTATCTTGACCGCCGCATTGTGGGCGGCCCCAGCCTGACGCTGCAGGTGACGGGCGGCGATGTGGTCGTCCGCAAGGTGGACGACCTGACTGTAGAGTTCGTCTCGCCCGCGCCTTATCCACTCCTCGCTGACGTACTGGCCAGTTACAGTGAACTTGGGGGGCCTTCGTTCCTCGGCCGTAGCGGCATGGGGGGCTATGCGCCACGACACTATCTCGAGCGATTCCATGCCTCTGCCCGCAGCGAGGATGAGCTGAATCGCGAGGCTCGTGAGGTCGGGTTCGCAAACTGGACCCTCAGGTTCAAGGCCCTAAACGACTGGACGCTCAATCCTGACCTTCCGGTGACATCCCCCTGGCGCGTGACCTCGCCGATCAACACCCAAAACCTTAGCCTGGCGCGGAACCCGTACTGCGTCTGGGTCGACACCGCCGGCAACCAACTGCCCTACGTCGACCATATCGACCATGTGCTCTGCTTGAGCCCGGACGGCGTGGTGCTTAAGGCGGCCGCCGGCAAGCTTGATTTCCAGGATCGGCACATCTACGTCTCGAAGCTCCCGTTCCTGTTGTCCAACCGACGAAGGGCGAACTACGTCGTCGGCATGAATCCCTACCAGGGGACGGACCTTGCCGCTCGGTTCAACCTCAATCACAAGCAGGATCCGGAGATCGGCGCGCTGCTCGCCGACGTGCGCTTCCGCCGGGCCCTGTCTCTCTCGATCAACCGTCCACAGATCAACGACACCTTTCTGTTCGGAACGGCTGTGCCTTCGGCGTCCACGCCGTCGCCGGACTGCAAGTATTATCCCGGCGAGGCCTGGGCGCAGCGCTGGGCGACGCACGATCCAGAGCGTGCGAATCGCATGCTCGACAGTCTGGGCCTCAGCGCACGTGACCAAGCGGGCTACCGCCTGCGCCGCGACGGCGGCGGACGGCTGCGGCTCGTCGTTTCGGTGACAAGGTCCGGCTTCGATTACGCCTCACTTGGCGAGATGATCCGCGAACAGTGGCGCGACATCGGCGTGGACATGGACCTGAGGGAGCTGGAGGGAACCCTGTTCGGGATGCGGATGATCTCCGGCGAACTCCAGATCACGCTGCAGAGCACGTTCTCTGAAGACCCCTTCATCTATCCGGACTTCCTCTTCCCGTCCTCGCCCTATGCGTCGGGGGCGCTGTTGGGGGTGGAGTACGCCCAGTGGTTCAGGTCCAATGGCCGGCGCGGTCAAAAGCCGCCGCCCGAGCTGGTCGAAATCATGGAGCTGTGGCGCCGAGGCCGATCGTTGCCCGAGACGCAGCGTCTTGAGGCCGGGCGCGAGATCATCCGCCGCCACATCGATCTCGTCCTGACAGCTGGCATCGTCTCGGCCGGCCTTGCGAACAACGGTGTGCACGTCGCCAGCAACGACGTCGGAAACGTCCCGCAGCGGATCCTGAACACGGCGGTCCTGCGGTCGCCAAGCAACGTCATGCCCATGACATTCTATTTTCGCAATGCTGGACGCCGGCGCCTGACAGCATAGGTCACCCAGGACTTGGCCGCTCGCATCCACGCCGCGCGGGACCTCGACCAAGAGATCGGAACGCTCGGTCTCCTCAGCATCCGCATCGCTCGCGCCGCTGGCGACGAGATGGAGAAGCTTTACGCCGCGGCGTGGGCCGCCGGCCGAGGCATCGTAGGGAACCGGTCCTGATCGGATCGCCGGCGCTCAAGCGTTCAAGGGGATCCGGGACCGAATGGTCACCCGCCTGAGCGTCGTGCGGTCTGGAGGGGCGGGGAGGTCGTTCGACCGGTTTTGCGCCGCGCCCTGGCGAGGACCTCAGCCCCGATGCGGCGCCGGCCGGTGTTTCCGGCGGGCGCCGGTACGGATGAGCCAATAACGTCAGGGGTCTTCGTTCTGAAATTGGAACGCTGCTTCGCGATGCTGCCGGATACCCCGCCGCTTTCGACCACTTCATATGTGGGGCGTCACAAGCAACGGAGACCTCCCATGACTGTCAGCGCTTCCAAGAATCCCCTCCTCGACCCTGATAACCACGCCCTTCTGCTGATCGACCATCAGTACCTGCAGATGCTCACCACCCGTTCCCACGAAGTGGGCGACATCATCAACAATGTCGCGGCCGTCGCCGAGGGCGCCAAGATCTTCAAGGTGCCCACCTTGGTGACCACCGCCTTCGCCGAGAAGCAGAATGTGGTCTCGGCGCTGGCCGACGCCACCTCCGATCAGGTTCCGATCGACCGCACCACGCTCAACTCGTGGGAAGACCCCCGCGTCACCGACTGGGTGAAGGCCACGGGCAAGCGCAAGCTGGTGATGGCCGGCCAATGGACCGAGGTCTGCCTCGCCATGCCGGTGCTCTCGGCTCTGGCCGAGGGCTACGAGGTCTATATCATCACCGACGCATCGGGCGGCGCCACGAAAGAGGCGCACGACATGGCCGTCCAGCGGATGATCCAGGCCGGCGCCGTGCCGATGACCACCTGGGCCTACGTGAGCGAGCTCCAGCGCGACTGGGCGCGGCCGACCGCCGGCGACGTCGCCAATCTGTTCGCCGCGCGCGGCGGCGGCTTCGGCCAGGGCCTGCGCTGGCAATGGCAGTTGCTCGCCCTCAAGGAAGGCTCACGCTGACCCACGTTCCAGGGATCGCGGCCCGGCGCCGCGATCCCGCCCGTCGCAAGGACCACCCCATGACCATCCAGCGAACCATCAAGCGTCTGCACGCCGCGCATCGCGACGACATCGCGGACCTCCAGACCCGTCGGCCCCTGCCGGGCCCGGCCCTGCCGAACCTCGGCGCGTTCCTGTTCCTCAATCACCACGGACCGCAGGTCTATCCGCCGTACAATGGCGGCCTGCCATTCGGTCCCCATCCCCATCGCGGTTTCGAGACCGTGACCTTCATCCTTGAAGGCGAGCTCACCCACCGCGATACGGCGGGCCATGAGAGCACGATCCTGGAGGGCGGCGTCCAGTGGATGACGGCCGGCAGCGGCCTCGTCCACGCCGAGGTGTCCTCGTCGGAATTCAAGCGCAACGGCGGGCCGCTGGAACTCCTGCAGCTGTGGGTGAACCTGCCCGCACGGCTCAAGATGACCACGCCTCGGTATGTCGGCGTGCAGCGCGACGGCATCCCATCCCTGCCCGCCGCCAACGACAAGGCGCGGGTGAACCTGGTCGCCGGCCAGCACAACGGCGCCGAAGGCCCGATTACTTCGCTGAGCGGGGTGTTCATGGCCACGGTCACAGCCGAGGCCGGCGGCAAGGTCCGCTTCGATGGACTTAGGGGCCGCGACGTCTTCCTCTATGTCGCCCGCGGCGAGATTGAAGTGGCCGGCCGCCGGGCCGGGGCGTTCAACCTCGTTGAGCTGAATGAGGGCGACGCCGTGGAGATCGAGGCGACGACCGATACGGTCCTGGTGTTCGGCCATGCCGAGCCCATCGACGAGCCGATTGTCAGCGGCGGCCCGTTCGTCATGAACACGATCGAAGAGATCCAACAGGCCTTCGACGACTTTCGCGCCGGCCGTTTGGGCGCCATGGCTTAGCGAATGATGGCGACGAACCAGGGAATGTCGGGATGAGCGACAGCGAGGCGGACGATCTCATCCTCTTCGCCCGTATCGCTCAGCATGGCGGCTTCTCCGCCGCCGGCCGCGCGCTCGACATTCCCAAGTCGCGCCTCAGCCGGCGCCTTTCAGGGCTCGAAGAGCGGCTCGGCGCCCGGCTCATCCAACGGAACTCGCGCGGCTTCTCGCTGACCGCGATCGGCGAGCAGGTGCGCGTGAGGGCCGAGGCGATCCTCGCCGAAATCGAGGCGACCAAGGCCATGGTCGAGGGCCATCGCGCGCAGCCGCAAGGGACGCTGCGCGTCAGTTGTCCCGTCACCATCTCGCAATACTGGCTCAGTCCGCTGCTTCCCGCCTTCCTCGCCCGCTATCCTCAGGTCCAGGTGGTGCTGGAGACGACCAACCGCCGAGTGGACCTGATCGCCGAGCGGATCGACGTCGCCCTGCGCGTGCGCCACGGCCAGGTCGATGAACCGGACTGCGTCATACGCAAGCTGCTGGACGCCCCGGACATTCTGGTGGCCGCGCCGGAACGGCTCGAAGGCCTGGCAGGGCTGGACCAGGGCAATCTCCACCTTCTGACGGACGGACAGACGCTGGCGACGGCCAGCGGCGAGCCCCACATCTGGCGGCTGGTCGATCCGTCCGGCCACGTTCATCATCTCAGCCATCGGCCGCGGCTGATCACCAATGACATGGGGGCCGTGCGGCGCGCCGCGCTCGACGGGGCGGGCGTCGCGCTCATTCCGCTGATGGCTTGCGCCGAGGATCTGGCCGCCGGACGCCTGGTCCGACTGCTGCCGGACTGGAGCGCCGGCTCAGGCGTACTGCAGGTGGCCTATGCGTCCCGTCGCGGGGTGGCGCCGCCCGTCAGGGCGCTCATAGACTTCCTGGTCGACGCCGCAGCCGGTTGAGGCGTCCGCGAGTTGGCCGCGAGGATCTTCAACGCGAGGGCCGCGCCGCGTCTGGATCCTGAAGTCCGCCCTTCCAAGGCGAGCCAAACTTAGCCTTTATGTCCGAATTTCCAGCGGCGCCTCAGTGCGCTGGCATCATCGGCTGGTCAGCCCTCGCCAGCGCCGGCCACGGGCTCCAGCGTCAGCAGCAGGTCCTTTGCCTCGACGGTGGCGCCGATCTGAACCGTGACCTCGCCGACCGTCGCCGCGGACGGCGCCGTCAGCTGGGTCTCGACCTTCATTGCCTCGATGGACAACAGGATCGCGCCCGCCTCGATCCTCTGACCCGGCGCGACGCTCAGGGAGCTTACGATCCCCGGCATGGGCGCGGCGACATGGGCCGGATTCGACGGATCGGCCTTAAGCCGGCGGCGTTGGGGCGCCTTCGCGCTGTCCTGGCGCAGTTTGATCTGCCGCGGCTGGCCGTTGAGTTCGAAGAAGACCGACACCATGCCCTCTCCATCCGGCGTCCCGACCGCCAGCAGCTGGATGAGCAGCGTCTTTCCGGGTTCGATCTCGACCTCGACCTCGTCACCTGCCGCCATGCCATAAAAGTAGATAGGGGTGGGCAATGCGCTCACGGGCCCCTGAGCCTGGCTGGCGCGGGAGAAGTTGAGGAACACCTTTGGATACATCAGCGCCGACGCGAATTCGCGGTCATCGATGTCGCGTCGGCAAGCGGTCGCGGACTCGGTGCGGAGCTTCGCAAGGTCGACGGGCGGTAACAGCGCCCCGGGACGGTCGCTGAGTTCGGCGGCGCCCTTGAGCACCCTGTTCTGGATGGCGGGCGGCCACCCGCCTGGAGGCCGTCCCAGCTCCCCGCGCAGCATTTCCGTGACCGATTGCGGGAAGGCGATCTGGCGGGCCGGGTTCAGGACGTCGTCGGCCGACAGGCCCTGCGACACCATCATCAGGGCCATGTCGCCCACCACCTTGGAGGAGGGCGTAACTTTCACGATATCGCCGAACAGGTCGTTCGCGGCGCGATAGGCGCGGGCGACCTCGTGCCAGCGATCGGCAAGGCCCAGCGCCCGGGCCTGTTCCCGGAGATTGGTGAATTGCCCGCCGGGAAGCTCGTGCAGGTAGACTTCGGACGCGCCCGCGCGCATGTCGCCCTCGAAGGCGGCGTACTGCGCCCGGACCTTCTCCCAGTACTCGCTGATGGCGCGGATGGCGGTGGGGTCTAGCCTGGTGTCGCGCGGTCCGCCGCGCAAAGCTTCCACGAGAGAGCCCAGGCACGGCTGCGAGACTCCGCCGGACATGGCATCCATGGCCGCATCGAATGCATCCACGCCGGCGTCGACCGCCGCGAGCACCGTGGCGGCCGCGATCCCCGACGTATCATGGGTGTGCAGCTGGATGGGCAATCCCACCGTCTCCTTGAGAGCCGTCACCAGCCGCCGAGCGGCGCGGGGCTTAAGGAGACCCGCCATGTCCTTGATCGCGATCACATGGCAGCCGGCGCGTTCGAGCGCCTGCGCCAGACCGAGATAGTAGTCGAGCGCGTACTTTTCACGGCTGGGGTCGAGGAGGTCGCCGGTGTAGCAAATCGCGCCCTCGGCGATTTTCCCGGCTGCGCCGACAGCGTCGATGGCGACGCGCATATTCTCGACCCAGTTGAAGCAGTCGAAGATGCGGAAGATGTCCACGCCGGCGTCGGCCGCCTGCTGGATGAAGTAGCGAACAACATTGTCCGGATAGTTGGTGTAGCCGACCCCGTTGGCCCCCCGCAGGAGCATCTGCAGCAGGGCATGCGGCGTCCGGCGCCGCAGTTCCGTGAGCCGCTCCCAGGGATCCTCGTCCAGAAAGCGCATGGCGACATCGAAGGTCGCGCCACCCCAGCATTCGAGCGAAAAGAGGTCAGGCAGGCCGTTGGCGTACGCCTGCGCGGGCCGCACAATATCGAAGGTTCGCATGCGCGTGGCGAGGAGGGACTGGTGCGCGTCCCGCATGGTGGTGTCGGTGACGAGCGGGCGGCTCTGCGCGAGCATCCATTGCGAGAGGCCCTCGGCGCCGACCCGATCGAACACCGCTTTGGCGGGCTCGGACGCCGGATGGATCGGCGTCACCGGCAGACTCGGGACGCGGACGTCGCGGGGTCTTGGTCGTCCCCTGGTCTCGGGATGACCGTTCACCGTCACGCCGGCGATGTAGGACAGCAGCTTTGTTCCACGATCGCGCTTGCGCGGATACCGCAAGAGCTCGGGCGTCTCGTCGACAAACGTTGTCGTGTAGCTCATGTCGCGGAATCGAGGATGCGACAGAAGCGCGTCCAGAAATGAGACGTTCGTCGCCAGCCCCCGGATTCGGTACTCGCGCAACGCGCGTTGACTCCGCGCGACGCACTCCTCGGGGCTCCGGCCCCAAGCCGTGAGCTTCTCCAACAGGGGATCGTAGAACGGCGTCACGACGGCGCCTGCGTAGGCGGTGCCGCCATCGATGCGGATCCCGAAGCCCGAAGGCGCGCGGTGCGCGACGATGCGACCGTAGTCGGGGATGAAGTTGTTTTCAGGGTCCTCCGTGGTGATGCGGCACTGCAGGGCGTGGCCGTCGAGGCGGATCTCCGCCTGCGGGGGAACGCCGGTTTCGGCGACGATTCCGAGCCGTCCCCCTTCCGCGATCCGGATCTGCGCTTTCACGATGTCGATGCCGGTCACCATCTCGGTCACCGTGTGCTCGACCTGAATGCGGGGATTGACCTCGATGAAGTAGAACGCGCCGTCGTCCTCGTTCAGGAGAAACTCAACGGTGCCAGCGCCTTCGTAGTGGGCGGCCCGGGAGATGCGCAGCGCGGCCTCGCACATGGCGTCCCGCGTTTGTGGGGCCAGGAACGCCGCCGGCGCGCGTTCGACGATCTTCTGTCGTCGTCGCTGAATGGAGCAATCGCGTTCGTAGAGGTGCAGCAGGTTTCCATGCCGGTCCCCGAGCACCTGGATCTCCACGTGCCGCGCGCGCCGAACCAGCTTCTCAAGGTAGACCTCATCTCGTCCGAAGGCGGCGCGGGCTTCCCGTCGGGCGGACATCACCGACGGTATCAGTTCCTTCGGATCTAAGATGGGGCGCATCCCGCGGCCGCCGCCGCCCCACGAGGCCTTCAACATGAGCGGATAGCCGATCTCTGCGGCCAGCCGACCGATTTCGGCCTCGTCATGGGGAAGCGCCGCCGTGGCCGGCACGACGGGTACGTCCGCCCGCTCGGCGAGGCGCCGCGCCGTGACCTTGTCGCCTAGCTGCCGGAGCGTCTCTGCCGACGGCCCGATGAAGGCGATGCCGGCCGCCGCGCAGGCTTCTGCGAGTTGCGGGTTCTCCGAGAGAAACCCGTAGCCCGGATGCACGGCGTCCGCGCCGGCCTCCAGGGCCACGCGCATGACCTCGTCGATGCAAAGGTAAGCCTCGATCGGCGCCAGGCCGGCCCCGACTTGAAAGGCCTTGTCCGCCTTGAACCGGTGGAGGCTCAACCGATCCTGCGCGGCGTAAAGCGCGACGGTTTCAATGCCCATTTCCGCGGCGGCCCGGAAGATCCGGATCGCGATCTCGGACCGGTTCGCAACCAGCAGGCGGCCTATCGCCATGCGATGCGCCCCACCTGGCGATGGGGCGCGGGCAAGCCAGGTCCCCCTGCGCCTTCCACCCTGATCGTCGCCGCCATGGTCAAACCCGCCCTGAGCCGGGGGGAGCGGGCCCCTGCCGATCGTCGATCTGCAAGCGCGGTGCTGTGTGACGAGGCGGTCCGGTGTCCCGCCAGGCTCGGCGTGAGACGGGAATTGGTTCCCGAGAGCGGGTTAGAGGGGATGATCAACGGGCACGAGGGGCGATGCTCGCGCAATCGGCGCCAGTGATGGGGGGTCATGGCGTGAAGGGCTCCAGCCCAGAGCAATTGGCTGAGCTCGAGCCGTCCGCTGGCCTGGCGATGACGTATTCCGCCACCACCCGACCGCCGATCAGATGCTCTTGGATGATCCGTTCAAGAACGTCGCGGCGGCAGTGGCGATACCAGACGCGGTCCGGATAGACCACCGCGATGGGCCCCGCGTGGCAGACCTGCAGGCAATTGGCCTTGGTTCGCATGATGCCGCCAGCGCCCAGCAGTCCCAGCTCGCGCAGCCGCCTTTTCAGGAAGCGCCATGACTCCAAGCCCTCGGCGTGATCGCAACACTTCGGCTTGGTCTGATCTGCGCAGAGGAAGATGTGCCGCCGCACGGTGGCGGCGCCCAGAACATCGAGCACCTCGCGCGCCAGTTGCGCCTCGTCCCGCGGCGGGGCTTCCGCAGGGCTCATCCAACATCCTTCGCAGATTGGGCGGCTCGAACATCAATGGTTCGACGGGTGGGGGCGTGTCCGCAGTCGCCCCGCAACCGTCGATGGGCTCGCCGGCAGGGGGCCGGGAGCTCAATCGCTGCGGGTTGCGGCACGGCGTTCCTCGAGCGTGCGCAGGAACACCATCTGATCGGGGCCGATCTTAATTTGGGGCCGAGCCTGACTTACGAGCTGCACGGCCTCGTCGAGCCCCCTTCCAGACAGGACAAGCAACCCGACAGCCGTGGTCGCCGCGCGACCAATGCCGCCCACGCAATGGACGTAGACCTTGCTGTCCGGAGCGCTGGCCTCAAACCACTTCATGACGTCATCAAGCTGATCGGCAGTCGGCGCGCCGAAGTTGGGGACCGGAGCCCGACGATACGCAATTCCCATCTGCGCCAGCCGCGCCGGGTCGGCGTTCAACTCCTTGTCTACACGTACATCGACGACGTGCGTGATCCCCGCATCGCGAAGATGCTCGTAGTCCTCGACAGCCGGCGCTCCGCCGAGGTGAAGCCAGCCGTTGACCTGATCGACTTTCTTGCTCGCGGCTGCGCGTTGGGCTTCGTTGGTCTCGGGCTCGCGAGACGTGTCGTCCGGGGTCATCTCTGCACTCATCCTGTGAATTTGGGCTTGGCAACGTGTCTGACCCGACGAGGATGACCGCCAAAGAGCCGAACCATTAGCGAAAGCTTGTTGTAATCTCCTGCGCTGGCCGCATGAAGTTGCACGGCGGCGGACGGGCAGAGCTCGGCCCTCGAAACGCCTACGAGAAACCCGGTGTAGCCGTTCGGTCGAAGTCGCTCAGAGGCGGCGGCGACCAGGGCCGCGCGGCCTGCCGAACATTGCAAGCCGACGTGCGCCCGATCCTTCAGGCGATGGCCGCCGAGAGCGCGGAGAGGTCAGCCGCGGAGTCCAAGCCCTCGACCGCGGCGCGGAGTCGGTCGGTCTTCTCCGCCCCGATGACCGGGACGGCGTAGCGGGCCAGGAAGGCCTCCATGTCCGGGACGGGAATGTTC
>NZ_DATMNA010000006.1:0-15872 GCF_035569475.1 Phenylobacterium sp.
GTCGCCGATGGTGTATTCGCGGATCGTCTTCTCGTGGGCGCCGGTGCGCTTCTTGATCACCGAGACCGCGCGGCGCACGTGGCCCGCCGCCTCGAAGTAGCGCAGCAGCAGCACGGTGTCGGCCAGGTAGGTGACGTCGACCGGGGCCTTCATCTCGCCCACGAGGCCGTGCTGGGCGACGGTGAGGAAGGTCGTCGCGCCCTGGCGGTTCAGGTACTGCAGCAGCTCGTGCATGTGCAGGACCAGGAAGCTCTCTTCCGGCATCGCCGCCTGGTAGCCGTTGAGGCTGTCGATGATCACCGTCTTGATGCCGGCGCCGTCGACCACCTCGCGCACGGACGCGGAGAACTCGCCGGGCGACATCTCCGCCGCGTCCACCTGCTTGACCATGAGCTGGCCGTCCGCGGTCAGGGCGTCGAGGTCGATGCCGAAGGCCTTGACGCGGGAATAGAGCAGGCCCAGCTCCTCATCGAAGACGAAAAGCGCCGCACGCTCGCCCCGGCGGATGGCGGTGAGCGCGAAGTAGAGCGACATCAGCGACTTGCCGGTGCCGGCCGGGCCCAGGATCAGGCAGCTCGACCCCCGTTCGATCCCACCGCCCAGCAGCCCGTCCAGCCCCGGCTCGCCGCTCGACAGCGCCGTGCGGTCGAATTTGGTGCGGTGCTCCAGGGAGACGAGGCGCGGATAAACCTCCAGGCCGCCGGTCTTGATCGTGAAGTCGTGGTAGCCGCCGCGGAACTTGCGGCTGCGGTATTTGACGATCCGCAGGCGCCGCCGTTCCGATCCGTATTCGGGCGCCCGCTCCTCCAGGCGCACGACGCCGTGGGCGACGCTGTGCACGGTCTTGTCCAGGGCCTCGGTGGTCAGGTCGTCGAGCAGCAGGACTGTGGTCGCCTTCTTGGCGAAGTAGTGCTTCAGCGCCAGCACCTGGCGGCGGTAGCGCAGCGAGTTCTGCGCCAGCAGGCGGATCTCCGAAAGGCTGTCGATCACCACCCGGTGCGGCTTGAGGCGCTCCACCGCGTCGAAGATCAGTCGCGTGGTCTCCCCCAGCTCGAGGTCGGAGGAATAGAGCAGGCTCTGCTGCTGCTGTTCGTCCAGCAGGCTTTCGGGCGGCACGAGTTCAAAGATGTCGATGCCGCCGAGGTCCCAGCCGTGCGAACGGCCCGCGTCGCGCAGTTCCTCCTCGGTCTCGGAGAGGGTGATATAGAGCGTGCGCTCGCCGCGCGCCGCGCCCTCCGCCAGGAAGGCGAGGGCCGCCGTGGTCTTGCCGGTGCCGGGACTGCCTTCCAGCAGGAAGACGCGACCGCGGATCAGGCCGCCGCAGAGGATTTCATCCAAGCCGCCGATACCGGTCAGAGCATCGCCCGACGAGAGAACTTTCGTCATCTACCCTAGTCTCGCAGCCACGCCGCAGCGCCTACGCCCCAGCTTTACGGGGGGAAAATGCGCAAACTATCGGGCAGTTCCGGCGAACGGCGGCCGGACAGGGTCTAGGCGAGCGTCGGGACGCCCCGGCGGCGGCGCAGGAGCGCGCCGACGCCGCCGAAGCCCAGGATCATCATCGCCCAGGCGGCGGGCTCGGGGATGGCGCCTTGCGCGAGGTTTCCAAGGCCGCCGGCAGGCGGCGCGGTCTCGGCGCTCAGCACGCCGACCGAATGCTCCAGGTACGCGACGCCGGGCTTCGCCTGGTAGAGCTCGTAGACCGTGGGGCTGTCGGAGAACAGGTTGTACTCGTTGCCCGAGGCCCCGGAGAAGAACAGGCCCGGGTTGGAAAGCAGCGGCGCGGCGTTGGCGAAGACCACGTTGTCGAAGATGAACATGCCGTCGGCCGAGTAGGCGGCGTAGGGCTGGCCGGGGTTGGCGATCAGGCCGGTGACCGCATCGCCGTCGACGTCGCCGGTGACGCCGGTGACGTCATAGCCGCCCACGGCGTTGAGGGTGTCGAGGGTCTGCACGGTGAGTGTCGCCTCGGCGGGCGCTGCGCCGTTGGTGGCGGTGAAGGCGAGCAGCCAGGTCGCCGCCTGGGCGTGGCCGGCGAAAGCCGCGACGGCGACGAGGGCCGCCAGCTTGCGAATATGCGTCATTGGTCAAAACCCCACAGCGACGGCCCGTGGGTGCGGGCGCGTACGTCAACTGCGGAGCCTAGGCGGCCAAGGTTTCCATTTGGTGCTCGGCCGGCCCGCCGCCTCAGGCGTTGAAGTTGAGCCTCAGGCCGGGGCGCGGCCAGCGGGTCTTGTAGAGCTTGCCGGTGGAGGAGGCCGTGATCCAGGCGTCCCTCATGTCGGCCCCGCCGAACACGATGTTGGTGCAGACGAGGTCCGGGACCGCGAAATGCTCGATGGAGCCGTCCGGGTCGAAGGCGGTGATCCCGCCGTTGATGATGGTCGCCACGCAGACCTTGCCCCCGGCCTCCACGGCCAGGGAGTCCAGATACTGGAAGCCGTCGAGGTTCCTGATCACCCGGCCGGGGGCGAAGCCGGGCGGCGGCCCCAGGACGCCGGGCTCGGCGATGTCGAAGGCCCACAGGCGCGCGAGCTGGGTGTCGGCGGCGTAGACAGTCTTCTCGTCCGGCGAGAGGCCCACGCCGTTGGGGGCGATCAGGTGGTCGCGCTGGCGGCTGATGTGGGAGCCGTCGGCCTTGGCGTAGTAGAGGCCGCCGAACTTGCGGCCCTCGGGCGTGCCGCAGCCGTGGTCGGTGAACCACATGCCGCCCTGCCGGTCGAAGACCAGGTCGTTGGGCCCGATCAGCCGGCGGCCGTCGCAGGCCTCGTAGAGGGTTGTGAGCTTGCCCGTCGCCAGGTCGAACCGCTGGATCGAACCGCCCACATGGCTGGCCGGGGTCGGGCCCGGGATGGTCAGGCCCGCGTTGTCCAGCCACTCGAAGGAGCCGCCGTTGTTGGTGATGTAGACGGCGCCGTCGGGGCCTATGGCCGCGCCGTTGGGGCCGCCGCCGGTCTCGACCAGGGTGGTCTTGGCGCCGTCCGGCGAGACCCGGGTCAGGCGCCGCCCCTTGATCTCGGTCAGGATGATCGAGCCGTCGGCCATGGCGATGGGGCCTTCGGGGAACTCGAAGCCCTCGGCGACCAGCTCGATGTCCATGGCGTCTCTCCCCTTCGTCGTTGGGGAAACCCTAGCGGAAGATCAGCGGCGTTCCAGCACCCGGATGGTGAAGGGGTAGTCGTCGCCCTCGCCGGCCGGGTAGGCCTTGGCGGAGACCTCGGTCCAGCGGGCCATGTCCAGCGGCGGCAGGGTCACGTCGCCCTCGACCTCGGCGTCGACGTCGGTGAGGTAGATGCGGCCGGCCTTGGCGAGCGCCAGCTCGAACAGCGAGGCCCCGCCGATCACGCAGACCTCGCGGGCCCCGTCATCCTCCGCCTGTTCGCGGGCGATGGAGACCGCCTCGCCGAACTCTTCGCAGACCACCGCCCCGTGCGGCTCGAAGGAGCCGTCGCGGGAGAGCACGATGTTGGTCCGCCCGACCAGCGGCTTCTTCGGCAGGCTGTCCCAGGTCTTGCGGCCCATGATCACCGGCTTGCCCATGGTCACGGCGCGGAAGTTGGCCAGGTCGCTCTTCAGCCGCCACGCCAGGCCGCCGTCCTTGCCGATGACGCCGTTGCGGGCTCGAGCGATGGGACCGGCGGTGAGGGTGATGGGAGGCATGGACGTGGCCTTAGCACTCCGGCTCATCCCCGCGAAGGCGGGGGACCCCACGGACCTGAACTAGACCGCGATCGGCGCGGCGATCCGGTCGTGGGCCTGGTAGCCGCGGAGCTTGAAGTCCTCGTACTCGAAGGCGAACAGGTCGCGCTTGGGCGCGATCTCCAGGACGGGCAGGGGATAGGGCGTGCGGGTGAGCTGCTCGCGGGCCTGGTCGAGGTGGTTCAGGTAGAGGTGGGCGTCGCCCAGGGTGTGGACGAACTCGCCGGGCTTCAAGCCCGTGACCTGGGCGACCATCAGGGTCAGCAGGGCATAGCTGGCGATGTTGAACGGCACGCCCAGGAACACATCGGCGGAGCGCTGGTAGAGCTGGCAGCTCAGTTTCCCGTCCGCGACGAAGAACTGGAACAGGCAGTGGCAGGGCGGCAGCGCCATGTCCTCCACCTCGGCCGGATTCCAGGCCGAGACGATGTGGCGGCGGCTCTCGGGATTGGTTTTCAGCCCTTCGACCACTGCGGCGATCTGGTCGATGACCCGGCCGTCCGGCGCGGTCCAGGAGCGCCACTGCTTGCCGTAGACGGGGCCCAGCTCGCCGGTCTCGGCGTCGGCCCATTCGTCCCAGATGCTGACGCCGCGTTCCTGCAGCCAGCGCACGTTCGTGTCGCCGCGCAGGAACCAGAGCAGCTCCAGGATGATCGACTTCTTGTGCAGCTTCTTGGTTGTCAGCAGGGGAAAGCCCTGGGCGAGGTCGAATCGCATCTGGCGGCCGAAGACCCCGAGCGTGCCGGTGCCCGTCCGGTCGCCGCGCTGGACGCCATTGGCCAGGATGTCGGCCAGCAGGTCGAGGTACTGCCGCTCCGGATGCTCCGGGCCGGCAATTTCCAACTCATTCGAACGGGCTAGGGCGAACGGCGCGTTCAACGACTCGATCCACTGATTCGATTCGTCCAAGGGTCGTCCTTGCAGCCCTTGGTGTGAATCCTAATTCGTCCCCCACTAGATATGGTGAAACGAGTTAGTTGTGGATTAAGTTCTCCGCCTCACCCCCCGAAGCCGCCCTCGTCCAGGAACGCCTGCTCCTGTGGCGTGGTGACACGGCCGAGGGCGGCGTTGCGGTGGGGGAAGCGGCCGAAGCGGGCGATGATGTCGCGGTGGATGCCGGCCCATTTGAGGTTGTCGGCGTCGCCGGCCTCGGCGCACAGCGCCAGGCTGAAGTCCTGGTCGGCGATGTCCTCGGAATGCTCGAAGGGCAGGTAGAAGAAGTTGCGCAGGTCCGGCTCGACCTCGCGGTCGAAGCCCCGCTCGATGGCGGCGCGGGCGATGGCGCGGGCCTTGCCGTCGGTGGCGAAGGCGTGGCCGGAGCCGCGGTAGAGGTTGCGCGGGAACTGGTCGAGCAGGATCAGCAGCGCCAGCGATCCCTCGGCGCTCTGCGCCCAGCCGTCGTATTCGCCGCGCGCGGCGGCGTGGTGGGTGGGCTCGAATTTCAGGCGGATGGCGTCGTCGAAGGCGGAAACCTTCTTGAACCATTTCTGCGGGCCGGCGCCGCGCCAGAAGCCGAGGATATCGTTGATGTGCGCGATCACGTCGGTGCGCTCCGGTTCCTGACGTCTGGGCGTGCCGCGCCGTTCAAGCGTGGTTCAGCCAGCTCGGCAATAGTAGGGACACGTTTGATGCAACCCTCGGGGCCGTGGCGCCCTTGGAGCGACACTATGAAGACCACCCTTTCGACGACAGCGCTGGCGCTGTTGCTGCTGGCCGGCGCCGGCGGCGCGGCCGTGGCGCAGGACCGCGACCGCGGCGACCGGAGCGACCGCCAAGCCGCGCCGCAGCAGGCGCCGCATACCGCCGCGCCGCCCGCCGCACCGCCGGCCGGCCCTCCCGGCGGCGGCCACTGGAACGGCGGCCCGCAAGGCGGCGGCCCGCGCGGCGCGCCCCAAGCCGCGCCCCAGGGCGGCCCTCCGCCCGGCGCGCAGAGGCAACCCGGCGACCGGTTCAGCCCCCAGGCGCACGGCGTCGACGGGCGCGGCGGGCCGGGCCAGGGCTTCCAGGGCCCGCCTTCCGGCGCCGCCCCGCCGCAGCGCTTCAACCACGACCAGGGCCAGGGTCCGGGACCCGGACCGCAAGGCGGCGGCCCGCGGCAGTGGGACCATGAGCGCGGCCCGAACGTGGTGGTCCCGCCCGGCGCTGACCGGGGCGGAGATCGCGGCGGCGATCGCGGTGGCGACCGGGGCGGCGCACGCGGCTGGGATGGCCGCCAGGACGGCCACGCCGACGGCCGCGACGGCCGCTGGAACGGGCGCGGCGGCAATCCGGAGCATTGGCAGCCGGGCCGTTATCCGCCGGTCCTGTGGAGCCACGACCGCTACCGCGCCGGCCCGTATCGCGCGCCCTACGGCTACTACGTTCGCTCCTGGGGGTTCGGCGACTTCCTGCCGCGGCCCTGGTTCGCCGAATCCTATTGGCTCGGAGACTTCATCGACTACGGCCTGCCCTATCCGCCGCCTGGATTCGAGTGGGTCCGCGTCGGCCCCGACGCCCTGATGGTCGACCGCTACACGGGCCGCGTGGTCCAGGTGGTGAGGGGCATCTTCTGGTGAGCTGAGCCTTCCCTCCCCTTCATGGGGAGGGACGGTCAGATATAGCCCGCGGCCTTCAGGGCCTCGATCGACGTCCGCGCGGAGCGATGGTGGATGAAGAGGCCGCCGGCGTCCTCCCAGGCCCTGCGGTGCTGGTCGCGGTCGTCGACCAGCACGTCGCCCGGCTCGCAGTGCTCGCGCTTCAGGGCCGCGGTGGTGGTGATCACCGGCACGCCGGGGAAGTGGCGCGCGGCCCAGGCGCGCTTCTGCGGCTCGGCCCAGGTTCCGTGCGGCATGCCGGTCAGGATGATCGGGCTCCTGGCCTTCACGGCCTCGAAGAGCTCGCCCGCGTCGGGCATCGGGTCGAGGCGCTCGAAGAAGCGGTCGGCGGCCGCCAGGCGCTTCCAGAACTGGCCCGAGCCCCGAAGCTGCTCGAAGGCCTCCGACGGCATGCCGAGGATCGCCTCGGCGGACTTGTCGAAGTCGGCCAGGACGCCGTCGCAGTCGAGGTAGATCTGCCGTCTCAAGCGGTCTTGCGTCTCAGACCGCCTGGCAGGCGGGGCACAGGCCGCGCGCCTCCAGGGTGACCGACTTCACCGCATAACCCTTGGCGGCGGCGGCGGCCCGACCGGGGGCGAAGTCGGGTTCGAACTCCTCGGCCGCGCCGCAGCAGTCGCAGATCAGGAAGGCCGCCGCGTGGCCCGAGCCGTCCAGCCGGCAGGGGACATAGGCGTTGAGGCTCTCGATGCGGTGGGCGAAACCCAGCCGTTCGAGGAATTCCAGCGCCCGGTAGACGGTGGGCGGCTTGGCCGGCTCGCCGTCCTGGCCGAAGGCGGCGATCAGGTCATAGGCCTTCAGCGGGCCGTCGGCCTCCAGAAGCAGCTCCAGCACCCGGCGGCGCGGCGGGGTCAGCCGCTCCTGGATTTGGAGGCAGCGGTGCTCGGCGTGCAACAGGGCGTGGCGCAGGCTGGCGCCCGCGATCCCGGGGTGGGCGCCGTCCTCGTGGGTGCAGTCGGGCGAATGCATTTCCATCACGTAACGCTCCATGTGCCTGCGCCGCAACGGTCTTGACGCGTCGTCCCGTCTTCGCACGGAGTCGCTTGACGACCCGTTATGTTATTTCATAACAGCTATGATGTCGCGTAACGGCTCGCAAGGCGCCGGGTTCTCAAGGGGATATGATGTCGCATAAGTTCCTGCTGCTGGCGGCCGCCAGCGCCGCCACCCTGGCCGCCACCTCCGCTTCGGCGCAGAACGGGGCCGCCGCGGCCCCGCCCGCCGCGGAGGCCTCCGAGATCGTGGTCACGGCCCAGCGGTTGGACGCGGCCCGCTCGGAGATCGAGCCGGCGCTGGGGGCGACCAGCTATTCCATGCCCGAGGCGTTCATCAACAACCTGCCCTCCGGCGCCAACACCCAGCTCAACCAGGTGGTCCTCCAGGCGCCCGGCGTGGCCCAGGACAGCTTCGGCCAGCTTCACGTGCGCGGCGACCACGGCAACATCCAGTACCGCCTGAACAACGTCATCCTGCCCGAGGGCCTGCAGGTGTTCGGCCAGACGCTCTCGCCCCGGCTGGCGCAGAACATCGACCTGATCACCGGGGCTCTGCCTGCGCAGTACGGCATCCGCGACGCCGGCATCGTCAACATCACCACCAAGAGCGGCTTCAAGAACGGCGGCGAGGTGGGGATCTACGGCGGCAGCCACGGCCTGATCGAGCCCTCGATCGAGTACGGCGGCTCGTCGGGCGCCACCAGCGGCTTCGTCTCCGGCAGCTACACCGGCACGGACGTCGGCATCGAGAGCCCGGACGGCCGCGGCACCCCCCTGCACGACCATTCGGACCAGTACCAGGCCTTCGGCTACCTGGACCACATCCTGGACGACACCAGCCGGGTCTCGCTGGTCGCCGGCACGTCGCAGCAGAAGTTCCAGATCCCCGACGTCTCCGGCCTGCAGCCCAGCCTGGGCTTCAGCCAGAACGGGGTCACGGCCTTCCCCTCCGAGAAGCTCAACCAGAACCAGCGGGAAGGCACGAGCTACGCCACGATCACCTACCAGAAGACCACCGACAAGTTCACCGGCCAGGCCTCAGTCTTCGCCCGCTACTCGGAGCTGAAATACACGCCCGACGTCACCGGCGAGCTGCTGTTCAACGGCATCGCCCAGGCGGCGCGCAAGACCGACTTCTCAGTCGGGACCCAGCTCGAGGGGGTCTACAAGCTCAACGACGCCCACACGATCCGCGGCGGGGTGATCATGTCCTTCGATCACACCACCAGCGACACCAGCTCCCAGGTCTTCGCGCTGGACGCCAACGGCAATCAGATCGGCCCGGCGGCCGAGACGATCGTCGACAACAGCAAGGCCGACGCCCAGACCTATTCGGCCTATCTCGAGGACGAGTGGGCGATGACCGACAGCGTGACGGTGAACTACGGCCTGCGCTTCGACCAGCTGAACGCCTTCCGCCACGAGAACCAGCTCTCGCCGCGGGTGAACGTGGTCTGGAAGCCGATGGAGGGCACCACCATCCACGCCGGCTACGCGCGCTATTTCTCGCCGCCGCCGTTCGAGCTGATTTCCTCCGAGTCCTTCCTGAAGTTCGTCGGCACCAGCGCCGAGGCGCCGGGGACGACGAACGACCTGCCGCGCTCGGAGCGGGACAACTACTACGATGTCGGCGTGCAGCAGAAGTTCGGCGGCCTGACCCTGGGCGTCGACGTCTATGACAAGGAGGCCAAGAACCTGGTGGACGAGGGCCAGTTCGGCGCCCCGATCATCCTGACGCCGTTCAACTACAAGGTGGGCTACGCCCGGGGTGTCGAGTTCAGCGCCAACTACATGAAGGGCGGCTTCTCAGCCTATGGCAACTTCGCGATCTCGCGGGCCATGGGCAAGGACATCATCTCCAGCCAGTTCAACTTCAATCCCGACGACCTCGCCTATATCTCGACCCACTTCATCCACCTGGACCACGACCAGACCTATACGGCCTCGGCCGGCTTCGCCTACCGGTTCGACGAGGGCTCGCGGGTGTCGGCGGACCTGATCTACGGCTCGGGCCTGCGCAACACGCCGGACGGCGCGCCGCCGAACGGCGGCCACCAGCCCGCCTACACCCAGGTCAACCTGGGCGCGGCGCACGAGTTCGAGATGGCGGGCGGCCCGCTGACCCTGCGCGCCGACATCGTCAACCTGTTCGACGACAAGTACGGCATCCGCGACGGCTCGGGCGTCGGCGTCGGCGCCCCGCAGTTCGGCCCGCGCCGCGGCTTCTTCGCCGGCGTCAGCAAGGCGTTCTAGTGTCCTTCTCCCCTTGCGGGAGAAGGTGGCCTGCGAAGCAGGTCGGATGAGGGGGCGAACGCCCTATCCGGCCTGATCGCCCCATCGCGCGGCCAGCGGCGGGCGACCCCTCATCCGTCACCCTCCGGGCGACCCCTCATCCGTCACCCTCCGGGCGACACCTTCTCCCGCAAGGGGAGAAGGGCGCCTACGCTTCTTCGGCCTCGCTGGCGGCGGGGCCTTCGGCGCGCGGGGCGCGGCGGCGGCGGGGCTTGGGGGCCTCGTCCGAGGCTTCGGCGCGCGGCGCGGGCGCCTGCAGGAAGGCCGGGGCGTGGCTCTCGCCGCCATCGCTGTCGCGCAGCACGCGGCCTTTGCGCTCCGGGGCCGCGGCCGGGGCCAGCGGCGCCTGGGCCTGCGGCTCGACGACGGCCAGCGGGTCGCGCTCGGGCCGGTCGTCACGGGGGCGGTCGCGGTCGAAACGAGGGCGCTCGTCGCGCGGCGGCCGGTCGTCACGATTGCGGTCGTCACGGGGACGCTCGTCGCGTGGGCGCTCGTCCCGCGGCCGGTCGGTGTCGTAGCGGGGGCGATCGTCTCTCGGACGGTCGTCGCGGGGCCGGTCGTCCCGCTGGCCATCGCGCTGCCCATCCCTGGGGCGCTCGTCGCGCCAGGGGCGGTCGCGGCGGCCCTGGCCGCCGCCGTCGCCGCGGTCGCGGTTTTCGTAGCGCGGACGGTCTTCGCGCGGCTGGCCGTCCCGGGGCCGGTCGTCGCGTTGTCCGTCACGTTGTCCGTCCCTGGGGCGGTCGTCGCGCGGGCGCGGCTCGCCGCCGCCGTTCGGGGCGCCTTCGCGGGCCTGGCCGTTCTGCCAGCTTTCCGGGGTCTCGCCGGCCTCGGCGGAGGCCGCGTCGGCGGCTTCGGACTGGGCCTGGGCGCTCTCGTCCTCGAAATCGATGTCGAAGCCGGAAGAGAAATGGTCGCGGCCGAGGATCTCGCTGGCCGGGCGGGTGGGCTGCATGGCCCTCAAGAGGCGGAAATAGTGCTCGGCGTGCTGCAGATAGTTCTCGCCAAGGACCCGGTCGCCGGCCGCCGAGGCGTCGCGGGCGAGCTGCTGGTACTTCTCGAAGACGTGCTGGGCGTTGCCGCGCACCTTGGTCCCCTCGGGACCATTGGAGTCGAACGCGCGATTGGCGTTCTGGGCCTGGGGCTTGCCGCCCCCGCCGCCACCCCCGCCGCCGCCGCGATTGCGGCCGCGTTGACGCTTCATACCCTTGAAATCTCTCATTATTCGATGACCGTCTTGGTTTCCTGTCGGCGGACCTTGTCCGGGTCGGCCTGCGCTCTGTCTTCAGCGGGATCGGGCGCTCTCAGCCCGGTGTCGATTATGCTGACGCTAAGTGTTCCCCGTCTTCCGCCCGGAAGCCTTAAGCGAGAGGCCTTGGAAGCCGTCACGCCCCGTCGGGACTGGCGTGCGCCCTTCGCGGGACGCCTCTACCGGAAGCCGACGATTTTGGGTGGAGACAGATATCTAAGTAGCGAGTCAGGCTTGAACTTCCAAGGGCTTTTTCGCGCCTGCGACAACCCTGTCGCGGTCGCCGAGGTCGCGGAGGGTCTGGACGCCGAGCGCGCCGGCCTCACGGAAGAGGGCCTCGACGGCCTCCTTCTGGTCGTAGCCGATCTCCACGGCGAAGCGGCCGCCGGGCTTCAGCACCCGCAGGATCTCCGGGGCGAGGCGGCGATAGTGCACCAGTCCGTCGGGGCCGCCTTCGAGGGCCAGGCGGGGTTCATGGTCGCGCACTTCCGGCTCCAGGGTCTCCAGGACGTCGCTGGCGATATAGGGCGGGTTGGAGACCACCAGGTCGAAACTGTCCTCGCCGAGGCCCTCGGTCCAGTCGCCGCGCAGCAGGGCCATGCGGCCGGCCAGGCCCAGGCTCGCGGCGTTGTCGCGCGCCACCGCCAGCGCCTCTTCGGAGACGTCGACGCCCAGGCCCCTGGCCGCCGGCCGCTCGGCCAGGATGGAGAGCAGGATGGCGCCTGAGCCGACGCCCAGGTCCAGCACCGACCAGGGGGCGTGCTCGGGGAAGTCGCGCAGCACCCACTCGACCACCGTCTCGGTGTCGGGCCGCGGGGTCAGGACGTCGGGCGTGACGCTGAGCATGATCTTCCAGAAGCCCTTGCGTCCGAGGATGTGGCTGACCGGCTCGCGGTGCTCGCGGCGCGTCAGGTAGTCCTCGAGCCTGGCCTCCTGGTCGGGGGTGAGCGCGCGGTAGGGGTCGCCCACGATGTCGGCGCGGGTGGCGTCGGCGGCGGCCTCGACCAGCAGGCGCGCGTCGATCACCGGCCCGGAAAGGCCGGCGGCCTCCAGGCGTTTCTTGGCCTCCTGCCAGGCCTGCAGCAGGTTCAGGCTCATGCGGCGGGCTCCGACTCAGGCGGGACGGCGGGCGCGGTGACCGCATCGCCCAGGCCCACCGCCCCGGCGGCGGTCACTCGCACATATATCCCGCAGAACAGGTGGCCATAGTTGTCGAAGAGCGCCTTGGTGACGTCCAGGTCGCGCTCGGCTGTGGTCGGGTCGACGTGGGTCGCGGCGCAGCGGACGATGGGCTTGAAGACCTCGGCCTGCGCCCAGCCCAGCATCATCGCCTTGCCGGTCCAGCCGTTCTCCGCCCAGGCCGGCCAGCCCTCCACATAGAGGTTGGCGCGGAAGCGCAAGGGGTCGAGCTCGACGCCCATCCGTTGCGACAGGTCGCGGACGCTGGCCAGGTTGACGATCGAGACCTGGCCCAGGGGATGGTCGGTGAAGCGGTGCTCGCCGGGGGCCGCGACGACCCGCAAGGGCCCGCGGACGTCCTCGCCCAGCAGGCCGGTCAGCCAGGCGGCGAAGGTCTCGCGCGCGGCGGGCTCGGCCAGCCGGCCCATGAACTCGCTGGCGCCTGGGGCGGCGGCGTGCAGCACACCGGTCTCCGGGTCGTAGCGGGTGCGGGCGGCGGCGACCTTGGCGATCTGGGCCAGGACGGTGAACTTCTGCTTCGGGACGAAGGCGGGCGCGGCGGGATCGAAGCCCGAGGGGCCGTTCTCCACCGCCCAGATGCGGTCGTGCGGGAACCCCTCGCCGGGCGCGAGCGCCACCGTCGCCAGGGGCTCGGGCGTGAATCCCTTCACCGGATGCCGGAAGATGCCCGCCGCGTGACCGCTCATAGCCCGTACCTGCCGCAACCGCCGCCGCGCGACAAGCACAACGGCGGCCCGCGCCCAGGCCAGGGAACCGAACGGCCCAGGTTCGCCTTGTGCGGCCAGACCCCCAACCCCGCAGGCCCGCTCCATGAAACCCGGCCGACGCCCGCTGACCGCTCCGGCAATGCGCGCGGGCCCGGTCCTGCGCCTCGACCGGTGGAGCGCGCTGGGCGTGGGCATGCTGATCGGCCTGGCGACGGTGGTCCTGGACCGCTCCCTGCAGACAGGCCGGCGCCCGGCCGATCCGGGCGGCGCGGCGTCTCCCGCCCGGATCGGCCGGCGGGGCTGGAAGGCCGTCCTTCGGCGCACCGTGGCGGAGTTCAACGCCGACCAGATCCCCATCGTGGCCGGCGGTTCGACCTTCTTCGCCCTGCTGGCCCTGTTCCCCGCGCTCGGCCTGTTCGTCTCGCTCTACGGCCTGGTGGGCGACGTGCAGGGCGCGCAGCGCCAGGTCGCGGCCCTGCAGGGCGTGCTGCCGGCCGCCGGCGTCAGCGTGCTCGGCGAGCAGATGACCCGGCTGGCGGCCACGTCGCACGTGAGCCTCGGGCTCACCTTCCTGGTCAGCCTCCTGCTGTCGGTGCTGAGCGCCAACGCCGGCATGAAGGGCCTGATCGCGGGCCTGAACGTCGCCTACGAGCTGCGCGAGCGGCGCAACTTCTTCGTGCTCAACCTCGTGTCCCTGGGGTTCACGGCGGGCGCGATCGCCTTCGCCATGGTCGCGATGGGCGCGATCGTCGCCGTGCCCGAGGTGCTGGCGACGGTTCACCTGCAGATGTCGCCGGGCGCGAGCCTCCTGCGCTGGCCGCTGTTGCTGATCGCCGCGGCCGGCCTGTTCTCGGTCCTCTACCGCTTCGGCCCCTCGCCGCATGGAGCGCGATGGCGCTGGATCACCCCAGGCGGCGCGATCGCGTCGATCCTGTGGATGGGCATGTCGCTGGCGTTTTCGGCCTATGTCAGCCGGTTCGGCCGCTACGACGCGACCTATGGCTCGCTGGCCGCGATCGTCGGCTTCATGACCTGGATCTGGCTGTCGCTGACGATCGTCCTGCTCGGGGCGGAGTTCAACTCCGAGCTGGAGCAGGAGGCGGCCGGCCCGGGCCGGGTCTAGTTGAATTCGTCTTCCAGGGCCGAAAGCCGCGCGGCCTGATCCTCGGCGATCAGCGGGTCGATCACGTCGTCGAGCGCCTCGCCCTCCATGATCTTGGGCAGGTTGTAGAGCGTCAGGTTGATGCGGTGGTCGGTGACCCGGCCCTGCGGGAAGTTGTAGGTGCGGATCCGCTCGGAGCGGTCGCCGGAGCCCACCTGGCTCTTGCGCGCGTCGGAGCGGGCGGTGTCGAGGGCCTCGCGCTGCTGGTCGTAGAGCTTGACCTTCAGCGCCTTCATCGCCCGGGCGCGGTTCTGGTGCTGCGACTTCTCCGAGGAGGTCACCACGATGCCGGTGGGCAGGTGGGTGATGCGCACCGCCGAGTCGGTCTTGTTGACGTGCTGGCCGCCCGCGCCCGAGGAGCGGTAGGTGTCGATGCGGATGTCGGCGTCCTTGATGTCGATCTCGACCTCCTCGGGCTCCGGCAGGACCGCCACGGTGGCCGCGGAGGTGTGGATGCGGCCTTGCGCCTCGGTGGCCGGGACGCGCTGGACGCGGTGGACGCCGCTCTCGAACTTCAGCCGGCCGAACACGCCGTCGCCGGTGACCGCGGCGATGATCTCCTTGTAGCCGCCGGCGTCGCCCTCGGAGACCGAGTCGATCTCCACGCGCCAGCCGTGCTCGGCCGCGTAGCGCTGGTACATGCGGAAGAGGTCGCCGGCGAACAGGGCCGCCTCGTCGCCGCCCGTGCCGGCCCGGACTTCCAGCATGGCCGATGCGTTCTCGTCCCTGTCCTTGGGCGCCAGCAGCAGGGCCACCTCGCGTTCCAGGGCCGGCAGGCGCGCCTTCAGGGCCTCCAGCTCGTCGCGGGCCATGGCGGCCATCTCCGCGTCGCCGCCGGCGGCCATCTCCTCCAGCTCCGGCGCCTCGTCGCGGGCCCGCTGCAGGGTCTGGACGGCGTCGACCACGGGCTTCAGCTCGGCGTGCTCCTTGCCGAGCCGCACGATCTCCTGGCCGTCGGTGGCCGCGCCCATGCGCGCCTCGATCTCGCGGAAGCGGTCGAGCACCTGGTCGAGCCTGGCCTGGGGAAGTCGCAAAGCAATGGACGCCTGTTGAGAGGGGAGCTTCCTCTAGCGCCGTCCGGCCGCCTTGCCAAACCTGCGCCCCGTGGAGTCCGGGAACGTCGGCGCCGGGCGCCCGTTAGGTCCCGGCAACCGGAGACCGCAGATGAGCCAACCCATGACCACGAGGCTGACCGGGCGAAACATGCTGATCGCCTTCGTCGCCCTGGCCGCGCTGCTCGCCGCGGCCGGCGTCGCGGTGAACGCCCACCGCGGCAAGCCCCTGACCACCAACGCCGTGGGCAGCGCCTCCTCCGACCTCGCGGCGGGCGCGACGGCTCACTAGGCGTCCTCCATACGAAAAAGGCCTCCGCCCATCGCTGGGGGGAGGCCTGTTCCGACGCCAGGGGCGCAGGTCTGGCTTAGACGCGGACGCCGCTCAGCGGGGCGTTGCCGAAGGCGCCCAGCTTGACGTTGCCGGTCATGGCGTCGCCGGCCACCGTGGCGGTGAATTCCAGGGTCATCGGCATCGGCTGGGTGATGTCGGCGCTCCAAGTGAGCGTGTCCCCGGCGACCTTGCCGCTGACTTCGCTATCGCCCATTCGGCCCGAGGTCTTGCCGGTGAAGGTGTCGCCGCTGGTGGTGATCGAAGCGGTCACCTCCTGCGCGCCCATCGGCGTGTTGATGGTGATCTTCCAGTTCCCGTCTGCTGCGGCCATGTCTCGCTCCCAAAAAAGGCAGCCGCACCTAAGCGCGTATGGCCAAGGCGCGCAAGAGTGACACGGGCGTCATTTTCTTCATCCCGCCGCGTGCCGGGGAGGGATGACCATGGGCCTATTCCGCCGCCTGCGGGACCGCGGCCAGCTCCGCGGCGCGGGCTTCGACCAGCTCGACGATGTGGTCGACCATCCGGTCGTTGTCCATCTTGTGGTCGGGCCTGCCGGCCACATAGACCATGCCCGAGCCCTTGCCGCCGCCGGTG
>NZ_DATMNA010000007.1:0-41096 GCF_035569475.1 Phenylobacterium sp.
CACCGGCGGCGGCAAGGGCTCGGGCATGGTCTATGTGGCCGGCAGGCCCGACCACAAGATGGACAACGACCGGATGGTCGACCACATCGTCGAGCTGGTCGAAGCCCGCGCCGCGGAGCTGGCCGCGGTCCCGCAGGCGGCCCCGGCGCCCGCCCGGACCCAACAGGCGATGGAGGCCTAGATTTGAACAGCATCGCGGCGGCCGGACGTCCCCAGAGCCATGAAGTCCCGGCCCAGCCGGACGCCGCGGCGCACGAGCGCCTGGCGGCGGGCATGACCGAGGCCGCCGCTCAGGTGGAGGCCGCGCTGGACGACCTGCTGCCGAAGCCGGCGGGACTGCACGCCCGCGCCCAGGAGGCGATGCGCTACGCCGTGTTCGCCGGCGGCAAGCGCCTGCGGCCGTTCCTCATTCTGGAGAGCGCCGCGCTGTTCGGGGCGCCCGTCCAGGGCGCGCTGCGGGTCGCGGCGGCCATGGAATCCCTGCACACCTATTCCCTGGTGCACGACGACCTGCCGGCGATGGACGACGACGATCTGCGGCGCGGCAAGCCCACCGTGCATCGCCAGTTCGACGAAGCCACCGCCATCCTCGCAGGCGACGGCCTGCTCACCCTGGCGTTCGAACTGCTGGCCGATCCGGCCACCCACCCCTCGGGGGATATCCGTGCGGCGCTGGTGACGACCCTGGCGCGGGCGGCGGGCAGCGAGGGCATGATCGGCGGCCAGATGATCGATATCGAGGCCCCGACCCGCGACCTCGGGCCCGACCAGATCATCGAGCTTCAGCGCAAGAAGACCGGGGCGCTCTTCGAGGCCTCCTGTCTCGCCGGCGCCATCCTCGGCGGCGCGGCGCCCCGCGAGCAGGCGGCGCTGGTCGCCTTCGCACGCGATTTCGGCCTGGCCTTCCAGATCAGCGACGACCTGATCGACGTGGAGGGGTCCGCGGAGCTCGCAGGCAAACAGGTCGGCAAGGACGCCGCCCAAGGCAAGGCGACCCTCGTCTCCCACTGGGGCGCGCAGCAGGCCCGGGACGAGGCCGCCCGCCTCGCCATGAGCGCGCGCGCCGCCCTGGCTCCGTTCGGTGAGGCCGCCGACCGGCTCCGCACCCTGCCCTTTTACCTGCTGAACCGCCGCACCTGAGCGCGACGCGCGGCCAGCCGCCCGGTTGAAACATCTAGAGAGGCCTACATGAGCGTCGAGCGTCCCTTGTTGGACCAGATCAACCTACCCGCCGATCTGCGCGATCTGTCGAAGGACGACCTCGGGCGGCTGGCTGATGAGCTTCGGCAGGAGACGATCGACGCCGTCTCGGTGACCGGCGGGCACCTGGGCGCAGGGCTCGGCGTGGTCGAACTCACCGTCGCCCTGCACTACGTCTTCGACACCCCCAACGACCGGCTGATCTGGGACGTCGGTCATCAGGCCTATCCGCACAAGGTGCTGACGGGGCGGCGCGACCGCATCCGCACCTTGCGGCAGGCGGGCGGCCTGTCCGGTTTCACCAAGCGCAGCGAGAGCGAGTACGATCCTTTCGGCGCCGCGCACTCGTCGACCTCGATCTCCGCCGGCCTCGGGATGGCCGTGGCCCGCGACCTTTCCGGGGGCGACAACCGGGTGATCTGCGTCATCGGCGACGGCGCCATGAGCGCCGGCATGGCCTACGAGGCGATGAACAACGCCGGCGCGCGCAAGGGCCAGCTCCTGGTGATCCTCAACGACAACGACATGTCGATCGCCCCGCCGGTCGGCGCGCTGAGCCGGCATCTCGCCAAGATGGTCTCATCCAAGAGCTATCAGCACCTTCGCGCGTTCGGCCGCGGCATCGCCGAGCGGCTACCCCGGCCGCTGCACACCGCCGCCGCGCGGGCCGAGGAATACGCCCGCGGCCTGGTGACGGGCGGCGCCCTGTTCGAGGAACTGGGTTTCCTCTACCTGGGGCCGATCGACGGCCATGACTTCGACCACCTGCTGCCGGTGCTGGAGAACATCCGCGACAACGACTTCGACGGCCCGGTGCTGCTCCACGTCGTGACGGAGAAAGGGCACGGCTACGCGCCGGCCGCCGAATCCGCTGACAAGCTCCATGCGGTGAGCCGGTTCGACGTCCTGACCGGCGTGCAGTCGAAGGGGCAGGCCGCCGCGCCGAGCTACACCAAGGTCTTCGCCGAGGCGCTGATGCGGGAGGCCGAGGCGGACGACCGCGTGGTCGCGATCACCGGCGCCATGCCGTCCGGGACCGGGCTCGATCTCTTCGAGAAGCGGTTCCCCGACCGGATGTTCGACGTGGGCATCGCCGAGCAACACGCCGTGACCTTCGCCGCGGGCCTGGCGACCGAAGGCTACAAGCCGTTCTGCGCCATCTATTCGACCTTCCTCCAGCGGGCCTACGATCAGGTGATCCACGACGTGGCTCTGCAGGGGTTGCCCGTCCGGTTCGCCATCGACCGGGCCGGGCTGGTGGGCGCCGACGGCGCGACGCACGCCGGCGCGTTCGACATGAGCTACCTGAGCTGCCTGCCCGGATTCGTGATCATGGCGGCGGCGGACGAGGCGGAGTTGACGCACATGGTGGCGACCGCGGCGGCTTACGACGCGGGCCCGATCGCGTTCCGCTATCCGCGCGGCGAGGGGGTGGGCGTGGCCCTGCCCGAGCGGGGCGAGGTGCTGCCGATCGGCAAGGGCCGGATCCTGCGCGAGGGCAAGGACGTCGCCCTGCTCAGCGTCGGCACCCGCCTGCAGGCCGCGCTCAACGCGGCGGAGCGGCTGCAGATGCGCGGCATCTCCTGCACGGTCGCCGACGCCCGGTTCGTCAAGCCGTTCGACCGCGATCTGGTCCGCCGGCTGGCTCAGAGCCATCACATGCTGATCACCATCGAGGAGGGCGCCATCGGCGGGTTCGGCAGCCAGGTGCTCGACTATCTGGTGAACAACGACCTGATGCGATCGGGCCTCTCCGTGCGCACCCTGATCCTGCCGGACGAGTTCCAGGACCACGACGATCCGCAGAAGCAGTATTCCTACGCCGGCCTGAACGCCGCCGACATCGTCCGCGTCGTCGAAGTCCACCTGGCCAAGACGGCGTAGACCGATGCGCGGACCCCTCGCCCTCATCTTCGCCCTGACCCTCGGCTGCATGGCGGTGGGTCCTGCGGCGCACGCCCAGGCGGCCGATCCCGCCGCCCAGCAGATCCACGCTTTCGACGACGCCCTGGTCAATATGATGAAACAGGGCGGCAAGCTGGGACCTCGCGGCCGTTTCGAGATGTTCCAGCCGGTCATCGAGAAGACCTTCGACGTCGCAGCGATGACCCGCTTTGCCGTGGGATCCGCCTGGCCGACCGTTCCCCCGGACCAGCAGGCCGAGCTCGTCCGCGCCTTCTCGCGCCTGACGGCGGCCACCTATGCGCACAACTTCGACGGCTACAACGGCGAGACCTTCACCATCGAGAAGGTCGAAACGCGCGGGCCCGACAAGCTGGTCCATACCCACCTCGTCGGGGCCGGTCAGCCGATTGAACTCGCCTATCGGATGCGCCAGGCCGACGGCGCCTGGAAGGTGATCGACATCTACTACAACGGCACGGTCAGCTCTCTCCTGGGCCAGCGGTCGGAGTACGCCGCGACCCTGGCGGCGGGCGGCGCGCCGGCGCTGACCCGCAAGCTCAACAGCCACGCCGACGAACTCCTGCGCAGCCGCTGACGGCCCGGTCCGGGCGGGCGCTCGCCGCCGCGCCTGGACCGCATCGCGGCGGGAAGCGTCCCGTTTCAAGTTGAAAAATCTCAATGTCTGCGTCGTCCAGAGCAGACCAGCGCCGAAATCCTGCGCAATTCCGTTTCAATTCAACATCGTGCGGTTGAAGATTTCGGATTTCAGCCGGCGACTGTCGTCATTTGTTCATTTGTCTCGTCACGGCGAAGCTGTTCGGGTGCCCTCGGCGGGCAGCGCATCCATGACCTTGAGATCATGAGGCCGACCGAACCGCCGCTTGACCCGGCAGCGACGCCCCGGAGGCGCCGCCGCCCCTGCGAAGGACGTGAAGAGACCATGCGCATTCGAACCCAATCGGTGGCCCTCGCCGCGGCGAGCCTGATGCTCCTCTGCACGACGGCGGCCGTCGCCGCGGAGCCCGCGCCGGCTGCGATGCCGGCCAAGACCACCAAGGCGCTCAAGGTTCTCACCCCGGACCAGGTCGATCCGCGCCGGCTGCTGCCCGCGCCGCCGGCCGACGGCTCGGCCCTCCAACAGGCCGACCTGGCCGAGTTGCAGAAGGTCTACCGGACCCGCACCCCCGATCGCTACGCCAAGGCGAAATGGGACGACACCCACGAGGACCCCACGCTCTTCGCGAGCACCCTGGGCCCGGCCTTTGACCTCGCGAAGCTCCCGCAGACGGCCAAACTTCTCGAGCTGGTCGACAACGAGCAGTCCGTCAGCGCCAACATCGCCAAGCGCTACTTCCTGAGGAACCGGCCCTGGGCGATCGACACCAGCATCGTGGCCTGCGACTACAAGCCCGGCGCCAATCCGCGGAGCTCCTACCCCAGCGGCCACGCCACCTTGAGCTACTCCGTGGGCTATGTGCTGGCCGCCCTGATCCCGGAAAAATCCGACGCCATCCTCGCCCGCGCGGCCGACTACGCCTACAGCCGCGAGATCTGCGGCGCCCACTACCACTCGGACACCGAGGCGAGCCACGTGCTCGGCACGGTCGTGGGGCTGGAGCTCCTGGCCAGTCCGAAGGTCGCCCCGATGGTCGAGGCGGCGCGCGCGGAGCTCCAGGCGGCGGGGCTCACGGGCGCCGCCAAGATGGCGTCCGCAGGCGGGCGCTAGGCGGAATCGGCCGCGCCGTCACCGAGCTGTCGCCTGGGCCGCTTACCAGGGCGTCATGGATCGGGTCATCACCGCCGCGGCCGGCGCCGCGTCGCCTGGACCGCCGCTCCACCTCCTGGTGGTCGAGGACGAGGTCGAGGCGGCGCGGCATATGGCGAGCAGCCTTGCCGCCGAGGGTTATCGCGTCGACGTCGTCGGGGACGGCCTGGAGGCGCTGAGCGCCGCCTCCGCCCAGACGTTCGACGTGATGATCGTCGACCGGCTGCTGCCGGGCCTCGACGGCCTGTCGCTGCTGCGCGCCCTGCGCACCCGGGGCGTGGGCACGCCGACGCTGTTCCTCACCGCCCTGGGCACGGTCGCCGACCGCGTGGCGGGCCTGGAAGGCGGCGCCGACGACTACCTCGTGAAGCCGTTCGCGTTCGATGAGCTGCACGCGCGGGTCAAGGCCTTGAGCCGCCGCACCGCCGATCCGCGGCAGGGCGCCACGCGCCTGCAATGCGGCGACCTGGTCATGGACCGCCTCGCCCGCGAGGTGCGGCGCGGCGATCGGGCGGTCGAGCTGCTGCCGCTGGAGTATCGGCTGCTGGAAGTGCTGCTGCTGAACGCCGGCCAGCCGGTGACGCGGATGATGCTGCTCGAACAGGTCTGGGGCTTCCACTTCGATCCGCGGACCAACATCGTCGAGACGCACATCAGCCGGATGCGCGCCAAGCTCGAAAACGCCGGCGGCCCGCCGCTGATCCGCACGCGGCGCGGCGCGGGCTATGTGATCGGCCCCGAGGCCGCCTCGGCCACCGCATGAGCGTGGGGCGCCATGTAGCCGGCGCCGCGCGGAGGCGGGTCCAGGGGCTCTGGCGCCGCACCGGCGTCCGCCTGGCCGCCGTCCAGATGCTGGTGGTCCTGACGGCCTTCGGGACCGCGGACCTCATGGCGCGGGCCGAGATCCGTTCGGCGAACGAAGCCACGCTACGTCATGAGATCACCGGCGAAATGGCCTCGCTTCAGGATGAGATCACGCGGCTGGGCGCAAGCCGCCTGCCCGGTACGGTCGATCGCCGGACGCGGCTGTGGCGCGGGTTCGACTACGGTCTCGACGGGCCGGATGGCGAGCGTCTCGCCGGGCGGCTCAGCCCGCCGCGCGGCCGTTCCGGCTGGTCGCAGGTGAACCAGCCGATGGCGTCCGGCCAGGTGCGGACCTTCCTGGTGCTGTCGCAGCGGACGCCGCAAGGCGGGTGGCTCTTCGTCGGCAAGGACCTGGCCGGCGAACGTCGCGCGATGCTGCTCGTCACCTGGCGGCTGCTGGCGGCGGGCGCCTGCGGGGCCGCGGTATGCCTGGCGGGCTGGGTGCTCTTTTTCCGCTCTGCCTGGCGGCGGCTGGAGGGGATGTCGGACGCCGCCCGCCTCGTCGCGGAGGGACGCCTGAATGTCCGGGCGCCGGCCCCCAACCGACGCACCGGGGACGACATCGATGGGTTGAGCGCCGCGTTCAACGCCATGCTGGAGCGGATCGGCGGCCTCATCGACCAGCTTCGCCGCGTCACCACCGACGTGGCGCACGACCTGCGCACCCCGCTCACCCGCATGCGCCAGCGCCTGGAGGCGCTCGAACGGGCCCGCGACCTCAATCCGCCGCACAGGCGCGCGGTCAGGGCGGTCCACGGCGACCTCATGGAGCTTCTGAGGACGTTCGACGCCCTGCTGCAGTTGGCCGAGATCGAGAGCCGGCGGCTGGCCGACGAGGGGATCGCCTTCGATCTCGCCGAGATCGGATTGCGGGTCGCCCAGGCCTTCCAGCCCGACCTCGAGGCCAGCGGCCGCAGGCTGGAGGTGACCGCCGAGAGCGCGACCGTCGTCGGCGACCCGGCCCTGCTCACCCAGATGCTCGCCAACCTGGTCGAGAACGGGCTGCGCCACACGCCCACGGGCTCGGTCGTGCGGCTTGGCGTGGAGGCCCGCGACGGCTGTGCGCGACTGACCGTGAGCGACGACGGGCCGGGCGTTCCCGCGCACATGCGCGAGGCGGTGCTGACCCCCTATTTCCGCCTCGACCAGAGCCGCGGTTCGCCGGGCTCCGGACTGGGGCTCTCGATCGTCGCGGCCATCGCCGCCCGCCACGAGGCGCGGCTGTCGTTGGCGGACAACGCGCCCGGCCTGGTGGTCACCGTCAGCTTTCCCGAGCCCCGGCTGCAGTCGAGCCCGGAAGCGCCGGTCGTCGCGGAGACGGGACGTCCGAAGGCGGCCTAGGACCGAACCCGGCCGGCCGGGGCGCGCGCCCCTCCTGCCCTCAGCGAATGAACAGGAGCGCCATCGGCGCGGCCAAGCCCAGGGCGAAGAGGCCGGCGATCCACATCCGGTCGCGCGGGCTCCGTTGCGCCATGTAGAGGCCCAGACAGGTGACCAGCGCCAGGACGGCCGAGGTGGCCGCGGCGTAGGCCTTGAGGAGCGCCTGACCCAGGCCCATCGCCGGCGGCGCGGGACGCTTCGGCCCCGGCGACGGGCCTTTCCGCGCCGGCCGCGCGGGCGTCGCCAGCGTCTGGTCCTTGTGCAGCGCGCTCAGGCTGCGCAGCGCTTGCGGGGGCTCGAAGCCGCGCCCCGGCTGCGGCTTGTGGAGGTCGAAAACCTGCCACAGGCCGCTCACCGCGAAGAACAGCAGCGCCGGCGCGAACAACGCCCCGCAATAGCTGTGCGCCGTGCGCAGGCGGGCGGGATGGAACAGCGCCCGCCCCTGCGCCGGCCGCTCGATCACGGGCCGCCCCGCTCTCCACCCACGTTTCGCCATCCGCCTAGAACCGGGCGCGCAGGGTGATTTCGAAGTTGCGCGGGACCTGGTACTCGAGCGCGTTGGCGCCTCCGCCCAGGGCCGAGGACTGGGCGAAGTAGCTGGTCCCCGGAACATAGGCCTTGCCCTTGGCCACGATGACCGAGCGCTGGTCCAGCAGATTCAGGATCTGCCCTTCGATGCTGTAGCGGCCGAGGCGGTAGGTGAGCGTCAGATTGGCTTCGGAATTGGTCTTCAGGAGTCCGCTGACCGGGGTCAGGACCGCGTTGGCGGCGCAGACGCCGTTCGGGGCCGACGAGCAGGTGGCGTTGTTCACGTAGAGCGGCCCGACCCACTTGTTGATCAGCACCGCTGTCAGGGTGTCGTCTTCGGTGAAGACGTGGTCGCGCGAGAAGCGGGCGCCGAGCGCGGCGGTCCAGCTCGAGACCCCGGTGAGCTGGTGGCCGTTGTAGAGCGGGTTCGACGGGTCGTCCTTGCCGACCGCCTCGTTGCGCGACCAGTTGCCGTAGACGCTGAATTCCCTGGTGACGGCGTAGTCGGCGTCGAACTCCACGCCCTGGTAGTAGGCGCCGCCGCTGTTGGTGTCGTAGCTCTGTCCGGTCGTCCCATCGATGAAGCTTTGGATCTTGTGCTTGAAGTCGATGTAGTAGACGTCGGCGTCCAGGCTCAGGTTGCCGTGGTTGTAGACCGTGCCGAGCTGGTAGTTGGTGGATTCCTGCGGAACGATCTTGGTCGAGACGTTCGCCACGTAGAGATTGCCGATGTTCGGCACCAGGAAACCCTGGGCGTACTGGCCGTAGGTCGACCAACTGTCGGTGATCTTATAGTTGGCGGTGAGGAACGGCAGGGTCTTGGTGAACACCTGGTCGGTGTAGAGCGGCTGCGGCCCGACCGAGAGCTTCTCCACCGGAGCGTTCACATAGAGATCGAAGTGGACGTACTTCACGCCGGGCGTGATCGTCAGCCGGTCGGTGGCCTTCCAGACGAACTGGGCGAACGGCTGGTACTGATGCCAGCCTGAGAACTCCGTGTAGGAGATGTTCAGCGGCGTGTTGACGTAGACCCCGCTCGGCCCCGGCGTGGTCGCCGACTTCTCGCGGTAGTCGGGCAGGCCCGTCAGGGCGTCGATGTCCCAGATGTGGCGGTTGGACTTGGCGACCTCGTAGAGTACGCCGGCCGTGAAGGTTCCGTAGTCGGTGTCCTTGGCGAACTTGGTGACGTCGCCGCTCACGATGTACTGATTCTTCTTGTAGTAGGCAGGGACGCCGGCGGTCTGCAGCGTGCTCGAATAGCCCTTGCCCGGCGCGGGATAGGTCGTCCCCGGGGTCAGGGTGACGAGATCGGCGGACGTCGTCGCCAGGTTGTTGGCCCCGGACTCGGTGTTGTTGCTGTAGTCGAAGTCGTAGATCGTCTCGTTGAGGCGCCAGCCGTGGCCCAGGTCGCCCTCGAGGCGCAGGTAGGCGAAGTCGGTGTCCTTATGGACCCAGTTGTATCCGTAGTAATTTTCCAGCAGCCGATTGTTGCTGAGCGCGAAGTTGCGCCCGTTGGCTTCCATCTGGGCCACGCTGGCGTCGCCGATATCCGACTTGTTGTAGAAGCCGGTCGAATGCTCGAACAGGCCGGTGAGCTTCCAGTTCTCGGTGAGGGCGATGTCGCCCTTGATCATCTCGTTGTTGGACCAGGCGCGGTTGTACGTGAGGTAGCCGTTGGTCCCGAGCGCCTGGAAATTGGCCAGCAGGTGGGCGTCATGGGCGTCGTCGAGCTTGCCGCTCTGCAGCGTCACGACGCCCTGATAGGTGCTCCATGATCCGGCGGTGGCGATCGCCGTCACGCTGGCGACCTGCTCCAGCGGCAGCGACAGCAGATTGACCGAGCCCCCGAAGTTGGCCTGGCCGAGGTCGGTGGCGTTGCCCGGCCCGCGGTCGACGATGATGCCGCCGATGGTCGAGGACGGGAAGAAGGCCGTGCCGTGGTGGCTGGGCCCGTTGGTGTCGTTCCAGGGGATGCCGTCGTAGGTGACGTTGTACTGGCCGTCGGCGAACCCGCGCATGGTCACCTTGCCGCCGTCCGACAGGCCCGGCCCGTTCGGATTGGGCCTGGCGACCATGGACGGCGCGAAGGTCGCGATGGTCGTGAAGTCCCCGACCCGGGGCGCGCCCTCCTCGATGAACTTGCGGGTGATGATCGCCTGCGGCTCGGTCTCGGCGAGCGAGGCGCGCACCGGCGCGACCGCGGTCACCGCGGTCGGCGGCGCGGTGACCTCCACCTGCGCGACTTCCGGGACGTCGGTTGGCGCGGCCGCGGCGGCGGCCTCAGCCTTGCCCGCGAAGCCCGAGCCGATCGCCAAGGCCAAGATCGAGCTCGTCGCGAACGCCATGCGGCGCACGCGTCTGTTGTCGATGATCATGCAATATTCCCCTGTTCGGCCGACGCTCACGCGAGGAGAGGCTTGCGCGCGGCCTACCGGGGACTAACCGTCACGCCCCTTTTCAGGACAAGTGAAGCAAACACTACGGAATGACGACAGTTATACTACATCCGCTCAAGTGATGGATTCAGCGCGGGAAATCGACATCTCGCCGATATCGCCCTCGAGCCGGATCGAGCATTGAGATTTCTCAATATCTTCCGCCTTGAACGCGGCCGGCCGCCAATTCTAGGAAGGTCTCTTTCCTGCGGTTTGCCGCGTTCAGGCGCCGGCGCGGCGCGTCCGCCCGAACCTCTGACCCGCGCCTTGCGACCGACGTCAGGCCGGCGGTGGGCGCCCAGCGAGCGCCAGGGCGCCCGTGACGGCGTCGCCGAGCGGCGGCGAGATGCGCCGGCGAACGTCGGGCGCCAGCCAGGCTTCCAGCGCGCTCGCCAAACCCCCGATGAGGCTGAGGCGCGGAACCCCGTTGCTGAACAGGGTGCGGACCAGCTCGTTGATCTGCTCGGCGGCCACCTGCACCACTTCCCGCGCGACCGCATCGCCCTGGTCGGCGTGGCGCAGCACGGAAGGCGCGAAGGTCGCGTATTCGGTCGCCGTGGCCTTGTCCATCCAGGCGACGGCTTCGATGGGATCGTCGTGGAAACGGGCCATGATTTCGCGGGTCAGGGCGCTGGGGTCGCGCCGGCCGTCGTGGGCGCGCAGGGCGATCTGGATGGCCCGCAGCCCCAGGTCCGCCCCGCTTCCCTCGTCGGAGATCGGAAAGCCATAGCCTCCGATCTTCAGCTCGCGGCCGGCGACGCGGCCGATGCCGCAGGAGCCGGTTCCGACGATGACGATGGCGCCGTCCTGGCCGGCGTGGGCGCCCAGGCAGGCGATCATGCCGTCGGTGTCGAAGACCATCGAAGCGAACGGATGCGCAAAGGCCGCGAGGCCTTCCCGGGCCCCCATGCGGGTCAGGCCGGCCACGCCGACGCCGGCGCGGACCTTCGCGGTGTCGGCCGCGTCGAGGCCGGCTTCGCGCAGGGCGCCTTCGAAGGCGGTCCGGATCGCGTTCCACGAAGCCTCGACGCCGAACCGGGTCGCGGCGGGACCGGCGATCCCGACGCCCAGGACATTCCCCTCCGCGTCTTCCACTCGGGCGCGGCAGCCGGTGCCGCCGCCGTCGACGCCCAGGAAAAGCCCGGCGGCCCGCCCTGCCGACGCGGTCATTCGGACTCTCTTTCGATGTCGGCCCCGCAGCGCACCAGCTTGCGCGCCAGGTCCTCATAGCCACGGTCGAGGTGGTAGACCCGGCTGACCACCGTCTCGCCCTCCGCCACCAGCCCCGCCAGGATCAGGCAGACCGAGGCGCGCAGGTCCGTCGCCATCACCGGCGCGCCGCGAAGGCGTTCGACCCCGCGCACCATCACCGTCGTGCCCCGGAGCGTCAGGTCGGCCCCGAGGCGCATCAGCTCGGGTACGTGCATGAAGCGGTTCTCGAAAATCGTCTCGCGGATCAGGGCCGCGCCCTCCGCGACGGACATCAAGGCCATGAACTGGGCCTGCAGGTCGGTCGGGAAGCCTGGGAACGGCTCGGTGGAGACATCGGTGGCCGACAGGCGCCCGGTCCGCTCCACCATCAGCCCGCGGTCCGTGGGAAACACCCGCGCGCCGGCTCGCTCCAGGACCTGGCATTCGGCTCCAAGGTGTTCGAGCCGCGCGCCGATGAGTTCAAGGCGCCCGCCCGTGATCGCCGCCGCGACCGCATAGGTGCCGGCCTCGATACGGTCGGAAATCAGTTCGTGGGCGGCGGCCTGGAAGGTCGCGTCGCCGGCCACCAGGATGCGGTGGGTCCCCGCGCCCTCGATCCTGGCCCCCATGGCGATGAGGCAGGCGGCGAGATCGGCCACCTCCGGCTCGCGCGCCGCGTTGAGGATCTCCGTCTCGCCTCGGGCGCGGGTGGCGGCCATCATCGCCGTCTCGGTCGCGCCCACGGACGGCGAAGACAGGACGATCCGCGCGCCCGTAAGGCCGCCGGGCGCGCGGGCCTCGACGTAGCCGCCCTCGACGCTCACCTCGGCCCCGAGCGCGCTCAAGGCCATCAGGTGCAGGTCGATTGGACGGGCGCCGATGGCGCAGCCGCCGGGGAGCGAGACCCTGGCCGAACCGAACCGCGCCAGCAGCGGACCGAGCACCAGGACGGTCGCCCGCGCGCGGCGCACGACATCGTAGTGCGCCTCAACGTTGACCGCCTGGGCCGCGTCCAGGGTGACCTGGTGTGCGTGGTCGCGATCCACCCGCACGCCGTAGCTCTCCACAAGCGACAGCAAGGTGTCGACATCGGTGACCGCCGGAATGCGGGTGAGGACAAGGGGACGCTCGCTGAGCAGGCTGGCCGCGATGAGCGGCAGGGCCGAGTTCTTCGCCCCGGCGATGTCCACCGTGCCGTCGAGCGGACGCCCTCCACGGACGATCAGCCGGTCCATCCGGGTCTCCTATCGCTTCTGCGCAGGGCGCCGATCAAGGCCAAGAACCCGGGCGATGTCCATGGCGAAACTCGTCCGCACTGGTGATGAAATGGTACGTCTATGGTACGCTGAAATCAATCAATGCCTCCGCTTACCCGAGGGCCGGACCGCCTATAACCCCGCCATTCAATGAGACCAATTACGTCCGCGCCCCGCGATCGCCGGCGCGATCGGCGGCGCTAGATGACCGGCTCGCCCGCCAACCAGACGCCCCGCGGCTGCAGGGCGCCGTCAAGGTGGACCAGATCGGCGGCCAGCCCGGGCTGAAGCCGCCCGCGCTCAACATCGAGGCCGAGAAAGCGGGCGGGATTGCCGCTCGCCAGGCGCGACGCCTCGCCGAGATCCACCCGCAGCATGGAGACGGCGTTTCTGAACGCCGCGGCCATGCTCAGATTTGAGCCGGCCAGGGTCCCGTCCGGCGCCCTGCAGACTTCCCCCTGCGCCTCGATCTCGATCTCGCCGAGCTGGAAGCTGGCCTGCGCCGACCCCACCGTCGGCATGGCGTCGGTGACCAGCATCAGCCCCTCCGCGCCGCGCGCCGCCAAGGCGACCCGCAGGGTGGCCGGGTGAACATGCTCGCCGTCCACGATCAGGCCGCACAGGCTGCCGCGATCCTCCAGCGCTGCGCCCACCATGCCCGGTTCGCGCGAGCCGAGTTGGGTCATGGCGTTGAACAGATGGGTGAACCCGGCGACCCCCTCCGCCAGGGCGTCGCGAGCCTGCTCGTAGGTCGCCATGCTGTGGCCGGCGCAGACCAGGACTCCGGCGCGCGTCAGCTCGGCGATCGCCCCCGCCGGCGCCAGCTCCGGCGCCAGGGTGACCATCCGCTTGCCCAGGCCGGGACGCATCAGGCGCTGAACCGCCGCGTCGTCCAGGCTGGAAATCTTCCTGGCGTCGTGGATGCCGCGCTTGCCGGGGTTGAGGTAGGGCCCCTCGATATGCACGCCCAGCACATTCCGCGCGCCGCGCGAGATCGCCTCCTCGACGGCGTCGATGGCCCGGTCGATCTTCTCCGGGTCGTCACTGATGAGCGTCGGCATGACGCCCGTCGAACCGAAGCGCAGGTGGGCGGCGGCGATCGCCAGCGCCCCGTCGGCGGTCGGCCTGTCGTTGAACAGCACGCCCCCGCCGCCATTGACCTGGACGTCGACGAAGCCGGGCAGCAGGACGCCGCCCGCCAACTCGACGAGGTCCCAGCCCACGCCGACATCCTCGCGCGGCGCAATTCCGGCGATCCGGCCGTCCCGCACGAGCAGCGCCTGGCCGCCGACCGTCCCGATCGGCGTGACGAGGTCCGCCCCCACGAAAGCCGCGGCGCTCATAGGGTTTCGGTCACCTTGCTGAGGAACGGCGGGCGGTCCGGATCGAATCCGCGCGCCAAGGCGACCTCGTTGGCGAGGCGGTAGAAGCGCTGGATCGCCGCGATCGGCGCGGTCGCCGGATCCAGTCCGGACGGAAGCTTCAGGATGATGTCGCCGCCGAAACCCTCCCCCGCCACGAGCGTCACCGCGCCGCGGGCCGACAAGGCCGCGATCAGGTCGCTCAGCCCTTCCGACGCGGCGTCGTGCGGCGGGAAGATGAGCACGGGAAAGCCCCTCCCCGCCAGCGCCATGGGCCCGTGGGCCACCTCGGCGATGCTGAAAGCCTCGGCGTGCAGGCCCGCCGTTTCCTTGAGCTTCAGGGCGGCCTCGTGGGCGATCCCCAGCGTCAGGCCGCGCCCCAGCACGAAAAGATTGTCCGCTTGCGCCAAGGGCGCCACGGCCTCGGCCCAGTCCTGCGACCAGGCCGCGTCCAGCCCTTCCGGGAGCGCTCTCCACGCTTCGCGTAACACCGCGTCGTCGGTCCACTCGGCCACCAGGGCGACCAGGGCGGCGAGGGTGGCGATGAAGCTCTTGGTGGCCGCGACGCTGAGTTCGGGGCCCGCGAACACCGGAACCACGATGTCGACGGCCTCGGCCAGCGGGGTTTCGACGTCGTTCAGCAGGCCGATCCGCAACGCGCCCGCCTCCCCTGCCGCCTGGGCGGACTTCAGCAGGTCCGGGCTGCGGCCGGACTGCGACAGGAAGAAAATCGCGGCCCGGGCCAGCTTGTCCGATGTCGCCTCGTAGAGCGAGCTTATCGAGGGCGCATAGGACAGGGTGGGCAGACGCACGCGCGTCTCGATCAGGTACTTCGCGAAGGTCGCGGCGTGATCGGAACTCCCCCGCGCAACGGTGGCGACGAAGGCCGGATCGAAGCGCTTCAGGGCCTCGGCGGCCACCCGCGCCCGGGCCGCAGCGCCGTCGCGGTGGACGCGCAACCGCCCCGCCGCCTCCGCCGCTTCCCTGAACATGCGCGTTTCGGCAGGCTGCACCGGCACCCGTTCCAATCCCCTCCCCTGCCTATACCAGCATTGCGCCATCCCCCGCAATCGGTATCCTAGTGGTATTATAAAGCGGGCAGGGATCCCGCACCTCGCAGTTCGAGACGGCCGCAGCGCGAATCTCGGCGAGCCGCGCCGGCTGGGCCAGCGGCGGGTGGAATCTCCTTCAAAGCGGCGAAACCTTCAATTCCAGGCCTGGCCGGGTCCCACGAGTGGCCGCCAGGCCCGACCTCCGCGGGCCGGCAAGGCGTCGCCCCGCACGACCCCGATCCGCTCATGGTCTTGATTGGTATCTTACCTCTTTTCAGCTGTACCGAACCGGTTATAGTCTGGGTACAGAGGAGAACGGCCGCGCCGACGGTCGACTTGGGGGAAGACAATGCGGAACAAGCAAACCTATGTCAGCGCGACCGCCGTAGCGCTGGTCCTGTCGGCCCTGAGCGCGGGCGCAGCCTCCGCGCAAGCCGCGAGCCCGGCTCCCGCGGCCGCCGCGGCCGGCGTCGAAGAGGTGGTGGTGACCGGCTCGCGCATCCCGCGCACCGACCTGACCGCCACCAGTCCCGTCGTCTCCACGACGCGCGAGGACATCAAGCTGCAAGAGGCGCTGACGATCGAGGACTTCTCGACCAAGTTGCCGCAGCTCGCCGGCGGCGTGCGGCAGGCCGCCCAGGGCAGCGACTCCTTCGGAGCCCAGGTCTTCGACCTGCGCAACTTCGGCCAAAGCCGCACCCTGACCCTGATCGACGGCACGCGCGCCGTGCCCTTCAGCTTCCGCAACTCGGTCGACGTCAACTCGATCCCGGCGTCGCTGATCAAGCGCGTCGACGTGCTGACGGGCGGGGCGGCGGCGGTCTACGGCGCCGACGCCGTCGCGGGCGTCGTCAACTTCATCCTGAACACCGACTTCGAAGGCGTGGAGATGTCCGCCACGGACCGCACGTCCCAGCACGGAGGCTCGGAATTCGGCGGATCGCTGACCGTGGGCGGGCCGATCAACGACCGCGGGCACGTGGTCGTGGCCTTCGACTACACCGAGCGGCAGCGGGCAGACGTGTCCACCCGCGACTGGGCGGTGACGCCCAACACGACGGTGGCCCCGGTCGGCGGCAACTTCACCGACGTGGCCAGCGGCCGGAAGTTCTCCATCACCTCGGGCGGCGACTTCACGACCACGCCGCAGACGTCGAACTTTTCGTCCCAGTTCCCGCTGATCGTGCCGCTCAAGCGCTACAACGTCACGGGGCTCTTCCAGTACGACCTGACCGACCGCGTCCAGCTTTACGGCCGCGCGATGTACACCAACGTGCAGTCGCAGGAATCGGGCACGCCCGGGCCGACGCCGGTCGCGATCAATCAGGTCGTCGGGATCAACCAGAACAATCCGTTCCTGACCCCGCAGATCGCCAGCCAGCTCACCTTCGTGAATGGCGTCGCGCAGGTGAACGTCAACAAGTCGCTGGCCAACCTCGGCCTGATCACCTTTCACACCCAGCGCGACACCGAGCAGTTCCAGGCCGGCCTGCGCGGCGACCTCACCCACGACATCAAGTGGAACGCCTACGCCCAGTACGGCCGTTCCAGCGAGGTGTCGCCCATCACCGGCGACGGCCTGGTCACCAACGCGGCAGGCGCCAACAACTTCGCGGCCATCGCCAACACGGTGAACATCTTCGCTCCCAGCGCGCCGGGCCTGGCGGCGCTCGGCTCGACGCTGATCGGCAACAATCGGGTGCGGGACCAGTTCGTGGCGGCCGGAACCGTGAGCGGCACGACGGCGGGCATCTACTCGCTGCCTGCCGGACCGATCGGCTTCTCGGTCGGCTATGAGTACCGCCGCGAGACCCTCAGCATCACCCAGGACTCCGCCCTGCTCTCGGGCAATAGCTTCCGCGAGGGCTCCCTGGCCGCGTACAGCGGCGCGGTGAGCACCAACGAGCAGTTCGCCGAACTCCTGGTGCCGATCGTCAAGGACCTGCCCTTCATCAAGCAGCTCGACCTCGGCTACGCCTTCCGCCATTCCGACTATTCGGTGTTCGGCAGCCACAACACCTCGAAGGCCGAACTCACCTGGGCGGTCGACGACAACATCCACTTCCGCGGCACCGTCCAGCGCGTGATCCGCGCTCCGAACTTCGGCGAGTTCGCGGCCACGGAATCCTCCCTGCCGTTCAGCTCGCTGATCACCGTGGCCAGGCTCACGCCCCGCTACGCCGGCGACCCCTGCGTGCTCGGAACCGGCAATGTCCAGCAATGCGCCCGCTTCGGCGCGCCGCCCGCCGGATCGACCAACTCGTTCGCGCCGTCCTATCTCGAAGGCAGCTACATCTTCGGGGGCAACTCGCAGGTCAAACCTGAGACCGGCGTGACCAAGACCTTCGGCGTGGTGCTGACGCCGCAATTCGCGCGGGGCCTGAACATCACGGTCGACTACTACGACCTCGACCTCTTCGGGGCGATCGGCGTGATCCAGCCGGTCAACGACCTGACGAGCTGCTACATCACCAATCCGGTGGCCAACAATCCGCTGTGCGCCCTGGTCACCCGCGACCCCGCCAACGGCCACCTGCTGAACGCCCTGGTCAACAACCAGAACCTGGGCCGTATCGACCAGCAGGGCGTCGACGTGAACGTGAACTACTCGATGCCCGTCCCGGACTGGATGCCGGGCGAGAGCCTGCGCTTCTCCTATGCGGGCAACATCGTCACCCGCTACCTCTTCCAGCCCAACCCCACCGTCGCGGCGATCGACTGCAAGGGCACCTTCGGCGCCATCTGCTCCAGCGACGCCACGACGCTGGTGCAGCCCGACTATCGTCACAACGCCAACATCAACTGGGGCTTCGACTGGGGCGTGCTGCAGCTCAACTGGCAGCGGATCGGCAAGGTGCGCGACAGCACGCCCGGCTCGAACGCCCGGATCCCCGCCCAGGACTACTTCGACCTGAACGCCTCCTACCGCGTGCGGCCGTGGTTGACGGTCACCGGCGGCATCCACAACCTGTTCGACAAGGATCCCCCCTTCGTCGGCGCCGGGTCGGTGTTCAACACCCTGCCCGACACCTACGACGTCCTGGGAAGAACGTTCGCCCTCACGCTGACCGCGAGGCGCTAGGGTCCGATCTCCGGCCGCGCGCGATCATGAGCTGGCGGATAGACTGTTCGCGCCGGTCCCGACGGCGCGCGGCCGAAGTCTGGAGTGGGTTATGAGGTTCGTTCACCGCGGTCGGCGCCCCTGCCCATGACGGCGTCGTTCGGCTGGCTGGACTGGGGCGCGGTGGGACTCTACTTCGCCGCCATCGCGGTCGCGGGGGCTTTGCTCAACCGGCACGTCACGACCGATGCGCGGGACTATTTCCTGGCCGGCGGCGCGGTGCCGGCATGGCTCTCGGCGATCTCGGTCCTGGCCACCACCCAGTCGGCCGCGACCTTCCTGGGCGGGCCCGACTACGGCTACCGCGGCGACTTCACCTACCTCAGCACCTGCCTGGGCGCCCTGCTGGCGGTCATCCTGGTCGCCCACGTGTTCATCCCGCGCTTCTATGCCGAGCGGGTGACGACGGTCTACGAGCTGCTGGGCCGCCGCTTCGGCGCCGGCGCCACCAGGGCCGCCGGAGCCATGTTCCTGCTCGGGCGCATCCTGGCCGGGGGCGCACGCCTCTATCTGGCCGCTATCGCCGTCTCGATGATGATCTTCGCCGACGTGACCCCCGGCGGCGTGGCCGTAGCGTCGCTGGCGCTGATCGTCGCGGCCTTCCTGTTCACCTTCCACGCCGGGCTGCGGGCGATCGTCTGGCTGGACCTGATCCAGTTCATCACCTACGTCGGCGCCGCGCTGGCGATCGGCGGCCTTCTGCTCTGGCGGCTGCACGCGCCCATCGCGACCATCGTCCAGCACCTGGCGGCGGCGCCCGGCGGGCACGACAAGCTGAGGCTGTTCGACCTGTCGCTGAACCCCGCCGACCCCTTCGCCTTGCCGGCGGTGCTCACCGGCGTCTTCCTGCTCTATGTCGGCAACTACGCCCTGGACCAGGACACCACCCAGCGGCTCCTGGCCTGCAAGGACGCCCGGGCCGGCGCGCGCGGGCTCTATCTGTCGATCGCCGCGACCGTGCCTGTGGTCTGGCTGTTCATCGCCATCGGCTCGCTGCTCTACCTCTTCTACAATGGCGGCGTGGGGCAAGCCGCTCCGGCCGCCAAGTTCCACGGCGAAAACATCACCGTGCTGATGCACTTCATCCTGACCGAGCTGCCGCCGGGCCTGCGCGGCGTCATGACGGTGGGCGTGATCGCCACCGCCGTGGGCACCACCATGTCGGCGTTGAACGCCATGGCCTCGGTGCTGGTCGAGGACTTCTACCGCCCCTGGCGGGCGCGCCGGGACAAGCCGCCCGAGGCGCACTTCGTGCTCGCCGGAAGGATCGGGATGGGCCTCATGGGGCTGGCCACCCTGGGCATGGCGATCGTCTCCTACTACTGGCAGCACTCCACCGGCGCGGCCCTGCTGGAGTTCGTGCTGTCGGTGATGAACTTCGCCTACGCGGGCCTGCTCGGCGTCTATTTCACGGCAGTCTTCACCGATCGCGGATCGGCTCTTTCGGTCTATGCGGCCCTGCTGGTCGGTTTCCTCGCGATCGTCGCCCTGCAGCCTGTCGTGGCCACCGCCATCGGACTGCCCCACGTCCTTCGCGGCCTGTCTTTCCCCTGGCAGCTCTGCATCGGGACGGCGGCTGCCTTCGTCACCTGCGTCGCCGGCAGTCCCGGCCGGGTCGGCCGCACCGCGGCGGCCGCTGAACTGTAGGAGCCCCAATGTCCACCGAAACCCACGACCGCAGGTTCATCGAGATCGACGAATGGCCCACGTCCCTGGCGGTGGCGGCGATGCTCGAGGGCCAGCTCGCGGCCGTCGCTTCGGTCTACAGCCAGATCGACCGCATCGCGGCGGCGGCGGACGCAGCCTCCGCCAAGATGCTGGACGGCGGGCGGCTGGTCTATGTGGGCGCCGGAACCTCCGGCCGGATCGCGGTGCAGGACGGGGTGGAGCTGTCGCCCACCTACGACTGGCCCAGCGAGCGGCTGGTCTTTCTCCTCGCGGGGGGCCTCACCGCCCTGGCGGAGAGCGTCGAAGGCGCCGAGGACGACGAGGAGGACGCGCGCGCCCAGGTCGACGGCGCGAGCCTCACGGCCGACGACGTGGTGATCGGGGTCGCCGCCAGCGGCCGGACCAAGTTCACGGTCGCTGCGATCGAACGGGCCCGCGCTCGCGGCGCCCTGACCATCGGCCTGGCGAACAATCCGGGGTCGCTGCTGCTCGACGCGGCCGAGCACCCGATCCTGGCCGACACCGGCAGCGAGCTGATCGCGGGGTCGACCCGGATGAAGGCGGGCACCGCCCAGAAGGCGGTGCTCAACGTGCTGTCGACCGCCATCATGGTGCGGTGCGGGCTCGTTTTCCGCGGATTGATGGTCAACATGCGGGTGTCCAACGAGAAGCTGGCCCTGAGGGCCCGGGCCATCGTCCAGGAACTCGCCGACGTCACCGACGCCGCGGCAGAGGCCGCCCTCGCCGCCGCCGACAACGACATCCGCAAGGCGGTGCTGATCGCCTCCGGCGTGCGACCCGAGACCGTCGGTACGCTATTGTCGGCGAATCGGGGAAACCTTCGGGCCGCGCTGGCTCACACCTCGTCCGGGCAGGCCTGAAATGCGGGAAAAGCTGGCCACCGACCCTGCGGACAACACCCCGCTCTACCTGCAGCTCGCGAGCAACCTGCGCAAGCACATCAGCGCCGGCGGGATCGAGGTGGGCAACGCCCTGCCCTCCGAGCGCGACCTGAGCGAAATGACCGGGATGTCCCGCGTCACCATCCGCAAGGCGATCGAGACCTTAATCGAAGAGGGGCTGCTGTTCCGCAAACAGGGCTCCGGCACCTTCGTCGCGCCGCGGATCGAAGCGCCGGCCTTCCTCACCGGATTCAGCGACGACGCCCGCCGGCGGGGCGAAAACCCCGGCGTGATCTGGATGTTCAAGCAGTACGCCGCCCCCACCGAGGAGGAGGCTGCGACATTGGAGATCCCCGCCAGTTCCCAGGTCGCGCGGCTGGGCCGGGTGCGGCTCTCGGGAGGAGAACCCCTGGCGATCGAGCATGCCGTCGTGCCGGCGAGGTACCTGCCGGACCTGGCCCAGTTGGGGGAGTCCCTCTACGCGGCCCTCGACGCTGGGGGCTTCCGGCCCGTCCGGGGAAGACAGCGGATTCGCGCCTCATTGGCGACGCCGACCGAGGCGGGGATCCTGTCGATCCGGGAGGGATCCGAAGTACTCAGGATCGAGCGGCTGACCCGCCTGGCCGACGACATGCCCGTGGAGTTCACCCGCTCGGCCTATCGCGGCGATCGCTACGATTTCGTCAGCGAGCTCAAGTACGAGCCCACCGACCGCTGAGCGGGCCCGGCGGGGCTCGAATTGCGGAGGCAGTCGGCGCGCTTTGTCCGCGTCGTACGCCGCCTGCCCAACGACCGCGGCGGGCGCGCGGGACCACCTCTGGTAGTAGCTGGCGCAGACCTACGCCCGGGCGTCGGCGCTCGCGCCGCCGAAGTGGTGGCCGGCCACGGCGCTGCGTCGGCGCACGCCATATTTGCTGAGCACGGTGTGGGCGTAGTTCTTCACCGTCGGGAGGCCCAGGCGCAGCTCGCCGGCGATCTCCTTGTTGGAGAGACCCTCGGCCATGAGGCGGGCCACTTCGCGCTCGCGCCGGGTCAAGGGCGTCGGGTTGGCGGCCGACGGCCCCGCCAGGGCCGCGAGCCGGGCAAAAATGAGCGCCATGGCGCGGGGCGAACACCGGACCTCGTTGCGCATGGCGCAAGCGATGGCGGCGTGGAAGCCCTCGGTGCCGGCGTCGCGCGGAACGAAGCCGGCAAGACCCGCCTCGGCGCAGGCCAGCACCTCCTCGTCGGCATCGCCGATGCCGAACCCGATCACCTTGCGACGCCCTCGCGCGCTGAGGCTGCGGGCGAGACGAAGGGCGCCGTCCAGCGATGCGTCGAGCACGATGACATCGATGCCTTGCGCCGCATCTTCGGCGCGCGCCGCGGGCGCGGCGCCGACGACGTTCAGCCCGGCGCGCGACAGGCTCGCGGAAAGGCCCTCCCGGTAGAGGAAGACGTCACTCACGACGAGCACGCGGGGCGCGGTCTCTTCCGTCTTGCGAGACATCATCACTGCCCTCGCCGCGGCGCAAAAAACCCTCAGCATCCCTGGCGGACGCAGGTCACGCTGATAGCTGAAATTCGTCACGCAACGCCCACAACGGAGCGTCGGATAATTCTTGGACAATACAACCTAGCACTGCTGTGAGGCAATCGCGTTCGGTGACCCGCGATATGGCATCGAGGCCTTCCGGCGGCTGCAGGACCAGATCCAAAGATCCAGACCCGGCGCGTCCGCCCCCTGTGAAACCCCTGTTCCGCGACGGCGGAGCCCGGGTTCTCGGGCGACCGACGCCGCGGGCGCGGCCCGGGCCAATTCCGCATCCTTCGATCCGTGGCGGAGCCGGCGTTCCTAGCGGAAGTTGTGGCGCGGCAGGAGGCCCCCGCCGTGATCCGCATCCAACTGGTCGCCATGGACACGATGCTTTCCGACATGATCACCGACCTTCTCGCCCGTGAGCCGGACATCGCGGTCGTCGGCCGCGCCAACACCGTCGGCCAGGCGATGGACCTGGCCAGCGCGGAGCCGACGGATGTGCTGTTGCTGCAGGAGCAGCCCGCGAGTGAGGGGCTGATGGCGGCGGCCCTGGCGCCCCGTCCCCCGGCCATCCTCTGCATCGCCGCCAACGGCCGCAGGGGCTGGACCCTGCACATCGACGCCGAATGCAACCCAATCGAGGCGGCGGAGGGCGGGCTCGCCGCGGCGGTGCGCCGCGTGGCCGCCCGCCTGATGTGACCGCCCGTCGGAAGGAGCCTGGCATATGAACTACGCGGCCGCCGACAACGACTACACAACCTACGTCGCCCTGCGCCAGGTGCTTGCGCCCGATCTCGCGATCGCGCCGGCGCCCATCATCCGCGCGCACATGGAAGCGGCGTTCGGCGAGGGCGCCGCCGAGGTCTACAACGACCAGCTTGAGAGCCTCTGGGGCGACATCGGCAAGTTCGTGAGCAAGGCCGCCCCGGTGGTGGCCAATGTCGGCGGCGGCGTGCTCCAGGGCGCCATGGCCGGATCCTCGCTCGGCCTGCCCGGGATCATCGCCGGCGCGGCCGTGGGCGGCGCCGGCACGGCGCTGAGCCAATACGGCGGCGGCGGGACCGCAGGCAAGATCGGCGCGGCCCTCACCGGCGTCACCAACTTGGCAGGCCAATTCAGCCCCATGGGCCGGGTCGGCGCTTCGCTGGGCCCGGCGATCAGCGGCCTGGCCGGCGGCGGCCGCGGGGGCGCCGCGGGGGCGGCGACCGGCCTCCTCAACGGCATCCTGGGCGCGGCGACCGGCGGGGCCGGCGGCGGCGCAGGCCAGATGATCGGAAGCCTGCTCGGCGCAGCGGGCGGCGGAGCCGGCAGCGGCGCGGGCCAGGCGCTCAGCGGCCTGCTCGGCGGCGGCGCGCGCGGGGGCATGGGCCAGGCCATCGGCGGCCTGCTGCAATCGCCCGCCGCGGCGCAAGCGCTGGCCGGCCTCTTCGGCGGCAGTTCGGCGGCAGGCCAGCTCGCCAACTTCATCCAGCGGCCGGAGACCCAGCAGGCCTTCGCCGCCTTGCAGCTTGGCCAGCTCGGACGGCCCACCGTGCCGGTGGGCGCCGCGCGCACGCCGGTGCCGACAGCCGCCTTCCCGGAGGTGCTGTCGCATCTGGCCGACCAGGTGAGCGCCGAAGCGGCCGGCTGGGGCGGCGACGCCGAAGCGGCCCTCGGATACATGCAGGACGCCGAAGGCGAGTACGTCGGCGATCCCGCCTTCAGCCGCGACCGTGCGTCCCGGGTCTGGGACCTGCTGAACGAGGCCCAGGCCGAACGGGTGCTGGGCGCCATGGCCGCCGCGCCGAGCGCGCCCCGGCCGCGCGTCGCCGAAACCGAGGCCGAGACCTGGACCGACTGGGACGCCGACGCCGACGCCGAAGCCGAGTGGTTCGACACCCTCGACGTGCTCGACGCGGAATCCGGCGACAGCGAGTGGGGCGACAGTGCGTGGGGCGACAGCGAGTCCGAGTCCGCGGACAGCGAATCGGAGTTCGCGGGGGAGGCCGAATATGCCGACGCATAGCCCCGAGGACGTCATCATCGTCGGGCCGGACGACATCGTCGAGCATGACGGTGTCCACGATCCTGCGCGCGATCCCCTCGCCGAAGCCGCCGCCGCTGCGGTCGGCCCCGACGCCGCCGCCGCGCCGCCGCCATCGCCAGGGGTCGACCCGAACGCTCTGCTGCAGAGCCTGGCCTCCGGCGCGACGGACCCGATGTCGCTGCTGCTCTCGCAGATCTCGGCCAACGCGCCGGACAATCCGAGCGTCGGCATGCTGGCCTCGCTCCTCCAGCGCCGCGACCCGCCGGCCCCGGAAGTCGACGAGGCGGCCGAGGCCGAGGCCGCCGCCCGGCTGGACGAGCTGACCTCCATGGTCGACACGCTCTACGCCGAGGTCGAGACGCTGCGGTCCAGATCCGTGGAAATCGCCGCCGCCCTGGGCGCGTGCGGCGTGTGCTTCGGCAGCGACCTCCTCTGCCCGCGCTGCGGGGGTCGCGGTCGGCCGGGTTCCCGCCCGCCCAAGCCGGAAGCCTACCGCGCCTATGTCCTCCCGGCCGTGATGCGGGTGCGACGCCTCACCGAGGCCCAGCGGCGGGACGATCCGCGCGCCGGGCCTGCGCCTCAGTTCTCAGACCAAGGAGCCAATCATGCTGGACTATGAAACGGCGGAAAGCGCCGACTACGACAGCGAGTGGAGCGACGCGAGTTACGACGCCTATCCCGACTGGCCGGACTACAGCGAGGCCAAGCGGCGCCCGCCGCCGGTCAAGCCGTCGGCCGGCAAGACCGCCTACGCCCCGCCGCGCTCCGGGACGGACCGGCCCGTCACCCAGTCTCAGCTGAAGGAAGCGCTGAGCAAGGTCGGCCAGCAGATCACGCTCAATTCGAACGCGATCAAGACGGTCGACGGGCGGGTCCGCGGCGTCACCGAGGACCAGAAGAAGCTCGGCGCCTTCGTCCGCAAGGAAACGGCCGACCGCAAGAAGGAGCTCGACTCCGTCAAGCGCGACCTGCAGCAGACCAAGGAGCTGTCGGCGATCATCCCGATGATCACCGCCAACATGGCGCCCGGCCCCATCCCGACGCTCGCGCCGCTGCTGCACTTGGTGCCGGGCGACACCCTGTCGGGCGGCTCGTCGTCGAGTTCGAATTCCGGGTCCTCGGGGTCCCTGCTGAGCGGCTCGAACCTGCTGGCGATCGCGGCCATCGCCGTGGCGAGCGGCGCCTTCGGCGCAATCTGACCCCAAAGCGGAAGGAGAACAGCCGTGCTCTATCCACTGCCCGCCTTCGCCGCCTACTTTTTGACGCGGAACTACAAGGTTTCTCCGGGCGAGCGCGCCGGGGTCACCGCCGTGGCTGCGATCACCCCCGGCCTTCTCGGGATAGCGCCGGCCATCGTGGCCGCCAGTGCGGCGAGACAGGCTGGCGGCAGCTCCATCGGAGCCCGGCGCGCCCACATGCGCTACCAGACGGCCACGCCGCCTCCGCCGCCTGATCCGACGCCGGATTTCGTCCAGGTGCCCACGGGCTTGGTGGGGTCGGCCCTTGACGCCGCGAGGGCAGCGCTCAAGGGCGCGGGCCTGGTCGCCGAATGGGCTCAGGTCTGGTCGCAACAGAAGGACGGCGTCGTGCTCTCGGCGCACCCCCACGAGAACGCTGTCGTCCCGCTGAACTCCATGGTCCGGCTGACCGTCAGCAAGAACGGCTCGCCGCCGGGCCCCGCGCCGGACCCGGAGCTGGACGAGATGAAGGCCATCGAAGGCAAGGTCGACAAGTTGCAGGCGGACGTCGACGGCAAGTTCGACAAGCTGCAAGCGACCGTCGACAAGCTCTCGCCGCCGTCACCGCCCGCGCCTCCGTCCCCGCCGCCGCCGGTCTCGCCTCCCGGGACGACGGCGGACTCCGGCTCGCCGTCCTCGGCGACCGGCGCGGCGGACAGCCTCAAGCGGAAGTGAAACGCCAGGCCCTTGGCGGCCGCGCGCCCCGGCGCGGCCGCCCTGAGCCGCCGCGTGCGCAGAAAGGGGCCCCCTCATGGATCCCGCTCTGGTCGAGTTGTTCGAGGACGGGTCGGCCGACGACATCGTTTCGGTGATCCTGCGGCTGGCGCCCGGACCGCCGCCGTCAGGCGTGACGGTGGTCTCGCGCTTCGGGCCGATCGCCACGTGCCGGTTGCGGCGGGGCGACATCCTTCGCGTTCGCGCCGAGGCCCAGGTGCTCAGCATGAAGGCGGCGCGCTTCTACGGGCCGGCGCTGGAAGGCCTGGACGTCGAGCCCATCGAAGACGAGGACGACCTCGAGCCGACTGCCACCGACCAGCGCCGACCGGCGGGCGGCCTGCCGACGGGCGCAGGCGTGGTCGTGGCCCACATCGACTGGGGCCTGGACATAGCCTGCCCCGCCTTCCGCAAGGCCGACGGCTCCACGCGGATCCTCGCGATCTGGGACCAGGCGGCGGCCTACGACCCGGCGCACCCCAACGCCTTCGGCTATGGCCGGATCCACGGCCGCGCCGAGATCGACGCGGCGCTGCGCTCCAGCGACCCTTACCGGACCCTCGGATATGCGCCCTGGATCGCCGCCCCGGGCGGCGGCAGCCATGGGACCCACACGACCAGCATCTCCTGCGGCAACGGCCTGGACGGCGGGCCGCAGGGCATCGCGCCCGAGGCCGACATCGTGTTCGTCGACCTCTCGACCCGGACCCCGGACGGACCGACGCCGCTCGGCGACTCCGTCGCCTTCCTGGAAGGCATGGACTTCGTCGCACGCTGCGCGGGCGAGCGTCGCCTGGTGATCAACGCCAGCCTGGGCCGGCAGGCGGGGCAGAAGGACGGGCGGACCCTGACCGAGCAAGGCATCGACGCCTTCCTGCTGGCGGCGCCCGGACGCGCGGTGGTGCAAAGCGCCGGGAACTATTTCGAGAAAGAAGCCCACACCACCCGCCAACTGGCGCCGGGCGGCGTGGCCACGTTGCACTTCGAGCTGCCGGCGGGACGCGGCGAGGCGGAGGTAGACCTCTGGTACCGCGGCGTCGACCGTCTCGGCGTCGAACTGAGCGGGCCAGGCGGGGTGCGCGATGTGTCGGTCGCGCCGGGCGAACGGGCCAAGATCACGGCCGAGGGTCGCGTTGTCGGACGGATTTATCATCGGATCGACGACCCCAACAACCATGACAATCAGGTCTTCCTGACACTGGACGCCGATGCGCCCGCGGGCGCCTGGGCGCTCCGCCTGACCGGCGTTCATGTCGCGGATGGGCGCGTGCATGCCTGGATCGAGCGGGTCGCTCCCGGGGCCCAGCGCCGGATGCGCTTCGTCGCCGACGAGGTGAGGCGCGAGCTGACCCTGGGCACCATCGCCACGAGCCTCTGGTCGATCGCGGTCGCCGCCTATGACGGCCATTCTCCCGACCGGCCGCTCGGGCGGTTCTGCAGTTCAGGCCCCACGCGCGACCACCGCCGCCTGAAGCCGTTCATCGCCGCCCCAGGGGTGCGTGTCCTCGCGTCGCGTTCGCCGCCACGCAGCGGCAGCGCGCCGCCGCTCATCCGCATGAACGGCACCAGCATGGCCGCGCCGCACGTGGCCGGCGCGGTGGCGCTGGTTCTCGCCGCAGCGCCCCGTCGCCTGTCCATCCACGAGATCCGCGCGATTCTGCTCCGGACGGCCGATCCGGCGGCGGAAGGCGTGTCCTGGCAGGACCGATTGCGCCTGGGCGGGGGCTACCTCGACATCGCCGCGGCCGTCGAAGCCGCGCGGACTGCAACCCCACACGGGCCGCCGGACGAGCCCGATGCGTTGGCGCTGGAGACGGTCATGACCACTGAAGCAGACGCACATCAGGACGCGGAACGTTGGGACGACGGCCTTCCGGTCGCCGGCGAGGGAAGCGAGGCCTCGGACGGCCGCTACCGCCGCGGCCCGGCCGCCTTGCCCTTTCAGTTCCAGATACCGCTGGGCGGCGGTCCGGCCGGCATCGCCGTGCCGATCGGCGGCCCGGCGAGTCCGTTCGCCCTGGCCGTCCCACTGGGCGCTCCGCCGGCCCCGCCGAGCGCGGCCCCTCCGCCGGCGGCGGCGGCGCCCCGTGAGCCGGCGGCGCCCGCGGACCCTCCCCTCGTGGTCGCCGCCCCCGACCCGCAGTTGCTCGCGGGCGCGCCCGAGGCCGCGCAATGGTCCGCATCTGAGGGCCAGGGGCCAGGCGAACAGTTGGTGAGGACGCAGGCCGACCTCGCCCAATCCGGAGAGAGCCTGCACTCGGCGGCGAACTTCTCGGCCTTGTCCAGGGCGCTTGGCGATGAGCGGCTCCCCGGAGCGCCACGGCTGTCGGCGAGCACGCTCTTCGCCCTGCTGGGCGTCGACCCGCTGAGGGAGGTTGGACCGACATTCGGGGGCGGACGCCTGGTCATCGTGGCCCGGCCCAACCAGCCGGCGGGGGACTTCGAGCCAAGGCCCGGCGACCTGCTAATCCGCGCCGCCCGCGGACAGAGATGGGGCTGCGTGGGCGTGGTCAGCGCCGCGGGGATGGTTCTGCGCGAACATCTGCCTGCCCGCGGCTGGCGCGGCGAGGGCGATCCCAGTCCCCCGCCCGGCCGCTATGTGCAAGTCCTCGAGCCCGGTCCCTGGGCGAACGTCGACCAGCGCCCCTTTGCGCGCCGCTTGACCAACGCCGCCGGCCTGGTGCCGCCGGACACCCTGTTGATGCGCCTTGAGGATCATCCTCTCGTTGTCATAGGCGACACGGCCGAGGCCGCGGGCGGGCAGACCGACGTGCGCTGGCTCCAGGCATCCCTCAACCAGGTCATGGGGACGAACCTCGTCGTCGACGGAATCGCGGGCCGCGGGACCCGCGAAGCCGTCCGGCGCTTCCAGCAGCAGCATGGGCTGGCGGCCGATGGCGTCGCCGGGCCGCGGACCTTGGCTGCGCTCCGCGCGCTGCTGGGCGAGCAGAAGGCGCCTCTGGGCGCGGCCTGCGCAGGTCTGCCCGTCCGGCAGGTGCTCGATCACTTTGTCTTCGGCCGGCCGGAGACGACCCCGGCGCATCAACCGCAGATCGCCAACACGGCCGCCTGCATCGTCCAAAGCTGGGGCAGCCCGACGCCGATCACGACGCTCACCTTGGTCGGCCATACCGATCCGGTCGGGACGGACGCCGACAACGACGTCCTGGGGCGGCATCGCGCGGAGGCCGTGCGCGACCAGCTCGTGGCCGCGATCAGAGCGCTGGGCGCCGACGCGACACGCCTGGCCATCACCGTCGAGTCTCGCGGCGAGCGTGACCAGGTGCCTGGCGACGCAGCCGCCAGCCGGCGGGTGGAGGTGATCGCGCCCTTCGCCTTCCCGCCCCTCGCCCCGGCGCAGGCCGTCGACATCGCCATTGTGAAGGACGACGACGACGATCATCGCGTGGACGGCTCTTCGCCCGTCGCCACCTTCGTCGACATGGGCATCTGGAACCACGCCTACGACGCCGCGGGCGATGTGCGCAACGGCCAGGCCGAGGCGGACAATTTCGTCGGCTCCGACCGCCATCGATTCTACATTCGCGTCCACGATCCCGCCGCCACCGGCGCCACGATCACCGCCACCTGGCGCACCCTCCTGGCGAACGGGAACGACGACGACGCCCCGGCCAGCCAGGACATCACCCTGACGGTCACCGCGCCGGGGTCGCACGTCTATGTCTCCAAGGCCCTGATGCTGGTCACGGACAATGTGGACGCCAACCAGCCGACCCACAGCGGCCTCGCCGCGCCCACCCCAGACGCGGGAATCCGGAACCGAGGCCAGAGCAACCACCGGCTCCGGCGCGGCCAGATCGACGGCTCGGTGCGGGCCCGCTACGCGCCGGCCACCGGCGCGCCTGTGGAGCTCACGCTCGCCGTCTTCCAGCGCAGGCCGACCGACGCGCGCCGACGGCTGACGGTCCGCGTCATCAACTATGGGGGCCATGCCACCGCGCCCTACATCGCCGACCAGTTCCGCAACGCCAACAACCGCTGGAACCAGGTCGGTCTGGCCATCGACCCGCAGGCCACCGCCAATCGCGCCATTCCGGCGGGGGTTCTGGACAGCACCGGCCAGTATCCCGGCGGCCTCGACAGCCCGAACGAGCAGGCCGCGCTCACAGACCTCATCGGGGCCACCGCGGACAACACCATCACCGTCGTATTCGTCCGACTGCGCGGGTCGAGCGCCTACACGACCCTGTTCCGACGGGCGCAGTCGGCGCTGGGCGAGCGATACTTCATCTTCATGGGCATCGGCGTCGACCTCGACACTTTGGCCCATGAGTTCCACCATGCCATCTACAACCGTGCGGACGCCCCCGTGCCCGACCCGTTCTTCACCTTCAATACGACGGCTCCCGATGGCTTGGCCCACCCGCCCCCCGACGTGAGGGTATATCGCCGGATTCAGGATCTGCATGCGCGGGATCCCGACAACGATCCGAACAACGACGGCATCCTCAACTGGCACAAGCGGCGGCGAACCACCCGCTTCGGTCCGGCCGGCGCGGAAGTGACCGCCGGGCCAAACGATGCGGCCAACACCCGTACGGGCAACACGCTTGTAGGAGCCTTCTGATGACCCCGAGCAACGAGAGGCGGCGCGAGCACGACCTGAACCTGATCGTCGGGGGAAACTTCACCAAGGACGCCCTGGGCGTCCTCTATGACGAGGTCCTCGCGCGGGTGAAGTCCGACCCGGGAGGCTACCTCGACACCTTCGAGCGGCTCTACGTCCGCCGCCCCGCGGACTTGCGTCAGCTCTCCCGGCTCTATCTGCCCGCGTTCCTGCAGCACGTGGCCGGCGCCGAACCGCAGCGCGTGCGCGCCCTGGCGGGCCGGCTCCTCAGCCGCGTGGATACGGCGGTCCGAACCGTGGAACAGGTCATCGAGCAAATCGGCGCCGCCGAGAATCTGCCCCAGGAAACCGTATTCACGGCAGAGAACCTGGACTTTCGCCGACGGGAGCTGCGCGAACTCGTCGGCGCCTGAGCGGCATGGAAGCCTCGCTGGTGGGCCCGGCAGGACTCGAACCTGCAACCAGACCGTTATGAGCGGCCGGCTCTAACCATTGAGCTACAGGCCCCAGCAGCGATGCGTCCTTTGGCGGTTACCACGCGCCGCCGGGGGCTCAAAGCTTGGGCCTTAAAGCTTGCGTTCATGCGCGCTTTGCGAGGCTTTGGCGTTTGGCATGGGCCGATGGAGACTGCGATGAAGACTTTTCTGCGGGCCGGCGCGCTGGGCCTGCTGCTCGCCGCCGGGGCGATGTCGGCCGCGGAAGCCGCCGCGGATCCGCCAGCCGCCGAGACCCTGTTCCGCGCCACGACCCTCAATCTGGCGGCGGTCGGCGAGGTCAAGGCCGCGCCGGACATGGCCAGCATCGGCCTGGGCGTGACCACCCAGGCGCGCACCGCGGCCCAGGCCCTGGCCGACAACGCCGCGCGCATGGGCCAGGTGATGGCGGCGCTGAAGGCGGCCGGGGTGGCGGCCCGGGACATCCGCACCTCCGGTCTCACCCTGAATGCGCAATACGCCTACGAGCAGGGCCAGGCGCCGCGGCTGACGGGCTACCAGGCGGCCAACCAGCTCAGCGTCACGGTGCACGACCTGACGCGGTTGGGCGCGGCGGTGGACGCCACGGTCGGCGCCGGCGCCAACCAGGTGAACGGGATCAGTTTCGGCCTGGCCGATCCGACGGCTGCGGAAAATGCGGCGCGCGAGCAGGCGGTCCACACCCTGCAGGCCAAGGCCGACCTCTACGCCCGGGCCACCGGCTACCGCGTCTCGCGCCTGGTGTCGTTGAGCGAGGGCGCGGCGTCGGAAGGCCCACGGCCGCCGATGCCGATGATGGCCATGGCTCGCGCGCAGAAGGCCGAAACCTCGGTCGCGCCCGGCGAACTGGACGTCCGCGTGGACGTCGCCGCTGTCTATGAACTGGCTCGCTAAAGCCCGGCGTCCTTGAAGGCCCTGGCCAGGCGGTCGGCCATCATCCGGCCCGGAAAGGCCCGGTCGCCCTCCATCATCGCGGCATAGACCAGGCCCTTGCCGGGGATCGGCCCAGAGGCCCAGCCCACGCCGCGCGAGGCGTCCTTGACCGAGCTGCAGCTCAGCGTGCGGGCCTGGCCGTCCTTGAGGGTGGCCTTGAGCAGTTGGTCGAGCGTCTGCTCGCTGGTCGCTGCGCCGGCGCAGGCGGGCAGGCTGCGTGCGCAGGCGGTGTGGGTGTTGTAGCGGTAGACCAGCTTGCCGCTGCCCTGTTCGGCGATCAGCAGGCAGGAGGCCGGATCGCCGATGGCGCGCGAGACCGCCGCGTCCAGGGTGTCCTTGTCGACCCCCTTGGGCGCGCCGGGCGAACAGGCGCCGAGCGCCAGGACGGAGAGGCTGAGGGCGGCGACGCGGGGAAACCACATGGCGTTCCAATACGCAGGAAGCGCCGCCGGTTCAACGCGGGGACCCCGCGATCCTTAGCCGGCGTGGGCGTGCAGGAACTCGCTCATCTGCTGCAGCACCGGGGCGCGGCCGCGGAACGGGCGCGAAAGCGCCAGCACCATGCGCACGTGGTCGATGCCCGGATAGTGCTCCTCGCGCACCTCGACGCCCGCGGCGCGGAGCTTGGCGGCCAGCTTCACGGTGTTCTTCGGATAGACCATGGTGTCGTCGTCGCCGGTGGCCAGGAAGGCCGGCGGAGAGGCCGGCGTGACGAAGGTGGTGGGCTGGGTGGCGGCCAGGTCCTCGGCCTCGCCGAAGGTCCGCTGGGCGATCGGATCGGTGAGCGGCAGGAAGTCGTAGGGCCCCGACAGGCCGGCCAGCGCCTTGACATGCCGCGGATCGACGCCGGCCGCGGTCAGGTAGCGGGGATCGAGCGCGATCATCGCGGCGTTGTAGGCGCCGGCCGAGTGGCCCGCCAGGACGATCCGGCTGGGATCGCCGCCATACTCGGCCGCATGGTCCTGGGCCCACCGCACGGCGCGGGCGCCGTCTTCCAGGAAGCCCGGATAGCGCACCGCCGGATAGAGCCCGTAGTCGGGCACCACTGTCACGAACCCGCGCGAGGCCAGCGCCTGGCCGACCCAGTTGTAGTCCTGCCGCCGGCCGGTGTCCCAGGACCCGCCGTAGAAGAACACCGCCACCGGCGCGGCCTGGCCGCCGATGCGCCGCGGCGCGTAGACGTCGAGCCGCTGACGGGCCTGCGGGCCATAGGCCACGTTGCGCGCGCTGCGCATCGCCGGGTCCTTGGGCGTGAAGGTCGCGAACATGCTGAGCGGGGCGCAGGCCGACGCGAGCGCCGCGGCCGCGGCCGTCAGGCTTACCCTGCGCGTCACTCGTCCCGTCTGGCTCATCGCGTCCCCAGCTAGGTCACGGCGCGGCGCGCCGCAACTCTCCCGCCTGCCCTTCGACTATACGGGGGAATCCTGGACGGAGACGCGCCACGACGCCGCGCGGCGGATCGCCTTGACGCGGCGCCTCGCGCCCGCGCCAATGGCCACCTTAACGCCGATCACCGGCGACGGCAGGGAGTGCGGCCATGGACGGCGATCAGGCAAACGGCGGGTTCGTGGCGGCGGGCCTCGCGCAGATTCCACCGGCGTTGCAGGCGGTCGTGGACGCGGGCGACCTCTCCGGCTTCGTCACCCTGATCTGGCGCAAGGGCGAAGTGGCCCAGGTCAACACCATCGGCCATCGCGACGTCGAGGCGGGCCTGCCGATGACCCGCGACACCCTGTTCCGCATCGCCTCCATGACCAAGCCGGTCACCTCCATCGCGGCGCTGATGCTGTGGGAGGAGGGCAAGCTGAAGCTCGACGACCCGATCACGAAATGGCTGCCCGAGTTCGCCGACATGCGGGTGCTGAAGGACGCCGCCGGGCCGGTGGACGACACGTCGCCGGCGCCGCGGGCGATCACCGTCGAGGACCTGATGACCCATCGGTCCGGCCTGGCCTACGCCTTCACCTCGGTGGGGCCGATCGGCGAGGCCTATGAGAAGGCGCTGGGCCCGCCGCTGGCCGGCCACCTTGCGCCCGACGACTGGCTGGCCAGGCTGGGTTCCCTGCCGCTTTCCTACGCGCCGGGCGAGCGCTTCCACTACAGCCACGCCACCGAGGTGCTGGGCTTCCTGGTGGCCCGCATCGAGGGCAAGCCGCTCGGCCAGGTGCTGAAGGACCGCATCTTCGCGCCCTTGGGCATGGCCGACACCGACTTCTGGTGCCCGCCGGAGAAGCGCGACAGGATGGCCAAGCTCTATCGGATCGACCCGCAGACCGACCGCCTGCAGGACGTCTCCTTCCCGCATGTCGACAGCCAGCCGGCGTTCGAAGCCGGCGGCGGCGGCCTGATCTCCACCGCCGACGACTATCTGAAGTTCGCCCGCATGATGCTGGGCCAGGGCGAGGTCGATGGCGTGCGCCTGGTCAAGACCTCCACCCTCGAGACGATGACCCAGAACCGGCTGACCGAGGCCCAGCGTCAGATCCCGTTCATGGGAATTCCCTTCTGGCTCGGCCAGGGCTTCGGCCTGGGCGTCTCGACGATCACCGACCCGGAGAAACAGGCCTGGATGGGGGCAGGATCGAAGGGCGCCTTCGGATGGCCGGGCGCCTTCGGCACCTGGTGGCAGGCCGATCCGGCGCAGGACATGGTGGTGATCTACCTGATCCAGAACTCCATGCCGCTCGGCCCCGAACTGGCCGCGCAGCTCGCGACCGGCCAGCGGATGGGCGGGCGCGCGGCCCTGCCCGTCTTCCAGAAGATGGTCTACGGCGCGCTGGGCAAATAGCCGGCTCAGCCGCTGTGCGGCGCCACGCACATCGGCTGGCCGTGCCAGGTGGCGCCCACGACGCTGCCGTTGTTGATCGCCTTCAGCCGCGCCTGGACGTAGTCCATGCTCTCCGGCGGCGCCTTGACGCCGGGCGGGCACAGGGGCGCGGTCACCTGCCGCGTCGCGCCGGGACAGATGCAGATGTCCGTCTGCTGGTTCAGCCGGCTGGCGTCCTGGCCGCGGCAATGGACCGGCTTCTGATGGCCGCTGCCGTCCAGGCAGATGCTGGTCGAGTTGCGGTCCAGCGTGTCCGCCGAGGCGAGGCCCGCGCCGAATGCGCCGGCGCTCAGGCTCAGGACCGCCGAGGTGAGAAGGATGGGAAGCCTCATGGCGCGTCTCCGTCTTTGTCCCCCGCACGCCGGCATTGAACCGCCGATCTGACGTGCGCGTCAACCGCCGCGGTTGGCGCAAAACAGCGGCGACAGGCGCCTGAGCCGTTCACCACGAAACCTCGCGATAGCTTAACCGTCGTGTGGGCAGACTGGCGACATGGACCCGATCTCCACCGCCCGTTACGGCATGATGGCCGCCACCCAGCAACTGACCGCCTCGGCCAGCCGCGTCGCGGCCGGCGGCCCCAGCGGCAACGTCGACTACGCCGCCGAGACGGTGACCCAGATCCAGGCCAAGCAGTCCTTCCAGGCCAACGTGGGCGTGATCAAGGTCGCCGACCAGATGTGGCAGTCCCTGCTCGACCTGCAGAGCACGTCCAGCAGCCACCACGGCTAGGGCCGATCGCGCGTCCCGATCGGCTGACCCGATCCAAGTCGACCGGGACGCACGCTAGGCGAACGCGATCCAGCGCCCGGCCGCGGCCCCCATCACCCAGACCAGGATCGTGGCGTAGGCGATGATCTTGGTGAGCGGCCCGCCCTCCTCGCCCTTGCCCGCGCGGAATAGCTGGAACAGCGCCACGCCCACGATCCAGGCGGTGAAGACCCCCGTCCAGACCTTGTTGACCGGCGTGAGGTGGTCGTAGTCGTCCGGCTTGATGAGGACGTGGGTGTTGAGGAACTGGGCGACGATCAGCGCGGCGAGCACGCCGGCGTAGACCCACCGCAGCCGCCCGCGGGTGGCGAACAGCACGATCAGCGCCGCCCCGGTGATGATGTGGTAGACGCCCACATTGATCAGCTCCGAAGTCACGAAGACATAGATGCCCAGAAGGAAGATCGCGCTTCCCAGGGCGAACCAGATCTTCTGCATCGGGCCCACGGCGCCTTCCGCAGCCGCCACGGGCCGGCTGACGCCGTAGGTCAGGATGACGCCCGCCAGCAGGGCCAGCATCTTCACGATGAAGGCCGCGCTGTCGTAGAGGCGCACCGCATTGGCCGAGCCGATCAAGATGCCGGTGACGACGATCCCGATGACGCCGACGTTCTGCCAGAAGCGCAGGTTGCGGTAGATCTCCGAGGGCTTTTCCTGCGTCACCCCAGCGCCGAGCAGGCGCAGGTTCATCAGGATGGTCGTGCCGCCGAGGACGATCAGCGACAGGATGTGGCCCACCTCCCAGGTGGCGAAGCCGAACTTCGGCCCGTTGACCCAGGTCGCCGGCGGGATGTTGGCGAGATTGTCGACCCACGGCTTGGCGTGGGGGAAGAGCTGCTCGAGGTTCAGGCTCATGGATGTTGCCCCGCCAGGTTGACTTCGCCCTGCTCGGAGGTCTTGCACTCCTCGACCCAGTTGATGAAAGCCGTCTGGGGCTTGCCGCATTCGTACCAGTTGTAGGGAATGAAGCGGCCGCAGCCGATCACCAGCAGCCACAGGATGAGCGAGCCGGCGGCCGCCAGGCGGGCGGCGCGCGGCGGGAGCTCATCGGAATCCCAGGAGCCTTGCGTGGCCTGCACCCGTCCGTGGAAGACCACGATGTTGATCAGGGCCAGGGCCAGGAAGACCATTTTCACCCGGAACCAGACGTTGTGATAGTAGAAGATCGGCTTGGCGAAGAGCAGGCCCATGCCGGTGATCACCACGAAGGCGAAGCTGAACACCGTCAGCGGCAGGATGGCGTCGCTGATCACCGAGACGCGGGTCTTGCGGAAGGTGACGCCCAGCAGGCGCAGGTCGACCACCATGATCGTGCCGGCGAACAGCATCAGCGCGATCAGGTGGGTGCCTTCAAGCAGGTTCCAGAAGTTCAGCGACCCCAGCAGGGCCTCGCTCCAGGACTGGGCCGTGTCGCCGCCGCCCTTGCCGAGCGAGTGCTCGAGCCAGTTCAAGAATGCGCCGATCATCGACGCGGCTCCCGATGTCCGTTCATCCCGTTCCCCAAGCTTTCGGCGCGAATCCGCCCGGTCAAGCCTTGCGCACACACACCGGCGCTAGCCGGCAATCAAGCAGCGTACGGTTCCCGCGCCGTTACGCATCCGTTACAGCGCAGAATTCCGAACCCTTTCCAAGCGGAACCGCCGCGCCGGCCGAAGCCTGCACCCGCCGGCGACGGCGGCGGTGACGCGCCTCGGAGAGTTCGCCCTGCAACCTGCCGTAACCCGCCGCCGGCCCCCCGACCGCGGCGAAACCCGCCGTCAGAAAAAAGGGGGGCGAAACCGCCCCCCTTTCGAATTCCGGCGTCGACCGACTACGGCTTCTCGGTGGCGTCGGCGCCGTCCTTCGGCGCGCCCGTGCCGGACGAGCCCATGAACAGCTTGCGGCCATCGGGGAAGGTCACGTCACGGCCGTTGGCCTTGCAGATCGGCGTGCAGGCCTTGTCCTTGGACTGATAGCCGCGCACCACGATCTCGGTGCCGACCTTCAAGGAGTTCCGGTCGATGCCGGCGCGCAGCAGGGTGTTGGGCGTGCCGCCCTCGACCATCCACTCGACCTGGGCGAAGTCCGGGTTGGTGTTCTGCACATGCACCCAGGCGTGCGGGTTGATCCACTCGACCTTGGTCACCTTGCCGCGCAGCAGCACGGGCGACTTGCCGTCAAATTCGGCGGCGAAGGCGTGGTGGGCGACAGCCTGGGTCACACCCAGGCTGGCGGCGGCCAGAAGGCCGGCGGAAATCACAGTGGGGATAATGAAACGACGGAAGTTCATTTGGACGTCTCCAGCGGAGGATGCTGCTTTCTTATCATCCTCCCGCGCCGCGTTCACTGCGACGAAGAAGGACAGGGCGGGTCAGGTCACTTCAGCGGCTCTTTCCGGAGGTGACCGTACATGAGTTCTTCGACGAATTCGACGCACTTGAACTGCTGCAGGCGCGCGTCTTCGCCGACGTGCTTGTAGAGGTTCATGCTCATCTTCCAGGGGCGGGTGAAGATCTCCGGATCGGTGATCTCCGCCTCGTAGCGCATCACGCCGGGGCCGGTAGGCGTCCAGCGCTCGACGACCTTCACATCGCCGGTGTGGTAGTTGCCGGCCCGGTCGAACCAGGTGGAGTCGAGCATGCCGGTGACGACGACGACCAGGGTGTCGCCTTCCCAGTGGGCCACCGACTGGCCCATCCAGCTATCCACCGGCGCCGGGCCCGGATCCTTGAACTGCAGGTTGCGCACCGCGCCCGCATATTCATAGGCGATCAGGGTCGCGCTCTCGGACTGGAAGATCTGGAACGGCAGCGACATGTAGTTGGCGCGCGGCACGCCCGGCAGGTAGCACTTGATCTCGGGATCCTTGTGGATCCAGTCGGCCTTGTTGGCGTCGCGGACCTTCAGGGCTTCGGGCTTGTAGGGGATCGCCCCGCCCTCGACCACGCCGAGGCCTGCGGGCACTGCGCCCACGGCGCCCAGCGCCAGGACTTCCTTGGCCGGCACCGGAACGACCGGCCCCGGACGCATCTGCAGCGCCGCGCTCGAGGCGTGCGGCTCGATGTTGAAGTTGGCGGTGTTCATCACCTGCCAGACGCCGTTCAGGTCCGGATGCTTGCCGTCCGGGCCGCGCGGCGCGCGATAGGCCATCGCCTTGCCGGAGGCCTTCACCGCCGCCGGCTTGGCCTTGGCAGGCGCGGTTTGCGCCTGCGCCTGACCGCCAATCACCGCACCGGCCAACGCCAGCGCCACCATGGTTCTGATCATAATTGCTCCCCAGATCCCCTCCGCCCTCGACGTGGCAGAGTCGTATTTCTCAAATTTCTAACGGACGTTTGGACGAAGCGCCAGCCGCCCTGACTTTACAATGCCTCGCTTGCAGCTTAGCGCGCCTCACATGGCGCTGCGTCCACTGTTCACGACTCCGGTCTATGAAGCGTCGCTTAGCACGCACCGGAGTTTCGAAAATTTCAGGTCGGAATTGGAAGCCGCCTGCCGGATGCTGGCGGCGGAGGACGCGGCCGGCCGCGCCTGGTGCAAGGCCAACGGCTATGGCGGCTACACCTCCTACGCCTCGCTGGACGACCTGCCGACCCGGGCCAGCGTGTTCGGAGAGCTGAAGACCCTGCTGGACCGCCACGCCAAGGTCTTCGCCGAGGCCCTCAGCTTCGACCTGCGGGGCGGACGGCTGAAGCTGGACAGCCTGTGGGTCAATGTCCTGAAGCCTGGCGCGGCCCACTCCGGCCACATCCACCCGCACAGCGCGATCTCCGGCACGGTCTATGTGGCCACCCCGCCGGGCGCGAGCGCCCTGAAGCTGGAGGACCCGCGCCTGCCGCTGATGATGGCCGCGCCGCCCCGGCGCGCCGATGCGCCGCAGGACGCCCAGAGTTTCGTTTATCTGCAGCCGGAGCCCGGCGCCGTGCTGATGTGGGAGAGCTGGCTGCGCCACGAGGTGCCTGCCAACCGCGCCAAGGCCGAACGCATCTCGATCAGCTTCAACTACGGCTGGCGGTAAGGACGTTCAGCGCCGCTGCCGTCCGTGGAAGACCCGAACGATGGTGACGACATCAGTCACCTTGTAGCGCAATACGAAACCGTCCCGACCGAAATCGACGGGCAGTTCCCGAAACAGATCGCCTACGGCCGGGGCCACAAGCGGGAAGTCGCCCAGCAGTTCGACGGCGGCATCGACCTGATCCGCAGCCACCGCCGCTGCACCCGGGGCATGTTCGGCGAGCCAGGCGATCTGAGACATAAGATCGCTACGCGCCCTTCGACCGAAAAGGACTTTCACCGCTTGACGGCGAGCCGCTTCTCAAGCTCCGCGCGAAACTCGGCAAGAACCTCCTCAGCAGGATAGGTCGGCTCGTCCAGGTCTTCGCGAACGGACGCGGTGCGCGGATCATTTTCGGGATCGCCGCCCCAGTCATAGTCTTCATAGTCGAACATCTGTTGTTCGATGACCTCGGCGGCGGCCGCCCCCAGCGTGATGCCAAGCTTCTCCGCCCGCTCCTTGAGGTGACGGAGCGCCAAGTCACTGATTGTGACTTCCAGTCTTAGGGTCGTTTCGCCATCGGCCATGGCGCGATGCTCCGTCCGGCGGCGACGGCCGTCAACTGTCCAGGAAGCTCCGCAGCTTCCGTGACCGCGACGGGTGCTTCAGCTTGCGCAGGGCCTTGGCCTCGATCTGGCGGATGCGTTCGCGGGTGACGCTGAACTGCTGGCCGACCTCTTCGAGGGTGTGGTCGGTGTTCATGCCGATGCCGAAGCGCATCCGCAGGACGCGCTCTTCGCGCGGGGTCAGCGAGGCGAGCACGCGGGTGGTGGTCTCCCGCAGGTTCGACTGGATCGCCGCGTCGATCGGCAGGATCGCGTTCTTGTCCTCGATGAAGTCGCCGAGGTGGCTGTCCTCCTCGTCGCCGATGGGGGTTTCGAGGCTGATCGGCTCCTTGGCGATCTTCAGGACCTTGCGGACCTTTTCGAGCGGCATGGCGAGCTTTTCGGCCAGTTCCTCCGGCGTCGGCTCGCGGCCGATCTCATGCAGCATCTGGCGCGAGGTGCGGACGATCTTGTTGATCGTCTCGATCATGTGCACCGGGATGCGGATGGTCCTGGCCTGGTCGGCGATCGAGCGGGTGATCGCCTGGCGGATCCACCAGGTGGCGTAGGTCGAGAACTTGTAGCCGCGGCGGTACTCGAACTTGTCGACCGCCTTCATCAGGCCGATGTTGCCCTCCTGGATCAGGTCCAGGAACTGCAGGCCGCGGTTGGTGTATTTCTTGGCGATGGAGATCACCAGGCGCAGGTTCGCCTCGACCATCTCTTTCTTGGCCTGGCGGGCCTCGCGTTCGCCCTTCTGCACGGTCTGGACGATGCGGCGGTAGTCGTCGATCGGCA
>NZ_DATMNA010000008.1:0-2116 GCF_035569475.1 Phenylobacterium sp.
CCTCGGAAGCCGTCATCGCCAACTGGTGGCGCCAGGGCATGATGGGCGGCGCCAAGGCGCATTACGACGGCATCGTCGCCTTCTCGCAGACCGATTTCACCGAGGATTTGAAAAAGATCGCCGTGCCGGTGCTGGTGATGCACGGCGACGACGACCAGATCGTGCCCTACGCCGACGCCGGGCCGCTCTCGGCGAAGCTCCTGAAGAACGGGACGCTGAAGACCTACAAGGGATTTCCGCATGGCATGCCGACGACGAACGCCGAGACGATCAACGCCGATCTGCTCACCTTCTTCAGGTCCTAGAGATCGGCGGGACGTGCTGGGCGGCATCGCCTTTGTCGGCTGCGCCGGCGCTCCGGTCGGCGCCGCCGCCGTGCCGCAGGCCGCGCGCGCGGAGGCCCGGGTGCGGCGGTCCGGGCCCCGACGCATCATCGACGTTCACGCCCACTGCGCGGTTCCGCAGGCCATGGCCCTGATGGGCCTGACGTTCCCGACCCGGCCCCACCCGCTTCAGCCGCAGGTGCTCAAGGCGAGCGAGGACCAGATCGGCGAGCGCCTCGCCGCCATGGACGGCCAGGGCGTCGACATGCAGGTGTTGAGCATCAATCCGTTCTGGTACGGGGCCGAGCCCGATCTCGCCCGCCAGGTGGTCACCCTGCAGAACGACGCCCTGGCCGAAACGGTCGCCCGGCATCCCGACCGGTTCGTCGGACTTGCCAGCGTGGCGCTGCAGCACCCGGAGCTGGCCGCCGAGCAGCTCGACCACGCGGTCCGGCGCCTCGGCCTGCGCGGCGCCCTGGTCGGCGGCAGCGTCGACGGTGTCGAACTGTCGGACCCGCGGCTGCGGCCGTTCTGGGCCAAGGCCGAGGACCTGGGCGCGTTGATCTTCATCCACCCCCAGGGCGTTCCCGAACTGGCCGGCCGCCTGGCGGGAAGCGGCGGCCTCGGCAATGTCGTCGGCTTTCCGCTGGAGACCACCATCGCCCTGTCGCATCTGATCTTCGAGGGCGTCCTGGATCGCTATCCGGCCTTGAAGATCCTCGCCGCGCATGGCGGCGGCTATCTGCCCTCCTACGCCGCCCGATCGGACGCCGGCGTGAAGACCTTTCCGGGAACCTACACGACGCCCCTGAAGAAGGCGCCGACGGCCTATCTCAAGGACCTCTACTACGACTCCATGGTGTTCACGCCCGAGGGGCTGCGCCACCTGGCCGCCGAAGTCGGCGCGCGCCGCATCATGATGGGGACGGACTATCCCTATCCGTGGACCGACCGGGCGGTGGCGCACATCCGAGAGACCCCAGGCCTTTCGGCGGCGGACAAGGCCAGCATGCTGGGCGACCTCGCCGCGAAGGTCCTGGGGATCGACTAGAGCGCGTTCCGAAAGCTCTAGGCGCCGCGGCCGGCGACCTTGAAGGTCGCGTTGGCGCGGGCGCAGGGGCGGCCATCGGCAGTGACGATGGCCTGGGCAAAGCAGAGGCTGCCGCCGACCTTCACCACCGACGGGGTGATCTGCAGCCACTGGCCGACCACGGCCGTTCCCAGGTAGTCGATGGCGAGGTTGACTGTCACCAGGCCGGACACGTCCTCCAGCTTGAGACCGCAGCTGAGACCCATCGCGTTGTCCGCCAGCGCGGCGATCAGGCCGCCATGGACGAACCCCCGGCTGTTGGCGTGCGCCGTGGCGGCGACGAGGCCGATCTCCACCGCCTCCTCGGTGCGCCGGCTGTAGAGCGGCTCCCACGGATCGGTGAGCGGGCTCTGCCGGTAGTGCCGCGAAAACCCGTCGGGAATGGCCGCAAGGACGGTCTGGTTCATCGCCCAACTCCGTAATATAGACCAGTCTATATAGTGCCAACCAAGACCGGAGTCCAATCCCCGATGGCCATGCCCGCGCAGCACCGCCAGGCGATCGTCCGCGCCGCCGTGGCCCTGTTCCGCAAGCAGGGCTTCGCCGCCACCGGCCTTGCCGAGATCCTCGAACGCAGCGGCGCGCCGAAGGGCTCGCTCTACCACTACTTCCCGGGCGGCAAGGGCGAGCTGGGCGAAGCGGTGGTGCGCCAGGCCGGCGCGACGGTCACCGATACCCTCAGCCGGCTGCGGGACGAGGCGCC
>NZ_DATMNA010000009.1:0-37223 GCF_035569475.1 Phenylobacterium sp.
CGTCTACGAACTGTTCGGCGAAGCCCGCGTGCCGCTGATCAACGACATGCCCTTCGCCAAGGACGTCTCGCTGGAGCTGGGCTACCGCTTCTCGGACTATTCCTCGGTCGGCAACACCAACACCTACAAGGTGGCCGGCGACTGGGAAGTGATCGACGGCCTGCGCTTCCGCGCCGGCTACAACCGCGCCGTCCGCGCCCCGAACATCAACGAGCTCTACGCCCCGCAGAACGTCGTGCTCGACGGCAACGTCGACCCCTGCGCCGGCCTGAAGGCGGGCAACCCGCTGGTCGCCACCTGCGCCAACATCTTCCACCTGACCACCGCCCAGGTGCTGGCCATCGAGCCCAACCCGGCCAACCAGTACAACGGCCAGACCGGCGGCAACCCGAACCTGAAGCCGGAGGTCAGCGACACCTACACCGCGGGCGTCGTGTTCCAGCCGAAGTTCGTGCCGGGCCTGAACGTCTCGTTCGACTACTTCAACATCAAGGTCGACCAGTTCATCGCCGGCCTGGGGTCCAACCTGATCATCAACCAGTGCGTCGCCACTGCGAACCCGACCTTCTGCAACCTGGTGCACCGCGACGCGAACGGCTCGCTGTTCCTGTCGAACCAGGGCTTCGTGCAGGACACCACGCTCAACACCGGCTCGCTGCAGACCACCGGCGTCGACGTGAACGTCTCCTACCGCACCGACCTGGCGAGCCTGGGCCTCGGCGACAACGGCTCGATCTCGGCCACCATGGTCGGCACCTGGCTGGACACCCTGATCACCCAGCCCCTGCCGGGCGGCGCCTCCTACGACTGTAAGGGGCTCTACGGACTGACCTGCGGCGTGCCGGCTCCGGCCTGGCGCCACAAGGCTTCGCTGACCTGGAACACCCCGTACTCGTACGGCGACTGGTTCAAGAGCCTGAGCTTCCGGGCCCAGTGGCGCTACTTCGCCAAGGTGACGCTCGACGCCTACAACGCCAATCCGCAGCTCAACAACCCCGGCAACCAGTTCGCGAACGAGCAGTCGCTCGCCGCCCAGAACTACATCGACCTGTCGGCGAACTTCACGGTGCACAACAACCTGAACTTCCGGGTCGGCGTGAACAACGTGTTCGACAAGGACCCGCCGCTGACCGGCACCAACTGCGCCGCGACCTTCTGCAACGGGAACACCTTCCCGCAGGTCTACGACTCGCTCGGCCGCTACATGTACGTGGGCCTGACCGCCGACTTCTAAGTCGAAGGTCACGCGTCAAAAGAGATCGGGCGGCGGAGCGATCCGCCGCCCTTTTTCTTTGACCGGGCGCGATGCGCTCAAGCTGAACGCCGATCCGGCCTCAGGGGAGGGTGGCGTCCGCCCCGTAGGTGTCGACGGCCTGCAGCACGGAGGAGACGAAGTCGCATTCGGCGGGCGACAGCTCCGGGCGCCAGACGTCGAAGATCATCACCACGCGCAGTTGGTCGGGGTTCCGGTTCCAGGCCTCGTGCTCGATGCTGTCGTCGAAGACGCAGGCCCGGCCCTCGGTCCAGGCGCGGGTCTCAGACCCCACCCGCATGGCGCAGCCCTCCGGCACGATCAGCGGCAGGTGGCAGATGTAGCGGGCGTTCATGAAGCCATGGTGCGGGGCGATGTGCATGCCCGGCCGCAGCAGCGAGAACAGGATCGAGGGCGTCCGCCCGGGAATGCGGCAGAGCGGCGCCTCGGCGAGCGCGGCCATGGCGGCGGGGCAGCGGGCGACGTTCTCGGCCACCGGTGCGCCGGCCTTCCACAGGTAGAAGGCGCTCCAGTCGGGGTTCCCGATCATGCCGTTGTCGTTGAAGCTCGGCCGGTTCGGCTCGGCCTCGACATAGGGCGAAAACGCCCCGTCCTCCTGCAACACCCGCAGCAGCTCGGCGCGGATATCGCCGGTGGCCGCCTCGACCCGGTCCAGCCAGGGGAAGGCTTCGCGGTCGGCGTATTCGATGTTGGGCAGCTCCGGGAAATAGAAGTGCCGCGGCTGCTGCAGGTAGATCTCCGACTTGCCGAGCAGGAGGTCGAGCGAGCGGCGCATGCGGCGGCCCTGCGGCTGGTCAAGGGCGTGGGGCGCCAGCTTGTGGCGCAACTGCTCCTCATAGGCGGCGGCGAACCGGGCGATCATCGCCCGGGCCCGCTTCGCCTCGGCCTGCCAGGCGGGGTCGCCGCCGGTCTCGGCCAGCCTGGCGAAGGCGAGGTAGTAGGAATCCGCCGCCCGCGCGTCGCCGGCCGCGGCGTGGTGGTCGGCCATCATGATCAGCGCGCGCATCTCGCGCGGGTCGAGCCGCAGCGCGGCCTCCAGCGCCTCCCGCTCGCCCGCCAGGTCGCCCGAGCCGCGCCGGGCGAGCGCGATGCCCACCCACACCGCGGGCGTCGCCTGACCCGCCGCGACGATGGCCTGGAAGTGGCCCTCGGCCTCGGCGCCGCGGCCTTCGCGCAGGGCCCGCGCGGCCTCGTTCCAGGCGGCCTGCAGGTCGGCGGCCACGTCGGTGTTCGGGGGTTGGGGCATGGCCGATTGATGCCAAGCCCGGCGGGCAGGGGCAAGGCGGGATCGGGCCGCCGGCCTCGGGACGCCCCGCGTTCGTCGCAACCGGCTTCCGCTTTGCGCGCCCTGCGCGCAAGCTCGCTGCAAAGGGAGTCGGAATGTCAGGGCAAGGATGGTCCAGGCGCGGCCTCGCCGCCGCGCTCGCGCCCGCGTTGCTGGGCGCCTGCGCCTCGCCCGCCGCGCGGCGGCTGATCTCGATCAACCTCACCGACACCGGACCGGTGGCGCAGCCGGCCCCGCCGGACGGCGTCGCGACGCTGGAGACCGCCTTCGACAAGGCCAAGCGGATGACCGTGCCGGTGATGCTGAACGGCCTTGGGCCCTTCGGCTTCGTGGTCGACACCGGCGCCAACCGCACCGTGGTCTCCACCGAGGCGGCGGCGGCCTGCGGCCTGCCGGGCGCGGGGCAGGCCGAGGTGCACGGCATCGCCGGCGCGGAGCCCGCCGGCCTGGCGGCGGTGCGCCGGCTGGCCGTGGGCGCGGTCACCTCCCGGGACCTCACCCTGCCGATGCTAGGGCGCGAGCGGCTGGGGGCCGACGGCCTGCTGGGCGTGGACATCCTGCGCGGCCGGCGGATGTCGCTGCAGTTCGCCGAGAACCGCTTCGAGATCGCCCCCTCGGGCCAGGGCGTGGAGGTGGGCGAGGGGCGCAATTCGCGGATCCCGGCCTACAACGCCCCGATCCCGGTGAGCGCCGCCTACCGCAACGGCCAGCTCGTGATCCTCGACGCCCAGGTGGGCAATGTGAGGGTCTCGGCCTTCATCGATTCCGGGGCGCAGGTGACGGTGGGCAACCGCGTGCTGCGCGACGCGGTGGTGCATAGCCACCCGGAGTTCGGGGTGCGGCTCGCGCCGGTGCCGCTGATCAGCGCCACTGGCCAGACGGCCATGGGGGAATTCGCGCCCCTGCCGGTGCTGCGGCTGGGCGGGATGCAGATCTACGAGGTGCTGGGCGTCTTCGCCGACCTGCACATCTTCGACCTGTGGAAGCTCAACGATCAGCCGGCGATCCTGATCGGCATCGACGTGCTGCGCCATTTCCACGAGGTGGCGCTCGATTTCGGCCGCAAGGTCGTCGTCTTCACTCCGGCCCTGCCCGGCGAGCGGACGCCCAAGGCCGCGCTCCAGGGGCGGCTTTAGGTCCAGCCTGGAAAAGGGTTGCGGCGCTTGTCCTGTGAGGCCTGCACAGCAGGCGCCTTTGTCTTGAACCGCCAAGAACACCAAGAACGCCAAGAGGCGTTGGCATTGGGAGCGCCGCGTTTCCGCGCCCACGAGGGCCTTGGCGATCTTGATGGTCAAACGACTGAGCCTCCGCTGGTGCGGAGTCTCAAGCGGTGGCGTCGACCCTAGTGAACCCGCGTGGGCGCGAGCACCATGGCGCCCTGGCTGCGCAGGCGGGCCTGGGCGAGTTCGTCCATGACCTGTTGGGCGCGGGGATCGCCGAACACCCAGGCCGCCGCCGCCAGGGTGCGCGCCGAGGTCGCCGAGACGCCCAGCATCTTCTGCACCGCCTCGAAGGGCGAGTTGGAGGGCGACATGCGCTTCAGGCGCGCCTCGCCGGAGATGCCGGCCAGGGTCTTGGCTTTGTCCACCGCGTCGTAGAAGCCGCCGACCTGGTCGACCAGGCCCAGGTCCTTGGCCTGGGCGCCGGTCCAGACGTGGCCCTTGGCGATCTGGCGCACGCGGTCGGGCGAGAGCTTGCGGCCGATGGCCACCCGCTGGACGAAGTTGTCGTAGATGCGGTCCATCCACCTGGAGAAGGCCGCCCGCTCCGCCGGGCTGAACTCGCGGCCGAGGCCGAAGGCGCCGGCGTAGGACGAGCCCACGCCCAACTGGCGCACGTCGACGCCGAACTTGGCCAGCGCCGGGCCCAGCGCGAACTTGCCGCCGAACACCCCGATCGAGCCGGTGAGCGTGGACGGCTCGGCGACGATGGCCGAGGCCTCCGAGGAGATCCAGTAGCCGCCGGAAGCGCCATAGGTCCCCATGGAGACCACGACCGGCTTGCCGGCGGCCTTGGCCGCGCGGATCGAGGCCAGGATTTCTTCGGAGGCGGTGTCGGAGCCGCCGGGCGAATTGAGCCGCAGGACAATGGCTTTCACGTCCTTGGCCTTGATGGCGTCGTAGAAGGCCTGGGAGAGGTCGTCGGCATAGATGCTGGAGCCGCCGCGGAACGGATTGCCGCCCTGGTCCTTGCCGTCGACGATGTCGCCCTCGGCCTCGATGACCGCCACGGCGGGGCCGATTCCGCGCTCGCGCGGCGGGCGGCCGTGGGCGTAGTCCTCGAAGTCGACCATCTGGGCGCCCTCGCCGGCCCGCTTGATCAGCGCCTGCTGCGCCTCGTGCACCTGGCCGACATGGTCGATCAGGTGCAGGCCGACGGCGTCCTCGGCCAGGTAGGGGCCGGCCTCCAGCGAAGTCTTGAGCACCGCAGGGTCGAGCTTGCGGTCGCCGGCCGCGGCGGCGATGTCGGTGGCGTAGATCGAGCCCAGCCAGCTCAGCTCCGCCTCCCGGTGGGCCGGGGTGTAGTCGTCGTAGAGGTAGCCGTTGACGGCGTTCTTGTACTCGTAGCGCTGCTCGTAGTCGGGCTTGACGCCGTACTTGTCGAACAGCCGCTTGAAGAACAGATCCTCGTTGGCCAGGCCGGTGACCTGGAACGAGGCGCCGGGCTGCATCCAGAGTTCGTCGGCGGCGGCGCCGATCATGTAGCTGGCGGTGACGAAGCCCGACGGATAGAGCCCCTGGCTGTGGGCGATCACCGGCTTGCCGGAGGCGCGGAAGTGCTTGAGGCCCAGGCGCAGTTCGTCGGCGAGGCCGGGCTCGACCCCGCCCTCCGGCAGGCGCACCAGCACCGCCTTGATGCGGTCGTCGGTCTCGGCGCGCCGCAAGCCTTCGAGGATCGACATGGCCGAGTGGCCGCGGCGGGCGAAGCTGGCCAGGGTGTTCTGCGGCGACTGGTCGGTGAGCGGGTCGCGCAGGTCGAGCTCCAGCACCGCCTTGGACGGGGTCGGCGCCGGGCCAGCGGCTGCGGCGGCCATGGAGATCAGTACGAAGGGCACGCCGATCAGGAAGATCAGCAGGCCCGCGAAGACTCCGGCCGCGGTGATCAGGAACTGCTTCATCTGAGGTTCGCACGCGCCATCTGGGACAGAGACTGCCTAAGTCCTGGGTCCGCGTCTCGCATACTATTTCGGCGGCGGGAAGCGCGGCCGCGCGGCGAGGGGTTCCCGGCGCTCCGGCGGGGGGCCGCGGAGCGCCGGGACGGCTCCGGAGGGGGGAAGGCTCCGGGGCCGATGGGATCAGGCGTGCGGCGTTCGGGTCCCCTCGGCGACGTCACCGCCGAGGGCCTTGTAGATCGACACCACGTCGACGTTGGCGGCGGTCTGGGCCTGGGCCAGGTCGTCCTCGGCGCTCAGCCGGGTGCGCTCGGCGTCCAGCACGCGCAGGAAGTCGATGCGGCCCTCCCGGTAGCGGATGTGCGCCAGGTCGGCGGCGCGGCGCGAGGCCTCCACCTGCTGCGTGAGGCTCACCACCTGCACCTGCCGCTCGCGATAGGCCACCAGGGCGTTCTGCAGGTCCTCGATGGCGCGCAGGACCGTCTGGTCGTATTGCGCCAGGCTCTCGTCGCCGCGGGCCTGCTGGGCCCGCAGGCGGGCGTGGGCGCCGCCGATGTCGAGGCCGGGCCAAGTGATCGTGGGGCTGACCGCCCAGGCGCGGCTGCCGCCCTTGAACAGGCTGGAGAGGTCGCCGGAGAGGAAGCCCACGAAGCCGGTGACGCTGACCCGCGGGAAGAGGTCGGCGGTGGCGACGCCGGTGCGCGCGGTCTCGGCGGCGAGGCGGCGCTCGGCGGCCTGGACATCCGGGCGGCGGCGCAGGAAGTCCGTGGCGTCGCCGATCGGGATGGCGGTCGGGGCGGCCGTCTGGGCAGGCGCGGCCGGGGGCGCGGCGAGCTCGGCGTCGAGCGCGCCGGGCCGCTGGCCGACCAGCACGGCCAGCCGGTGGGCGGCCTGGGCCTCGGCGGTGCGGAGCGCGGGGATGACCGCCTCGGTGGCGTTCAGCCGGGCGCGCGCGCTTTCCACGTCCACCGGGTCGCCGGGACCGATCTGATAGCGCACCTCGGTGAGGCGCAGGGTGTCGCGCTGGGTGCGGGCGTTCTCCTCGGCCACGGCGCGGCGGGTCTGGGCTCCGCGCAGCTCGAGGTAGTTCCGGGCCACCTCGGCGGCGACGGTGACCTGGGCGAAGCCGAGGTCCGCGCGGGCGGCCTCCGCGTCGGCGCGGGCGGACTCCACCTGGTGGCGGACCCGGCCGAAGAGGTCGATCTCCCAGGCGGCGTCGAAGCCGATGTCCACCTGCTTGATGTCGACGCGGCGGGTGCTGAACCCGGGCGCCTGTTCCTTGCTGCGGACCAGGGTGGCGTCGGTGGTGACGCGCGGGGCGAAGTCCAGCTCGGCGTCGCGGAACAGGGCGCGGGCCTCGCGCACCCGGTCCACCGCGATGCGGACGTCGAGATTGGAGGCGAGCGCCCGGTCGACCAGGATGTCCAGCTCCGGGTCGCCGAACGCCCGCCACCAGCCGGCCGGCGCGGGTTGCGCCGCGGCGGTGAGGTGTGGGTCGAGGGTGGTGAGCGCCACCGGCGCGGGGCTGGGCGCGTGGTAGCGGGGCCCGACGGCGCAGGCCGCCAGGACCAGGGCCGACGCCGAGAGGGCAAGGGTTCGAAGCAGGCTCATGGTTCGGCTCAGACTTTCGATGTCGACGCGGCTGGAACGGGATCGGCCGGGATCGCCTGGCGCGCCCTGCGGGCCTTGCCCCAGTCGCCGCGGGCCCCGGTCAGGCGGCGGACGGTCCAGTAGAAAACGGGCGTGAAGGCCAGGCCGAACAGGGTGACGCCGAGCATGCCGGAGAAGACCGCGACGCCCATGGCGCGGCGCATCTCCGAGCCGGCGCCGGTCGCCACCGCCAGGGGGAAGACCCCCATGATGAAGGCGAGCGAGGTCATCAGGATCGGGCGCAGGCGCAGGCGGCAGGCGTCGAGGATCGCCTGTATCAGGCTCTCGCCTTCGTGCTCCCGCTCGCGGGCGAACTCGACGATCAGGATGGCGTTCTTGCAGGCCAGCCCCACCAGCACGATCAGCCCGATCTGGGTGAAGACGTTGTTGTCGCCGTGGGTCAGCCAGACGCCGGTCAGCGCGCAGAGCAGGCACATGGGCACGATCAGGATGACCACCAGCGGCAGGCTCCAGCTCTCGTACTGGGCGACCAGCACCAGGAAGGCCAGGAGCACGCAGATCGGGAAGACTAGGACCGCGGTGTTGCCCGCCAGGATCTGCTGGTAGGTCAGCTCGGTCCATTCGAAGCCCATGCCGGCGGGCAGCTCGCGCGCGGCGATGGTCTCCAGCGCCTTCTGGGCCTCGCCGGTCGAGTGGCCGGCCGAGGGGGCGCCGCTGATCTCCGCGGTGAGCAGGCCGTTGTAGTGCGCGGTCCGCTCCGGCCCGGTGGTCTCATGGGTGGTGACGAAGGCGCCGAGCGGGATCATCTGGCCAGCGCCGTTGCGGGTCTGCAGCCGCAGCAGGTCCTCCGGTTGGAGCCGGAAGCGCTGGTCAGCCTGGACGGTCACCGGATAGGTGCGGCCGAACCGGTTGAAGTCGTTGACGTAGAGCGAGCCCAGATAGACCTGCATGGTCTCGAAGAGGTCGGTCAGGGACACGCCCTGGGCGCGGGCCTTCTCGCGGTCCACGTCGGCGCGGATCTTGGGCACCCCGATCTGGTAGCCGGAGAAGACGCCGGTGAGCGCCGGGTCCTTGGCGGCCGCCGCGACGATCCGCTGGGTCGCCTGGTAGAGGGCGTCGGAGCCCAGGCCCGCGCGGTCCTCGATCTGCATGCGGAACCCGCCGATGGTGCCGAGGCCCTGGATAGGCGGCGGCGGAAAGACGGCGATGGTCGCGTCGGGGATGGCGGCGAACTTCTGGTTCAGGTCCGCGGCCAGCGCCTCGACCGACTGGCCCTTACCCTTGCGCTTGTCGAAGCCGTCCATCGGCATGAAGAGCGCGCCGGCGTTCGGGCTGTTGACGACGCCGTTCACCGACAGGCCGGGGAAGCCCACGGCGTGGGTGATGCCCGGTGTCTTCAGCGCGATGGCGCTCATCTTGCGGATCACCGCGTCGCTGCGGTCGATGGTGGCCGCGTCGGGGAGCTGGGCGATGCCGATCAGGTAGAGCTTGTCCTGCTGCGGCACGAAGCCGCCGGGGGTCTTGGCGAAGGAGAAGACCGTCAGGCCGATCAGCAGGCCGTAGAGCACCAACGCGATGGAGCTGCGGCCCACCAGCCGGCTGACGCCGCCGACGTAGGAGTGCGACAGGGCCGAGAAGGCCCGGTTGAACGGCTTGAACAGCCAGCCGAAGGTGCGGTCGATGAGTTGTTCGAGGCGGTCCTTCGGGGCGTCGTGCGCGCGCAGCAGCACCGCGGCCAGGGCCGGCGACAGGGTCAGCGAATTGAAGGCCGAGATCACCGTGGAGATGGCGATGGTCAGCGCGAACTGCCGATAGAACTGGCCGGTCAGGCCGGTGATGAAGGCGGTCGGCACGAAGACCGCGCACAGCACGAGCGCGGTGGAGACGATCGGCCCGGTGACCTCGCGCATGGCCTTGCGGGTGGCCTCGACGGGGCTGAGGCCGAGCGCGATGTTCCGCTCGACGTTCTCGACCACCACGATGGCGTCGTCGACGACGATGCCGATGGCCAGCACCAGGCCGAACAGGGTCAGGGCGTTGAGGCCGAAGCCCAGGGCCAGCAGCACCGCCAGCGTCCCCACCAGGCTGACCGGCACGGCCGCCAGCGGGATGATCGAGGCGCGCCACTTCTGCAGGAAGAGGATCACCACCAGGACGACGAGGATCAGGGCCTCGAAGAGGGTGTGCACCACCGCGTTGATGGACTCATGCACGAAGCCGGTGGTGTCGTAGACGATGTGATAGTGGACCCCTTGCGGGAAGTCCTTGGCGAGGCTGTCCATCGTCGCCTTGACGCCGTCCGCCATCTTCAGGGCGTTGGTGCCGGGGCGCTGGAAGATCGGCAGCGCCATGGCCGGCTTGTTGTCCAACAGGGCGCGCAGCGCATAGCTGTCGGAGCCCAGCTCGATGCGGGCCACGTCGCGCAGGTGGCTGATCTCGCCGTTGGGCCCGGCGCGGATGATGATCTCGCCGAACTGCTGCTCGGTCTCCAGGCGGCCCTGGGTGTTCACCGAGATCTGAAAGCCGGCCTGGCCGGGGGCCGGCGGGGCGCCCACCTGGCCGGCGGCCACCTGGACGTTCTGTTCGCGCAGCGCGGCCACCACGTCGCCTGGCGTCATGCCGCGCGAGGCGAGCTTTTCGGGGTCGAGCCAGATGCGCATGGAGTACGGCCCCTGGCCGAACATCTGCACGTCGCCCACGCCGTAGCCGCGGGTCAGCGCGTCCTTGATGTGGAGCTGGGCGTAGCTGGCCAGGTAGCTGGTGTCGTAGCGGCCGTCGTCGGAGGTGAGGTTCACGACCTCGACAAGGGTCGGCGAGGCCTTGGTGGTGGTGACGCCCACCCGCTGCACTTCCTGCGGCAGCTTGGAGAGCACCTGGGCGACACGGTTCTGGACGAGGGTCTGGTCCTTGTCGGGGTCGGTGCCGAGCGCGAAGGTCACGGTCAGCGTCATGGCGCCGTCCGGCGTCGACTGGGACGACTGGTAGAGCATCCCCTCGACGCCGTTGATCGACTGCTCCAGGGGCGCGGCCACCGTGTCGGCGATGACGCTGGTTTCGGCGCCGGCGAAGCTGGTGCGCACCACGACCGTCGGCGGCACCACCTCGGGGTACTCGCCGATCGGCAGTATCGGCAGCGCGATCAGGCCGGCCACGAAGATGATGATCGAAAGCACGACGGCGAAGCGCGGGCGGCTGACGAAGAAGTCGGAAAAGGTCATGGCAAGGCGCCGATCAGGGTGAGTTGAAGGCTCCGGACGCGCCCTGGTCAGGCGCGTCCGGTCCAAAGGGGCCGTGGTGGCTGGGCGATCAGCCGGTCGGCTGCAGGGCCGCCAGCTCGGCGGTGTTCATGGGCGCGGCGACCAACTGCGGGGTGACCACGTCGCCGGGTTTCACCTTCTGCAGGCCGCTGGTGACGATCTTCTCGCCCGGCTGCAGGCCCGCCAGGATGACGCGATACTCGCCCACCGCGCGACCCAGGGTCACCGGGCGGTACTGCACGTGGTTGCCGGCGCCCAGCACCAGGACGTAGCGCTTGCCGAGGTCGGTGCCGAGCGCCTGCTCGGGGGCCAGGGCCACGGACTGGGCCTCGCGGCTGACCAGCCGGACGCGCGCGAACAGGCCCGGGGTGAAGGCGCCGTCAGCGTTGTCGAACACCGCCCGGCCGCTGATCGTGCCGGAGTGGGCGTCGACGGCGTTGTCGAGGAAATGCAGCTTGCCCTGGTGGGGGAAGCCCGGCTCGGTCATCAGGCCCATGTAGACCGGGCCGCCGCCGCCGCGCTGGGCCTTGGCGTACTTCAGGTAGGTTTGCTCGTCGGTGTTGAAGGACGCATAGATCGGGCCGTCCGAGACCACGGTGGTCAGGAGGTCGGCAGGCGTCACCAGGTTGCCGCGGGTGATCAGCGCCTTGGAGACCCGGCCGTCGATCGGCGAGACCACGCGGGTGAAGCTGAGGTTGAGCTGGGCGGTGCGCAGGGCCGCCTCGGCGGCGCCGAGGTCGGCCTTGGCCGAGCGGGCGTCGGAGGTCAGGCGTTCGGCCTCCTCCTTGGCGATCGCCGACTGGGCGAGCAGGCGCTGGCCGCGGTCAGCGTCGGCGGCGGCGAGCTGGGACTTGGCGCGGGCCCGCTCGGTCTCGGAGTCGAGCCGGTCGACCTCCGCCACGAACGGGCGCGGGTCGATCTGGAAGAGGAGCTGGCCCTTGTGGACCCGCGCGCCGTCGTCGAAGGCCACCGCGGTGATCTCGCCGGCCACCCGCGGACGCAGGGCGACGCTGTCGATCGCCTCCAGCCGGCCGGTGAAATCGTCCCATTGGGGCAGGGTGCGGAAGGCGACCGCCGCGACGTTGACTGCGGGCGGCGGCGGAGCCGGCGCTGCGGTCTGGGCGGCCGCGCCGCAGCCGGCGAGGATCAGGGCGGCAAGGGACACCGCGCTCTTGGAAAGCAGATTGGGCATGGGGACGCTCCACAACGGAGGGGCGTCCCGGTCCGGCCGCCCCTATATTCGTACCGTTCAGTAGGGAATATGGGGTCGTGTTGCAGTGCGTCAAGACCATTCCATACCTTTCGGTACAGAAAAACTTCAGGGGCTGATGGCAGGCCTTAACGCCCGGGCCAGAGCTCCAGGGTCGTGTCGACGATCCGGCGCAGCTCTTCCGGCGATGCGCCATTCCCCGCCTGGATACACAGGCCCTGGCCGACCGCGGTCAGGTAGCGGACCAGGCCTTCGGGATCGATGTGCTCGGGGAAATCGCCCTCGGCCTTGGCCTGTTCGAAGCGCCGCAACAGGGCCGCGTGGGAGGAGGCCTGGCGCGCCAGCACCTCGGCCTTGATGGATTGCGCTTCGCTCCCGCAGGCCACCGAGCTGATGACCCCAAGGCAGCCCTTCGGATCGGAGCCGTTGAGCTGGAGGTCGAGCGCGCCGCCCAGCATCCGCTCGGCGACGCCGCGCGCCGTGGGCGCCTCGAGCGCGGCGCCGACATAGGCCAGCTTGTCGTGCTCGTAGAGGTCCAGCGCCTTGCGGAACAGCGCCTCCTTGTTGCCGAAGGCGGCGTAGAGGCTGGGCCGGGTGACGCCCATGGCCTCGGTCAGGTCGGTGAGGGAGGTTCCCTCGTAACCCTTGGTCCAGAACACGCGCAGGGCCGCGGCGAGGGCGTCGTCGACGCAGAACTCGCGGGGGCGCCCACGTGGAGCCGGGAGGACATTGGTTTCCATACTGATCGATATGTAAGTCGGCGCCGGGGCTTCGTCCAGTGCCGCGCGGCGTCAGGCTCTCGGCCGCCCGAGACGCGACCGCGGCGATGTAGGTCCAGCCAGTCCTAAGCGCGCGGCTTCGCGGCCAGGTCGCCCTGGGCTTCGACCGAAACGTCGTTCCATTTCTCCCAGGCCTCGATCCGCCGGGCATACTCGGCGCGCGTCATGGGAAGGCCCACGGTTCCGAAGAAGATGCGCAGCGGCGGATCCTCGGCGTCGACCACCTTCAGGATCGCCGGACCGCTCGCGTCCGGGTCGCCGGGCGTGGCGGCGGCCCGGGCGGCGGCCCGGACGGCGCGGACATCGTCATAGGCCGCGATGGGCGTGGCCCGCTTGGCGGAGGGCCCGCTCCAGTCGGTGGCGTACCCGGCCGGCTCGACGATGGTGACCTTGACGCCCAGGGGCGCGACCTCGGCCGCCAGGGACTGGCTGAACCCCTCCAGGGCCCACTTGGAAGCGTGGTAAAGGCCGATGGTCGGGAAGGCGTTGACCCCGCCGATCGACGAGACCTGGATGATGTGGCCAGAGCCCTGGGCGCGCATCTGCGGCAGGACGCCTTGCGTGACCCAGAGCGCGCCGAAGAAGTTGGTCTCCATCTGGGCGCGGGCCTCGGCCTCGCTGACCTCCTCGACGGCCCCGAACAGGCCGTAGCCGGCGTTGTTGACCGCCACGTCGATCCGTCCGAACCGCGCGATCGTCTCCGCGATCGCCGCGTCGACGGCGGCCTTGTCATCGACGTCGAGCGTAAGCGCCAGGACCTGGTCGCCGTAGCGGTCGACAAGCGGCTTAAGCGTACCCACGTCGCGGGCCGTCGCCGCGACCCGGTCGCCCCGCGCCAGCGCCGCTTCCGCCCAGATGCGGCCGAAGCCCTTGGACGTTCCGGTGATGAACCAGACCTTGCTCGTCATCTATCTGTCCCTCTTGGGTCGGCAAGTCCTGGGCGCGGCGCTCGACGCCTGTCGGAACGCCGCTCGCGCCCAACCGCCCTGAGATGGGTGCGGCCGATGACAATGCCAGGGCGGCGGCGTTCAGGAGTCGAGCGTGGGGACAAGGTCGAAGCTCAGGATGTGCGCCCCGCGCATGACCCGCACCGGGATCGCCTGGCCGGCCAGCTCGGCGGTCAGCCGGCGGTGCAGGTCGTCCACCGACAGCACCGGGGCGTCCGCGAAGTCCAGGATCACGTCCCCGGCCGCAAGCCCGGCGCGCGCCGCGGGGCCGTCGGCCTGCACCTCGTTGACCATCACCGCCGAGCCTTCGCGGCGCAGGCGCGCGGCAAGACGGGCGTCCAGCATGGTGGTCTGGCCGCCCAACCCGATTCGCGTTCGGCGCACCTTGCCGTCGCGCATGATGCGGGTCGTGACGTCGACGGCGGTGTCGGCGCCGATGGCGAAGCAGAGGCCCTGGGCGCCGCCGATGATGGCGGTGTTGATGCCGATCACGCGCCCGCGCCCGTCGGCGAGCGCGCCGCCGGAGTTCCCGGGGTTCAGCGGCGCGTCGGTCTGCACCACGCTTTCGATCAGCCGCCCGTTCGGCGAGCGCAGGGTGCGGCCGAGCGCGCTGACGATGCCGGCGGTGACGGTCGCCTGGAAGCCCAGGGGGTTGCCGATGGCGATGGCCAACTGGCCGACCCTCAGCCGCGACGACGAGCCGAAGTTCGCGTGCGGCAGGCCGCTGGCCTCCAGTCGCAGGACGGCCAGGTCCGTGGCCGGGTCGTCGCCGACCAGCCGCGCGGGCAGGCTGCGGCCGTCGGTCAGCGAAGCGGTCAGCTCCGCGGCGCCGGCCACCACGTGGCTGTTGGTGATCAGGTAGCCGTCCGGGGCGAAGATCACCCCGGAGCCCGTCCCGCCGCGGCCGGAGGGTTGGCGCGCGGCAATGTGGACCACGGCGGGTCCGACGGTCTCGAAGGCGTGGACGACCTGGGCGGAATAGGGATCGAGCGGCTCGTCCGGCCGCTCGGCGGTGTCGTAGGCCATGGGCGCGCAAATGGGGGTTCCGGGCCACGCCGCAAGGGGCCCGAAGGCGTGAGCCCGACGCGCCATCCGGCCGCCGTCCGCCCGCTCAGGTTCGGCCTCAAGGCTGGCCTTAGGCTGTAGACAAGTCCTGCCGGAGAGCCGCCAACCGTCGCCGATCCGGCGCTAACCGGCGGAACTTCCGCATCTATCCGGTGGGGAAAGATCCTCGCCGCCCTGGCGGCGGGAAAAATGGTCGGAGTGGCAGGATTTGAACCTGCGACCCCCGCGTCCCGAACGCGGTGCTCTACCAGACTGAGCCACACTCCGATTTGGAGGGCGCCTTATAGAGGAGGGGTTGGAGCCCCGCAAGGCGGCGCAGGAGCCGCTTTGCACGGGCGTGCGAGGCGTTGCATCGCAGGGGCTCCTGCGCTATCTCACCGCCTCCGCGAGGGGACCCCTCCGGCCATTCCTGCTGGGGAATGGTGTAATGGTAACACTGCGGTTTTTGGTACCGTCATTCTAGGTTCGAGTCCTAGTTCCCCAGCCAACTTCATTTCTGGACGACATGGGGGCCTGGACTCCGACGCAGGTCGTGCGGCCTGCCGTGGGATGCGCCCGCGCGTCGGCTCGTCCCGCATCATCAGGATCGAACGCGATCCTGGACGCATCGGAATCTTGGGAAGGCGAGGCGGTTGAAGAACCGCGGCCTCGCAGATCGCCGCCTTTGCAGCGGGGTCCGGACGAGCGACGGCGAATTGCGACGGGAAAACGGCGGATCCGAAGGCGTGTAACCCTTCGCGTTACCCGAACGTCGAAGTTCGGCCCGGGAGCTCGGCTGTCATGCGCGGGCAACTTCCTCAGAGGCCTTGATGTCCGTCGATCTCGACCATCCGATCCGCCCGCGCGCAGCCGCCCAAGGGCGAGGATCAGGCCTTGCCGGGCGCACCAGCCGGGCGGGTCCGCTCGTCGCCGGAGCGCTTATCGCCCTGCTGGCGCAGGACGCGGCGCGGGCCGCGGACATGGCGCCGCCGCCGGTCAACGATCCGGCCGAAAGGTTCAATCGCGGCGTCTTCGCCGTGAACGCCGGCGTCGATCACGCGATGATCCGCCCCGTCGCGCGGACGTGGCGCGCATCGGTCCCGGATGTGGTCCGTGGCGGCATCCACAATTTCGGTGAAAACCTGAAGGGGCCCGGGATCGCCGCCAACGATGTCCTGCAGGGCAACTTCCGCCGCGCCGGCGTGACCTCGGCCCGGTTCCTCGTGAATTCCACGGTCGGCGTCGGCGGCTTCGTGGAAGTCGGCGAGCGCATGGGCATGAAGCATCACAGCGCCGATCTGGGTCAGACCTTCGGGCGGTGGGGCATGCCCACCGGCCCGACGATCCAGGTGCCCTTGCTCGGCTCGTCCAACGCGCGGGACGTAACGGGCGGAATCCTCGGGAGCCTCCTGGATCCCCTCACCTATGTCACGGCGGGTTCCGCCGTGGCTTTGAAAGCCGGGGTCAGCGTCACCGGCCTTATCAACGGTCGGTCCGAGGCCCTTCCGATTACCGATCGCCTGGAGCGCACCTCGCCGGACCTCTACGCGGCGCAGCGGGACCTGCTGGCCGCACGCCGCGCCCGCGCGGTGCGCGAGGCCATCGCGGGAGAGGCGTCCTTGCCTGGCGACGAGGATCGCCAGGACCTCGTCGTCTCCCCGGATCCGGGAGGGGCCTAGCGGGCGGACAGGCCTCGGCGGCCACCCCGATGCCGGCGACCGGCGGGCGCGGCTCCGATCACCGCAGCGCCGGCTCGCTCAGGGGCCGCGCGCTGGACGCCGCCATGCGCCTGGTGGAAGCCGAGGGCGCGGAGCGGATCAGCCTGCGCATCCTGGCGGACGCGCTCAACACGGGTCCCGCCAGCCTGTACTACCACTTCGAGAGCAAGGACGATCTGCTCGCCGAGGTCTCGGCGGAAGGGTTCCGGCGCTTGGAGCGAGGCTTCCTCGCGGCGCGCAAGCGTAGGCGGCCGCGCCCGCTGGTCTACGCCTATGGCTCCATCTATCTCGGATTCCTGCGCCGCTATCCGGCGCTCTACCGCCTGATGTTCGACGAGCGCTTTCTCGGCACGCACCCCAAAGCCCGCGCCGCCGAGCAGGAGACGTTCAACACCTTCGCCGCCGCCCTTTCCCAGCAGTCGGACGACGGCGTCGGCCTGGCGTTCGCCTTATGGGCGCTTGGGCGCGGCACCGCGGCGCTCTGCATCGCCGCCGGCGAGCCGAACCAGCAGGAGGCCCGCCGTGTCGCACGCCACGTGGCGACCGGCCTCGAGGCGGTTTTGGGTCATTCGGTTCGGCGAATAGCCCGGCCGCGCCGATGCGACAGGGCGAACCTTTCCGACTGAAGATTGACGTTGCGGAATGCTGTTCCACGACGGCGAGTGGCCGTGGGGCGGGCGCACCAAAAGGCATGGCGGGAACCTTGGGCCGCGTTCGTCCGGAAGGGCGGGGCGGCGAGGCCTTCCGCCCCGCACCCGGAGACCGCATTTGCCCAAGCCTTCCGACAACACCTCGATGGCCACCGTCGTGCTGTTGGTGTTGCTCTCCGCGCTGATCGTGATCCTGCTGCTGGCGCTGACGGCGCCGACGAAGCCGCGGCCGTCCCACAGCCTCCATTTCGCAACCGCCCGGCCGGCCGTCGAGGTCGGGTGATGCTCGATCGCACCGACGACGCGGCCGCGGCGACCATCCTCATCGTCGACGACGACCCTGCGGTGGGCGCCGCCATCGCGGACTATCTGAGCGATGAAGGCTACCGGGTCGCCTGCGCCAAGGACGGAGCGGAAATGGATCGGTCCCTGGATTCGGCGCAGGTCGATCTCATCCTCCTCGACGTGAACCTGCCCGGCGAAGACGGTCTCTCCATCTGCCGCCGCATCGTCGACGAGCGCGGGCCGCCCATCATCATGCTCAGCGCCGCGGGGGACGAGGTCGACCGGGTGCTCGGTTTGGAGCTCGGCGCCGACGACTATCTGGTCAAGCCCTTCAGCTCGCGCGAGCTGCTGGCGCGCGTTCGCGCCGTGCTTCGCCGGCGGGCCCATTACAACGCCTTGACGCCCGCGCTGAGCTACCGGTTCGGCGGGTTCACCCTGGATGTTCCACGCCGCGCCATCCTGGGGCCGAACGGCGTGACGATCTTGCTGAGCGCCGGCGAGGTCGCCCTGGTGTCGCGTTTCGCCGCGGCGCCCCGAAAGGTCCTGAGCCGCGGCAGCCTCACCGAGGGCGTGTCGGGCGCTGATGGTGAAATATTCGGCCGCGCGCTCGATGTGCAGATCAGCCGGCTGCGCCGCAAGCTCGGCGCCAATGGCCTGGCGCAGATGATCCGCACGGTCCGCGGCCTCGGCTATGTCTTCGAGGCGACGGTGACCCGCGCGTGACGGGGCGTCTTGTCCAAGATTGGGTGGGCCCGGCGGGCAAATTCGCTGTCGAACGAATGCCTGGTCCGGCGGCTCAGTCGCTGGTCAGGACCGGCCGGCGCTCGCGGGCGCCTGCGCAAGCTCCCGAAGGCGGGCGGCGAGTTCGACCACGTCCCATTCGGATCGGACGATGTGGTCGCGGACGACGAGGTCGCCGTCGAGGATCACGGTGTCGAGGCGATGGGCGTTGACCGTGGCCGGGCCGAACCCGACACCCAGTTCGAAGGCTTGCCGCAGAGGCTCGAACGCCCCGGCGGTGCGCAGCAGCTTGGTGCGCGGGTCGAATGAAAACCCGCGCGGCTCGCCGAAGGCCCGCAACCGGGCCGGGGCATCGTAGTCGGGGTCGTAGGTGACGCCGGCGATATTGACCGCCAGGCCTGGATCGAGCGCCGCGATCTCGCGCCTCAACGCACCGAGGCGCGAGATGGTCAGCGAGCATTTCGCCGGGTTCATGCAGCGGGTGTAGAAGAACCCGATCAGGCTGGGCGCGCCGGCGAAGGTCTCGCCGAAGGCGCAGGCGGCCCCGTCCTGGTCCTGAAGCTGAAGGCCCGCCAGCGCCGCCACCGATCTTCGCGGCATATCCGGCTTCGCCGAAGGGCCGGCGGCTTGGCGGCAACACGGCGGCGGGGCCGCCTCGGGGATCTGCGCCAGGGCCCTGGCTGCGGCGGCCGCCACCGGCCCGCCCAGGGTGGGCCAGGCCGCGAGGCCTTCGATGGCCGACCGTTGCGCGCTCGCCCGAACTCCCAGGCCGGCGAGGGTCGTGAGGACTTCGGAGGCCGCGGTGGCTGCGCAGCAGGGCGAGGGCTCGGCAAAGCGCCCGACCGCCACGATATCGTCGCGGGGCAGGATCCGGGCGAGGGCTTCGACCAGCAGCTCCGCGGCGTCCGGCAGATCGAACGGGCGAAGGGCGACGGCGGCCGCGGCGACGGCGCGCGGATCGCGGCTGTAGGTGAGGTCCTCGCGGATGAACGGCAGGATCCCGGGCGGCGGCCGTTCGCCGAATCCGCCCAGCACATGGGCCCGCAGCCGTACGGCGTCATTGGCGGACAGGCCGGCGAAGAGCGGGTCCTGTTCCGCCAGCAGCTCCGGCCAGACGCCGTCTTCCGGGTCCTGGCCGCGCAGGTCGTCGATCCAGGCCGCGCGCGCCGCGGCCGTCGCCGTGACCGGCGGCCGGGCCGCGAGGTCACGGGCCCGGATCATGCCAGGGCGCCGAGGCCGGTGATCCGCAAGCCGTTGCGCGCGACCTCGCGGATGTCGTCGTAGTCGCCGTCATCGTCGGCGATCGCCTGGGCGGCGCTTACAAAGGCCGTGGGGTTGAGCGCCTGAAGGGCCACGGCGCCGGCCTGGCGGACCGCGCGGAACTCGGACTTGTCGTTCATGATGCCGGCCACGAGATCCTCGGCCGTGGGATCGGTGGCGAGCACGCCCAATGCCGCCTCCCGCGCGTCGGTGTCCGAGGACCCGGAGAGCACGTCGCGCGCCGCGGAGACGGCCGCCCCATGGTCGTCGGCGGACAGCATCTGGAGGGCGGCCGCAGGGGCCACAAGGGCCGTGGCCGGGTTGCGCAGCCCCTCCAGCAGGCGTTCCTGCACGAAGGGATCGTTCTCCTGGGACAGGTGCTGCAGCGCGTCGTAGCGCAGCTCCGACCCGGGCTCGACGGCGAGCTGCCGCAAAACCTGGCGAAACCGCGCCTCGTAGGGGGCGAAGGCGTCGGGTTGGAAGCCGGCGGCCTTCAGGCTGATCAAGGCCGCGCGGCGATCGTCGTCGGAACGGGTCGCGTCGGCCAGCACGCCCAGAAGCGCATCGAGGCTGTCCGCGGCCGCCGTGCCCGGCGCCAGGGTCGCCGCCGCGACCTCGTGCGGCGCCCGCGCCGGGCCCTTCGCCGCGGCGTCGCGGGACTGCTGCAGCTCGGCCTCGTAGCGGCGCCGGTAGTCTTCCACGCTCATGCTGCGCTCCTGTGATCGCGGGCCGTCTCAGCGTTCGAAGGGGACATCGTCGTAGTCGAAGCCCAGGGCGTCGCCGCCGTTGATCCCCTGGTAGTCTATCATCGATCGGACGGTCGGGGCGGTTCCGGGCAGGGGGGTCAGGACCGAGGCCGCCATGCCTCCGCCCGGCGGCGGGAAGGTCGGCCGCGGCGGGGTGGTCGATCCGTTCCACGGCCACATGGTGTCGTTGAGGCGGTGGCCGATCCGCGGCGAAGGCGAGAACGTGGCTGCGACGGTGGGGTCGCGCCGCTTGTAGAACCACTGCCACTTGGCCCAGAGGCGGTCGACGTTGGCGTGCAGGAGGAAGAACAAGGGATCCCTGGCGGCGGTGGGAATCTTGCTGATCGGTCCCGTGAAACTCACGTGCGCCATGCCGTGCGGAGCGCTCTCCATGCCTCGGAACGCGGCGTACTGATCGGAAAGCGCGAGCGTATCGTGCTCGGAGATCACCCACGGCCCGCCCTGGAAAACGGTCGGGGGCGCCTGCTGAATGTCGTACCAGGGGCGGCGCGGAATCCCGGTGACGTTGTCGGTCTTCCAAAAGAGCAGCGGATGGTTCGGCGGGAACTGGACGAAATCGCCGGCGCTCTGCGAGGCCGGCGGCATGCCCAGGAACTCGGGCGCGAAGAGCGCCGGCGCGGGGACATCGAAGCGCCAGTAGGGCAGGGCGACGCTGGAATCGACCGCCTGCAGGTCGCGCTCCAGGTCCAGCAAGTAGGATCGATGCCAGGGCGGGAAGGCCGCGCCCCCGTGCGCCTCGCTTATCGAGGCCTGGACGTGCATCTCGCGGAACGCCTTGAAGGGGCCCTTGCCGGCGTCGTTCAGCTTGCCCATCGCCACCAGGAACCGGTCGCGCTCCGCATCGGAGAGCTTTATGGCGTCCTTGCGGATCCGCACCATCAGGTCGCAGGTGGCGAGCGGCGCCGGATCGCCGGCCGACATCGAGATCACCGCATCGCCGTAGTCGAGGCTCGGATGCCCGAAGGTCCCGGAGACCCAGAAATCGACCGGCGATCCGTCGGCGGGCAGGTCCACCTGCAGATGGTCGACGCCTGGGACGGCGGGCCCTGCGTAAAAGGTGACGAGCCCGCCGCCGGCGGCGCCGGCGTTACTGAGCGTCACGCGCACAGGAGCCGCGGCCGGGGCCAGCAGTCGCGCGCTCGCCTTGACGGGCGTCCATGTCAGGAAGACTCGGCCTTGGCCGTCGGTCGTCGAAATCTCGATCTCAGCGCTCATGGATGCCCTGCCTGTCTCAAGGGGCCGGAAGCGCCGACCGGCGACGCATGGCGGCGCGTCCACACGGCCAGGGCTTCGTCGACCAGGATTTCGCCCACGATCATGCCCGCCAGCATCTCCAGAAGGCAGCCGAGGCCGCCCACGGCTGGACCGGACGCCGCGACGAGGCACGCGATCTCCATGCCCGCCAGCATCCCGCAAAGACACAGCGTCGAGGCCGCGATGCGCCGGGGCGCGTCCGGCGGCGTCCGTCGCGCCGCGGCGACCGCACCCGCCGCCAGCAGCCATCCGGCCAGCATTCCGCCGATCAGCGGACCATGGCCGCCCCAAAGGCCCGCGACATTGGCCGGCCCGGGCGCGGCGCACAGCGGCCCGAGCGCCGCGTCGGGACCGCCGACCCAGGCCCAGGCCGCAGCCATGCCCAGGGCCGCCCCGGCGCTGTCCAGTCGCCGGACCGCCCGGGCGGATATCCGTTGAAGAACCGGGCCTCGTGCGATCTCGGTCACCGCATCCCCCATTGACGCAGGTTTGAGCAAACCTTGTTCTTCGACCTCGATACTGTCAACCAGAGGTAATCGGAAAATTCTCCCACACCTTCTGAGGGCATTCGGTGGAGGCCGACTGGCTGGGCCTCGCGGCCGCGCCGAGCTTCGCAGTCATGGCGCGGCCGACGGCCGGCCTCGGCGGCGGGCAGGCGGCGATGATCTGCGCGCCCGCCCCGGGGGCGTCGTCGCTGGGCGGGATGATCCCGATGTACCTGCTGATGAGCGCCTTCCATTCGGCGCCCTGGCTGAAGCTGATCGCCAGCCGACGTCGCAGGGCCTGAGGCCGGCCGGACCTCCTAGTGACCGGTCAGGGTCACGCCGCCGCCGTCGGGGGCCAGGGTGTCGCCGCCGTTCAGCGGCTTCTGCATGTGGACGATGTCGACCCAGCGGCCGTGCTTGAAGCCGACGCTGCGGCCGACCCCGGTCTGCTCGAAGCCGAGGGATCGGTGCAGGCCGATGGAGCCCGCGTTTTCGCTGTCGCCGATCACCGCCATCAGTTGGCGGATGCCGAGAGCCTCGCAGGCGGCGATGACAGCGGCGAGAACCGCGCGCCCGACGCCTTTGCCCTTGGCGTCGGGCGAGACATAGACGCTGTCCTCCAGGGTGTAGCGGTAGGCGGCGCGGGGTCGAAACGGGCCGGCGTAGGCGAAGCCCAGCACCTGTCCGTCCTCTTCGGCCACCAGGTAGGGCAGGCCCTGGGCCTGCACGGCGCGGCGACGGGCGTCCATGTCGGCGGCCGTCGGGGGCTCCTCCTCGAAGGTGCCGAAGCCGTGCAGCACGGCGTCGCCGTAGATGGCGGCCAAGGCCTGGGCGTCGGCCTCGGTGGCGTCGCGGACGATCATGCCTTTTCCCAGCCCTTCTCCAGCGCCCAGACGGCGAAGGCGTAGTCGAGGGCGATCTCCTTGAGGAAGTCGAACCGGCCGGACGCGCCGCCGTGGCCGGCCTCCATGTTGATCTTGAGCAGCATCGGCGCGTCGCCCGCCGAGAATTCACGCAGCTTGGCGATCCACTTCTCCGGTTCCCAGTAGGTGACGCGCGGATCGGAGAGGCCGCCGGTGGCCAGGACCGGCGGATAGGCCTTGGCGGAGACCTGGTCGTAGGGGCTGTAGGCGGCGATGCGGTCGTAGGCCTCGGCGTCCTCCAGCGGGTTGCCCCACTCGGGCCACTCCGGCGGGGTGAGCGGCAGGGTGGTGTCGCTCATGGTGTTGAGCACGTCGACGAAGGGCACGGCGGCGACGATCGCGCCCCAGAGTTCGGGCCGCAGGTTGGCGATGGCTCCCATCAGCATCCCGCCGGCCGAGCCGCCGTAGGCCGCGATCCGGCCTTTCGCGGCGTAGCCGGCCCCGATCAGGTGTTCGGCGCTGGCGATGAAGTCGGTGAAGCTGTTCGGCTTCTTTTCCTTGCGCCCGTCCAGGAACCAGCCCCAGCCCTTGTCGGAGCCGCCGCGGACGTGGGCGGTGGCCCAGATCCAGCCGCGGTCCACCAGGCTGAGATTGCGGATCGAGAAGCTGGGCTCCATGGCGATGCCGTAGGCGCCGTAGCCGTAGAGCAGCAGGGGTGCGGAGCCGTCGCGGGGCGTGTCCTTCAGCATCAGGACGGTGATCGGGACCTGCTCGCCGTCGGGGGCCGGTGCATAGAGGCGGCGCGCCACATAGCGGGCGGGATCGTGGCCCGAGGGAATCTCCTGGGTCTTGCGCAGGGTCCGTTCGCGGGTGGCGAGGTCGTAGTCGTAGGTCTGCCGCGGCGTGGTCGGCGACTGGTAGACGAAGCGGGTCGTGGTGGTGTCGTACTCGTAGCCGTCTTCCAGGTGCAGGGCGTAGGCCTCTTCCTCGAAGGCGATCTCGTGCTCGGCGGCGCCTTGCGCGCCGGTCCCCTGCGCGGCGTCTGGGCGGGTGGTGACCACCAGCCGGTCCAGGGCGTCCACCCGCTCGGCGCGGACCAGGTGGCCCGCGTAGGCGGCGAAGCCGGTGATGTAGCGGCCGCGCTGGTGGGCGATCCAGTCGCGCCAGGAGGCCCTGGCGGGGATCGCCGCGTCGCTGGTCGCCAGCTTGAAGTCGATGGCCCCGTCGGCGTTGGTGTGGATCACCCAGCGGTCGGTCCAGTGGTCGGGGGTGTATTTCACGCCCACCTGCCGTGGCTCGACGACCACCGGCGCGGCGGTCGAATCGGCGGCGGGGATGATCCAGGACTCGGTGGTCTCCTGGTTGCCGACTCCGATGACGATGTGGCTGTCGTCGGAGGTGACGCCCAACCCCAGGAACATGCCGTCGTCGGCTTCCTCGTAGACCAGGACGTCGGGGCCGCCGCGGGCCGGGCGGCGGAAGACCTTGGCGGGCCGGGCGTTCTCGTCGCGCCAGATCCAGAACAGCCACCGGCTGTCCGGCGAGAAGACCAGCGACCCATAGGCGCTCTCGGCAGGCGTCCCGAGGGTCTCGCCGGTGGCCAGGTCCATGACCCGGATCGTGTAGTACTCCGAGCCCTGCTCGTCGGCGGCCCAGGCGTAGAGGGCGTGGTCGGGGCTGTGCGCGGCGGCGCCCACCTGGAAGAAGGGCTTGCCCTTGGAGAGCGCCTCCTCGTCCAGCAGCACCTGCTCGCCGTCGGCCTGGCCCCGCGGGCGGCGCGCGTGGACCGGATGCTGGGCGCCCAGTTCGTAGCGGACGTAGTAGTCCCACGGGCCGTCGGGCGAGGGGACGGAGGAGTCGTCCTCCTTGATGCGCCCCTTCATCTCCGCGAACATCTGGGCCTGCAGGGCCTCGGTGGGGGCCAGCAGGGCCTTCACGTAGGCGTTCTCGGCGTCCAGGTGCTCGCGCACGTCGGCGCGCAGGGCCTTGGGGTCGCGCAGCACCTGCTGCCAGTTGTCGTCCTTCATCCAGGCGTAGTCGTCGACGCGGACGCGGCCGAGCTGTTCGATGCGCTTGGGGATTTTGCGGGCGACAGGCGGCGCGGGCTGGCTCATGGGCGCTAGATGCCCCGGCCGGCGCCCGCCCTCAAGCCATGGGCGCCTCGAATCCCGCATAGCAACCGCGCGTCGTTTGGGCGCGGGCAGTGCGGCGCGGTCTTAGCTTGGTGGAAACCTCGGAGTGATTCACTATCAACCCATCGAGATCGCGCGTCAGACGCGAAGGGTTTCCAGAGAGTTCGGGGATCGTCTCCCATGGTCATGGATCTGTCCGCACAGTTGATGCAAGCAACCGTCCAGCTCGAGCAGCCGCTCGGCGACGGCACGCGGACCGTCGGCACGGGCTTCCTGATCACCGAGATCACGCCGGACGGACGGCCGCACACCATCCTGGTCACCGCCAACCACGTCTTCGACAAGATGCCGGGCGCCAATGCGCGGGTCGGCTACCGCATCGCCAACCCCGACGGAAGCTGGAGCTATTCGCCCCAGTCGCTGAAGATCCGGGACGCACAGGGCCACGCGCTGTGGACCCACCATCCGTCGCGCGACGTGGCGGCGATCCCCATCACCGCGCCCGAGGCCTTCGCCAAGGCGGCGATCCCCGAGGACTACCTGGCGGCCGACGACACCTTCTCCAAGTACCAGGTGGGCGCGGGCGACCAGATGATGACCCTGGGCTTCCCGCGCGGCCTGGCGGCCAATTCGGCGGGCTTCCCGATCCTGCGGGCCGGGCGCGTGGCGTCCTATCCGATCGCCCCGGCCAAGATCTTCCCGACCTTCCTGCTCGACTTCTCGGTCTTCCCCGGCAACTCCGGCGGGCCGGTGTTCATGAGCGGCCCGGCGCGGCATGCGATGGACGCCAACGGCCAGGGCGGCCAAGACGTGGAGTTCATCGCCGGCCTGCTCACCCAGCAGGTGGAGCTGAACAGCGAGCGGCTGGACATCGGCATCGTCACCAACGCCCGGTTCATCCGCGAGACCATCGGCCTGATCCGGGACCCCAACGCCCCGGTTACCGACGTCGCCGCAAACGAGGGCGCCATCTCCGGCGCCAAGGCGGCGTCCGCGGAAGAGGCCGCCCGGCCGGAGTAGGCGTCAAAAACCTCCCCCGCACGCTGCCGCTACGGGGGAAGAGCCGGGTTCCGCGCCGCGGCTACCCCGCGTAGATGATCGAGATCGTCTCGGCGATGCAGGCAGGCTTTTCCTCGCCCTCGATCTCGATGGTGCATTCGTTCTTCAACTGCATGCCGCCGGCCTTGGGCTCGGCGCCGATCAGCTTCTGGCGCATGCGCACGCGCTTGCCGACCCTGACCATGTTGATGAAGCGCACCTTGTCGGAGCCGTAGTTGATGCCGCGGCTGACGCCCTTCACCGGCAGCATGCCCTGGCCCAGGAACGGGATCAGCGAGAGCGTCAGGTAGCCGTGGGCGATCGGGCCGCCGATCTCGCGGGTGGCCCGCTCGACGTCGACGTGGATCCACTGATGGTCGCCGGTGGCGTCGGCGAACTTGTTGACCCGGTCCTGGTCGACCAGCAGCCAGTCCGAAACGCCCACCTCCGTGCCCACCAGGCCGGCCAGGTCCTTGATCTCCACCGGGTTCATTCTGTGCTTCCTCTTGATTGAAACTGTTGTTTGACCACTAGCAGCCCCTGCCTCCCCTGCGAAGCGGGGGAGGGCGAGACATCGCGCCGAGCTTGAGGTTTGCCCCTTCCACCACTCGCTCTGCCCACCACTCGCTCTGCTGCGAGCGGTCCCCCTTCCCCATGAATGGGGAAGGCAAGGCCGCTAGGCGATCCGTGCGCCGTCCTTGGCCCAGTAGGCGTCGCGGATCAGGCGCTTGTAGAGCTTGCCGGTGGCGTGGCGAGGCAGCTCGGCCATGAAGTCGATGACGCGGGGCGATTTCACGTGGCTGAGATGCGCCCGCGCGTAGGCCATCAGCTCGGCGCGCAGCTCTTCGCCGGCGTCGGCCCAGTCCATGGGCTGGACCACCGCCACGACCTTCTCGCCCATCTCGTCGTCCGGGGCGCCGACCACGGCGGCGTCGGCGACCTTCGGATGGCCGATGAGGACGTTCTCGAGCTCCTGCGGATAGATGTTCACCCCGCCGGAAATGATCATGAAGCTCTTGCGGTCAGTGAGGTAGAGGTAGCCTTCCTCGTCAAGCCAACCCACGTCGCCGAGCGTCGTCCAGCCGTACTTGTTGCGGCTCTCGGCGGTCTTGGCCGGGTCGCCGTGGTATTCGAACTGGCCGCCGCCCTCGAAATAGACCAGGCCCTCCGCGCGGGGCGGCAGGGGCTCGCCGTCCTCGTCGCAGATCTTCACCGCCGCGGTCAGGCCACGGCCGACCGAGCCCTTGTGGGCCAGCCACTCCGTCGCGTTGATGATGCAGAAGCCGTTGCCCTCGGTGCCGGCGTAGTACTCGTGCACGATCGGGCCCCACCAGGCGATCATCTGCTCCTTGACCGGCACCGGGCAGGGAGCGGCGGCGTGGAACACCGCGGTCAGCGAGGAGAGGTCGTAGCGGGTGCGGACCTCCTCCGGCAGCTTCAGCATGCGCACGAAGTGGGTCGGCACCCATTGGGCCGAGGTGACCTTGTACTGCTCGATGAAGCGCAGGGCGTCCTCGGCGTCGAAGCGCTCCATCAGGATCACCGTGCCGCCCAGCGCCTGCACCGCCATGGACCAGCCCAGCGGGGCGGCGTGGTAGAGCGGCGCGGGCGAAAGATAGACGGTGTCGCCGGTCCAGCCGTAGAGCGCCTGGCCGAGGTTGGCGAGCGCGTTGGGCGCGTCGATGGCGGGGTCCACGGCGGCCATGCGCTTGACGCCCTTCGGACGGCCGGTCGTCCCGGAGGAATAGAGCATGGCGCTCCCGGCGCTCTCGTCGGCGATCGGCGTGGCCGGCATGGCGGCCCGGGCGTCCTCGAAGCCGGGGTAGCCCTGAGCCTCGCCGCCCACCATGAACAGCTGCACGCCGGCGATCAGGGGCGCGACCTGCAGAGCTGCCTCGGAGAGCGCCGCCGAGGCGATGAACACCTTCGCCTCGCAGTCCCGCACGATGTACTCGACCTCGCCGGCGGTCAGCTTGGACGACAGGCAGGTGAAGCGAAGGCCGCTCCGCTGGGCGGCCCAGAGGATCTCGTAGTAGCGCGGGTGATTGTCGAGGAAGAGGGCGACGGCGTCCCCGGCCCGCAGGCCCAGTTGGCGGAACAGGTGCGCGCCCTGGTTGGAGCGGGCGTCGAGCTCGGCGTAGGTCACCGTCTCGCCGGAGTAGGCCATGACGTAGGCGGCCTTGCCGGGATGGGTCTTGGCGTGGTGCGCCGGATGCATGGTCTCGCTCCCGAAGGCGGTCCCACGCGACGCGGGCCGCCGACTTATCTTGGTTCAGCGCTATTGCGGGCCTTGACCTACGGTCCGTCAAGCGGTCGGCATGGACCGGAAAAACGGGAGTATGAGATGGCCGCGCCGACGTTTGAAACCCTGCTCTATGCCGTCGAGGACGGCGTCGCCCTGGTGACGCTGAACCGGCCGGAGAAGCTGAACGCCTTCAACACCCGGATGATGAACGACCTGATCGCGGTGTTCGACGAGACCGACCGCGACGACGCGGTGCGCTGCGTGATCGTCACCGGCGCGGGGCGGGCGTTCTGCGCCGGCGCGGACCTGTCGGCCGGAGCCCAGACCTTCGACTACGAGGCCCGCGGCGGCGAGGCCATGGCGGCGCGGACGCGGGAGGGCGCCCAGCGCGACGGCGGCGGGCTGCTGACGCTGCGCATCTTCGAGAGCCTGAAGCCCGTGATCGCGGCGGTGAACGGGGCCGCGGTCGGCGTGGGCGCGACCATGCAACTGGCCATGGACATCCGCCTGGCCTCGACCGAGGCGCGCTATGGCTTCGTCTTCGCGCGGCGCGGGCTCAATCCCGAGGCGGCGTCCTCCTGGTTCCTGCCGCACCTGGTGGGCGTCCAGACGGCGCTGGAGTGGTGCTACACGGGCCGCATCTTCCCGGCGCAGGAGGCGTTCGACCGCGGCCTGGTGCGTTCCCTGCACGCTCCGGAGGACCTGCTGCCCGCCGCCAAGGCCCTGGCGCGCGAGATCGTCGACAACACGGCGCCGGTGTCTGTGGCGCTCACCCGGCAACTGATCTGGCGGATGGCCGGCGCGGCGCACCCGATGGAGGCCCACCGCGCCGACAGCCGCGGCATCCAGGCCCGGGGCAGGTCCGGCGACGCGCGCGAGGGGGTGACCTCGTTCCTGGAAAAGCGCCCGGCGGCGTTCCCGGACCGGGTCTCCAGCGATCTGCCGGACATCTGGACCCAATGGCAGGCGCCGGACTTTCGCTGAACGCGGGATTTCCACCGGCCAATGCGGGACGCGGCTAGGTAGAGTGACGGGCGCTTACTCGATCACATCGGTTCTTTGATCCCGATTGCCTGTTTCGCACTGCAAAATTCCGGCGTTACGATGAAAACACACCGGTTTCTATGCTTGTGCGGTGGAAAAGTTCGCTATAATGACGCCGCTACTGATGTTGTGAATCACTTCAGCGGCCGCGAGCGCCGCGCTTCCTATGGAAAACAAGAATGGATGAGAAGTCGGAAGTCATCGAGATGACGGCGGATATTGTCTCCGCTTACGTGGGCAACAATTCCGTGACCGCGGCTGACCTGCCCGCATTGATCCAGAGCGTGCACCGGGCCCTGTCGGGCATTTCGTCGGGCGCGGAGACGGCGGAAGCCACGCCGAAGGAACCCGCGGTGCCGATCCGCCGCTCGATCACTCCGGACTTCCTGGTGTGCCTGGAAGACGGACGCAAGTTCAAGTCGCTGAAGCGGCACCTGCGCACCAAGTACAACATGAGCCCCGAGGAATACCGCGCCAAGTGGGGCCTGCCGAAGGACTATCCGATGGTCGCCCCGAACTACGCCAAGGCGCGTTCGGACCTGGCCAAGCAGATGGGCCTGGGCCAGGGCGGCCGCCAGGCGCCGCGCAAGAAGCGCTGAGCGCGCTTCGAGGCCGAAGGGCTTGAGGTTTTGGGGACGCCCGCCGGCTTCGGCGGGCGTTTCCATTTGGACTCAGGCCTGCAAATTCGCACCGCGTTAACCCTTTTCCGCTTGCCGCCGATTCGCCTGATCGGCGATAGTTGATTCGTTGAGAATCCAACTGGTTGCTGGGGCATCTGCAGATGGCGGCGCAGGTCGGGGCTCCCGGTGCGGCAGTACGCGCGCACGAGGAACTCTTCGCCTATTGGGCGTCCCTCCGGGAGGGGGCGCGGCTGCCCGGACGGGCGCACCTGGACCCGGCGCCGATCAAGCGCCTGTTGCCCACCGTCAGCCTGATCGACGTGGTGCACGAGCCCAGGGCCGAGGCGCCGCCGGAATTCCGCATGCGGCTGGCCGGGACGGGGCTCTACGGCGTCTACGGGCGCGAGATCACCGGCAAGCGGCTGGGCGAGATCTACAACAGCGCCGCGGCCGACTACTGGCGCGTCGAACTCGGCAAGGTGGCGGCCGAGGGGCGGCCGGCGGTGGGCGTCCACAACCTGGCCTGGCGCGGCGCCTCGCACCTGTCGATCCTGTGGCTGCGCCTGCCGCTGGCCTCCGACGGCGAGCGCGTGGACATGATCCTGGGCTTCGACGCCGTGGTCGGCATGAGCCAGGCGCAGAGCGGCATCCGGGCGGCGTAGTGGGCGCAGCGGCGCGTCTCGAGCCGCCCAGGCAACGTCGCGCACCCTTCATCCGGACGGCCCGAGGACGGCCACGGATAGCTGCCTGTTACTTCGCCGGCTCGACGACGGAGGCTAGCAGCAGGCTCGTCACCCGCTCGCGATAGGCCTCGGCGCTCCAGCCGCGCTGGGCCACCAGGTCGTCCCACATCCTGAGCGAGGTGATGGTCCAGACCAGATCGGTCGCGACCGCTTCGTCGAGGCCTGCGCGGAGCCGGCCCTCTGCGGCGATCCGCGCGACGATCTCGCGGCACCCGCGCAGGCGGTTGTCGAGCCGGTCCTGCCAACCCCGTTCGACCGCGGGATCCTGACGGCGGAGCAGCTCCAGCGCGTCGGCCAGCGGCTTCAGGCCGGGGTTCTGGCGGGCCTGGAGGTCGACCATGGCCAGCAGGCCGCCGACCCCGGTGGGCGCGTCCCGGATCTTCGCCAGCTCTTCGGCCAAGCCCCGCCGCTCGTCGACGTAGCGCACCAGGTCGATGAACAGGGCCGCCTTGTCCGAGAAGGTCAGGTAGAGCGCCTGGCGCGACAGGCCCGCGGCCTTGGCGATGGCGCCCATGGCGATGGGGCCCTCGGCCCGCTCCACGAGGGAAAGGGTGGCGGCGAGAATTCTCGCGCGGGTCGTCTGCGGGGTACTTGACACTATGTAAAGCTCACGGGTATGAACGGGCGACTTGACATAGTGTCAAGCAGACCGGTGTCGGTTTCAAGCCCCGATCGCCGGCCGCCCTCAAAGTCGAGACCGCCCATGATCCATCACCTGTCCATCGCCGCGCGCGAGCCGCAACGCGTCGCCGAGGTGTTCGCCGAACTGCTCGGCGGCGCCTGCATCCCGTTTCCGCCGAACCCGGGCGCCTTCATGGCCATCGCCGGCGATCGGCACGGCACGGCCGTGGAGGTCCACCCGGCCGACACCGAGCTGAAGCCCAACGGCCCGGTCGGGGCCGAGTTTCTGCGCAGCGGCCGGGACCCGGCGCTGAGCGCCGTCCATTTCGCGATGAGCGTGGATCGCAGCCGCGCGGAGATCGAGGCGATCGCCGGGCGAGAGGGCTGGCCGTGCTTCGTCTGCGACCGGGGCGGCGATTTCGGCGTCATCGAACTGTGGGTCGAGAGCCGCTTCCTGGTGGAGGTGCTGCCGCCCGATTTCGCCGCGCAATACCTGAACTTCGCCGGCCTGTTCGTGGGCGCCGAAAGCCCCGCGGCGCTGATGTCCAGCCACGCGCGTCTGACGCCGGCCTGAGGCCCGCGGCCCTGCGCATCCCAAACTGACGAGGGAGCAAGACTCCAGATGAACCGCATTGTCGCCTTCGCCGCCGGGGCCGTCGCCTTCGCCATCGCGGTCGTCCTGCACTGGCCCGCCGACGCGGCGGCGCGCCCTCCTGACGCCGGACCTGGCGACGGCGCACCTGCACGCCCGATTGCAGGCGGGTTCGGGGCCCTGGCCGGCGTCATCGAGGCGCGTCCGACCGTGACCCTCGTAAGGCGGGCCTCGGGCTGGCGTATCGCGGCGTTCCAGAACACGGGGATCAAGGCGCGCCCCGCCGCGGACGCCGCCGTCTCGGGCGCGCGGCGCCGTCCCGGCCAAACCGTTGGAAGCGCTGTCGGGCAGGCGCCCGGATGAGGCGCAAGCGTCTCCAGGCCGACCCGAGCGATCAGCGCTAGGCGCCGTGGTCAATTCAGGGCGATGCTCCGCAGCCACGCCGGCGCGGAGTCAGCCCATGAGCCCTCGGCCACGTTCGCTTTCGTCCGCCGCCGCGGCCGTCGCGCCGCTTGGCCGAGCGCCGGACGACCTGGTCGACGAGGTCGCGGGGCCGCCGTTCAGCCGGTCCGAGGCCGCCGCGGCGATCGCGCTGGGCGTGCTAGCGCTGTTGATCTCGGGCCTCATGGGCCTGCTGCTGGCGACGCTGGCGGAAGAGGGGCGCCTCTCCGCGCCCGGCATCGGCCTCTCCGCCATGCTGGAGGCGCTGAGCACCGGCCTGGTGACCGGCGTCGCGGGCATCGTGCTGCGGCCGGTGCGGCTGCGCGCCATCGCCGCGCTCGCCGCCGTCGTCCTGGTCGCCCTCGACCTCGCCACCACGCGGGCCAGCGGCGAGGGCGTGATGATCGTCCGCGCCGTGGCGGGCCTGCCCGAAGGCGTCCTGCTGTGGATTTCCATCGGCTTCATCTCGCGCACGGCGACGCCGGAGCGCTGGGCCGCCATCCTGTTCACCGGCATGGGCCTGACCCAGCTCGCGGTCGCCGCGGCGCTTTCCGCGCTGATCCTGCCGCGGTTCGGGGCCAACGGCGGCTATGTGACGGTGGCGGCGGCCGCCGCCCTGGCCCTGCCCGTCGCGGCCTTCATTCCCCGGAGCCTGGGCGCGGCGACCGCGGACGGCGCCGCGACCTCCGGGGCCCCGCCGTTCCGAGGCTGGGTCGCGCTGGCCGGCACCCTGTGCATGGCGTCCTCGCTGATGGCCGTGGCGGTCTATGTCGTTCCGCTGGCCCGCCAGGCCGGCCTGAGCGTCTCGGTCGGGCGGCTGGCCATCTCGGTCGGGCTGGCCTGCCAGATGGCGGGCGGCGCGCTGGCGACGATGGCGGCGGGCCGGGTCCGCTACATCACCGTCTTCTGGGCTTGCGCGGCGGTGTTCGTGGCCACCTGGGCGACCTACGCCGTCCACGCGCCCGGCTGGCTGTTCGTCGCCATGACCGGGCTCGCGGGGTTGGCCGCCTTCGTGGCGGGGCCGTTCCTGATCCCCATGACGGTGGAGGCCGACCCCTCCCGGCGCGCCGCAATGCAGAGCGGCGCCGTCCAGCTCCTCGCCGGCGCCTTCGGCCCTCTGCTGGCCTCGTTCGCCGTCAGCAACCAGAACGTCCACGGCGTGCTGCTCCTCGCCGTGGCGCTGCAGGGCGTCGGCCTGGCGATCGCGGTGATGCTGCACCGGGTCGTGCGGACGGAACGCGCCGCGGCCGCGGCGCCGGCCTGACCGGGGATCAGGCCACGGCCCGTTCCGCATCGCTGCGGATGCGCGCCACCATGGCGGCCAGGCCGTTGGAGCGCTGCTGCGAGAGCGCGCCCTTGAGGCCGAGGGCCTCGAAGGCGGCGGGGGCGTCGAAGGCGAGGATCTCGGACGGCTTGCGGCCGGAGAACAGCCGCAGGACGATGGCGATCAGGCCGCGCACGATGTGGGCGTCGCTGTCGCCGCGGAACCTCAGCGTCCCGTCGGCCTGGGGCTCCCTGACCAGCCAGACCTGGCTGGCGCAGCCGCGCACCTTGTTGGCGTCGGACCGCTCGGCGTCGGTCAGGGGGGCCAGGTCCTTGCCCAGGTCGATGACATAGCGGTAGCGCTCTTCCCAGTCGCCCAGGACCTCGAACTCGGCAGAGAGGTCGGCGAGTTCGTTTTCGATCATGGGCGGGACTTAGGGGCAGGCGACCCCGGCTGCAACTGCCTGCGGCCCTATGCGGCGGTCTTCAGGCGCACGCGGGCGGTGAGGCCCTTGCCCGGCGCGCAGGTGAGCTGCAGGCGCGCGCCCATGGCCCGGCAGGTGAGCTCGCAGATCGGCAGGCCGAGGCCCGCGCCCTCGACGCGGCGGACCAGGGCGTTCTGGCCCTGCTCGAAGGGCAGCATCAGGCGCGGCAGGTCGGCCGGGTCGACACCCTCGCCATCGTCCTCGACGAAGACGTCCACGTGGCCGGGGGAGACCTCGGTGCGGAGCCTGACCTCGCCGTCATCGGGGGCGAACATGGCGGCGTTCTGCAGCAGGTGGGCGAGGACCGTGCGCAGGCCCCAGGGATCGGCCAGCACCAGGGGCAGCTCGCCATGCGCGACGACGCGGGGCGCGACGCCGCGGACGAAATCGCTGGCCGCCGAGGAGATGGCGGACTCGAAGGCGGGTTCCAGGGCCTCGGGACCGACGTCGAGCTCCAGGCCCTCCAGCCGGCCGATCTCCAGCACCTGGTTGACCAGGCGCAGCAGCTTCTTGCCGCTGCCGCGGATGATATCGGCGTATTCCTTGTACTGCGGCGCGCCCAGGGGCCCGTAGAGCTCGGCCGAGAGGATCTCGGAGAAGCCGAGGATCGAGTTGAGCGGCGTGCGCAGCTCGTGGCTCACCAGGCGCAGGAAGGCGTGCTTCTGCGCCTCGAGCGCCGTGGCGGCGCGGCGGCGCCTCCGCGGAGGCGGCGTCGGCGGTGCGGGCGCGGCGGCGGGGTCGGGCGCTGACGGCATCTGAGGCTAAGGCGCCCTCGTTCCAGGTCGCCTGATCCTGCCCCCTGCGCGCTTACGATTTCCTTTCTCCCACGCCCCCACCGCGCGAAGGCGGGATCGCGTCAAAGGAGAGCGGCCTTGGGGGGACTCACCTGGGACGCTAAGCTGGCGGATGATGTCCGGCGCAAAGATGACCCAGGTTTGACGCTGACCAGTCCCAAAAGACGGCCGCGCGGGCGCGCGACGGCTCAGGCGGGGCGGCGCTTCGCCGTGAGCTGGCACCTGGCCTGGGTGCTGGCCCTGGCCGCGGCGGCCGGGACGCTGGCGTTGCGTGGCGACGCGCCGGCCGCGGCGCTGGCGGCGTTGGGGGCGATGGGCGCGGCCGGCCTCGCGGGGGCGTTCCTGGCCGAGGTGGGCGGCGAGGGCGGCGCGGCGACGGCGGTTCTGGCCTGGGCCGTGGCCGGAGCGGCCGCCTGCCTGCTGACGGGCGGGACCGGCGGGCCGATGGCCGTCTGGTGCCTGGCCCCGCTGGCGGCGGGCGCGGCGTTCGGGCGGCCGAGACTGCTGGGCCTGGGCGCGGCGGCCGGCGTGGCCGCGGCCGCGGTGGCGGCGATGGGCGGCGCCTTCGTCCTGCTGCCGAGGATCCCCGAGCCCCTGGCCGCCTGGCTGAGCCTGTTGGCGCTGGGTGCGACGGGCCTGGGCTTCGCGGCGGGCCTGGTGGCGCTGCAGGGCAAGGTGCGCGGCGAGGGCGCCCGGGCCCGCGATACGGAGCTGTCGCTGCGCGAGGCCCTGGACCACCAGCCGCAGCTCCTGATGTCGCTCTATTCCGGCGGGCGGATCCTGGAAGCCTTCGGCGAGGCCCCGATCGGCCTCGAGACGCGCGACATGCCGGGGCGCAATCTGGCCGAACTCGTGGGCGCCGAAGACCGCGCGGGCGTCGAGCAGGCCCTGATGCGCGCCGCCGCCGAGGGCTCGGCCGACGTCGCCTTCGTCCCCGCCCACGACGCCCAGGGCTGGTGCGTGCTGACGGTGCGGCGGATGACCGGCTCGCGCCTGGTGGCCGCCCTGCGCGACGCGCGCGCCCAGCGCCGCCGCGAGGCCGAGCTGGAGGAGGCCCGGCTGGTCGCCGAGCAGCAGAACGCCGGCAAGTCGCGGTTCCTGGCCAATATGAGCCACGAGCTGCGCACGCCGCTGAACGCCATCATGGGCTTCTCCGACATCATGCGGCAGCGGCTGTTCGGGCCGATGTCGGACCGCTACGCCGAATACGCCGACCTGATCCACGAGAGCGGGGCCCACCTGCTGGAGCTGATCAACGACGTGCTCGACATGTCGAAGATCGAGGCCGAGCGGTTCGAGCTGGCGCGCGAGGACTTCGACGCCCGCGACGCGATCGCCGCGGTGCTGCGCCTCATGCGCGGCCAGGCGGACCGGGCGGGCATCAGCCTGAAGGGCGAGCTGGCGCCCGGGTCGCTGGAGGCGGAAGCCGACCGCCGGGCGATCAAGCAGATCGCCTTCAACCTGATCTCCAACGCGCTGAAGTTCACGCCCCGGGGCGGCTCGGTGACGGTCTCGGCGCGGCCCGACGGCGAGGTGCTGGAGATCTCCGTCACCGACACCGGCGTCGGCATCTCGGCGGACGACCTGGCGCGGCTCGGCCGGCCCTACGAGCAGGCGGGCGGCGCGGAGCAGAAGCAGGCGGGCGCGGGGCTCGGCCTGTCGCTGGTGCGCGCCTTCGCGCGCCTGCACGGCGGCGAGATGACTCTGGAAAGCACGCTCGGCGAAGGCACCACGGTGACCGTCAGGATGCCGGTGCTGATCCCCCAGGCTGAACCGCGCGTGGCGCGGATCGCGGAGGGATAGGGCGGCGATCAGCGGCGTGTGGGCTAGGTCGTGGACTCATAAGCTCTGAGCCAGAGTCGAGTTGAGGCGAGGAGCACGGCGGCAAGGAAGTTCCTGGCGAGCTTGTCGAAGCGCGTGGCGACACGGCGGAAGTGCTTGAGTTTGCAGAAGTAGCGCTCGACGAGATTTCGCTGTCGGTAGATCTCCGGGTCGATGGAGCGCTGGACCTTTCGATCCCTCTGGGTCGGGATGTGGGCGCAACCGCCACGGATGCGGACCAGATCGATGATCGCCTGAGCGTCGTAACCCCGGTCGGCGACGAGAGCCCGTGCTGGCGGCAAGCCCTCGATCAGATCGGCGACGGCGGCCTTGTCGGAGGCCTGGCCGGCGGACAGAACGATCCGGATCGGCAGGCCGTCTTGATCTACGACAGCGTTGATCTTGGTGCTCAGTCCTCCACGAGAACGGCCGATGGCGTGATCCGGGCCCCCTTTTTTCCACCGGCGGCGTGCTGGTGGGCGCGGATGATGGAGCTGTCGATCAGGTGGAGCGACTGAGGCGATTTCGCGCTCAGCGCCTCGAAAATCCGAAGCCACACGCCGGCCTTCGCCCACCTGTTGTAGCGGTTGTAGACCGTGGTGTGTGGCCCGTATCGGCTCGGCAGGTCGCGCCAGGGCGAGCCCGTCCGCAGCACGTAGAAAATCCCGTTGATCACCCGCCGGTCGTCCACGCGGGCTACGCCGCGCGGCTTGTTCGGCAGCAGGGGCTCGATCAGCCGCCACTCCACTTCGCTCAGATCGTATCGCGCCATCCCAGGCTCCTTTCGGAAGCCTTGAATCAAGCGTCGACCTCAGCCGCAACCTTTATGGGTTCAGAACCTAG
>NZ_DATMNA010000010.1:0-2471 GCF_035569475.1 Phenylobacterium sp.
GCGACCGGCCTGCGGCTGTACTTCCTCTACAAGCTCGGCGAGCGCGTGGTGGCGGATCTTCGCAAGCGCGTTTTCCGCCATGTGCTGGGCCTCGACCTCGGCCACTTCGTGAACCTGCGCACCGGCGAGGTGCTCTCGCGACTCACCAGCGACATGTCGATCGTCGAGGCGATCGTCGGCAATGTGATCCCGGTGGCCGTGCGCAACCTCGTCACCCTCACCGGGGGCCTGGTGCTGATGGTGGTGGTCAGCCCGGACTTCACGCTGCTGGTGACGATGCTGATTCCCATCCTGCTGACACCCATGCTGTTGATGAGCCGGCGCCTTCAGGCGCTCTCGGCCCGGGCCCAGGACCGTTTCGCGCAGGCGGTCGGCTATGCCGGCGAGGGGCTGGGCGCCATCGACACGGTCCAGGCCTTCGGCCAGGAGGACGCCGTGGCCGGCCGCTTCAACGCGGCGATCGAGAGCGCCTTCGAAGCGTCCCGCGCCCAGATCCGCGCCCGGGGCCTGCTCTCGTTCCTGATGATCGTGATGATCTTCGGGGGCATGCTGGCCCTGCTGTTCCGCGCGGCGGTGGAGGTGATCGTCGACCATACCTTGAGCCCCGGAGCGCTCTTCCAACTCCTGGGCCTGGCCTTCCTGGCCGCCAACGCGGTCAAGGACCTCTCCGAGGTGTGGGGCCAGATTCAGAAGGCCTCCGGCGCAGCCGAGCGGATCGTGGCGATGTTGGACACCGCCCCGGCCATCCAGGCGCCCACCCGGCCTTGGCCCCTGCCGGCGCCGCGTGGCGAGGTCGCCTTCGAGAACGTGCGCTTCGCCTATCCGGGCCGGGCCGGGCCGCCGGCCCTCAATGGCTTCACCCTGGCCGCCCGGCCGGGCGAGCGGGTCGCCCTGGTGGGCCCCTCGGGAGCGGGCAAGAGCACCGTGTTGAGGCTGTTGCTGCGCTTCTATGATCCGGATGGCGGGTCGGTGCGCATCGACGGCGTCGACCTGCGCCAGGCCGATCCGGCGCAGGTGCGCGCCCGGATGGCGCTCGTCGCCCAGGAGGCGCCGCTGTTCTCCGGTTCGGCCGCCGACAACATCCGCTTCGGCCGTCCTGCCGCCATCGACGCCGAGGTCCGCGCCGCCGCCCTGGCCGCCCAGGCGGAGGGCTTCATCGCCGCCCTGCCCCAGGGTTTCGAGACCGTGGTGGGCGAGCACGCCAAGACCCTGTCCGGCGGCCAGCGCCAGCGCCTGGCCATCGCCCGCGCGCTCATTCGCCGCGCGCCTATCCTGTTGCTCGACGAGGCGACCAGCGCCTTGGACGCCGAGAACGAGCGCCTCGTCCAGCAGGCCCTGCATGAGGCGATGCGAGGCCGCACCACCCTGGTCATCGCCCATCGCCTGGCCACGGTCCTGGAGGCTGACCGCATCGTGGTGATGGACGGCGGCCGCGTCGTCGACGAGGGCACCCATGCCGAGCTCCTCGCCCGCGGCGGCCTCTACGCCAAGCTCGCCAAGCTGCAGTTCACCGCCCAGGCGGCGTAGCCGCAGGGCGTTCGCTCTCGCCTCGACGATGCAGTCCGACCACCCGTCCGCGACCAAGGCGCGCATCCTGGAGGCGGCAAGGGTCCTCTTCAATGAAGAGGGCGTCGGCGCCCTCTCGGCCGTCGACATCGCCGCCGCCCTCGGGATCAGCCCCGGCCACCTCTACTACCACTTCAAGGGTAAGCCGGAGATCCTGGCGGTGCTGGCGGGCGCCTGTCAGGACGAGGTCGACCTGGTGCTGGATGCCGCCGCGCGGGCCTGCCGGGGCGAGGGCGCGACTTTGGAGACCCTGTGGACCCACGTCCACATCCTCGTCGAGGAGGCGTGGGACGGCCGCTTCCTGCATCGGGAGGCCGGCGCCCTGGTCCTGCGTTATCCGGACATCGCCGCGCGCCTGCGCCGCATCGCCGCCGCCCAGCGCGAGGCGCTCCGCGGGATGCTGGACGCCCTGGCCCAGGCGGGCGCCATCGCCGCGCCCCCCGAAGCGCTCGATGGTCTCGCCCGCGTGCTGGTCACCGCCATCGCCCATCACGCCCTTGAGCTGGATCTCGAAGGCGACCCGGGGCCGCCACGCGCCCGCCTCGCCCGCGCCGCCGCCCAGATCATGGGCCTCGTCGCAGCCTACGCACGGCCGGGTAGAGGTTAGGCCGCCGGAGGAGGGGTCTTTTCGGCCTTCAGGGCCGCCACCTCATGGCTGAGGGCGTCCACCTTGGCGGCGAGCTTTTCCAGCGCCTGGCCGATGGCCGGCAGGTTCCAGGGGGCCAGGGTCTCCGACACCGTCTCCCGCACCTTGGCCAGGCGGGCCTCGAGGGCCGCCCGCTGTTCGGCGCTGAACGACTGGGCCTTGGCCGCGGCGGTTTCCATCGCGTGGCTCATCTTTTCAGCCTGGGGCGAGCGGCCCAGGGAACTGCGGACGCGATCCTCGACCTCCTCGCCCTTCTTCA
>NZ_DATMNA010000011.1:0-94613 GCF_035569475.1 Phenylobacterium sp.
CTGGGCGAGACCTTCGTGCCGGTGCGCGTGCGCCTGACGCTGGCCCTGCTGCTGGCGCTAATCCTGCTTCCCGTCGTGGGCTCGACCGTGCCGGTGATCCCCGGCGATATGAGCGGCGTCGGCTTCGCGGTGATCAAGGAGACCGCCATCGGCCTGATCATCGGCGCGATCCTGCGGTTCTTCATGTCCTCCCTGGCCGCGGCCGGCGAGATCATCTCGATCCAGACCACCCTGGGGTTCGCCCAGACCGCCAACCCGACCCAGGCGGCCCCGTCCACGACGATCGGCACCTTCCTGGGCCTGCTGGGCCTGGTGCTGATCATGAGCACCAATCTGCACCACATGTTCCTGTCGGCGATCGTGCGCTCCTACACGATCTTCCCGTTCACGCGGACGATCCCGGTGGCCGACGCCAACACCCTGGCGATCCAGACGGTGTCGAAGTCCTTCGCGCTCGGGCTACAGCTCGCCGCGCCGGTGGTGGCCTTCTCGCTGATCTTCAACGTCGCGGTCGGGCTGGTCGGGCGCGTCATGCCGCAGTTCCAGATCTTCTTCGTGGCCTCGCCGCTGATGGTCCTGCTGGGCCTGTCGATCTTCGCCACGAGCCTGGGGTTGATGGGGATGGTGTGGCTCGACCACTACCGCGACCTGATCGCGATGTTCGGCTAGTCCCATGAGCGACGCGCCATGAGCGACACGAACGACGCCACCTCGAAAACAGAAGAGCCGACACCGCGCAAACTCCAGCAGGCGCGCGAGCGCGGCGAGGTGGTCAAGACGCCGGACCTGCCCACCATGGCCTCGCTGGCCGCGGCGGCGACCGTCGTGGCCCTGGGCGGCGGCTATCTCTCGCGCAACCTGGTGACCGCGCTGACGCCCTTCCTGGCCTCGCCGGACGCCATGAGTCTTGAGGGCCACGGCGGGATGCAGATCATGCGCGCCGCGCTGATGGCGGCGGTCCCGGCGGTCGGCGCGGTGATCCTGGCGGCCTGCGCCGCCGGCGTCGCCGGAAATCTCGTCCAGACCGGTTTCGTGTTCAGCCCTGAGCGATTGGCCTTCGACCCGCAGAAGTTCTCGCCGGTGGCGGGCTTCAAGCGGATCTTCGGCATCGACGGCTTCGTGCAGTTCCTGAAGTCGCTGCTGAAGGTCTTTCTGACCGGGCTCCTGGCCTGGTGGGTGCTCAACCCGCACCTGAAGGAGATGGAGAACCTGGCCAGCGTGGACCCGATCGCCATGCTGGGCTTCGCCGCCGACATCCTGCGCCGGCTCGTCTTCGCGGTGGCGGTGTTCCTGACGGTGGTCGCCGGCGGCGACTGGTTCTGGCAACGCCAGCGGTTCATGAACAAGATGAAGATGACCAAGGAGGAGCTGAAGGAGGACTTCAAGCAGTCCGAAGGCGACCCTCACATCAAGGCCAAGCAGAGGCAGATGCGTAACGCGCGCGCCAAGCGCCGGATGATGGCCGAGGTGGCCAAGGCCACGGTGGTGGTCATGAACCCGACCCACTACGCCGTGGCGCTGAAGTACGACGCCAGCGAGACGCCCGCGCCGATGTGCGTCGCCAAGGGCCTGGACAGCCTGGCCCTGAAGATCAGGGAGATCGCCGAGGCCGCCGGCGTGCCGGTGATCGAGGACCCGCCCCTGGCCCGCGCCCTCTATGCCGCGGTAGACATCGACGAGATCATCCCGCCGGCCCACTATGAGGCCGTCGCCAAGATCATCGGCTTCATCCTGAGCGCCGGGCGCAAGGTGGCCGCGCGGTCGCTGCGCGGCGGCGGCCTGTAACGCGACCCTGCCTGTGAGAGAATGCACGTGACCGATTCGCTGGGCGCCATCGCCCGAGGCCCCTCGCGGGCTCAGCAGGAGGCGCCGTCGCTGGCCATGGCCGAGCCGCAGGTCCGCAAAGGCCGCAAGGGCTGGTTCGAGCCGTTGACCGTCGCCGCCGTGGTCTTCTTCCTCATGGCCGTGGCCTTCGCCGCGGCGCCGGCGATGAATGCAGGCCCCACGACGCTCGCGGGCCTGCTGCTGCTGATCGGCCTGGCCGGCGTGGCCTGCCTGGGCCTCTTCGTGCTGCGCGGTCCAGCCGACGCGCCCGCCGAGGCCGAACCGGGCGCCGAGCAACTGGTCGACGCGCTCAGCGAGCCTGCGGCCATCGCGGCTCCGGACGGCCGGGTCCACGCCGCCAACGCCGCCTGGAAGTCCATCATCGGCACGGCGACCCGGCTGCCCAAGTCCGGGGCCTCGGCCTCCAGCCTGTTCGCGGCGCTCACCGCCGCACGGCGGGGCGAGACCGCCCAGGCCGCGATCAAGGCCGGGGGCGCGGAGCATTCGGCCCTGGTCTCGCCGCTCGGCGCGCGGCGCTTCCTGGTGCGCCTGAACGGGCCCGGCGCCGGCGCGCTCGCCCTGCCGTCCGCGGCGCTCGAGGTGCTGGCCGCCTTCTCCGGCGCAGCCCCGCCGCCGCCCAGGGTGCTGGACGCCTTCGCCGCCGCCTCGCCGTTCGGCGCGGCCCTGCTGGAGGGCGACGACCCGTTCGAGGCGCTGATCGTGGAGGCCAATCCGGCGCTCAAGGCCGTGGCCGGCGGCGGCGAGAAGGGCCAGGCCTTCGGCGAGCTCATCGACCCCGCCAGCCGGGCCGACGCCGCCCTGAAGCTCAGCGCCGGCCAGGGCTCCGGCGCCCCGCTCGAGGTACGCCTGGCGTACGACCCGGCGCGGATCGCCCACCTGTACCTGTCCAAGAACAACGGCGGCTTCGTCGCCTACCTGGTCGACGTCTCCGAGCAGAAGCAGATCGAGCTGCAGCTCGCCCAGAGCCAGAAGATGCAGGCCATCGGCCAGCTCGCCGGGGGCGTGGCCCACGACTTCAACAACCTCCTGACCGCCATCTTCATGCAGCTCGACGTGCTGGCCACGCGCCACCCCGTGGGCGATCCCTCCTACGAGGGCCTGAACGAGATCAAGCAGACCTCGACGCGGGCGGCCGACCTGGTGCGCAAGCTGCTGGCCTTTTCGCGCAAGCAGACCGTGCAGCGCGAGATCCTCGACCTGGGCGAACTGATCAGCGAGTTCGAGGTGCTGCTGCGCCGGGTGCTCTACGAGGACGTCAAGCTGACCACCGACTACGGCCGCAACCTGCCGCAGGTGCGCGCCGACCGAAGCCAACTGGAAACCGCGGTGATGAACCTGGCGGTCAACGCCCGCGACAGCGTCCGCGCCCACGGCGGCGGCTCGGTCAAGATCCGCACGGCCCGCGTGACCCAGGAAGAGGCCCAGGCGATGGGCTATCCGAACGCCCAGGGCGACCAGGCGCTGATCGAGGTCAGCGACGACGGCCCGGGCATCCCGCCGGCGGTGATGGACAAGATCTTCGATCCCTTCTTCACCACCAAGCCGGTGGGCGAGGGGACCGGCCTGGGTCTGGCCACCGTCTACGGCATCGTCAAGCAGTCGGACGGCTGGATCGCGGTGGACTCCAAGCCGGGCGAGGGCGCGGCCTTCCGCATCTTCCTGCCGGTGCACGTGCCGGTGGCGGGCGTCGCGCCGCCGCCCGTCGCCCAGGCCCCCAAGCGGCCGGTGGCGCGCGACCTTTCCGGCGCGGGCCGGATCCTGTTCGTCGAGGACGAGGACGCCGTGCGCGGGGTGGCCGCCAAGCTCCTGCGCGCCCGCGGCTACGAGGTGATCGAGGCCGCCAGCGGCGAGGAGGCCCTGGAGCTGGCCGAGGCCCATGCCGGGACCATCGACCTGATGATCTCCGACGTGGTGATGCCCGGCATGCAGGGCCCGGACCTGTTGAAACAGGCGCGCGGCTACCTGGGCGCGGCGCCGGTGATGTTCATCTCCGGCTATGCGGAGAGCGAGTTCTCGGATCTGCTTGAGGGCGAGGCCAATGTCTCGTTCCTGCCCAAGCCGATCGACATCAAGACCCTGGCCGAGCGGGTGAAACAGGAGCTGCAGAAGGCGGCCTGACGGCCGAGCTTGCCTTCCGGGGGCGGGGCCGCCAAACATCGGTCGACCCTTCCGCCAGTCCGAAAGCCCGCCGTGCCGCCTGTCGATCCACAAGTCCCCGAGCCCCAGACGACGCTGACCGCCGCCCAGGTGTGGGATCGTGCCGTGGCCGCCCACAACGCGGGCCGGCTGCAGGAGGCCGAGCGCTACTATTCAGCCCTGCAGACCTCGATACCGACCACGGTCACGGCGGTGAATCTGGGCCTCCTGCTAGAGGACGGCCGGCGCTGGGCGGAGGCCGAGGCCGCCTACCGCGACGCGCTCCGGCTCGATCCCGCCGATCCGCCTGCGCAGCGCCAGCTCGCCTTCCTGCTGCTGCGCCTGGGCCGTTACGCCGAGGCCTGGCCCTACTACGAAGCCCGCATGGTCAAGCCGGGCCACAACCGCAAGCCGCCCCTGAGCTTCCCGGAGTGGCAGGGCCAGGCGGTGGGCAGCCTGCTGATCTGGCACGAGCAGGGCCTGGGCGATCAGATCCAGTACGCCCGCTACGTCGGCCCGCTCCGGGCGCGCGGGATCAGGGTGACGCTGATGTGCCATCCGGCGTTGAAGCGGCTGTTCGCGTCGCTGGATTGCGAGGTCATCGCCGCCGAGGGACCGGTCCAGATCCCGACCCACGACGCCTGGGTGCTCTCGGCCTCCCTGCCGTGGCGGATGGGCACGACGCTCGAGACCATTCCGCCGGCGCCCTACCTCACCGGCCGCGAGGGCGGGTCGGGCGTGGGCCTGATCACCCGCGGCGCGCCGAGCCACCCGGACGACCACAACCGCTCGATGTCCGAGGAGGCCTCCGCCGGCCTGGCCGCCCTGCCGGGCGTGAGGCGGCTGGAACGCGAGGCCACCGGCGCGCGCGACATGGAGGAGACCGCCGAGATCGTCCGCGGCCTGGAGCGGGTGATCACCGTCGACACCGCCGTGGCGCACCTGGCCGGCGCCATGGGCAAGCCCTGCTGGCTGATGCTGCCCTACAAGGGCGACTGGCGCTGGCTGACCGATCGCACCGACAGCCCCTGGTATCCTTCGATGCGGATCTTCCGCCAGCCGGCGCCCGGCGACTGGGCGAGCGTGGTGGCGGAGGTGCGCGCGGCGGTGGGGCAGGCGGCGTGACCTCGGCGGGCGCCTCGGCCCAGTCTGCTGCCGACTGGCCGGCGCTCGCCTATGACGACTGGGCCGACACCGCGGCCACCCTGCACATGTGGACCCAGGTCGTGGGCAAGGTGCGGATGGCCATGACTCCGCCGGTGAACCACTGGTGGCACGTGCCGCTCTACGTCAGCGCCCGTGGGCTCACCACCTCGCCGATCCCGCTGGACGGCCGCACCTTCGAGATCGTCTTCGACTTCCTGGACCAGCGCCTGCGGCTGGCCTGCAGCGATGGCCACGAGGAGAGCTTCGCCCTGGCGCCGATGACGGTGGCGGCCTTCTACCGCCAGGTGATGGACGCGCTGGAGCGCCTGGGCGCGCGGCCGCGGATCTGGACGACGCCCTGCGAGGTGGAAAACCCGATCCCCTTCGAGGCGGACGAGACGCACCATGCCTATGACGGCGCGGCCGCCCAGCGGTTCTGGCGGGTGCTGGTCCAGGCCGACCGAACGATGAAGGCGTTCCGGGCCCGCTTCCTCGGCAAGGCGAGCCCGGTGCACTTCTTCTGGGGCAGCTTCGACCTGGCGGAGACCCGCTTCTCCGGCCGCCGCGCGCCGCCGCACCCGGGCTCGCCGCTGGCGCCGGCCTCGGTCAGCGTCGAGGCCTATTCCCACGAGGAATCGAGCTGCGGCTTCTGGCCGGGCGCGCCGGGCGTGGCGCCCATGTTCTACGCCTACGCCTATCCCGAGCCGGCCGGTTTCAAGGACGCCCCGGTCCGCCCGGCCGCGGCCCACTGGGACACGGGCCTCGGCGAGTTCGTGCTGGCCTACGACGCCGTGCGGACCGCCGCCGATCCGGACGCGGCGCTGATGGACTTCTTCCAGTCGACCTATGAGGCGGCCGCCGACCTGGCCCACTGGCCGCGCGCCGAGTTGGAGCGATCATGAGCGAGCCCATCCCCGTCAAGCCGCGCCTGCCGCTTTCCGCCTGGATCGCCCTGGCCGCCGGGGCGACGGCGGTCGGGGCGCTCGCCGTGGGCGCGGTCTCCATCGGGGCGGTGGCGATCGGGGCGCTGACCGCGGGCAAGGTGCGGATCAAGCGGCTGGAGATCGACGAGCTCCACGTCCGCCGCATCGTCCGGCTCGGCGACGACGGGCGGGAAGACTCCTAAGCGCGGCCAGGGCCGCTGACGGGCGAAGAGCCCGTCGCCGCATTCGCCCCGTTGCCGACCTTCGGCGATTGCGATTTGATCGCTCGCGGCAAGGCGGGGGAAAGAGAAATGCCACGACGAGGTCACGAGCTGCGCATCGCGTGCGCGGCCCTTTTTGCAACCCTCGGCCTGTCCTGCGCCGCCATGGCGGAGCCGACCAAACCTCTTACGCCGGACTCCGCGGTCACCGACTATTGCGCCGCTTGGAGCGTCGGCGATCGGGGGGCTCGCGATCGCCTGCTCACGCGGGTCTGGGCGGCGGACGGAGTCTACAGCGACCCTGAGCCGACCCTCGCGAAGGGCCGCGCAGCGCTTAGCGACGTCATAGCCAATTTCCAGCGTCACTATCCGGGCGCGCACTTCCGGCGCAGCGCGCCGCAGATGCACCACCGGGCGATGCGGGTGACATGGCTTCTGCTCGCGCCCGACGGGTCGCAGGTGACCCATGGGGTGGACATCTACGACATGGCCCGCGATGGCCGCATCCAACGCATCGTCGGGTTCTTCGGCGAGCCCCCGTCGGTCACGCCCCCTTTCCCGGCCAAGGCTTCGGCGGGGGCGCAGGGTGGGGCCGCCCAGCTCGTCGGAACCTGGCGCCTGGTTTCGGCGACCGAGCGCATGAAGGATGGAACAGAGCGGCCCGATCCCAATGTGGGTGCGCTGGGCCGGGGCTATATCGTCTACACCGCAACGGGCCAGGTCTGCGCGATGTTGGGCGACAGCCAGCGGTCGCGTTGGGCGGTCGCCGACCAGCCGTCCGCGGCGGAGGCCAGCGCCATTCCCGAAAAGCTGGTCGCCTACTGCGGCGCCTATTCGGTCGATGAGGCTGGAGGCTTTGTGGTCCACCACGTCGAGATCGATCTTTCCCCGAATCGCACCGGAATCGACCGCAAGCGCTTCTTCACGATAACCGGAGACCGCCTCGTCCTGAGCGCCGCGCCCCCTCTGCCAGATGGGGTTCAAGCTTTGACCATCACCTGGGAACGTGTCCGTTGAGTGGAACACCGCGCCCCCGGTCACCCAAGCTCGATCCAGAGCTAAGCGGTCCGGCTGAGTGAAGGGCGCCCGCGGATCTGGAATGCGGCTCGCCGCCCTTACACCGCAAACCTGAACGCTGCGCCGTCGCGGACGACGTGGCCGGCGGTGGGCGCGGGGAAGTGGGTGCCGATCACCAGGACCGGCTGGTCGGCCCATTCGGCGAAGAGGCGCGCGCGGGTGCGCACGGCGGCCTCCTTGTCGTCGTCGCCGAACACCCAGTCGGGGTGCGCCATCTGGCAGGGGTGATGGAGCATGTCGCCGGTGATCGCCGCCCGCTCGCCCTCGGACTCGATCATCACGCTGACATGGCCCGGCGTATGACCGATGGAAGGCGTGAGCCGGATCTCCGGCGAGATCACGTGGTCCAGCTCCACCAGATCGACGAGGCCGGCGTCGAAGATCGGCGTGACGCTATCGCCCATCATCGCCTGCTGCTCTTCGTCGTCGTGGACGCTCCAGAACTCGTACTCGCGCCGACCGATGAGGTAGCGCGCCTTCGGGAAGGTCGGCGTCCACTTGCCGTTCTCGAGCATGGTGTTCCAGCCGACGTGGTCGACGTGCAGATGCGTGCACACCACGACGTCGACGGCGTCGCGCGACCAGCCCGCCTCGCCGAGATGCTGCAGGAACGGCGTCGCCAGGGGCTCGCCCCCGGTGATCTCGCGCGGCCGGTCGTTGCCGATGCAGGTGTCGACGACCAGCTTCAGCCCCGGCGCCTCGACCAGCAGCGCGTGGATGCTGAGCTTCAGGATGGCGTCGTCCTCGCTGACGAAGTGCGGATAGAGCCACGGCGACTTGCGCAGCGCCTCAGGCGTGGCCTGCGGCATGAATTTGGCCGGCACCGGCAAATCCATCTCGACGATGCGGGTGATCTTCACCCGGCCCACCTGCCAGCTCAGCATCGCGCTCACGCCCCCCCGCTGAATGTTTGACCCGACGGACGTTAGAGGCCCGCGGCTCAGGTTTCCATCCGGAAGGCGCCGGCGCCCGCCAAGTTTCACCCGCTTCGCCTCAGCCGCCGCTGGCCGACCCCGGCGAACACCTGCGCCGGACCCTAGGCGCCGTAGGGCGTCAGGTCGATGCCCGGATAGCGCAGGGCCACGTCGCTGAGGGTCTGGTCATTCCAGTAGGGGTCACCCGCCGGCGGCCAGCCGAAGAGGTCGCGCTGGCGGGGCGTCATGTTCACCATCGCCTCCTTCCAACCCGGATTGAGGGTCCGGTCCGGCCAGGCGAGCTTGCCTTGCCAGCGCCAGCCGCGCGGCTTGAAATCCACCGGCATGACGAACCGCGAGCGGCCGGGCGCCTTGAAGTTCGAGCCGCGGTGGAAGACGTCGGTCTTGTAGATCAGGATCGAACCGGCCGGCCCGGTCACCGCCACCTCGTCGTCGAAGAAGTCGCCCATCTGCGTCTGGGTGATCCCCAACGGGATATGGCGGGTCTTCTCCAGCGGCACGGCCTTGGTCGGCCCGTCCAGCTCGGTGACGTCCGACAGCAGGATGAAGCAGGTCATCTGCGGCATCGACTGGTCGGCGCGCGGCACGACGATGGTGTGGTTCTCGTAGTCGCGGTGGTGATGCTGGTCGTAATCGATGGCGCCTGAGTACTTCGCCCAGAGTTCGATCTTGTAGCAGTCGATCTCGGTGGTCTGGAGGAACCGCTCGGCCGCGTCGATCAGGTCCGGATAGACCGGGACCCGGTTCAGCCCCCAGGACGGGTAGGGGAAGAAGCGCAGGCCCGCGAACTGGCTGCGGGCGAATTTCGGATGGGCGTCGGGATCGGCGAAATAGGCTTCCGGGCGCGGGTAGATCTCCCACAGGGCGTCCTGCGCGGCGTTCAGGGTGTCCTTGTCCAGGAAGCCCTCGACCACGGTGAAGCCCCGGTCGAAGACCTCCGCCAAGTTCTCGTCGGGAATCCTCATGGCGCGAGTGAACCGCCGCGCGCCGCGCCGCGCAACCGGCTTGCCTCCGGCCCCCAGCCGCGCGAGCCTTGGGCCATTAGAACCAAAGGCATTTGGAGGACGCGTCATGAGTGAGCCCAGGATCAACCCCAATGGCCCGCTGAAGGGCCGAAACGCCCTGGTCACCGGCGCCAGCCGCGGCATCGGCGAGGCGATCGCGGCGCGCTTCGCCATGGAGGGCGCCAACGTCGTGGTCTCCGCCCGCACCGCCGAGGACGGCGAAAGCCGGCTGCCGGGCACGCTCCACGAAACCGTCGACCGCATCAGGCGGGCCGGCGGGAACGCCACCTTCATCAAGGCCGACCTCGCCCAGGCCGCCGAGCGCGAGCGGCTGATCGAGGAGGCCGTGGCGGCCTATGGCCCGATCGACATCCTCGTGAACAACGCGGCGATCACCTACTTCATGCCGGTCGCCGATTTCCCCGAAAAGCGCTTCAAGCTGATGATGGAGGTGCAGGTCTATGCGCCCTTCCACCTGAGCCAGCTCGTCCTGCCGTCGATGCGCGAACGCAAGCAGGGCTGGATCGTCAACATCTCCTCCGGCGCGGGCCTGCACCCGAAGCTGCCGTACACGCGGCGCGGCGGCGGCACGGTCTATGGCATGTGCAAGGCCGCGCTGGAGCGCTTCACCACCGGCCTGGCGTCGGAGGTCTATGACGACAACATCGCCGTGAACGTGGTCTCCCCGGGCCTGGTCGACACCCCCGGCGTCGCGGTCCACGGCCTGATCAACGAGGCCACCAAGGACCGGGTGCAGCCGATCAAGTATATCGCCGAGGCGGTCTACCGCCTGGCCTCGGGCGACCCGAAGACCCTGACCGGCACGATCAACTACGCCGAGCCGTTCCTCAAGGAGCAGAAGGTCGAACCCGCGGAACTGGTCTGAGCCGGAAAGCTGATGCGCCATGATTGAGCAGACGATCGACATCCCCACCAAGCACGGGGCGACCACCACCTTCATCGTCCATCCGGAGCGGGACGGGCCGCATCCGGTGGTGCTGTTCTTCATGGACGCGCCGGCGATCCGCGAGGAGTTGCGGGACATGGCCCGGCGCATCGCCGCGGCCGGCTATTATGTGATGCTGCCCAACCTCTACTATCGCAAAGGGGTGCTGGAGCTGAAGGACCTGCCGCCGCTGCCCGAGGCCGAGGCGCGGGCGCGGATGTTCGACCTGATGGGCTCTATCAGCATCCCGCTGATCATGGACGACGGGGACGCCCTCCTGGACTACGCCGACCGCGACCCGGCGGCCAGCCACGGCAAGATCGCCACCCTCGGCTACTGCATGAGCGGCCAGTACGCGATCAACTTCGCCGCACGCTATCCGGACCGGGTGGCGGCCGCGGCCTCGATCTACGGCGTGCAATTGGTCACCGACCAGGCCGACAGCCCGCACCTGGCCGCACAGAAGGCCAAGGGCGAACTCTATTTCGCCTGCGCCGAGCACGACAGCTATGCGCCGATGGAGATGGTCCAGACCCTGGACCAGACGGTGAAGTCCAAGAACCTCAACGCCGAGGTGGAGCTCTACGAGGGCGTCCACCACGGCTTCGCCTTCCCCCAGCGGGGCGCGGTGTTCGACAAGGCCGCTGCCGAGCGCCACTGGGAGCGGCTGTTCTCCCTGTGGAAGCGGCGCCTCAGCTAGGTTTTATGTTTCCTGGCCGACATATGATGAACCTCGGCTGAGCGGCGGCGTTCAGGGCGGGCTCAGACCGCGAGCGCTATTTGTGGTCGTGGATAAGGAGTCCAATCATGAGACGTCTGCTCACCGGCGCGCTTGCGCTCGCCCTTCTCACCGGCACGGCCGCCATGGCCCAGCCCGACCGCGGCGCCTACGATCAACAGCGCGGCGACCAGCAGCGCAGCGATCAGCAGCGCGGCGACCAACAGCACGGCTATCAGCAGCCCGCCGATCAGCGGGGCGGGGGCCGCTACGGCCAGGGCCAGAACGGCGACGGCCACGGCCAGGACCAGCGTCACTGGGCCCGCGGCCAACGCATGCCCTCGACCTACTATCGCGACAGCAGCCGCTATGTGGACTACCGCGCCTATCACCTGAGCGCGCCGCGCCGCGGCTATCGCTGGGTGCGGACCGACGACAACAACTACGCGATGGTCGCGATTGCGACGGGCCTGATCGCCTCGATCGTGGCCGCCAACCACTAGCTGCGACCGCCGCAGCTCAAGTCCCTCCGCCGCTCGCGTGGCGGGGGGATTTTGCTATGCGCGCGGCGCCTGGGCCACGATCGGCGGGACCCAGCCGGGCTCCAGCGATTTCGCCGGGTGCGAGGCGGTCACCATGCCCATGAAGGTGGGCCAGAGCTCGTAGCCCAGCAGGGCCTGGGCGCGGGGCGACATGGCGCGGACGATCTCCTTGGGCACGGAGAGGAAGAAGTTCTCCTGCGGCCGGGCCCAGCCGGCGCAGTACTGGTTGGTGAAGGCCAGGCGCGGCTTGTCGGTGGTGTTGGCCCCGCCGCGGTGCAGCAGCTTGCCGGGGAAGACGAAGGCCGCGCCGGCGGCGATCTCCATGGGGACCAGGTATTTCTCCAGCCCGCCAGGCTCGGCGCGGCGGCGGGCGATGTCGTCCTCGCTCCAGAGGTGGCTGCCGGGGATCACTTCGGTCGCGCCGTTGGCGGCGGTGAAGGCGTCGATGGCTCCGATCACCGAATAGCCTACCGCGGGGCTCGAGCGGGGCTGGCGGTAGAAGCCGTCGTCGGTGTGGATGCCCTGCGCCGTCTCACCGGGCATCAGGTTGATGGCGTGGGTCGCCGAGAGCAGGAAGGCGCCCTCCAGGAAGCGGCTGAGCAGGGCCATGAGCCGCGGCTCGGTGGCCAGGTCCTCGAACACCTTGGCGCGCGCGACCAGGGTGTAGACCCGCTCGGTCTCGAAGCCCTCGAAGTCGTTGCGGCCGCGGTGGCTGCCGAGGAAGGGCGCCAGGCGGGCGCGGAATTCGGCGATCGCGTCGGCGTCCATGAAGTCGGCGATGACGGTGAAGCCCTGCTCGCGGATCTCAGCCGCGTGGGTGTCGGCGTCGAAACTGGCGGTCGGTTTGTCCATGCACAGGGCCTCCCACGCCTATTGTACCACGCCCTTTTCCAGCCGGTGGAGCACGCCGCGCGCCGCCGCCACGCCGGTGGCGAAGCTCGCCTGCAGCAGGTAGCCGCCGGTCGGGGCCTCCCAGTCCAGCATTTCGCCGGCCACGAAGACGCCGGGCCGCGCGGTGAGCATCAGGTCCTGGTCCACGGCCTGGAAGGCGACGCCGCCGGCGGTGGAGATGGCGCGCTCGACGGGCCTCATGCCGGTCAGGGTCAGGGGCGCGCCCTTTATCGCCTGGGCCAGGGCCGCTGGGTCGGAGGGTAGGTCCTTGCCGTGCGCCTCGCGCAGGATGTTGGTCTCCAGCGGGGTCAGGTGGAGCGCCTTGCGCAGGCGGTTGGCGGCGCTCTGGTGGGCGGGCTGCTGCGCCAGCTTGGCCGCCAGCGCCTCGGCCCGGGCGTCCGGCCGCAAGTCGATCCAGAGCTTCGCCGAGCCCTGGGCCTCGATGGCGTCGCGCAGGGCGGCCGAGAGCGCATAGACCGCGCCGCCCTCCAGCCCATGGCGGGTGACCATCGCCTCGCCGCGCACCCGCACCCGACCGAAGGTCAGCGCGACGCCCTTGAGCGGCTCCCCGGCGAAGCGGTCGCGGACCATGTCGCTCCAGGCCACGTCGAAGCCGGCGTTGGCGGGCTTCAGCGGGCTCACGGCCACGCCCGCCTGCGCCAGGACGCCCGCCCAGTCGCCGGTCGAGCCCAGCTTCGGCCAGCTCGCGCCGCCCAGGGCCAGGATCGCGGCGTCGGGCTTCACGGCGGCCTCGCCGCCCGGCGTCCGGAAGCGCAAGGCGCCGTCGGCGTCCCAGCCGGTCCAGTCGTGGCGCGGGCGAATCTCGACGCCCAGGCCCCGCAGCCGCGCGAGCCAGGCCCGCAGCAGGGGTGACGCCTTCAACGCCTTCGGAAACATGCGCCCCGAGGACCCCACGAAGGTCTCCTGGCCCAGGGCCTCGGCCCAGTCGATCAGCGCCCGCGGCGGAAAAGCCTCGACCAGCGGGCCCAGCCGCCCGGCCGCCTCGCCATAGCGGGCCAGGAAGGCCTCGAGCGGCTCGGAATGGGTGAGGTTCAGCCCGCCGCGCCCGGCCATCAGGAACTTGCGCCCCACCGAGGCCATGCGGTCGTAGACGGTGACCGCGCAGCCGCCCTCGGCCAGCACCTGCGCCGCCATCAGGCCGGCGGGCCCGGCCCCGATGACGGCGACGGCGCTCATCGGCTAAGTACCGGCCATGGCGAGCAGGGCGGCGAGGCCCACGGTCATGCCATGCACGCTCTCCGGCTTGGCCACGTCGATCCATTCGTCCAGGGCGTGGGCGCGGCCGCCGGTCCCGCCGGAGCCGATCGTCACGGCTGGGATACCCAGGCTGATCGGGATGTTGGAGTCCGTGGAGCTGGCGCCCAGTTCGGGCGTGTAGCCCAGCGCGCGCACCGCCGCGGCGGTGGTCCTGACGATGGGCGCGTCCTGGCTGGTCGCCCCGGTGGGCCGCTCGCCGATCAGCTTGGGCGTCACGGTGACCTTGCCGAAGCGGGTGTCGCGGGCGGCGTTCTCGTGGGCCTCGGCCTCTTTCAGGATGGCCAGGAAGCGGGCGTCGAGCTTGGCCAGTTCCTCCTTGCTCTCCGAGCGCATGTCGACCTCCAGGGTCACGTCGGCGGGGATCGAGTTGACGCTGACGCCGCCGCTCACGACGCTGGCCGAATAGGTGGTCTTGGGCTGGGTCGGGACCTTGATCTCGTAGAGCTGGTCGACGGCGCGGCCCATGGCGGCCATCGGGTTGACGATGCCGAAGGCGCCGAAGCTGTGGCCGCCCGGCCCGTGGAAGGCCACGCGGTAGCGACGCGAGCCCACCGCGCCATAGGTCACCCGGGCGGCCTCCAGCCCGTCCATGGAGAAGAACGCCTTGATGCGGTCCTTGTACTTCCCCTTGCCGAACAGGTAGCGCATGCCGCGCAGGTCGCCGGGGCCTTCCTCGCCCACGTCGCCGACGAAGAGGATGTCGGTCTTGGTCTGGATCTTGGCCGCGTCCAGGGCGCGGATGTAGGCCAGCACGACGGCCAGGCTGCGGCTGTCGTCGCCGACGCCCGGCGCGTTGAGCCGGGTCCCCTCGCGGCGGACCTTCACGTTGGTCCCTTCCGGGAAGACGGTGTCCTGGTGGGCGGCCAGCACCACCACCGGGCCGCCGGCGGGGCCGGTCCCGCGGCGCAGGCCCATGACATTGCCCTCCGGGTCCATCTCCACGTCGCTCAGGCCCTCGGCCTTGAGCATGGCCATGAAGGCCTTGCCCTTGGCGGCTTCCTTGAAGGGCGGGGCGGCGATCTCGGTCAGGGTGACGATGTCGGCGACCGTGCGGTCATGCTCGCGGTCGAGGGTCGCGGCCGCCGTCTTGAACGCCGGGCTGGCGACGATCTTCTGGACGGCGGCGTCCGCCGGGTCCGGCTTGGGCGCGGCGGCGGCGAGGCCAAGGGCGGCGATGGCGCAGAAAGCGATGGTTGCGGAACGAGCGGCAGGCATGGAACGGCGGACCCCCAGACAATGGAGGGTCCGGCATAGCCCACCGGCCGCGGCGCCGCAGCCTGGATTTTTCCGCCGGCCCGCGCTCAGCGGCAGGCCGCGGCCGCCAAGCGCGCGGGGCGTCCGCCGCTCAGGTCCTCGCCGGTGGGCGCCGGCACGCTCGCCTGGCCGGTCATTCCGGTCCACAGGGCCTGGTTGAACCGCGGCGTGTCGAGATGGTCCTCGACCTCGAAGTTCAGGCCCGCCATGGCGTTCGCCCAGTACTGGGCGCTGCGCAGGGGCCGGCAGAGGCCCAGGTCGCCGGCGTCGGCGGTCTTGCCGGGCAGGGGGAGGTCGGTGGTGCGCAGCGCCGCGGGGACTTCGGCGCGATAGCTCCACGTGGCCTGCTTGAGGTCGAACAGCTCGGTCATCGGCCGCGCCAGGGCGTCGTTCATGGCCATCGGCTTCAGGTCCAGCACCGCCTCGATGGTGCGCACGAAATTCACCGTCGTGTAGGGCTGCGACAGCACCGCGTGCTGGCGCACATAGGGGCCGGCCATCAGGGCCAGGGTGCGCCGCGAACTGACGTGGTCGGGCCCGTCCTGGGCGTCGTCCTCGATGACGAAGACCAGGGTGTCCTTGGCGAACCGGCTCTCCGCCAGGGCCTGCACGACCAGCCCCACCGCATAGTCGTTGTCGGCGAGTTCGGTCTCGACCGTGTCGACGCGGTCCACGCCCTTGCCGAAATTGCCGGTGTGGTCGTGGGGCAGGCGCAGCAGGGTCAGGTTGGGCAGGGTTCCCTTGGCCTCATAGCCGCGGAACTCCCGCTTCCACTCCTGCACGCGCCAGTAGTCCGGGAACCCCTGGTCGAAGCCGCGGAAGTAGACGTCGGAGAGCTTCGCCAGCTCCGGCTTGGTGGCGATGAACACCGGCAGCCGCTTGGCGTAGGGATCGCGCTCGGCCGGAATGCGGTCGACGGCCTCGGCGTCATAGCGCGAGAGGTCGCCGTAGAAGCCGTAGTTGCGGACGCTGAGGCCTTTGCGCAACGCGGCGTTCCAGACGTAGCCCTGGCCTTCCTGGCCCTCCGGACCGTCCGGCGCGGCGACGTCGGCGGAGCCCGGCAGGACGTCCTCGTCGTCGGGAGTCGCCGCCTTGGCCGCCTTGCGCGCCTTGGGATCGGCGATGCCGACGTTGACGTTGCGGTTCTCGCCTTCCTGGTCGTACTGCAGCCCGCGCTTGGCGTAGTTCACCGGCGCCTCGCGCTCGGTGAAGTCGGTGGTCCGCGCCGCCGTGGTCCAGTTCCAGCCGGTGTTGGAGCTCTCGCCGGAGGCGAACAGGCGGTCCAGCGTCACGAACTGGCGCGCGATCGCGTGCTGGTTGGGGGTCATGGCGCGCGGGAAGATCGCCAGCTTCGGATCGCCGTCCCCGACCTCGAGATCGCCCAGGATCTGGTCGTAGGTGCGGTTCTCCTTGACGATGAAGATGACGTGCTTGATGCGCGCCCGCACCGCGGCCATCAGCGCCGCATCCTGGGCGGCGGCGGGGTCGGGCGCGAAGCCGACATTGACCGCCACCTGATGGGTCAGCCGCTTCAGCTCGGCGCCGTCCGGCGCGGGCAGGGCCAGGAACCCGGCCTTCTCAAGCTGCCAGCCATAGGTGTTGGTGGCCCGGCAGGCGGCCGAGTCCTTGGGGTCGATGCTGAGCGTGTTGCGGCACCAGCCCGGATTGGGGCCCGGATCGGACTTGCCGTTGACCACGTAGAGCCGCCCGCCGGCCGCGGCGACGCCGGTGGGATACCAGCCTGTGGGGATCAGGCCGGCGACCCGCGAGGCGGCCTTGCCGGCGCCCAGGGTGACCACGGCCACGGCGTTCTCGCCGCCGTTCGAGACGTAGAGCCGGCGGCCGTCGGGCGACAGGGCGAGCGCGTTGCTGTTGGCGCCGCCCTCGAAGCGCTTGCCGGCCATCAGGGCGGCGGTGGCCACGGTGGGCGTGCGCGACAGGATCCGGCCGCTGGCCGGGTCGATGGCGGCGACGCCGTCGGTGTTGCCGAGGGCTGCGTAGAGCCGCCGCCCGCCGGGCGCGGCGAGCAGGGCGTTCGGCTGGCCGGTGGTGCGGATGCGCCGCGTGACGGTCAGCTCGGAGCCGCGGACCGCGAGGCCCACGATCTCGCGGTCCCGCTCGGCGGTGACGAAGGCCTGGCGCGGCCCGGTCCAGGCGATGGCGCGCGGGAAGCCGCCGCCCGGCTGGCCGTGGCGGGCGGGATCGTTCTTGCCGGGGCGCAGATCGCGCTCGGTCACGACCTGGCCGCCGGCGAGGTCGATCAGGCTGACCGAATCGTTCTGCAGGTTGGCGGCCAGCAGGAAGCGGCCGTCCGGGCTGACGGCGATGCCGGCGGCCTCGGGCTTCACCTTCACCCCCAGCCCGGCCGCGTGGCCCAGGGGGAAGCTGCGGGCGGGCCGATACCCCTGGGCGCCGGCCTGGTACTCCAGCACCGCGTCGTCGACGCCGGCGGAAACGTAGAACCGCTCGCCCGACGGCGCCCAGGCGATGCCGAGGAAGGTGTTGGGGATCTGCAGCACCTGGCGCTTCACCGGCGCAGCGCCCGAGACGTCGAAGACGAAGACGTACTCGTTGCTGAGCGCCGGGACCTGCTTGCCGTCGGCCCCGGCGTTGCGGTTGTAGCCGCTGGTGAGGATCAGCAGGGTGCGCCGGTCGGGGGACAGGGCGACGGCGGAGGCCTGGCCCGCGGTGAAGGCGGGCAGGCCCGGCAGGTCGGGGTTCAGGCTCTGGAACAGGGCGCCCTGCGCCGCCTGCGGCGTCAGATGCTGGCCGGTCGGCAGGATGCCGCCGGGCGCGGCGTCGACCAGATGGGCGGTGAGTCCGGCGAACAGCCCGACGGCGAGGGAGAGCAGGGGACGCTTAGTCATTCTCAGGCGACCCTGGCCGGGATAGATGACATCTGTGAGACGCATGGTCGGGGAGGCCTCCAGGAAATTCGTTTGGCGGCGCCGGCGGCTTGCCGTCCCGCCGCGACCGACCTTAAGCCTGACTGTAACAAAGATAACCGGGAGTCGAGCCCTTGCTGAGCCGCCGCCAAGCCCTCCTTTGCGCGGGCGCCACCCTGGGAGTCGCGGCCGGCGCCCGCGCCCAGCCCGTCGGCGCCGCGGCGCAGTTGACCAAGGCGCTGGACGACCTGTTCGCCCAGGCCCTGGCGGAGAGCCCGGAGCTCTCGACCGAACTCGGCCTCGACACCGGCGGCAAGCCTCCGAAGTTCAAACTGCACGACGCCTCGATCGCCGAGCTGGACCGCGCGCGCCGCGAGACCGCCGAGAACCTGGTCCGCTTCCGCGCCATCGACCGCAAGGCGCTGACCGGCATGGCGGCGGTGAACTACGACTGCGTGGTCTACGAGCTGGAGACCACCGACAGGGCCAACAGGCGCTTCGTCTACGGCCACGAAGGCGCGGGCTCGCCCTATGTGCTGAGCCAGTTGAACGGGGCCTACGCCAGCGCGCCGGACTTCCTGGACAGCCAGCACACCATTGAGGTCCGCGCCGACTGCGAGGCCTATGTCTCGCGCCTGGGGGAACTGGCCCGGGTGATGGACCAGGAGTGCGAGCGCGTGCGCCGCGACGTGGGCCTGGGCGTGATCCCGCCGGACTTCGCGCTGGCCCAGGCGCTGAACCAGATGAAGGTGCTGCACGCGCCCGCGGCCAACTCGACCCTGGTCAACTCCCTGGCCGACCGGGCCAGGGCCAAGGGCATCGACGGCGACTGGCGGGCCCAGGCGACAGCCGTCTACGAGACCAAGGTGCTGCCCGCGCTGGAGCGCCAGATGGCCCTGCTGCAGAGCCTGCAGCCCAAGGCCGTGCACGACGCCGGCGTCTGGCGCCTGCCGGACGGCGAGGCCTACTACGCCGCGGCCCTCCAGGCGCGGACCACCACCACCATGACCCCGGCCGAGGTGCACAAGACGGGCCTCGACGTGACCCGCGAGCTCTCGGCCCGCGCCGAGGTGCTGTTCACGAAGATCGGCATGACCAAGGGCACGGTCGGCGAGCGCTACGCCGCGCTCTACAAGGATCCGAAGTTCCTCTATCCGAACACCGACGCCGGCAAGGCCAAGGAGATCGCCGACCTCAACCAGCTTGTCCAGCGGATGCAGGCCCGCCTTCCGGAATACTTCGGGGTCCTGCCGAAGACCCCACTGGAGATCCGCCGCATCCCTGCCAGCACCGAGGCCGGCGCCTCGACCCACTACACCAGCGGCAGCCTCGACGGGACGCGGCCGGGGATCTACTGGCTGAACCTGCGCGACACCGGCGAGGCGCCCTTCTGGGATATGCCGACGACCACCTTCCACGAAGGCATCCCCGGCCACCACCTGCAGATCACGCTCGCCCAGCAGGCCGAGCTGCCGCTGATCCGCAAGGTCCAGGGCTTCGGGGCCTACATCGAGGGCTGGGCGCTCTATTCCGAGCAGTTGGCGCAGGAGATGGGCTTCTACAAAGACGAGCCCGCCTGGGAGCTGGGCTATATCCACGACGCCCTGCTGCGGTCGGGCCGGCTGGTGGTCGACACCGGCATCCACGCGATGCGCTGGAGTCGCGAGAAGGCGGTGGCGACGCTGAGCGGGATCGAGGGCGATCCGCCCGCCTATTCCGGCCAGGAGATCGAGCGCTACGCCTGCAATCCGGGCCAGGCGTGCAGCTACATGGTGGGCAAGATCACCATCCTGCGGCTGCGCGACAAGGCCAAGGCGGCCCTGGGCCCGCGCTTCGACATCCGCTCGTTCCACGACACCCTGCTGGCGGCCGGCTCCATGCCGCTGACCGTGCTCGGCAATGTGGTCGACGGCTACATCGCCACGCATAGGGCCTAATCCAGAACTTCAGTATTGTCTCTCGGGGGATTGAAAAAATGAACCAATTCGACCGTCGCGGCTTCCTTGCCAGTTCGGCGGGCGCGGCCTTGCTGACCGCCGCGCCCGCCCTGGCCCAGGGCGGGTCCGAGGACGCCAAGCTGCGGGCCATGCTCGACCGGATGTTCGAGGCGCAGGTGGACGAAAGTCCGCGGCGGGCCACCTCGCTCGGCCTCGACAAGGGCAAGCGCGCGGCCCTGAAATCGCAGCTCGACGACAACTCGCTCGAAGCCCGCGCCCAGCGCCTGGAGCGCACCCGCGCCCGGATGAAGGAGCTGCTCACCGTCGACCGGACGAAGCTCTCGCCGGCCTCGAAGGTCGATTACGACGTGGTGCTCTACGGCCAGGAACAGTCGGTCCGCAACGGCGACAAGTGGAAGTTCGGCGACACCGGCGGCAACTTCCGGCCCTACGTCATCAGCCAGCAGTCGGGCGCCTACCAGGAGATCCCGGACTTCCTCGACAGCGCCCACAAGGTGGCCGACACCGACGACGCCGAGGCCTATCTGTCGCGCCTCAGCGCCTTCGCGCGGGTCATGGATCAGGATCTGGACCGCCAGCGGCACGACGTGGCCCTCGGCGCGATCCCGCCCACCTTCGTCTGCGACCTCTCGATCGGCCAGATGAAGGCGCTGCGCGACCAGCCGGCCGGCAAGACCATCCTGGTCGCTTCCATCGTCCGGAAGGCCAAGGCCGCCAACCTCGCCGGCGACTGGGACGGCCGCGCGACCAAGATCGTCGAGGGCGAGGTGTTCCCCGCGCTCGACCGCCAGATCGCCGCCATGACCGCGCTCAAGGCCCGGACCAAGGGCGACACCGGCGCCTGGGCGCTTCCCAACGGCCAAGCCTACTACGCCGACGCGGTGAAGGCCTCGACCACCACCGACTACACGCCCGAACAGGTCCACCAGCTCGGCCGTGACCAGGTGGCGGAGATCGGCGGGCGGCTGGACGCGATCCTGAAGAAGCAGGGCCTGACCCAGGGCACGGTGGGGGCGCGGCTGGTGGCGCTGAACAACCGCCCCGACCAGGTGTTCGCCAACACCGACGACGGCCGCGCCCAGATCCTGAAGCTGCTCAACGAGCACATCGTCGAGGTCTACAAGCGGCTGCCGGGCGCCTTCCGCACCCTGCCGAAGGCCAAGGTCGAGGTGCGCCGCGTGCCGGTGTTCATCCAGGACGGCGCGGCCAACGGCTACTACAATTCCGCGTCCCTCGACGGCTCGCGGCCGGCGGCCTTCTACATCAACCTGAAAGAGACCTCGGACTGGCCGAAGTACAATCTCTGGACGCTCGCGCACCACGAGACCATTCCCGGCCACCATCTGCAGATCGCCCTGTCGCAGGAATCCACCCAGATCCCGATCATCCGGCGCACCGGCGGCGGCTTCTCGGCCTTCACCGAGGGCTGGGCGCTCTACGCCGAGCAGCTTGCGCAGGAGCTGGGCGCCAACGACTTCGATCCCCTGGGCGAGGCGGGCTATCTGCAGTCGCTGCTGTTCCGCGCCGCGCGCCTGGTCACCGACACCGGCATCCACGCCAAGCGGTGGACCCGCGAGCAGGCGACCCAGTACATGGTCGACACCATCGGCAACACCAAGACCCGCGCCCAGCGCGAGGTGGAGCGCTACTTCGCCGGCCCCGGCCAGGCCAACAGCTACAAGGTGGGCCACACGGTCTGGGTGAAGGTGCGCGACGAGGCCAAGGCCAAGCTGGGCCCGAAGTTCGACCTGAAGGCCTACCACGATGCGGTGCTGCTCTCCGGGGCCATGCCGCTGACCGTGTTGCAGCGCCACGTGTCGGAGTGGATCGCCACCCAGGCCTAACCGGCTAGAACCAGCCGGCCGCCTTCAGCCTGGCGGCGTAGGTGCGGCTCACCGGGGCGGTGAGCCCGCCGGCCAGGCGCATTTCGCCGCGGCCGCGTCGCCAGCGCACGCCTTCGATGGCGTCGGCCGCCGCCCACCAGGAGCGGTGCACCTGGAACCCCGGCGCTCCGGCCAGGTCGGCGAGGGCGTCGGCGAAGCGCAGGGTGATCAACTCGTCGCCGGCGTCGGTGTGGACCCGCAGGTAGTGGTCGTCGGCCTCGACGGCGATCAGCCGGGCCTCTCGCCGCCGGGCCGAGAGGCGCTGGCGGAAGGCCGTGTCGCCGCCGGGCCGCGGCGCAGGGGCGGCGTCGCCCGGCTCGGGCCGCCGCGCGATGAGCTGGCGCACGCCCATCACGGCGGCGCTGATCATCAGCACCTGCCAGGCGAGATCGGTGAACAGCCGGGAACCCGAGGACGGGCCGAACGCCCAGCGGGACGCGAACCAGACCAGCACACACACGCCCGGCGTCATGACGACCGAGGAAAAGGCCCAGCGCAGCCAGGGGTTGGCGAAGCGCCGGCCACCCGCCTCGTCGACCGCCACGCCGATCACTCCGCCGCCGACGATCACGCCGGGCCAATAGAGGAAGCGCACCAGCGGGTGGGCGGTGATGCTCCCGAACGGGCCAAGCGCGGCCAGGAAAAGGCCGGCCGCGACCATCAGGATCGCGTCCCGCGCCAGGGATTTCCGGTCGGCGAAGGCGGGAATCGGTCGAGTCACGGGGCGATCTTGCCATGCGTGGCGCAAGGCGCCGTCCCCGTTCGCGCAGAAAGGGCGCCGTTCGCGGTGACCTCGCCGGCTCCGCCTCGCGCCTCGCGCAGAAATTGCGCCGTTTGCGAGGTCGCGTCTCCCGCACGCCGGCCAGCCATGGCATTTCCAAGCCAAGCAATCGGAGGTTCCCGTGAATCCTTACGTTTCCAAAGGCTTGTGGTGGCTGGTCGCGGTGTCCAGCGTGTTGATCGCGCTGGTGTCCTACCGCTATTTCGTCCCGGCGATCCCGGTGCCGTCGAACCTCGCCGCCAACCTGATGGCGCGGCCCTGGCTCGTGGTCCACGCGGGTCTCGCCGCGACCGCGCTCATCACCGGGCCCTGGCAGTTCATCCCGCGTCTTCGCGCCCGCCGGCCCCGCGTTCACCGGATCCTGGGCCGGGTCTATGTCTTCTGCTGCCTCGTCGGTGGCGGCGCGGGCCTGCTGCTGGCCAGCGGAACCTCGGCGGGCCCGATCGCCCGCGCCGGCTTCGGCCTGCTGGCGATCGTCTGGATCGGCATCAACGCCAACGCTTTCCGGCTGGCGCTGGCCGGCCGCTACGCCGAGCACCGCGAATGGATGATCCGCTCCTTCGTGCTCACCTTCGGCGCGGTGACGTTGCGGATCTACCTGCCGGCCGCCCAGGCCATGGGAATCGAGTTCATGACGGCCTACCGCGCCATTTCCTGGCTGGCGTGGGTTCCCAACCTGCTCCTCGCGGAGTTGTATCTGCGCTGGCCTGCGGGCCGCCGCCCGGCGACCGCAGCCGCGTGAGCGGTCGAGCCCACTGACATGATGCTGTCAGCAGGCCCCGCGCAGGGTGCATCCGGGACGGCCGACCTGGCCGAAGGACGAGGAGCGAGACGATGTCCAAAGACCTGATCTTCTATACGAACCCGCAGTCGCGCGGCCGGATCGTGCGCTGGATGCTGGAGGAGGTCGGCGCGCCCTATCGCACCGAGGTCCTGGGCTATGCGGACTCGATGAAGGCGGCGGCCTATCTGGCGATCAACCCGATGGGCAAGGTGCCGGCGATCAAGCACGGCGACACGGTGGTGACCGAGGGCGCGGCGATCTGCGCCTATCTGGCCGACGCCTTCCCCGAGGCGGGACTGGCGCCACCGCCGGCCGAACGGGGCGACTACTATCGCTGGCTGTTCTTCGCCGCCGGGCCGCTGGAGCAGGCCTGGACCTACAAGAGCTTCGGCTTCGAGCCGAACGGCGACCAGCGCCGTCAGGCCGGGTTCGGCTGCCTGGAGGACGTGATCAACGCCCTCGATGGCGCGCTGAAGGACAGCGACTACCTGGCCGGCGGCCGGTTCAGCGCGGCGGACGTGTTCACCGCCGCGGGCCTCGGCTTCGGGATGCAGTTCGGCCTGCTGCCGAAGCTGCCGTCCTTCGAGCGCTACGTCGGCAAGCATTCCTCGCGGCCCGCGGCGATCCGCGCGCGTGAGATCGACGACGGCCTGATCGCCGCCGCCCAGGCCCAGCCGCAGCCGGCCTAGGCCTTCGGCTCGATCAGGTCCCAGCGGTTGCCGTAGAGGTCCTCGAAGACCGCGACCGCGCCGTAGGGCTCGTATCGCGGCGGCTCGAGGAAGCGGACGCCGGCCGCGCTCATCCGGGCGTGGTCGGCGGCGAAGTCGTCGGTCTCCAGAAACAGGAACACGCGTCCGGCCGCCTGATCGCCGACCCGCGCGGTCTGGGCCTCGCCCGCCGCCCTGGCCAGCAGGAGGCCCGCGCCGCCGCCGGCCGGGCGCACGACCACCCAGCGCTTGCCGGCGCCCTGGTCGGTGTCGGCGGCCAGCTCGAAGCCGACCTTGCCGACATAGAAGGCGATGGCCTCGTCGTAGTCGCGGACCAGGAGGGCGGTGAGGGTCTGTCGAAGCGGCATGGCGAGGTCCTAGAGGCTGGCGGCGATAGCGCGGATCAGGTCGCGCATCCAGGCCATGGCCGGTTCGGCCAGCCGTTCCCGCAGGTACAGGAGGCTGACATCCACCGACGGGCTTTCGTAGGGCGGGTCGATCAGCTTCACCCGGCCGCCCTGGGCCGACAGCAGGGCCAGGCGGCGGGGGATCAGCGTCGCCATGTCGGTGCGGCTGGCGACGGCCAGGGCGGTGTAGGTGTCGGGCACCGAGACGCCCACCCGGCGCGTCAGGCCGCGCGACGCCAGCGCCGCCTCGAAAGCGCCGGCGTCCTCCCAGCTCGCCCGGCTGACGAAGGCGCGGCGCTCGCCGCCGTCCTCGAGCAGGCCGGGCAGGCTGCGCGCGATCACCACATGGGGCACGGAGACGAGTGTCCGAAGATCGATGCGTTCGCCCTGGAACAGGGGATGGGCGGTGCGCACCACCCAGACCAGCTCTTCGGTCAGGATGGTCTCGCGGGCGAAGCGTTCGGGGGCGGCGAGCACGCTTCCGACCATGAAGTCCAGGCGCCGGGCGTCCATGCGCTCCAGGACGTCGTTGGCCAGCTCGGCGATCAGCAGCTCGCAGTGGGGCGCGACCTCGGCGAGGCGGCCGGCCAGGGGCGGGGCGAGGATGGCGCCGGCATAGGCCCCGGCGACCACGGCGAAGCGCCGCTCGCTGGTGGCGGGGTCGAAGTCGGAGGGCGCCAGGGCGGCCTGGAGCTGGTTCAGGGCCGCGTGCACCTGCGGCCCCATCTCCACGGCCCGCGGCGTTGGCTGCATGCCGGCGGGACCCCGGATGAACAGTTCGTCGTTCAACATGTAGCGCAGGCGATTCAGCGCATGGCTCACGGCCGACTGGGTGAGGCCGAGCCGGGCGCCGGTGCGCGTCACGCTTCGCTCCTCCAGCAGGACGTCCAGGACGCGCAGCAGGTTGAGGTCGAGGCTCATGGGCCGGATATTATGAACAGTGCTCATATCTCGCGTGACAACATATCATTTGGATCATCGGGCGAGCAGTCCTATTTCAGGTTTCGACGGGAATCGCAGGCGCGGCCAGGGAAGGCCAGCGTCCGATGTCCCTTTGCGTCATTTCCGAGTGAAAAGGGGCTCGCGTGAGCGAACCTGAAGTCATCCCGCTTCGCGGCAACGCCGATGTCGATCCCAAGGCCAAGCCCAGCTTCATGCAACGCTGGCGCTGGCCGCTGATCATCGGCGGGCCGCTGCTGATCGCCGCGATCGTGATCTATTTCGTCGTCACCGGCGGCAAGACCCAGACCACCGACGACGCCTATGTGCAGATCGCCAAGGCGCCGGTCGCCCCGTCGATCGCCGGGCGGGTGACCGACATCTACGTCCATGAGAACGAGTTCGTGAAGCGCGGCCAGTTGCTGTTCCGGCTCGACACCCGCGACATGCAGGCCAGCGCCGAGGCCGCCGCCGCCCAGGTGGCCAACGCCGCGCTGCAGGTGGGCGCGCTGCGCGCCAGCTATCAGCAGCAGCAGGCGATGGTGCAGGCCGCCAAGGACCAGCTCGCCTATGCGGTCACCGAGGCCGCGCGGACCAAGAACCTGGCCAACGCCGGCGTCGACTCCCAGGCCCAGGTCGACCAGGCGGCCCACGCCGTGCTGGCCGCCCGCCAGCAACTCGCCTCGGCCCAGCAGCAGGCGGCCCAGGTGCTGGCCAACCTCGCCGGCAATCCGAACCTCGCGCCGCAAGCCTCGCCGGCGGTCATGCAGGCCCAGGCCCAGCTCGACCGGGCCAAGCTGAACGTCGCCTACGGCACGGTGGTCGCGCCCGCCGACGGCATCGTGACCCGCGTCGACCAGATGCCGGTGGGCACCTATCTGAACGCCTCGCAGACCGGCTTCTGGCTGCTGTCCGGCGAGCCGTGGATCGAGGCCAACTTCAAGGAAGACCAGCTCGCCCACATGAAGGTCGGCCAGCCGGTGGAGATCAAGATCGACGCCTATCCCGAAGGGCTGAAGGGCCATGTGGCCAGCTTCTCGCCCGGCACCGGCCAGGCCTTCTCGGCGCTCCCGGCCCAGAACGCCACCGGCAACTGGGTGAAGGTCGTCCAGCGCCTGCCGGTCAGGATCGCCTTCGACAAGCCGCCGCCGGACATGGCGGGCCGCGCGGGCCTTTCCGCCAAGGTGACCGTCGACGTCCGCGCGCCCGGCGCCCGCTAGGGCCTGACGGCCATGGTCACCCAGCACGACGCCAAGAACCGCCTGCCGATCACCGTCTCGATCATGCTGGCGACGGTGATGAACTCGCTCGACACGACGATCGCCAACGTAGCCCTGCCGCACATGCAGGGTTCGGTGTCGGCAAGCCCCGAGCAGATCACCTGGGTGCTGACCTCCTACATCGTGGCTGCGGCGATCATGACGCCGCTCAGCGGCTGGTTGGCCGACCGGATCGGCCGCAAGCGGATGTTCCTGATCTCGATCGGCGGCTTCACCGCGGCCTCCATGCTCTGCGGCATCGCCACCAGCCTGCCGGAGATCGTGCTGTTCCGCCTGTTGCAGGGCGTGTTCGGCGCGGCCCTGATCCCCTTGTCCCAGGCGGTGCTGCTGGACATCAACCCGCCGGAGAAGCACGGCCAGGCCATGGCCATCTGGGGCGCCGGGGCGATCCTGGGCCCGATCCTCGGCCCGGCCCTGGGGGGCTATTTCACCGAGGACTTCTCCTGGCGCTGGTGCTTCTACATCAACCTGCCGATCGGCATCCTGGCCTTCCTGGGCGTGCTGTTCTTCATCTCGGGCGACCGCCTGCGGGCCGCCAAGAAGTTCGACTTCCTGGGCTTCGGCATGCTGACCCTGTTCATCGCGGCCTTCCAGCTCGTGCTGGACCGCGGGCCCAGCCAGGACTGGTTCCACTCGAGCGAGATCTGGACCGAGACGATCCTGGCCGTGGTCGGGCTGTGGGTGTTCGTGATCCACACCATCACCACCTCGCATCCGTTCTTCGACAAGGCGCTGATCCGCGACCGCAATTTCGTGACGGCCAGCGTCTTCGGCTTCTTCGTCGGCATCCTGCTGTTCTCCACCATGGCGCTGCTGCCGCCGATGATGCAGACGCTGCTGGGCTACCCCGTGCTGACCTCCGGCCTGGTCAGCATGCCGCGCGGGGTCGGGTCGTTCGTGGCGATGTTCTTCGTGGGCCGCCTGATCGGCAAGGTGGACACCCGCCTGATCCTGATGACCGGCCTTCTGATTAGCTGCGTCTCCCTGTGGCAGATGATGAACTTCGACCTGTCGATGGGGGTGTGGCCCTTCGTCGTCTCGGGGATCATCCAGGGCCTGGGCGTCGGCCTGCTGTTCGTGCCGCTATCGACGCTCGCCTTCGCCACCGTGCCGCCGCACCTGCGGCCCGAGGGGTCGAGCGTCTACACCCTGGTCCGCAACCTGGGCTCCAGCGTGGGCATCTCGATCATGAACGCCCTGGTGGTGGCCAACACCCAGACCATGCACGCAAGCCTGGCCGCCAAGGTCGTGCCTTCCGACGCCATGGTCCGCGCGACCCTGCCCAGCGCCTTCAACCCCGCCACCACGGCGGGGATCACCGCCCTCAACGGCGAAGTCACCCGGCAGGCGTCGATGGTCGCCTATGTCGACGACTTCCGCCTCATGTTCATCATCACCATCGCCTGCATGCCCATGCTGCTGCTTATGCGCAAACCGCGGCCTGTCGGCGGGGAGCCCCTGCATGCCGTCGTCGACTAAGCCCCTGACCCTGCTCGCCGTGTCGGCCTCGGCGCTCGCGCTGGCGGCCTGCACGACCGTGGGCCCGAACTTCAAGGCGCCGGCCGGCCCGTCCGGACCTGCGGCGAGCGGCTACGCCATGGCCGGCGACGCCGCGCCCTCCGGCGTGCGCCTCAGCCCCGACGCCCGGGTCGCGGGGCCGTGGTGGCAAGCCTTCGGTTCGCCGGAGCTGGACGCCGCCATCCGCCAGGGCCTGGCCGGCAGCCCCACCGTGGCCGAGGCCCGCGCCAACCTGGAGAAGGCCCAGGCCCAGGCCGCCGCGGTGCGCGGCGCCCAGCTTCCGCAGGTCGACGCCAACGCGAGCGCCCAGCGCGAGCGGATCAACCTGGCGGCCTTCGGCTTCTCGGGCTTCCCCGGCCAGCCGGCGATCCACAGCCCGACCATCAACCTCTACCAGGTAGGCGGATCGGTCAGCTACGACCTGGACGTCTTCGGGGGCCGCAAGCGCGCCACCGAAAAGGCGGTGGCCCAGGCCGAGGCCGCGGCCCGCCAGGCCGACGCGGCCTATCTCTCGCTCAGCGGCAACATGGCCATGCAGGCCATGAAGATCGCCAGCCTGCGCGGCCAGATGGCGGCCACCAAGGAGATCATCGCCGACGACCAGCGCGTCATCGACATGGTCCGCAAGGCCGAGGCGGCCGGCGGCGAAGCGCACGCGGCCCTGTCGAGCGGCGTGGCGCAGCTCGCCGAGGACCAGGCCCTGCTGCCGCCGCTGCAGCGCGACCTGGACGCCGCGCGCCACCAGATGGCGCTGCTGGCCGGCAAGTCGCCCGCCGAATGGACCGCGCCTGACTTCGACTTCGCAAGGATCACCGCGCCGGGCGAGGCGCCCGTCAGCCTGCCCTCGCAGTTGGTGCGCAACCGCCCCGACATCCTGCAGGCCGAGGCCGATCTGCACGCCGCCACCGCCGCCGTCGGGGTGGCGGTCGCCAACCAGTATCCGGACATCCGGCTCTCGGCCATGCTGACCCAGGAGGCGATCAAGCCGGGCAACCTGTTCAGGGCCGACGCCGCGGCGTGGGACATCCTGGGCGGCGTGACCGCGCCGATCTTCCACGGTGGGACGCTGAAGGCCGAGCGCAAGGCCGCCGAGGCCGACGCCCGCGTCGCGCTCGCCCGCTACGAGCAGACCGTGCTGAAGGCCTTCGTGGAGGTGTCCGACGTGCTCTCCAACCTGGGCAGCGACCAGCAGGCCATCGCCTCTCTGGAACTGGCCAACCAGGCGGCCGAGTCAGCCGCCCGCGACGCGCAGAGCGCCCTGCGCCTCGGCGGCGGGCCGATGGTCGACGTGGTCCAGGCTCAGCGGACCCTGAGCCGCGCGCGCCGGGCCCTGGTGGAGGCGCAGGGCCGCCGCTACGGCGACCTGGTGCAGCTCTACGCCGCGACGGCGGCGGACTGGCGGGCGGCCGATACGGCCGCCGCGCCGCCCGCCAAGGGCGGCTAGCCGGCCGCCATCGCGTCGCGGTGGGCCTTGCCGTGGGTCTCGGCCAGCAGGAACACCGAAACCAGCGACACGATGCAGAGCACCGCCATGTAGCCGGAGATGGCCATCGAGGTGGCGTACTTGGCGAACAGCGCCGTGGCGATGATCGGCGCAAAACCGCCGCCGAAGATCGCGCCGATCTGATAGCCCAGGGAGGCGCCGGAATAGCGGAACTCGGTGTCGAACAGCTCGGCCATCAGGGCGGCCTGCGGGCCATACATGCAGTTGTTGAAGATCGAACCCACGGCGATCGCCAGCAGCATCATCGGGAATTCGCCGGTCTCGATCAGCTTGAAGAACACCAGCGACCACAGGCCCATCGCCACCGCGCCGCTCATGAACACCGAGCGCCGCCCGACCCTGTCGGACAGGGAGGCCATCAGCGGCAGGAAGGGCGCCGAGATCAGGGCGCCCAGCACGACCGCCCACAGGATCACCGGCCGAGCCACGTGCGGCCCGTGGTGCGGGTCGGTGGCGTAGGCCAGGGCATAGTTGATCATCAGGTAGAAGGTGCCGTTGGCCGCGACGAAGGCGCCGGCCGCCAGCAGGATCTCCTTGGGGTGTCTGGCGATCACCTTGAGGATCGGCGAGCCTTTGGCGGCGCGCAGCTGCGCCTTGGCCTTGTCCAGGCTGACGCCCTTTTCGGCGGCCAGCGTCTTGGCGGCCGCCTCCTGCTGCCGGGCCTCGAGCGCCTGCAGCGCCTGGTACTCGGCGGTGTCTTCCAGCTTGAGCTGGACATAGAGGCCCAGCGCCACCAGCACGATGGAGAGCAGGAACGGAACGCGCCAGCCCCAGGTGAGGAAGTTTTCCGGCGCGACCTGCTTGTCGATCACGATGAAGATCAGGTTCGCCAGCACGACCCCGGCGGGCACGCCCATCTGGGCGAAGCTGCCGTAGAACCCACGCTGCTTGGGCGGGGCGTTTTCGAAGGCCAGCAGCATGGCCCCGCCCCATTGGCCTCCGACCGCCAGGCCCTGCACGAAGCGCAGCGCGATCAGCAGCAGCGGCGCCATGATTCCGGCCGTCGCATAGGACGGCAGAAGTCCCACCGCCGTGGTGGCCAGACCCATCATCAGGAGCGCGGTGACCAGCGCCTTCTTGCGTCCCACCAGGTCGCCGAAATGGCCGAAAACGATCCCGCCCACCGGCCGGGCGATGAAGCCGACGGCAAAGGTGGAAAACGCGGCCAGTTGGGCCACCGCCGGCGGCAGGCTGGCGGCGAAGAACAGCTTCGGGAACACCAGCGCCGCGGCGGTGCCGTAGATGAAGAAGTCGTACCACTCGATGCTGGAGGCCGCGAGGGACGTGAAGGCCACCTTGGCCACGTTGATCTTCACCGGCGGCGCGGCGGCTGCGGTCATGGTGCTCTCCCCGGGTTACTGGCGCGCAGAGTCGCCCCGCGCTTGGCGGAGAGGTACATCACCGCGGCGCTGCGGGCGAGCCTCTAAGCTCGCCCGCCTACAGGCCGGCTCCTAAGCCCGCGCGCCGGCCCCCTGGCTGGCCTCGGCCGCCAGCCGGCCCGAGAGTTCGGCCATGTGGTCGAAGTCGGCCTCGAAGGCGCCCAGTCCCTGGGTCAGGCCGCGCAGTTCGGCGATCAGGCCCTGGCGCTCGGACTGCGGCAGATAGGCCTCGATCCGCTCCCAGCCGCGCCAGTCCTCGCGCGGGCTCAGGCCGAGGATCTGGCCGCGCCGGGCGGTGAGCGCGGAGGTCACGTTCGAGGCGCTGGGCGACGGCGAATAGACCGTCAGCTTCTCGATCGGCTCCAGCAGGATCGAGCCGCAGTTGGGCAGGCCCTCGTCCATCGCCAGCCGTCCGGCCATGCGGAACGCCATCTCGGACGAATCGACGCTGTGGGTCTGGCCGTCCACCAGGGTCACTTCCAGGTCGGTGACCGGGAAGCCGAGCTGGCCCTTCTCCAGGCCGTCGCGCACGCCCTGCTCGACGGCGGGGATCCACTGCTTGGGCACCGCGCCGCCCACCACGCGCTGGCTGAAGACGAAGCCCGAGCCGCGGGGCAGGGGCCGGATCTCCACCGTCACGTCGGCGAACTGGCCGTGGCCGCCGGACTGCTTCTTGTGCCGCGAGCGCTGGGTCGTTCCCCGTTGGATGGTCTCGCGATAGGGCGTCTTCGGCTGCTCGGTGTCGATCTCCACCCCGAAGCGGCGCTTCAGGCGTTCCAGCGCCAGGCGGACATGGCCCTCGCCCTGTCCGGCCAGCAGCACCTGGCGCGACTCCGCGTCGTGGGTCAGCCGCAGCCCGGGGTCCTCCTCGATCAGCTTGCCGAGCGCGCCGGACAGGCGGACGTCGTCCTTGTGGTTCTTGGCCGACAGCGCCACGGCGAACAGCGGCCGGCGCGGCGAGGCGGCCGCGGCCACCCCCTGCGGACGCCCGGTGGTCGACAGGATCTGTCCGGCCTGCGCGGCCTCGACCTTACCGATGGCGCAGACCTCGCCGACCGGGGCCGAGGTGATCTTCGGAATCGCCGCGCCCTGGACGGCGAAGAGGCCGCCCGCCCGGCGCCGCTCCCCGTCCGGCAGCACGAACTCGGCGCCGTCCGCCAGGGGTTTGCCGAACACCCGGGCGTAGGCGAGCTTGCCGGACTGGCCGGCGTAGGCGGCCTTCAGCACATAGGCGCCGGCCTCGATGCCGATGCGGCGCGCGGCCCGGTCGGGCAGGGGCGTCTCGTGGCGCAGCGCCTTCAGCAGCCGGCGCACGCCGAAGCCGTTCTGCGCCGAGCCGAAGAACACCGGCACGATCAGCCCGTCGTTCATCTCCCGCACCAGGTCGGCGAACACCGCGTCGCGGCTGGGGGTCACGTCGGAAAGCAGTTGTTCGAGGAGCTCGTCGTCGAAGTCGGCGATCTGCTCCAGCATGTGGAACCGCGCCTCGGCCTCGGCGTCGCGCAGGTCGCCGGGAATCTCCACCTGGGTCGAGGGCTCATTGGGCCGGTAGACGAAGGCGCGCTCCAGCGCCAGGTCGATGAAGCCGGAGACCTTCTCGCCGTCCCAGGTCGGAATCTGGCGCGCCACCAGCGGCGCCGAGCTCACCGGGGCCAGGGCGGCCAGGAGGTCGGCCAGCGAGCCCCTGGCCTGGTCCATCTTGTTGATGAAGAGGGCGTGCGGCACGCCCAGCCGCTCCAGCTCGCGCAGCGTCGGCTGCAACAGGGCGGCCTTGGCCGGTTCCGGCTCAGCCACCACGACCGCCAGGTCCACCGCCGGCAGGGCCGCGTCGAGGTCGGCGCAGAACTCCAGGGACCCGGGGCAGTCGACGACCGAATAGCGGTCGCCCATGAACTCGAAGCCGGCGAGGTTCAGCTCCACCGAATGGCCGCGCGCGCGCGCCTCGGGACTTGAATCGCCGACCATCTCGCCGCCGGCGCGTCGGTCGACGGCGCCCGTCACCTGCAAGAGGGCTTCCATGAGGGTGGTCTTGCCGGCGCTTGTGGGGCCCACGAGCGCCAAGGCGCGCACGGACCCCGCTGACTGGATTGGCATGGTCGTCTCCCAACACCGTAGGCGCCAGGGACGCGGGTGTCTGGGATGGCCGCATCCATGGCGCGGTTTTGGAGCGGTCGCGGACCGTTGCAGGGGCTCGCGCCGCCCTGACGAAAAAAGCCTACGCCCCGATTTTGGCCGGAGTCAGATCACGAAACGGTGCGCGCGGCGTCGCCGCTCAGAGGCCTGCCGTCTTCACGGCATGGGCGACCGGGTGGAAGGCGTTGGCGGCCTTGATCAACAGGCCCACGCCCGAGATGCCCAGGAGGATGAAGGTCACCCGGCGGAAGTTCACGTCGGACAGCCCCTTGTAGAGCCGCACGCCCAGCAGGGTGCAGGGCAGGACCACCGGGACGGTGATCGCCACCAGCAGCCAGTAGGTGGGCCCGAAGGTCTCCGGCTTCTGCAGGGCGAGCAGGGAAATGGACAGGAGCTGCAGCACGAAGATGTAGGGCTGGACGATGGCCCGGGCCTCGCGCTTGGGCACGTGGCGCAGGCCGTTCCAGACCACGACCGCGGCGCCGGGGAAGGCGGTGAAGCCGCCGATGACGCCACCCGACATGCCGACCAGCGACGAGGCCAGCCAGCCGCCGCTCACCGTCTTGTGCGCTCCGTGCGGCCGGGCCAGCGAATAGACGGCGTAGATCACCAGGAAGCCGCCGAACACCAGCATCAGGTCGGTGGTGGGCAGGGAGCTGAGGATGGCGAGGCCGACCGGGACGCCGATCAGGCCGCCCAGCAGATAGGGCGCCGGGCCGTTCGGCCACCAATGCTTGATCGGCGCCATGTCCGCCTTGAGTTGGCGCAGGGACATGATCTGGTTCGCCGCCGACAGGGTCATCAGCAACGGCACGCCGAGCTTGGGCGGCAGGAAGATCAGGCACAGGGCCCCGATCGCGGAAAACCCGAAACCGGAGAGGCCGCTCATCAGAGCCGATGCGGCGAGGATCGCCACCAGCAGGGCGATGGTGAGCGGGGAGAAGCCAGCCAGCAACAAACAGCCACCTCGAGGTTTACTGAGGCCCGGCGCGACCGTCGGACCAGCGTTCCCGCGGCGTCCGGTGTCGGCGACGCGGCCCGACCCGTCATACGCGGCCCCGATCCGGCGTCATCGACGGTTCCCGCAACGACCTGTGAACAGACCGGCGTTCGACCGCTCTCGCTCAATTTCTGGTCAGTGAGGCAGGCCGGCGCCTTCTGGGCGGCGCCGCGCGCTAGGGGTGTGGAGGACTCATCGCGCCGCGCCAGCCGGCGAGGGCCGGCCCCAGCGCCGCCTTCAGCGGATCGAGCCAGACTTCGTAGGCCCGCCACTGTTCGAGGCCGTCGCGGAAGATCGGCCGGCGCACCTGTTCGGAGCTCACCGTCCGCACCGCGCGGCCGTTCTCGTGGAAGCGCAGGCAGGCCGCCTCGAACGGCAGCCCGCAATAGGCCAGCAGGCTTCGGACCTGCGCCTCGGTGTCCTGCACGAGGTCCTCGTAGATCACCCGATGCACCCGGCCCGGCAACACGGCGTCGACGTGGTCCATCCAGACCACGTAGTCGCGGTAATAGAGCCCGATGTCGCCGAGGTCGTAGGAGAACGACTGGCCCTGGGCGAAGTGCTGCTTGAAGGCCGAGAATCCCGAGCCCAGGGGATGGCGCCGCGCGTCGATGATCCGGGCGTGCGGCAGCATCAGTTGGATCAGGCCCACGTGCTGGAAATTGTTGGGCATCTTGTCGATGAAGAAGGCCCTGCCCTGCCTGCGGTGAACCCGGGTCGTTTCGATGTAGCGCTCGCCGAGCGCCGCCAGGGCCGCCGCGTCCAGGCGGGCCAGGGCTTCCGGATAGCTCGCTCCGAAGCCGCGGGCGATGATGCCCAGGTCCGGCAGCTCCATGGTGCCCTCGACCTGGGAATGGCTGGCCAGGATCTGCTCCACCAGGGTCGAGCCGGAGCGCGGCAGGCCGACGATGAAGATCGGCGCGCGGCTGGGCGAGCCGGCGCCGGCGCGCTCGGCGAAGAAGTCCGCCGTGAACAGCCTCTCCGCGCGATGCAGCACCGCAGTGGTCTCGGCCGCGTCATAGGGCGTCTCGGCGCGGCGCAGGGCGGCGCCCTTCGCATAGTGCTCGAAGGCGGCGGGGTGTTCGCCGCGGTCCTCCAGGGCCTTGCCGAGCGCATAGTGCAGGTGCAGCCGGTCGTCGGCGCTGAGGTCCGCGCGGCGCAGGGCGGCCAGCATCGCGGCCTCGTCGGCCGGCCCCAGGGCCGCCACCTTGAGGTTCGCCAGACTCCAGTAGGCGTCGCCGAGCCCCGGCGCGAGCTCCAGGCTCCGCTTGTAGGCGGCCACCGCATCCTCGCGCCGGCCCACCGCGCGCAGGGTGTGGCCGAAGTTGAGCCACAGGCGCGGCTGGCGCGGATAGTCGGCCACCAGGCCCTCGTAGATGGCGATCACCCGGGCGTCCTCGCCGACCAGGGCCAGGCAGGCGGCCAAGAGGTTCAGATAGGCCGGGTCCTGCGGCGCCGCGGCCATGAGGCGCTCCACCTCGACCAGCGCCTGGCTCGCCTTCTGCTGGCGGAACAGCGCGTCGGCGTAGCCGAACCGGGCGCCGTCGTGGCTCGGGTCCAGGTCCAGGGCGCGGGCGAACAGGATCTCGGCGTCGCCGTAACGGGCCTGCTGCAGATAGACTTCCGCCAGCATCCGCGTCGCCGCCGCGTCGTCCAGGTGACGGGTCAGATGGGCGCGAAGCAGGGTCTCGGCCTCGGCGACGCGGCCGGCGAACAGGGCCTCGGCGGCGCCCTTCAGCGCCGGATCGGTGACCGCGGCGCGGCGATGCTCGGCGTAGGCGGCGTCGGCCTCGGCGACCTCTCCGGCCTTGAACCTCAGGTCGCCCAGGGCCCGCCAGGCTTCGGCCAGGTCGCGGTTCAGGCTGACCGCGTTGCGCAGGGCCTGGGCGCCCGCCGCGGCCTCCCCCAGATCCGCCAGGGTGAGGCCCAACTCGTACTGGGTGTTCGCCGCGCGCGGATAGGCCTTGGCCAGGGGGGCCAGCACCGCGCGCGCGCCGGCGGCATCGCCCAGCCGGCGGCGCGCCGACCCCAGGATCAGGAGCGCCCTGGGGTCGCGGGGGGCGCGCCGCAGGATGGCCTCGGCGTCCCGCCGCGCCTGGGCGGGGTCGGACGCCAGCAGGGCCGCCGCTCGCGCGATGATGGCCGCGGGCGAGGTGTCAGCCATGCCCGTCTCGTCGCCGTCTCAACCCTGCCTCCGGCTGGCCGCTCCGTGGAAGGTGAATGTCACCCCGAGCCTAGTAGTAGCCGCCGTTGGCGTCGCAGAGCGAGAAGTTCATGGTCCCGTCCAGGATGCCGCTGCCGTCGGCGTCGAGGCGGCGGACCCGCCCCGACGCCGGAGGCCCGACGCGGCCGTCAGAAGCTCAAGGTGACCCTGCCGTAGTAGTAGCCGCCGTTGATGCCGTAGGGCGAGAAGGTCATGGGGGCGTTCCAGACGTTGCCGCCGGTCGCCGGCCTGTTCGGCGTCACCAGGTTGGGGACGTTCGGCGGCTTCTTGTCGAACAGGTTGTTGGCGCCGACCTCCAGCTTGATCGACTCGGTGATCTTGTAGGCCACCGTGAGGTCGGTGATGGCCGCGACCGGGATCTGCAGGTTGGTGAAGACGTTGGCCGTCGAGACCAGCTCCGAGGACTTGCCGTAGACCGCCTCGCGCAGGTTCACGCTCCACTTGCCGAGCGTCCAGTAGGCGTTGCCGACCAGCTTGTCCTTCGGCGTCGCGGTCGTCAGCCCGGTGAGCGCGCTGGACGACAGCAGGGAGGTCTGGGTGATCACGCTCGGCGCCGCGGAAAGGTCCTGCACCGGCAGCGGGAGCTGCTTGGTGATCGTGGTCTCGTTGTGATTGTAGCCGAGGGTCCAGTCGACGTGGCCGTAGTCGGCGAAGTCCGACGCATAGGTGAGGGTCGCCTCCAGGCCGCGGGTGCGGGTGTCCACGGCGTTGGTGAACACCGAGATGCCGGCATAGGAGATGCCGGAGTCCAGGGTGTTGCCGTGCGCCGTGATGGCGTTCAGCACCGCCTGGGAGATGACCACGTTCTTGCCGCCCGAAACGATCGAGCCGTAGATGAAGCCGGTCGTCTGGATGCGGTTGCGGATGTCGATCTGGTAGGCGTCGATCGTGATCTGCATGCCGTCCATCGGGTGGACGACGAAGCCGATGCTGTAGTTGGTCGACTTCTCGGGCTTCAGCGGCGAGAAGCCGGCGATCACCGCGGACGGCGAGTTGGCCGGAAGCTGCACCGTCGCCGACGACGGCGAGACGTTGGTGCCCGAATAGAACTCCTCCTGCAGCGTCGGCGCGCGGAAGCCGTTGGAGATGGTGCCGCGCACCGCGAACATCGGGTTGAAGTCGTAGCGGCCGGTCAGCTTTCCGACTGTCGCCTCGCCGAAGTCGCTGTAGTGCGAATAGCGCCCGGCGACGTCGATGTGCAGGTTCTCGATGGGATCCGCCGCCAGGTCGACATAGCCCGCGTAGTCGTTGCGCGAATGGGCGCCGGCGTTGGAAGGGTCGTAGCCGGTGAACGACTGGGCGCCGGCCCCGAAGTAGGACGAGGGCTCTCCGGCGACGATGGTGAACTTGTCGCGGCGCGTCTCGCCGCCGAAGGCGAAGACCAGGGGCTTGGCCAGGCCCACGTCGAAGCTCTTCACCACGTCGAGGTTGGTGGTCCATTCGCTGAACCGGAAGGTGCCGTCATAGAAGTCGCGTTGCGGGACGATCGGCGTGGCCGAGACCGCCGCCAGGACCGGGAAGAGCTGCGCGTTGGCCGAGTGCTTGGTGTAGATGTCGTCGTTGTCCTGGCCGTAGGTCGTCGACAGGTCCCAGGCCCAGCCGTCGAACTCGCCCTTGATCCCGCCGGTGAAGGCGAAGTCGTCCTCGGCCAGGGACTCGGTCGGATTGAAGCCGACGGGCAGGGGGTAGTACTTCACGCCGGTCGAGGTCGTGCCGCTGATCTTCGAGGGCACGCGATAGTTCTCGTAGGAGTCGGCGTTGCGGTGGCTATAGCTGCCGTCGCTGTAGAGGGTGATCCCGTCGGCGATCTCGTAGCCGGCGTTGTAGAAGAAGTTGTAGATGTTGTAGTGCGCGTCGCCGTTGATCAGGTTGACGCGGGGCTGGCCGGGAAAGTTGGCCACGCCGGCGTCGACGGCGCTCAGCGTCGGCAGGATCTTGCCGTTGATGTCGAAGAGGCGCCGGTCCGCGCCGCCGGTGGCGCTGAAGTCGTGGTAGCGCTCCTCCAGCGTGAAGTTCACGAAGCCCTTGTCGCCCAGCTTCATGCCGTTGTTGAACGACCAGGCGCCCGACTTGCCGTCGCCCTTGTAGTACTCGCCGCCGGTGACGTTGGCCGAGCCGCCGCTGTCGGCGCTCTTCAGGATGATGTTGACCACGCCGGCGACGGCGTCCGAGCCGTACTGCGCCGCGGCGCCGTCCTGCAGGACCTCGATGTGGTCGATGGCGCCCACCGGGATCAGGCCGAGGTCGGCGGTAGCGGAGCCGGAATAGGGGCTGCCGCCCAGCACCGCGAGGTTGGAGGTGGCGTGGCGGCGCTTGCCGTTGACCAGCACCAGGGTGTCGTTGGGGCTGAGGCCGCGCAGAGCGGCGGACAGCGTCAGGTTGGCGGCGTCGCCGCCGAAGGCCTGGGCGTTGAACGAGGGCAGGTTCTGCGCCATCGCCTGGATCAGGTCGGGCTGGGCCACCTGCTTCAGGGCCGTCGCGCCCAGCACCTGGATCGGCGCGGGGCTGTCGGCCGCCTTCATGCCGGTGGCGCGCGTGCCGGTGACGATCAGCTCGTCCAGCGAATGGCCGCCGTCGCCGGCGGCGGCTGCGTCCGCGGCCATCGCGGCTGTCGCGCCCAGCGCCGACAGCGCGACGATGCTCGCGCCTACGAATAGTTTGTTCATGTCAGGACCCCCGATTTGTTGTTGGGCCCGACCGAACGCTTCCCCTGCCGTCGTTCTTATTTGTCCCTGAGAGTGCCGGGGGTCGGGTCCAAGTCCATCTGGACTCGTGGGATTTGGCGGGGCGCGGCCGAAAACGCGCCCTTCCGCCGCAAACCGGCGATCTCGGCGCCTGCAAATATTACAGCTCCGAGACAGAACCGGGTTCGACGGAGTCTATTTTTCAGGCGCCGCCCAAGTGAAACGCGCGCGTCAGCTTGTCGTGGCGGCTATTTTGACAGTCATGCCCAAATAAAACTCGCTGCATGACGTCCCGACGCGGTGCGATGACTTGGCGAGGGCAGTGGTCGCGCCGAGGGCTCAGGCGTCGGCGATCAGCGCGCGGATGGAGCGCAGCTCGTCCAGGGCGCCGGGCCGGCCGGCGCGCGCGAAGGCCACCAGCTCCTCGACAGCGCGCAGGGTGCGCGACTTGGTCGAGGGCCGGCCGCCGCGGCTGCGGTTGAGCCGCAGGGCGCGCTGCTTGAGCACCTCGGTGAGCCGGGTCTCGTCGAGCCAGGCGGCCAGCTCGCTGCGCAGCGCCCAGTCGGCGGCCTCGGCGCGGCCCGCGATGCGGCGCACGGCGCCGCTCTCATGGGCGAATTCGATCAGGGCGCGGGCTTCGGAGACGCAGCGTTTGAGGGTCGTGGGCGGGACGGGCCGGCCGCTGGTGATCTCGGCCGTGGCCGCTTCCAGAAAGGCGACGGACCCGGCCGGTTCGCTCAGTTCCAGGAAAAGCGCCAGCTCGGCGATGTCCTTGGCGAAGCTGCGTCCGTGCGCGGCGACCTTGTTGAACTCGCCGGACCGTTCCGCCGGGGACTGCGATTTATCCATGCTGCCGCCGCTACAGTTTCAGGAGCTGTCCAGACGTTACGCCCGCGGGGGTATAGGGTCCATATAAGTCCGCTGAAAAATGCAGCGGAATCGGCGACTTCCGGGCGCCTGGCGGTCAGAATTCGGGCGCGTTCGGGTAGGCCTCCAGGATGGGCCCCAGATCGCGCATCAAAGGCCCCAGCCACGGCTCGAATCGCCGCCAGTGATCGGTCGCCTCGGTGAAGATCGGGCGGCGGACCTGCTCGGAGCTGGCGGTGCGCACGGCGCGGTCGTTTTCATGGAACTTCAGGCAACCGTCCTCGAACGGCAGGCCGCAATAGGCGAGCAGGCTTCGCACCTGCGCCGGCGGATCGGCGACCATCTGCTCGTAGATCACCCGGTGGACGGCCCCGGACAGGACCGCGTCGAAGTGGGCCATCAGCTCCACATAGTCGCGGTAATAGCGCGCCAGGTCGGAGAGGCTGTAGCTGAACGGCTGGCCCATCGCGAAGTGCTGCTTGAAGGCCGAGAAGCAGCAGGCCACGGGATGGCGCCGGGCGTCGACGATCTTCGCGTTCGGCAGCATCAGCCTGATCAGGCCGATGTGGGCGAAGTTGTTGGGCATCTTGTCGACGAAGAAAGGCGCGTCCGTCTTGCGGTGCGCGGCGGCCCGCTGCAGATATTCCTCGCCCAGGGCCCGAAACTCGCCGGGCGAAAGCGCCGCCAGGATGTCCGGGTAGACGCCCTCGGACGGCTTTGCGGCGGGGCCGCCCAGGCGGGCGGCGAGGATCTCCACGTCGGGCAGTTCCTGGGTGCCCTCGACCTGGCTGTGGCTGGCCAGGATCTGCTCGATCAGGGTCGAGCCCGAGCGGGGCAGGCCGACGATGAAGATGGGATCGGGCCGCGGGCTGCCGCCGCCGACGCGCGCGGCGAAGAAGCTGGCGCTCAGCAACGCCTTGCAGCGCGCCACGTGGATGGTCGTCTCGTCGGGGTCGTAGGGCAGGGCGGCGCGGCGCAGGGCGTTGGCCGCGGCGTAGTGCTCGAAGGCCTGGGCGTCCTCGCCCGCCGCCTCGCGCGCCGCGCCCAGGGCGAACTGCAGATGGAAGCGGTCCTCGTCTCCGAGCTCCGCCCGTTCGAGCTCGGCCGCCATCCGGGCGATGTCGCCGGGCGTCAAGGCGACGGTCTTGAGGTTCGCCAGGCTCCACCACGCCTCGCCCAGGCCAGGGCGCAGGCGGATCGCCTCGCGGTAGGCCGCGACGGCCTCGTCCCGCCGGCCCAGGGTCTTGAGGACATGGCCGTAGGCCATCCAGGTCAGCGCCAGGTCCGGATGGGCGTCGAGCACCGCGCGGTAGGCCAGGGCGGCCGCCCGATCCTCGCCGACCCGCGTGCGGGCCGCGGCGCCCAGTTGCCGATAGACCGCATGGCCGGGGTCGCCCTGAAGCAGGCGGTCAGCCTCGGCGATGGCCTGCATGGCCTTGCCCTGCTGGTGCAGGACCACGGCGTAGGCGTAACGGGCCTCGGTGAAGCCGGGGGCGCGGCCCAGCGCCCGGGCGAGCAGGGCCTCGGCGTCATGCGGCCGGCCCGTGCGCGCCGCCAGCTCCGCAAAGAGCCACAGCGCCCGGACGTCGTCCGGCCGGCGCGCGAGAACCGCGCTCGTCAGGCGATGGCAGTCGGCCGCGCGACCCTCGCAAAGCGCGTCCGCCGCGGCGATCAGTTCCGGGTCGGCCACCGAGGCGCGGATCTGGCGGGCATAGGCCTGGTCGGCGGCGTCGACATCGCCGGCCAGCCGCAGCCGGTCGCCGAGCGCGCCCCAGCCCTTCGCGTCGCCGGGCTCGACGGCCGGCGCGGCCGTCACTGCGGCTCGTATCCGAAGCGCTCCACCCAGGGCCTGAGCTTGGGCAGGGCCGGAGCCATCTGCTGGCGGTAGCGCCGCCACTGGCCGACGCCCTCGGCGCTGAGGCCGCCGGCCAACTGGGCGCCCGAGGGGGTGGCGATCCCGCGATCCTGGGTGCGGGCGGAAAACGCCCGCAGGGCGTCGGTCCAGCCCAGGCCGAGGAACTCGCAGGCCGATCCCACGACGCCGTCGAAATCGGCGATCAGCGCTTCGTGCCGCACCACGTGGGTCCGCGCGCCGATGGCCGGCTGCATGCGCTCGGCGATCTGCATGGCCGCGTCGTAATAGCCGGCGGCGCCGGGCAGGGTCAGGAGCTGATAGGCCGAGCCGCTCATGACGAACCGGCGCCGGTAGCAGCTCAGCACCACGTCGCGCGGGTCGCGCCGGGCGAACAGGATCTTGGCCTGCGGGAACAGCCGCGCGATCAGCGGCAGCTTCAGGGTGTTCAGCGGGTGCTTGTCGACGAACAGCTTGCCCTCGACGCGGGCGCCTTCCTCGTGGACGCGGGCCCAGTAGGCCTCGCGGAGAGGACGAAGCTCGGCCTCCGTCGCCGCGGCCAGGCGGTCGAGGTCCTGCGGCGTGGCCAGGAAGGCGCGCATGGCGGCCGACAGGGTCTCGCGCTCCTCCAGGGCCTCGACGTCGGGGTGGCTGGCCAACACCTGCTCGAGCAGGGTCGTCCCCGAGCGTGGGAACCCCATGAGGAAGACGTGGCCCGCCGCGCCGGGCGCGGGCTCGCCCGCCGCGGTCCAGGCCTGCGGGTCGATGGCGTCCAGCCGACCGATGATCCCCTGGGCGAACTCCAGGGCGCTGGGCGGGGTCCCGTAGGAATTCGCATAGGTGCGCCACAGGCCCATGTTGCAGGCGGCGTAGGCGCTGAACGCCTCCGGCACGCGATCCCGGGCGTCCAGCACATCGCCGAGCAGGCCCTGGGCGAAGGCCAGTTGCTGCGCCGTCAGCCGGGGGTCGGCGATCAGGGCTTCAAGGCGGGCCTGGGCGGAGGCCGCGTCGTCTTCGGCGAGTTCGGCGGCGGCCACGACGAGGACCGCGTCCGGATAGCCCGGCTGGGCGGCCAGCACCTTGGCCGCCATGGCGCGCGCCTCGGCGTGGGCGCCTCGGCGGCTCGTCAGGTTGGCGAGGCCCGCGAGGCCCCCGAGGTTCTCGGGCTGCAGCTCAAGCGATCGCAGGAAGGCGGCCTGGGCTTCCTTCAGGCGGCCCAGGCTTTCGAGGCAGCCGCCGCGCGCACTGTGGGCGCCGGCGAAGGTCGGGGCGATCCGGACCGCCTCGTCGAACTGCGCCAGGGCCTCGGCGTCGCGCTCCAGGCGTCGCAGGCAAAGGCCGAGCGCGTTGCGCGCGCCGGGGTCGGCGGGCGCGAGCGTGACGGCGCGCTGCAGAAGGCTCACCGCGTCTTCGAACCGCGCCTCGCCCTCGAGCTTCAGGGCGGCCAGGTTCAGGACGGCCGGATGATCCAGGCCGGTGGCGAGGGCGCGCTCGGCCAGCCGCCCGGCGCGATCGAAGTCCCGGGCCTGCACGGCCGCGCCGATCTCGGCCAGCGCCGCTTTGTCGGCCGCGGCGTCCCGGGCCGTGGGCGCCGGCGCGCCCATCTTCAGGCTGATCGGGCCGGTCTTCCAACTGGTCAACGCCACGTCCTCGACTGCCGCACAACCCGGCCTGATTACCCGATGGCGCAGGCGCCGGCGAGCGGGACAAAAGAAAGGGCGGCGGATTGCGCCGCCGCCCTTCCGATCCGAAGTGGTCGACCGCTTTAGAAGTCGGCGGTCAGGCCCACGAAGAAGTACCGGCCGAGCGCGTCGTAGACCTGCGGGTAGGTGCCGCCGTTGCAGGCGCCCACAGGGCAGTTCGAGGCGCCGATGATCGGCGGATCCTTGTCGAGCACGTTGTTCACGCCGACCCGGAAGTTCAGGTTGTTGTGAACCGTGAAGTTGGCCGTCAGGTCGAGGTAGCTCCGCGACGCGAGCGCCCGGTCGGTCTGGTACTGCAGGCCGGGGTTGTTCAGTTGCGGGTCGCTCGAATAGGCGTCCAGCTTCACGCCGCTGTAGTAGCGCCATTGGGCCGACAGGCTGAGGGACTTGAACCAGTCGCCGTAGGAGTAGGGCGTGGTCCAGGTGACGCGCAACTTGTGGCGCCACACGGGGGCCGGGCCTTCGCCGTTCGGGCCGGCGCAGACCGTGCCGTACAGGCCCTTGCAGTCGTAGGACGGGCCGCCCGGCAGGGGCTGGGTCTTCAGGCTGTCCAGCCAGGTGCCGACCATGGAGGCCGAGATCGAGCCGTTGTCGCCGAGGCCCAGGTTCGACAGGTCCGTCCGGTAGGAGACGTTCAGGTCGATGCCGGTGGTCTGCAGCGAACCGGTGTTGAGCGTCGTGTCCTGGATGAAGCCGGTCGGGTCGAGCCAAAGCGAGTTGTTGCCCGGCTCGCGGTGCACCAGGTTACAGAAGAACTGGTTCTGCGTGGTGAGGCACTGGTTGATGATCAGGTTGGCGCCGAGGCCGGCGATGAACTGGTCGACCTTGATGTTGAAGTAGTCGACCGAGACGTTCAGGCCCGGGATGAACTTCGGCTGGAAGACGACGCCCGCGGTGTAGGTGTCGCTGGTTTCCGGCTTCAGGTTCGGGTTGCCGCCGGTCTGGCCGTTGTACTGGTTGGCCGGGTTCTTCTCGATCGCCAGGACCTGGGCCGTTGTCAGGTGGAACACGCTGGCGCAGGTGGCGACCAGCGGGTTGCCTGCCGTCAGGCCGGCGCAGGGGTCCTGGGTGCCGTCCAGGGCGACGTTCTGCGGCGCGAACAGGTCGATCACGTTCGGGGCGCGGACGGCGCGGTTGTAGCCGGCGCGGAAGCGCAGGCCGTCGATCACTTCCCACTCGCCGGACACCTTGTAGGTGTTGGTGTTGCCGACCGAGGAATAGTCCGAGAAGCGGTAGCCGAGCTCCAGCGCGATGTCCTTGGCGAAGGGCATGTCGCTGACCAGGGGCACGCGGGCTTCGCCGAACAGTTCGTAGACGTCGAAGCCGCCGTTCACCGGAGGCGCGGCGGCGCCGTTGCCGTTCACCAGGCCGTTCGCCGACAGGAAGTCCGACGTCGAGTCCAGGTGCTCGCGGCGGTACTCGGCGCCGAGGGCGACGCCGACACCGTCATTGGCCCAGGCGCTCTTGATCCCGTAGTCGCCGAGCTTGCCGGTGAAGGCCAGGCTGACGACCCGCTCATTGGTGTTGCCGACGGCGAAGCTCGTGGCGTCGAGGAACTTCAGCGCCGCGGGCGAGATGAATTGAGCGGTGAAGAGGTTCAGCGGCACGCAACCGGCGTCCGCGCCGGGGGCGCACTGCGGCCCGGTCGGGGTGTTGACGACCCGCAGCGCCTGCTGGATCCGGCTGCTGTTGAGGTTGCCCGTCTGCTCCTGCGAGAGCTGGACGGAGCCGTATTGCATGTAGCCGTCGTAGGTCCAGCTCTTGCCCAGGTCGCCCCGCAGGCCGATCACGATCCGATAGTCGGTGTGCCGGAAGTCGGTCTGGCGGCCGCCGGCTTCGGCGGGCTGCAGGCGCCGGGCGACCGTGCCGGTGAACTGCCCCGTCGGATTGGCGGCGCAGGACGCCCCGGTGGTCGACGGCAGCAGGCTGGCTTCCTGGGTGCTCAGCAGCGGGTTGGCGCAGTTGATCGAGAAGGTGCCGGCGAAGATGCCGCCGGCCGCGATCTGGGCGGTCGAGCGGTCGTCCATGAACATGGTGTCCATGTAGGCCTCGGCCCAGGGCGCGATCTCGTAGTGGGCGAAGGCGCCCAGCGAGTAGCGTTCGTCGGGCCGCACGAAGTAGTTCTGCGGGCCGAAGTTGAACACGTCGGCGCTGGTGCGCGGCCGGAAGGTGTTGAAGGTGGTCGGGTCGACGATGAAGCTGCCGGCCCGCGCCGGGTAGGCGGTGCCGGAGCCGCCGCAGCCGAACTGGGCGAAGGTCGAGCCGGAGTTCAGGGTGCAGGAGCTGAAGTCGCGCTCGCCCTCCAGGATCGGGTTGTTCTGGCGGTAGGCCGCGTAGGCGGTGACGTTGCCCTTGCCGTCCGGCGCGTTGACGCCGAGGATCATGGTGACTGTTGAGCCTTCGCCGTCGGTGATGTTGTGCGCCGGCAAGGCGTACTGCGCGGGGTTGCTGGCATGCGCCGCGGCGGTTCGCACGACGGCCTGGATGGCACTCTCGTGGTTGTCGTGCTGATAGCCCGAGTACTGGGCGTCGATCCGCACGCCCTCGAAGTTCTTCAGCATGATGAAGTTGACGACGCCGGCCACGGCGTCGGCGCCGTAGGTGGCCGAGGCGCCGCCGGTCAGCACGTCCACCCGCTCCACCAGGGCGGCGGGCACGAAGTTCAGGTCGGCGGCCGGGACCACCGGGTCGCCCGGCATCAGGCGGCGGTTGTCGATCAGCACCAGGGTCCGGCTCGAGCCCAGGCCGCGCAGGTCGACGGTGGCCGTGCCGGACGAGCCGTTGGAGATCGAGGAGCCCTGGCCGGCGAAGACCTGCGGCAGGGAGTTGGTGATGTCTTCGATCCGGGTGATGCCCTGGGCCTTGATGTCGGCGTTGCCGACCGTGGTCACGGGCGCGATGGACGTCAGGTTCGGCGACGGGATGCGCGTGCCGGTCACGACGATTTCGGAGACTTCGCCGCCGCTGGTTTCAGCCGCTGCGGCGGCGGCTTGCGTGGCCAGGCCCAAGGCGGCCACCCCGCAAATCATCGATGAGGCCAGCAGGCGCTCGCGGGTGTTGCGAATTTTCAAGATCTACATCCTCCAGCGGTCGGCCGGTTACGGCGGCGCCGCTCCCCAAGGGATTGACAACCCAGGGCCTGTTTCAGCCCCGATTAAGCCGTAGTTAGTTTCGACTTGCAGCGGGGGTCAACGCGGATTGCGAAGTTGTCGGGAATCCGAAACCCAATATGTCGCATAATGGCCACATAAGAACGCCTTAGAGGCAGGAACGCCCTTAAACGTCCGTATGAATTGGGCGAGCGCGTTGCTGGAAAAGGGCGGGCGAGGTCGCTGATCCAAGATCGGATGCTCCGGGATCCCCGGTTACAACCGTAACAACACCCTTGTGTATACTGGTCGACGCGAGGGAAATATTATAATGTAAAAATTCTGTAATAAAGTACAGAACGGCGATATGTAACCATTGTTGCCACTTTAATACTCCGGGCACACGAATTGCCGGCAGGCGGCAAAGATTTGCCGTCGCCTCGACACTGCGAGGGGCGTCCCAGACTCGATCTATGATTGAAGAACGACGGTCTCGGACATCGCCGGACCTGCGGCGAGCCGCCGCAGTGCGCCGAATATCTTAACCGTCTTGATGTGACGTCAGATCGGGGCGCAGGCGCCCTCCAGCCACGTCCTGACCGGCTCCGGAATCCGCGGCCCGATCTCGGCCAGCACCCGGGCGTGATAGGCGTCGAGCTGGCCGGCTTCCTCGTCGCTCAGCATCGCCTTGGCCACCAGGCGGCGGTCGATCGGCGCAAGCGTCAGGGTCTCGAACCCCAGCATCGGCCGCTCGCCGCCGGGGATCGCCGCCGGCTCGGTGACGAACTGCAGGGTCTCGATGCGGATGCCGTAGGCGCCTTCCTTGTAGTAGCCCGGCTCGTTGGAGACGATCATCCCCGGCCGCAGGGCCACCATGTTCGGCAGCTTGGCGATCCGCTGCGGGCCCTCGTGGACGCCCAGGTACGAACCGACCCCGTGGCCGGTGCCGTGGTCGTAGTCCAGGCCATGGGCCCAGAGCGCCATGCGGGCGAGCGCGTCGAGCGCCGAGCCGGTGGTGCCGGCCGGGAAGCGCACGCGGGCCAGGGCCAGGTGGCCCTTCAGGACCAGGGTGAAGCGCTCGCACATCTCCGCCGAGGGTTCGCCGATCGCCACCGTGCGGGTGACGTCCGTGGTGCCGTCCAGGTACTGCGCGCCGGAGTCGATCAGCAGCAGCGAGCCCTTCTCGGCGCGCTTGTTGAGCCGCCGGGTGGGCCGGTAGTGGACGATGGCGCCGTTGGAGGCCGCCCCGGCGATGGTGTCGAAGGACAGGTCCTTCAGCGCCCCGGTCTCCTCGCGGAAGGCCTCGAGCTTCGAGACCGCCTCGATCTCGTCCGGCGGGTTGACCTGACCCTCTGTGGCCAACCAGTGCAGGAAGCGGGTCAGGGCCGCCCCGTCGCGGACATGGGCGCGTTTGGTCCCGGCGATCTCCACGGCGTTCTTGCAGGCCCGCGGCAGGACGCAAGGGTCCTCGCCGCGCTGCACGGCGGCGCCGGCCGCGCCCAGCGCCTCGAAGTACCAGGACGAGGACTGGGCCGGGTCGACCAGCACCTGCTTGCCCTTCAGCTCGGCCAGGGCCTGCGGCAGGTCGGAGGGCGTTTCCAGCCGCACCTCGTTGCCGAGCCAGACGGGCAGGTCCGGGGTCACCTTGGCGGGATCCAGGAACAGCCGAGCCGAGCCGTCGGCGTTGAGGATCGCCTGGCCGATCGGCAGGGGCGAGCGGATGACGTCGCCGCCGCGGACGTTGAACAGCCAGGCGATGGACGACGGCGCGGTGATCACCGCCGCGTCCGCCCCGCGCGCGGCGAGCCCCTCGCCCAGCCGGTGGCGCTTGGAGGCTGAATCTTCGCCGGCGTACTCCAGCGGATGCGGCGCGACCGGAGCGGCGGGCTGCGGCGGGCGCGCCTGGCCCCAGGCGGTGTCCAGCGGGTTCGGAGACACCGGGCGCAGCACCGCGCCGGCCTTGGCGACGGCGGCCTTGAGGCGGTCGAGCGCGTCGGGGCTGTGCAGGCGCGGATCGTAGCCGATCACCTGGCCCTTGGCGATGGCGGCTTCCAGGTAGGCGGGCACGCCACCCTCGACCAGGTCGCGGATCTCGAACGTCGCCGGGTCGACCTGGTCGCGCACCTGCAGGGTGTAGCGCCCGTCGACGAAGATCGCGGCCTTGTCCTTCAGGATCACCGCCGCGCCGGCTGAACCGGTGAAGCCGGTGGCCCAGGCCAGCCGGTCGTTGGCGGCGGGCAGGTATTCGTTCTGGTGCTCGTCCTCGTGCGGGGCGACGAAGCCGTCCAGGCCCAGCTCGGCCATGGCCTTGCGGATCAGGGGCACGTGACGGGGCCCGAACGAGCGGTCGGTGGCTTCATCGAAGGTCTGGCGCATGGCCGGGGATGTAATCCTTCCGGCACCCCGGGGCCAAGGGGCAGGCTTGCCCGAGAACCTCGTTCGGGGTTGTTGGCGGCGGGAGGCGAGCATGACCGACGACCCCGAGCCCTGGTTTCCGCTGACGACCGAGCGGTTGTTGCTGCGCGAATTCCGCGAGGGCGATTTCGACGATGTCCACGCCTACGCGTCCCTGCCGGAGGTCTGCCGCTTCATGGAGTGGGGACCGAACACGCCCGAACTGTCCGTGGCGTTCATGGACCGGAAATGGGCCGAACAGGCGCAGTGGCCGCGCGAGGCGGTGAATCTCGCCATCGAACATCTGGCCGACGGCCGGGTGATCGGCTCGATCCGCCTTACCGTCAGCGACCCGGCCAACCAGACCGGCGAGTTCGGATACACCCTGCATAGCGGCTATTGGCGCCGCGGCTACGCCACGGAGGCGAGCCGCGCGGTGATCGAGGCGGGCTTCAGGACGCTTGGCCTCCGCCGCCTCTGGGCCGACTGCGATCCCGAAAATGTCGGATCCTGGGGTGTCATGGAAAAGCTCGGCATGCGCCGCGAAGCGCATCACCGCGGCAACAAGCTGATCAAGGGCGAGTGGCGCGACAGCTACGTCTACGCGATCCTGGCCGAAGAGTGGATTTCACCCGGGTAAAATTGACAGCATCCGGCTTCGGGCGTAGACGGCGGCCATGGACAAGCCGAACCGCCGCCAGGCCGTGCGGGACTACAAGGAGCGCAAGGTCGCCCTCGGGATCTTCGCCGTGCGCTGCGCGGCGACCGGCGAGGCGTGGGTGGGCGTCTCCCGCGACCTGGCTCAGCAGCAGAACCGAGTGTGGTTCGGCCTGAAGACCGGCGGCCACCCAAACCGGGCGCTGCAGGCGGCGTGGGCGCAGCACGGCGAGGCGGCGTTCAGCTTCGAGGTGCTGGAGGCCGCCCAGGCCGAAGACCTCGGCGAATACGAGCGCGCGAACATGCTGAAGGCGCGCGAAGCCCACTGGCGGGCCGAACTCGCGGCGGCGAAGATCTCCGGCTGAGGCTTGGCCTCAGGGCCCCGATGAAACCGGAACGGCCGGGGCGGTCTGGGCCACGGCGTCGGCGCCGCTCGCCGCAGTCTGGGCGGCCGCCTCGGTGGTCTGGGCGCGGCCGGCCGCAGCGGCCTGGGCGGCCCTGGCGAGGGTGAGCTGGCGGCCATAGGCGGCGTCGTCGACCTGCGCCTCGGCGACGCCCTGGTCGTGGGCCGCCTGCAGCTTCTCGGGCGATGGGCGGACGGTGCGCAGCATCGCCAGCGCGCCCGCCACCGCAACGACGGCCACCACGGCGGCGACCCACCAGTTCGCCGTCTTGCGCGCCGCCTCGGCCTTCGCCGGCGCGACGTCGGGATCGCGCTCCAAAGGATCGCGGGGGTCTGACATCGCGGAAGGAACGCGCCCGGCGACGCCCAGTTCCGGCTCAGCTTCGGCGCAGCACCAGGGTCGCCCAGGCGTCGCGGCGCAGCCGCCGCTCGAGCCGGAAGCCCTTCGAGGCGTAGGCCGCGAACACCCGCCGCTCCTGGGTGCGGAGCAGGCCGGACAGGATCGCCACGCCGCCGGGCTTCAGCGCGTGCTTGATGTCCTGCGACAGGGCGACCAGCGGCGGGGCCAGGATGTTGGCGAACACCAGGTCGTAGGGCGCCGGCGCCCGCACGCGCGCATCGTTCAGCCCGCTGGCGTGGACGAACCGGGCCCGGGCGCGGTTGAGCTTGGCGTTCTCGTTGGCGATGCGCACCGACGGCGCGTCGATGTCGGTGCCGAGGACGGTCTTGGATCCGGTCCGCGCCGCGGCGATCGCCAGCACGCCCGTGCCGCAGCCGACGTCGAGCACGCGCCGGAACCGCCGCCGCTTGAGGAGCTGGTCGAAGGCCGACAGGCAGCCCTCCGTCGTGCCGTGATGGCCGGTGCCGAAGGCCGCGCCCGCCTCGATCCGAAGGCCCACGGCGCTCGCCGGCACGAGGCCCTTGTCATGGGCGCCGTAGACGAAGAACCGGCCCGCCCGCACCGGCGGCAGGCCGGATAGCGCCATTGCCAGCCAGTCGGCGTCGGCCAGCTTTTCGGTGACCACGCGCAGCCCGGCGAAGCGCGCCAGCACCGTGGCCAGCCCGGCCTGCTCCTCGGGCGTGGTCGGGAAGGCGTCGATGCGCCAGACGTCGCGGTCCTCGTCCTCCTCCAGGATGGAATAGGTGAGGGTCTCGGTGGCGGGGTCGGCGTCGATGGCGAGCGCGGCGGCCTCGGCCTCGGCGCGCGGGCCCTTGGCGACAGTCTGGACGGCGTCGGCGGTCATCCGCCGCCTCTAGCGGGCGGCGGCGCGAAAGGCGAGGGGGATCAGCGACCGCCGGCCGGCGGATCCTCGCTGGCCTCGGCCACAGGCGGAATCTCGATCACCGTGGGATGGGCGCCGCCCATGGACGGGTAGTCGTGGCTTGGCGGCGGCGGCCCTTGATAGACCACCCGCGCCAGGACCGCCGGCGGCTCGGCGGGCGGCGCAGGTTCAGGCTCAGGCGCGGCTTCGCGCGGGGCGAAGACCGCCGCCTTCTCGTCCGGCGCGGTCATGGCCTTCTTCCAGTCCGTCCCCAGCACGTAGTCCGGCGGATTGCCGTGATAGGCGGCCAGCATCACGCTCGACTCGCCCGGATCGAACGGGCCGGTGGAGTGGCCGTCCCACGCCGTGAACATCTGCGGGCCGGCGGGGCGGCTGTCGTCGCGATCGAGATGGGGCTGCATCGCGCCGCCCAGCAGCACCCCGGCGGTGAGGGCGACGGCGGCGCCGGACAGGAAGACGGTGAGGTCGGTTCGCGTCATGATGGGTCTCCGGGCCCTTACAGCGCGCGGAGACCGCATTGGTTCAGGGCCAAGCTGGCGCCGGTCGAGGAGGCGAGGCGATGAGCAAACGAAAGCCGCCGGCCGAGGAACCGAAGGCGGCGACGGCCGCCGACGAACCGGCCATCCTGGCGCGCCTGGACTCCGGCCCCGGCTGGGGCATGCTCCTGGCGGCGGGCGGCCTGGCCGTGGTCGCGGGCGTGGGCGTGCTGGTGTTCCGCGGCTTCAGGCGGCGGGAGACTTAGGCGGTCAGGCCTTCGAGGTCTTCCGGCCCGTCTCCCACAACGTCGTCATGGCCGGGCTTGTCCCGGCCATCCATAGACACCGAACCCACCTGGATCGCGAGGGCGATCGCCCCGCCAACCACAGACTCAGGCGCGTATGGATGGCCGGGACAAGCCCGGCCATGACGGGTTTTTCAGAGAGAGGGTTCGGGAGGTTGCAGGTGGGACAACGGTCCATGTTCGCGGAGCAGGCCAGGAAACAGGTCGTCCCAGTTCGGGTTCTCCTGCTCGATCAAATTGATCTTCCACGCCCGCGGATACTTCTTCAGCGATTTCTCGCGTTGGATCGCTGGGATGATGCTCTCGAACATCTCGAACCAGACCAGGCGCTTGACGCCGTAGCGCGAGGTGAAGCCCGGGCGAAGGCTCTCACGGTGCTCCACAACGCGGTGGAGGAAGCGGCCCGACACGCCAATGTAGATCGTCCCATGGTGGCCGCTCGCCATCATGTAGACGGCCGTCGTCGAGTGGATCAGTTCCGGCAAGGGCTCACGCCTTGTCGACAAAGCTGTCGATGACCTTCTTCTCGCCGGCCTTCTCGAAGGCGACGGTGAGCTTGTTGCCCTCGACGGCGGTGACAGCGCCGTAGCCGAACTTCTGGTGGAAGACGCGGTCGCCGCGCTTGTGGTCGCTGGCCGCGCTCTCGGCGGAGGTGGCGACCAGGCGGCCCTCGCCCTCGATCACCTGCTGGCGGCCGGGGTGGCTGCCCTTGTAGCCGGCGGTCTGGGCGCGCCGCCAGCCGGGGCTGGAATAGCCGGCGCCGAAGGCCGGGGTCTCGTCCCAGCGGCTGCCGTGCTGCTGCATGCCGGGGCCGCCGCCGTAGTAGCCGGTCTCCGACGAGGCCTCGACGTTGGCCAGGGGCAGTTCGTCCACGAAACGCGAGGGGAGCTGGCTGGTCCAGCGGCCGTAGACCTGGCGGTTGGCGGCGAAGGAGATGCGCGCCTCCTCGCGGGCCCGGGTGATGCCGACATAGGCCAGGCGGCGTTCCTCCTCAAGGCCCTTCTCGCCCTTCTCGTCCATGCTGCGCTGGGAGGGGAAGACCCCTTCCTCCCAGCCGGGCAGGAAGACCAGCGGGAACTCCAGCCCCTTGGCGGAGTGCAGGGTCATGATCTGCACCGCGTCGGCCTGCGGGCCGCGGTCGAGGTCCATGACCAGAGAGACGTGCTCCAGATAGGCCTCGAGCGTCTCGAAATTGCCCATCGACTGGACCAGCTCCTTCAGGTTCTCCAGCCGGGTCTGGGCGGTGGGACTCTTGTCGAGGCGCAGCACGTCGGTATAGCCGCTCTCCTCCAGCACCGCCTCCATCAGGCGCGGGTGGGCGGTGCGTTCGGCCTCGGCCCGCCAGCGGTCGAGGTCGCGCAGGAAGCTTGCAAGCGAAGTCCGGGTGCGCGCCGCCAGCTCGTCGGTCAGCACAAGCTGCCGGGCGGCGACCACCGCCGGCACGCCGCCCAGGCGGGCCACCTGCAGCAGCTTCTGGACCGTCGTGTCGCCGATGCCGCGCTTGGGCACGTTGACGATGCGCTCGAAGGCCAGGTCGTCGTCGGGCGACTGGATCAGCCGCAGGTAGGCGTGGGCGTCGCGGATCTCCGCCCGCTCGAAGAAGCGCGGGCCGCCCACCACCGTGTAGGGGATCTGCAACAGGACGAACCGCTCTTCGAAGGCCCGCATCTGGAAGGAGGCGCGGACCAGGATGGCTAGGTCGCGGTAGCGGCGCGGGTTGCGATCGGTGGAGCCCTTGTGGGCCCGCTCGATCTCGTCGGCGATCAGCCGGCTCTCGGCCTCGCCGTCCCAGACGCCGCGCACCACGACCTTTTCGCCGCCTTCGGCTTCAGTCCACAGGGTCTTGCCCAGCCGGCTCTTGTTGGCGGCGATCAGGCCCGAGGCCGCCGCCAGGATGTGGCTGGTGGAGCGGTAGTTGCGCTCCAGCCGGATCACCTTGGCGCCCGGGAAGTCGCGCTCGAAGCGCAGGATGTTGTCCACCTCGGCGCCCCGCCAGCCGTAGATCGACTGGTCGTCGTCGCCCACGCAGCAGACGTTCTGCCGTTTCTGGCCCAGCAGGCGCAGCCACAGATACTGGGCGACGTTGGTGTCCTGGTACTCGTCGACCAGCAGGTAGCGGAACCGGTCGTGGAATTCGGCCAGCACGTCCGGCTGGGTCGTGAAGATCGTCAGGTTGTGCAGCAGGAGGTCGCCGAAGTCGCAGGCGTTCAGGACCTTCAGCCGCTCCTGGTACTGTCGATAGAGCGTCTGGCCCTTGCCGTTGGCGAACTGGCCGCTTTCGGCGGGCGGAACCTGGTCCGGGCGCCAGCCGCGGTTCTTCCAGTGGTCGATGAGGCCCGCCAGCATCTTGGCCGGCCAGCGCTTGGAGTCGACGTTCTCGGCCTCAAGCACCTGCTTCAGCAGCCGCTCGCCGTCGTCCTGGTCGATGATCGTGTAGTTGGACTTCAGCCCGACCAGCTCCGCGTGGCGGCGCAGGATCTGGGCGGCCACCGAGTGGAAGGTGCCCAGCCAGCGCAGCCCCTCGGCCTGCGGGCCGATGATGTGGGTGATCCGCTCGCGCATCTCGCGCGCGGCCTTGTTGGTGAAGGTGACCGCCAGGATCTCCCAGGGCCGCGCCTTGCCCGTCGCCAGGATGTGCGCCAGCCGCGTGGTCAGCACGCGGGTCTTGCCCGTGCCCGCGCCCGCCAGCACCAGCACCGGCCCCTCGGTCGCTTCCACGGCGGCCCGCTGTTCGGGATTCAGGCCGTCGAGATAGTCCGCCGGCCGCGCATCGGCGCGCGCCAGGTCGCTGACACGCGGGGCCGGTGGCTCGAAGGGAGAGTCGGGGGAAGACATCGGAACATATGTAGCACGCGCGCCCGCCGACTTAAGCCCGAAGAGCTTGCGCCTGATGCGCCGCGCCGCTCAGCGCGGGCGCGCCTGGCCGCGTCCTTGGGCGTAGGCCAGGGCCGCCAGACGGCAGGCCGAGGCGAGGGAACGGCCGGCGCGGGCGTCGTCGATGCGGCCGACCAGGGCGGCGAGACTCGCGCCTTCGGCCTGGGCCATGGCCTCCAGCACCGCCCAGAACTCCGGCTCCAGCGCGATCGAGGTGGCGTGGCCGGAGAGCTGGACGGAGCGCTTTCTTAAGGTCGCCATGGCAGGGATACATCGGCCGCTTCGGGGGCAGGCGCAAATCTCCCCGAGAAAGTTGACGGAGGCGTCATCTTTCCGCTTGCATTAAGTTGACGGGGGCGTCATCTTTGCGTCGTCAGCCTGAGTGAGGATATGCCCATGGCCATGGTCGACACCGCCGAGCGTCCCGTCTTCCGCGCCGCCGCGCCCAAGATGCAGTGGGGCCACGCCCTGCGCTCGCTGCGCCGCCTGCTGAACGACAAGGAAGACACCACCGCGGTGTTCGAGATCATGCGGGCGCTGAACGGCGTCTCGACGGCCAAGGGCTATCTGAAGCTGCTGGAGACCCGCGAGGGCGGCCGCATCGCCTATGAGCGGCGGGAGTTCGCCGAGCGGCTGATGGATGACGCCTGGCTCGACGCGATGCCGCAGGGCAGCGTCGGCGCCGCCTACCGCAGCTTCATCCGCGCCGAACAGCTTTCCGCCGACGGCCTGGCCGAGATCAGCCGCCAGGGCGCATCGCACGTGGACGAACAGCATCCCTACGCCTGGATGGGCCGGCGCACCCGCGACGTGCACGACATCTGGCACATCCTTTCCGGCTATCACCGCGACGGCCTGGGCGAGGCCTGCCTGGTGGCCTTTTCCTACGCCCAGACCAGGGGCCTCGGCTGGGCGCTGATCGGCCTGGGCGCGGCGTCGCGCGCCCGCAAGGCCAAGGCCTACCCCTATGTGAAGGCGATCTGGCAGGGCTATCGCCGCGGCAAGGCCGCCAAGTGGCTGTTGGGCGAGGACTACGAGGCGCTGATGGCCGAACCGCTGGAGGCCGCCCGCCGCCGCCTGGGCATCACCCCGCCCACGATCTACGACGCGATCCCCGTCGAGGCGCGGGATCAATCGCTGCCCAAGGCCGCGTAGCCCGCAACACCGCACGTTCCGACCATCGCCGGGGCGAGCGGAATCAGGAGTCCTAGTCCTCGCGCTTTTTCGCTTCCAGCTCGCGGCGGATGCGCTCGGCTTCCAACTGCGAGGCCAGCTTCGTCGGCTTGGCGAGGCCGAACAGGCCGCGGTTCTGCGCGGCCTTGGCCTTGGCGTCCGCCTTGGCGCGCGCCTTGCGCGCCTTGTTGAGATTGATCGGCTCGACCATCCACGAAACTTCCCACGGTCTGCCGGGTTTCCCAAGCCTCAACCGCTTAGGAGACGCAAGATGATTCAAGCTTCCCAGATCCGCGAACACATGGACGTGGTGGGCTCCGACGGCGGCCACGTCGGTCGGGTCGACAAGGTGATGGGCGACGAGATCGAACTGACCAAGCTCGACATCGCCGCGGGCCTCAAGCACCACATGATCCCCTTGAGCTGGGTGGAGATGGTCGACGACGACACTCTGCGCCTCAACATGACCAAGGACGCCGCCAAGGCCGCCTGGCGCACCAAGCACTGAAGGTTCGGCGCTAGCCGAAGCCATCGGGCCCATGCCACCTTAGCGGCGGCATGGGCGACGCCGTCGCCCGACCTGTGATCCGGAGTGGCGGTGAAGCCTTCGATCCTGCTCGCGGCCGCGTTGGCGGCGGCCGCCCTGGCCGTCCCTGCGCTGTCGGTTCGCGCGGCCAAGCCCGTGGTCTGCGCCCAGTGCGTGAAAGCCAACATGCAGCGCCTGGCCGGCGACGAGCTCCGTGGCCGCGGCTGCGGCACCGAGGACGAGCATGTCGCCGCCCGTTTCGTCGCCGAGACCCTGAAACGCTATGGTGTCGCGCCGGGCGCCGGGGTCGACAGCTATCTGCAGGCCGTCCAGCTCTCGACCCCGACCGCCGCCGCGACGCCGGCCCTCCGCTTCAGCGCCGGCGCCGCTCAGGTCGACCTGGCCCAGGGCCGCGACATGGTCGCGCTCGAGCCGCCGCCCGCCCTGGAGGCGCCGTTCGTGCGGCTGACCGACGCCCACGTCGCCCCGGAGGCGGTGGCGGGCAAGATCGTCGTCTACGACAGCTCGATCTATGACGCCCCCGGCGTCCAGGGCCTTCTGCGGGCCGGGGCCGCGGCGGTGCTGACGCCGGCCAGCGACGTGATCGAGGCCCACTGGACGGAGCTCGCGGGCCGGCCGCCGGGACGCACCCAGATCGCGGGCGTGGAACGGCGCGCTCCGCGGCGGACCGGCGTCACCATCTTCGCCAAGCCCGAGGCCCTCGCCGCCCTGCGCGGGCTGCCGGAGGGCCAGGCGCGGCTGGACGCGCCCCAGGGGCCGCCCCGCGAGCGGACCACCTATGCGGTGACCGGCGTCCTGCACGGCTGGGCGCCGGACGCCGACCGGCATGCGGTGCTGCTGAGCGCGCACTACGACCACCTGGGCGTCCGCGACGGCGTGATCTTCCACGGCGCCAACGACGACGCTTCGGGCACGGCGGCGGTGCTGGAATTCGCCCGCATCCTGGGCTCCGGCGCCAAGCATCGGCGGACCGTCTATTTCTCGCTGTTCGGTTGCGAGGAGGAGGGCGGGCTGGCGGCCCAGGCCTTCCTGGCCCATCCGCCCATGGAGATCGGCGACCTGGCGGCCAACCTCGAGTTCGAGATGATCGGCGTCGACGATCCGAAGCACCCGGGCTTCCTGATGCTGACCGGCTGGGAACGGTCGAACCTGGGGCCGACGCTGGCGGCGCACGGCGCGCGCATCGGGCCCGATCCCTATCCGGAGCAGAACTTCTTCTCCCGCTCGGACAACTACCAGCTCGCCCTGCGCGGCGTAGTCGCCCAGACCATCAGCGCCTGGCCGATCCCGCCGACCTACCACGCCGCCAGCGACGACCTGGCCCACGTCGACCTGAACCTGATGGACCAGGTGATCGGCTCGCTGGTCGCGCCCGTCGCCTGGCTGCTGGACTCCGACTTCCAGCCGGCCTGGACTCCCGGCCAGAAGCCCTGAGGCCTACTTCACCGCTGCGCAGAACCGCTGGATGCGCGAGCAGGCGTCTTCCAGCGCCGCGTTGGAGGTCGCGTAGCTGATCCGGAAGTGCGGCGAGAGGCCGAAGGCCGCCCCGAACACCACCGAAACGCCCTCGGTCTCCAGCAGTTCGACGGCGAAGTCCTCGTCGCTGGCGATCGTCTTGCCCGACGGGGCGGCCTTGCCGATCAGCTCGGCCACCGACGGATAGACGTAGAAGGCGCCTTCCGGCGTCGGGCAGCGGATGCCGCGCGCCTGGTTCAGCATCGAGACCACCAGGTCGCGGCGTTCCTCGAACAGCTTGGCGTTGGCGGGGATGAAGTCCTGCGGCCCGTTCAGCGCCTCGACCGCCGCCCACTGCGAGATCGACGAGGGGTTGGAGGTCGTCTGGCTCATCACCTTGGCCATCAGCTTGATCAGCGGCTCGGGACCGGCCGCATAGCCGATCCGCCAGCCGGTCATGGCGTAGGCCTTGGAGACCCCGTTCATGGTCAGGGTGCGCTCGTAGAGCGCGGGCTCCACCTGGGCGATGGTGGTGAACTGGAAGCCGCCGTAGACGAGGTGCTCGTACATGTCGTCGGTCAGGATCCAGACGTGCGGGTGGCGCAGCAGCACCTCGGCGAGCGCCTTCAGCTCGGCCCGGGTGTAGGCCGCCCCCGACGGGTTGGAGGGCGAGTTCAGCAGCAGCCAGCGCGTCTTGGGCGTGATCGCCGCCTCCAGCGCCTCGGCCGAGAGCTTGAAGCCGGTCTCGGCCCGGGTCGGCGCGGCCTTGGGCTGGCCGCCGGCCAGCATCACGATATCCCAGTAGCTGACCCAATAGGGCGTCGGGATCACCACCTCGTCGCCGGGGTTGAGCGTGGCGATCATGGCGTTCCAGATCACCGGCTTGCCGCCCGGCGAGACGTTCACCTGGGAGGGCTTGTAGGTCAGGCCGTTCTCGCGGGCGAACTTGCCGCAGATGGCTTCCTTCAGCTCCGGGATGCCGTCGACGGTGGTGTACTTGGTCTTGCCCTCGCGGATCGCCTTGATGGCCGCTTCCTTGATGTTGTCGGGCGTGTCGAAGTCCGGCTCGCCGGCGGCCAGCGAAATGATGTCGCGCCCGGCCGCCTTCAGCTCGCGCCCTTTCTGGTCGGCCGCCAGGGTGGCGGACGGCTTCACGCGCGACAGGGCGGTGGATTCAAGCGACATGGCGGGCAAGGCTCCCGGGGGTTCGAGATGACGGAACGGCCGTCGCTTTAACCTAAGCCGCCCGTCCGGTGAACCCGACTCACCCCACGATGTTGGAAGCGTCGATGTCGGTGAGGTTCCGGCCGAGGAGCTCGATGGCCCCCAGGTGTTCGGGGCCCCTGGGCGGGAGCACATCGCCAAAGATGACGACATCCGACCCCACCTGGATGGCCACCACGTGGTTGGGCGATGGCGCGCCGACCAGATTCAGCGCCGCGGCGAACGTCGGAGCCGCAATTTCCTGATAGTTGATCTGACTGGGCAAGAGACCGGTGACGCTGATCCGGTCTTCGTGGGACCAGTCCGACACTTGCGCGATTTGCCCATCAGCCGGGGCCGACGGCGCGCCCGAGTTGAGGAACGCGAAGGTGACGACAAAGACGTCGGCTCCGCTGCCGCCCGTCAGGAACATCTGCCCGTTATATCCTCCCTCCAGAGTGTCGTTGCCGGCTCCGCCGTCGAGGTGGACGCCAGCGCCTCCGCTCAGAAGGTCATCGCCGTCGCCGCCGGAGATCGAGTTGGCGCCCGTACCGCCGCCGATCGTATCGTTACCGGACCCGCCATCGACGGAGGAGCCGCTTCCGTTGAGCAACTGAATGTCGTCGTCGCCGTCCTCCCCAAAGATCGTCTTGCCGCCGCCGAGTTCAGCAAAAATGCTGTCGTCGCCGCTACCGCCGTGGATGGTTTCGGCAAGTGTTGAATCGCTCGAAATCGTGTCGTTGCCGGTCCCACCGTCCACGAAATTGCGGCCGTCGCTGATGACGATCCCGTCGTTTCCGTCGCCTCCGGAAAATGTGTCGCCAGAGGTCGCGTTAGGACCAATCAGCACGTCGTTGCCGGCGCCGCCGTCCAGCGAGCTTCCTCCAGCGCCAATGCCCTTCAGATAGTCATTGCCATCTTCGCCGAAGAGCTGGCCGTGGCCAGTCAGGCTGTCGTTGCCAAGGTTCCCATCGAGATATCCGGCGCCCGCATTGGCGCCGACGATCGTGTCGTCGCCCTGCCCGCCAAGCACGGTGTCCCGCAAGCCACCGCTTTGGAAGGAGTCGTCGCCCCTGTTCCCTTGCAGGAAGTCGTCGTGAGCGCCCGAGGTCGTTATGATCGTGTCATTGCCCTGGCCGCCGTAGATGGTGGCCTGACCGCCGGACTGCAGCGAGTCGTCGCCTTGATTTCCCTGAAGAAGCCCTCCGTGGGCGCCGAGGGCCATCGCGTCGTTGCCGCCTCCGCCAAATGCAGCGCTTGGTGGAATTTGATCGCCGAACTGCACTCCGTCGCGCTCGGGCGCGCCAACCCACAGCGCCGAATTGTCGGATTGGAACGAGAAGAACGAGCCCGTCGCGGAGACCGAAACATTGAATTCCGCACTGTGTGTCCCCACCGCGATCTCGATGTCACCGTTGCCGAGATAGGTGACGGTTGACTGGACCGCGGTCCCTGTCCCGAAGACAAGCCTGTCGTTCGGCGTGAAGGTCAGAGCCTGCAACGCCGTCATGGTTTCGAAGGTGAAGACCGTCATTTCGCCCCCGGCGCCGCGCGACGCGTCCACGGCGGGGAACGCGCGCAACTGTTGCGAGCACTTAGCCCTGCGTGATGACGCCTGCCAAGCGCCCGTCGACCTCAGATCAGGTTGTGGCTCGGGTCGAAGTCACTGAGCGAGCGGCCGACCAGGTCGATGACGCTGGTGGGCCCTCCGGAGCCGCCGGCGAAGATGATGACGTCGGATCCCACCTGCACGCCCACGAAGCTGAAGTGGTTCTGGGTTGTGAGGGTCGTCGCCCTGGCGACGGCGGTGGCGTAGTCCGGCGCCGTGGTCGAGATGAAATCGGACGGATTGGGGGTGTAGCCCTGGAAGCTCAGCTTGTCGTCGGTGCTGGACCAGTCGGTGATTTGGGGCACCGTGCCTGGCGTGGTCGTGCCTGCGACCAGGATGAACTTGTCCGAGCCGGCGCCGCCGGTGATCACGTCGGGCCCGCCGGAGCCGGTGATGGTGTCGTCTCCAGCGCCTGCGTTGATGACGTAATGGCTGGAATGCAGCGCGGAGATCAGATCATCGCCCGCGCCGCTGATGATCGTGCCCGTTCCTCCGCTGGCGGTGATGGTGTTGTTGCCCTCGCCCCCCTCCAGCAGCTGGCTTTGACCGCCCGAGTCAGAGAGCCTGTCGTTGCCATTGCCGCCCGTGAGCGTGTCCTGGGCCTGGCCGCCCTCGATCGTGTCGTTACCCTCTCCCCCGTCCATGCTCGCACCGCTCGCAGCGCCGATGACGTTGGAGCTCAGCACATCATCGCCGTTGCCGCCGAGAATCGTGTCGAAGCCGCCCGGCGTGCCCGTGCCTGTGAGCGTGTCATTGCCGTCTTCCCCCAAGAGCTGGCCGCTGCCGGTGATCTGGTCGTTGCCCAGGTTGCCGTCGAGGATCCCGCTTCCACCACGAATGACATCGTTGCCCTGGCCGCCCAGGATCGTGTCGTGCGTTCCGCCTTGCAGGAAGTCGTCGCCCTTGTTGCCTTGCAGGAAGTCGTCGTGGCCATTCGCGGTGAGGAAGTCGTCGCCCTGGCCGCCATAGAGGGTCGCGGAGCCGCCGAGCGCGGTGATCTGGTCATTCCCTTGGTTTCCCTGCGCGACGCCGCCACCCGCGCCCAACGTGAAGCTATCGTCGCCGCCGCCGCCGAACAGCGCCGCGGAATTGCTGTCTTGTTGAAGGTTCCTGAGGTTGGCGTTGGAGTCACCGACGTAGAGGTGGCTGCCGTCCGAGAAGTTGAAGTAGCCCGACTGGGAAGCCACCGCCAGCGAGCCCGAAAACTCGACGCTCAGGGCTCCGACCGATACCGTGATGTCGCCGTTCCCATCGTAGGTGACCGTGGCTTGAATGGCCGTGCCGTGGGTGAAAGAAAGCGTATCGCTGGAGCTAAACGCGAGGGCCTGCGACGGCGTCAGGTTCTCGAAGATAAAGGCCGCCATCGGTCCCCCCGGACGCTAAGCGATGCGTTCGCCGGCGGGAACGCATCGCAACTCTTGCGCGAGCTTAGCCGTGCGCCGCTATACATTCCAGGGGTGCGGAACAAGCATGCTCACGTGACGCACGTTCCTCCCCAAGGCCAAGCTTGACCCTGCCGAGGTTCTCGGCGACCTCAAGGCCCTGATGCGCCGCCTCTTCCAAGTCCTGTCGAACATGGACGCCCAGGCGTGGCGGACGCTGGTGGTGTCGTTCCTGCTGCTGGGCGGCGTGGGCCTGGTGTTCGTGTTCGGCGCCCAGCTCCTGGGGTTCAACGGGGCGGCGACCGTGCAGGCCTGGATGAAGGCCGCCTCCGGTCCCTGGTCGCTGCCGGTGGCGGTGCTGGCCTTCGCGGGGCTCGCCTTCGTGGGCGTGCCGCAGATCATGCTGATCGCCGCGGCAGTGGTGGCGTTCGGCCCGCAGGCGGGCTGCCTCTATAGCTGGATCGGCACCATGGCCTCTTCGCTGGTGGGCTTCTACCTGGGCCGCGCGGCCGGGGCGAAGGCGCTGGAGCGGTTCTCAGGCCCCGGCGTGGCGCGCTTCATGGGCCTGCTGGCCCGGAACGGCGTCTTCGCCAGCTTCATCGTGCGGCTGGTGCCTTCGGCGCCCTTCATCGTGGTCAACATGGCGGCGGGCGTGACGCCCATGCGGGTGGTCGACTTCACGCTCGGGACCGCGATCGGCATCGTGCCGAAGATCGTGCTCACCGCCTTCGCCGGCCATTCGATCTTCCGGGTGCTGCGCGGCGAGATCGGCAAGGACGCGCTCTGGCTCGCGGTCATAGCCGCGGCCTGGGTGGGGATCGGACTGGCGGCGCGGGCATGGCTGCGCCGGCGAGAGAAGGAGGCCGTTTGATGCTGAAGCTGTTCCACGCCTGGGGCTCCTGCTCCCTGGCCTCGGCGATCGCGCTGGAGGAGGCCGGCGCCCCGCACGAGCTGGTCATCATGGACACCAAGGCCGGCGACCAGCGGAAGCCGGACTACCTCGCCATCAATCCCAAGGCCCGGGTGCCGGCGCTGGCGACCGACCGGGGCGTGCTGACCGAGACGCCGGCGATCCTCGCCTGGATCGCCCAGGCCTGGCCGGCGGCGCAGCTCGCGCCCCTGGACGACCCCTTCGCCTTCGCCAAGGCCCAGGCCTTCAACAGCTACCTCTGCTCTACGGTGCATGTGGCGCACGCCCACAAGCATCGCGGCTACCGCTGGACGGACGACGCGGCGGCCCAGGCGGCGATGACCAAGGACGTGCCGAAGAACGAGATCGCCTGCTTCCGCCTGATCGAGGACGAGATGTTCGAGGGCCCCTGGGTGCTGGGCGAGGCCTTCTCGATCTGCGACGCCTATCTCTTCACCCTGTTCGGCTGGCTCCCAGGCGACGGCGTGGACACCGCCCAGTTCGAGCGCCTCGCCGACCACAGCCGCCGCGTCGCCGAACGGCCCGCCGTGCGCAAGGTTCTTGCCCTGCAAGCGGCCTAGCACCCCATTCGACGCAAGATGCTTGCGCCGCGAAGGCCGTTTCGGTAGACGCATCGGCCATGCGCACGCGCTCCGCCAGCCTGCTTCTTCTCGACCTGGGGCTTAGCCGCCCCTGGGCGCCTCTCTAGGCTGCGCGTCTTCGCGGCCGGGCGTCTCAGGGGATTTCCCGCGCCCGACCCCAGCAAACTCCCGCGAAGAGGCCTTTGAAATGACCGCCCCCGTATCCGAATCCGCTCCCGCCCCGCGCTCAGAGCGCGACCGGGTCGTCGTCTTCGACACCACCATGCGCGACGGCGAGCAGTCGCCGGGCGCGTCCATGTCGCTGGAAGAGAAGATCGAGCTTTCCAAGATCCTTGAGGAAATGCGCGTCGACGTGATCGAGGCGGGCTTCCCCATCGCCTCCAACGGCGACTTCGAGGCCGTGCGCCAGATCGCCGAGCTGGTGACCGAAAGCACCGTCTGCGGCCTGGCGCGCGCGGGCATGGCCGACATCGACCGCTGCGCCGAGGCGATCCGCAAGGCCAAGCGCGGCCGCATCCACACCTTCCTGTCCACCAGCCCCAGCCACCGCGACCACATCCTGCATGCCTCGCAGGAGGACATCCTGGAGATGATCACCAAGTCGGTGAGCCATGCGCGCAACCTGTGCGGCGACGTGGAGTGGTCGGCCCAGGACGCCACCCGCACCGAACAGGACTTCCTGCGCCGCTGCGTCGAGGCCGCCATCAAGGCCGGCGCCGGCACGATCAACCTGCCCGACACCGTGGGCTACAGCTACCCCACGGAATACGCCGAGATGTTCCGCGACATCCTGGAGAACGTCGACGGCGCCGACAGGATCGTGCTCTCGACCCACTGCCACAACGACCTGGGCCTGGCGGTCGCCAACTCGCTGGCCGGCGTCCAGGGCGGCGCGCGGCAGGTGGAGGTGGCGATCAACGGCATCGGCGAGCGGGCCGGCAACGCGGCGCTCGAAGAGATCGTCATGGCCCTGAAGGTGCGCGGCGACCAGTTGCCGTTCTTCACCGGCGTCGAGACCCAGCACATCACCCGCGCCAGCCGATATGTCTCCGCGATCACCGGCTTCCCGGTGCAGTTCAACAAGGCCATCGTCGGCAAGAACGCCTTCGCCCACGAGAGCGGCATCCACCAGGACGGGATGCTGAAGGACCGCGGCACCTACGAGATCATGAGCCCCGAGACGGTGGGGCAGGGCGCCTCGAACCTGGTGATGGGCAAGCACGCCGGGCGCGCGGGCTTCCGCGAAAAGCTGCGGACGCTCGGCTATGAGCTCGGCCAGAACGCGCTGAACGAGGCCTTCCAGCGCTTCAAGGATCTGGCCGACAAGAAGAAGCACGTCTTCGACGACGACATCGTGGCCCTGGTCGACGACGCCCTGGCGTCAGGCGCCGACCGGATCCAGGTGAAGAACCTGCGGGTCATCGCCGGCACCGAGGGCCCGCAGGAGGCCTTCCTGACGGTGACCATCGAGGGCGAGGAGAAGTCCGCCAACGCCACCGGCGACGGCCCGGTCGACGCGGTGTTCAACGCCATCCACAAGGTCGCCCCGCACGACGCGATCCTGCGCCTCTTCCAGGTGCACGCGGTCACCGAGGGCACCGACGCCCAGGCGCAGGTCTCCGTCCGCCTCGAGGAGGATGGCCGGATCGCCACCGGCCAGGCGGCGGACACGGACACGCTCACGGCCTCGGCCAAGGCCTATGTCAACGCGCTCAACAACCTCACGGCGCGCAAGGAAAAGACCGACCCCGGGGCGATCGCGTCAGGGTTCTGAGGCGCTTTCCCTCCCCTCATGGGGAGGGCGGCGAGCGCAGCGAGACGGGTGGGGAAGTCGCGTTCAAGCGCGAGCGCCGCATTCCGGCCCGCACTTCCCCACCCTGGCCGCTCCGCGGCCTGTCCCTCCCCGAAACGGGGAGGGGAAGTGAGTTGAAATGCTCTGGATCCTTCTCACCGCCGCGGCGGCGCCGCTGCAGGTGGCGCGCAATGCGCTGCAGCGGGGACTGGTGGGCGACGCCGGGCCCTGGGGCGCGACCCTGGTGCGGTTCCTGTTCGGCCTGCCGTTCTCGCTCCTGCTGTTCGGAGTCGTGGCCGCCCTGACGCCGGGTGCGGCGCCGGACCCGACGCCGCGGTTCCTGATCGCTGTGGCGGTCGGCGCCGTCAGCCAGGTCGGGGCGACCGCGGCCCTGCTGATGGCCATGCGGACCTCCGGCTTCGCGGTGGCGACCTTCATGCAGCAGTCGTCGCTGCCGCTGGGCGCCCTGATCGGCTACTTCGTGTTCGGCGATCGGCTGAGCGTCGTGCAATGGGCGGGCTTGGCCACGACCACAGCGGCGCTGCTGGCGCTGTCCTGGCCCGGCCGGGAGCGGGCGACCGGCGCGGCGGCGGGATCGCTCTACGGCCTGGCCTCGGGCCTGGCCTTCGCCGTGGCGCTGAACGGCTACCGCCAGGCGGGGCTGGCGCTCGAGCCGGCGCATCCGGTCTATTCGGCGACGGCGGCGCTGTGCCTGGCGCAGGCGCTTCAGTCCCTGGTGATGGTGGTGCTGCTGGCCGCGGTCCGGCCCGGCGCCTTGCGCGCGGTCGGCGCCTCCTGGCGGGTCTCGCTGGGCGCCGGGTTCTTCGGCACGGCGGCCTCGGCCTTCTGGTTCTCCGCCCTGGCGCTGGCGCCGGCGGGCCAGGTGCGCGCGGTGGGCGTCATCGAAGGCCCGATCGCCGCCGCCGCCGGCCGCCCGCTCTTCAAGGAGCGGCTTTCCCCGCGCCAGTTGGCCGGCGGGGCGCTGGCCGCGATGGGGGTCGTGGCGACCGCGCTCGGCTAAGGCGCGCGTGACAGGCCGCCATTCGATGCTAGGCTCGTTCGGCAGTTCGATCGCATAACGAGGCGACGTGACATCCCAACCCCTGCTCAACGCGGCGCTGTCCCTGCGCCGGGGCGAAGGCTCCCGCGTCGGGCCGGACCGCATCGCCCTGCTCGAAGCCCTGGGCGAACTCGGCTCGATCCGCGCGGCCGCCGAGCGCGTCGGCCTCAGCTACCGCGGCGCCTGGGACGCGGTGCAGGCGCTGAACAACCTCTTCGAGGCGCCGCTGGTCGCCACCCAGGCGGGCGGCCGGCAAGGCGGGACGGCCGAGCTGACGGCCGCCGGCCGCGCCCTGATCGGCGCCTTCCATCGGGTCGAGGCGGAACTGGCGCAGGTCACGGCCCGGCTCGACCGGGGCCTTGCCGGCGCCGAGGATCTCGGCCGCCTTTTCTGGAGTCTTGGCATGCAGACCAGCGCCCGCAACGCCCTTCGGGGGATCGTCACCGCCATCGCCGATGGGGCGGTCAACGCCGAGGTCACCCTGCAGGTGGCCGGCGAGGTGGAGATCGTCGCCGTCGTCACCCGCGACAGCGTCGCGGCCCTGCGCCTGGCGGTCGGCAAGCCGGTCATCGCCCTCATCAAGTCGAGCTTCGTGGTCCTGGCCAAGGGCGAGGGCCTGGTGACCTCGGCCCGCAACCAGATCAAGGGCGTGGTCGCCTCGCGCACCGACGGGGCGGTCTCCAGCGAGATCACCCTGACCATCGCCGACGGCAAGACGCTCACTGCCAGCATCACCCGCGAAAGCGCCGAGGCCATGGGCCTGGCGGAGGGCGAGGCGGTCACGGCGCTGGTCAAGGCGCCGCATGTGATCCTGGCCGTGGAGTAGACGCATGAAACGCGCGGTTCTCATCGCCCTCGCCGCGGCCCTGGCGGCCGGTCCCGCCGCGGCCCAGACCCTGAGCCTTGCCGGCGAGACCGGGCAGACCGCGACGGTGACGGCCGCCCAACTGGCCGCCCTGCCGCATATCCACGTCCAGGTCATGCAGCACGGCCAGCCCCACGCTTACGACGGCGTGCTGCTGAGCGACCTCCTGGCCAAGGTGGGCGCGCCGCACGGCGAGGGCATCAAGGGCCGCGAACTCGCCACCGTGGTGCGCCTCAGCGCCAAGGACGGCTATCAGGTCGTCGTCAGCCTCGCGGAGACCGACGCGGTCACCCGTGCGGCGAAGATGATCGTCGCCGACCGCGAGGCCGGCGCGCCGCTGAAGCCCGAGGAGGGTCCGTTCCGCCTGGTCGTCGAGGACGATCTGCGGCCCGCCCGCTCCGCGCGCCAGTTGGAGAGGATCGAGGTCCTGAACCTCTCGACCCTGACAAAGGCCAAGGCCAAGCCGTAACCGGCGAGCCTCGGCGCGCGGCGCTAGGGCGCACGCTGCTCTTTATGCCTTGAATTCGACCAGAGGGCAGGGCAGGGAACGCCAAGTCATCCGGTAATTCGTAACGACTCGACGCTAGATTGAGCGTACGCGGTGTCGTTTCGGACCGTCGGCAACGCCATCCCTTCTCAGCCCCCAGTCTCCAGGGCCCTCCATGATCTCTTCGCTCTTCGGCGCCATTTCCAACGACATCGCCATCGATCTCGGCACCGCCAACACCCTGATCTACATGAAGGGCAAGGGCATCGTGCTGAACGAACCCTCGGTGGTCGCGCTTCGCAACGTCGGCGGCCGCAAGGTCGTCCACGCCGTCGGCATCGAGGCCAAGCAGATGCTGGGCCGCACGCCGGGCCACATGGAAGCCATCCGTCCCATGCGCGACGGGGTCATCGCCGACTTCGAAGTCGCCGAGGAGATGATCAAGTACTTCATCCGCAAGGTTCACAACCGCAAGGGCTTCGTGAACCCCAAGGTGATCGTCTGCGTGCCGTCGGGCGCGACCGCGGTGGAACGCCGCGCGATCAACGACTCCTGCCTCAACGCCGGCGGCCGACGCGTGGGCCTCATCGACGAGCCGATGGCCGCGGCGATTGGCGCCGGCCTGCCGATCCACGAGCCCACCGGCTCGATGGTGGTCGACATCGGCGGCGGCACCACCGAGGTGGCCGTGCTTTCGCTCTCCGGCATCGTCTATTCGCGCTCGGTCCGCGTCGGCGGCGACAAGATGGACGAGGCGATCATCTCCTACATGCGGCGCAACCATAACCTCCTGATCGGCGAGACCACGGCCGAGCGGATCAAGAAGGAGATCGGCACCGCCCGCGCGCCGGCCGACGGCGAGGGCCTGTCCATCGAGGTCAAGGGCCGCGACCTGATGCAGGGCGTGCCGCGCGAGGTCCGCATCAGCGAAAAGCAGGCGTCCGACGCCCTGTCCGAGCCCGTCGGCCAGATCGTCGACGCGGTGAAGATGGCGCTGGAAGCCACGCCGCCGGAACTCGCCTCCGACATCGCCGACAAGGGCATCATGCTGACGGGCGGCGGCGCCTTGCTGCGCGGCCTGGACGCCGAGATCCGCGACCACACCGGCCTGCCGGTGACGGTGGCCGATGACCCGCTCTCCTGCGTCGCCCTGGGGTGCGGCAAGGTGCTCGAACATCCGAAATGGATGAAGGGCGTCCTCGAATCCACGCTAGCCTAAACGCGGCTTGAGTCGCTGCGCTGGTGCGGGCGCGGGGGCGCCGCTGGAACGAGGCCTTGAGTGTCCTTAAGGGACAATCCGCTCGGTGAACTGAAGGTCCCGCTGACCTGGGCGGCGGCCATAGCCCTCATCGTGGCCGTCGTGGCGGCGACCGCCATCCTGCTGTCCGACCGCCGCGAGACCTTCAAGGCCGAGGCCTACGGCGTCTCGCGCAAGGCCAGCGACACGGTGCTGGCGCCGGTGGGGGACTTCCTGGCGACGCCGGGCCGCTGGATCGGCGGAGGCTTCGACACGGTGCGCGACTACTTCGGCGCCGCCTCGGAAAACGCCGACCTGAAGACCGAGCTCAAGGAAATGCGCCAGTGGCGCGACGTCGCTATCGCGCTGCGCGACGAGAACGCCCGCTACCGGACCCTGCTGGGCCTGAAGACCGACCCGCCGATCCCCATGGTCGCCGCCCGCGTGGTCACCGATAGCCACGGGCCTTTCGCCGACACCCGCCTGGCCAACGCCGGGCGCGAACGCGGGGTGAAGGTGGGCAATCCGGTGATGAGCGAGAACGGCCTGGTCGGCCGGGTGATCGGGGTGACGGACGGGGCCAGCCGGGTCCTGCTGCTCACCGACATCGCCTCGCGCACGCCGGTGATGATCGACCGCACCAATGCGCGGGCCATCCTGACCGGAGACGGCGGCCCCAATCCGCGGCTCGACTACCTGCGTGGCCGCGACCCGATCCGCGAGGGCGACCGGCTGCTGACCTCCGGCGACGGCGGCGTGGTGCCGCGCGGCCTGCCGGTGGGCACGGCGGTGCGCGGGCTGGACGGCCGCTGGCGCGTCGTGCTGGCCTCCGACCGCGCGCCTATCGACTTCGTCCGCATCCTGCTCTTCGAGGACTTCACCCAGGTGGTGAACCTGAAGCAGCTCAGCCAGGCGCCGACCCCGCCGCCCACGCCCGGTCCCGGCATGCCCAAGCTGCCCGGGACGGAGCCTGCCGACGCCGCATCCGCGCCATCGCCGGCCGGCGCGCCGGTCAAGCCGCCGGCGGGCGCCGCCGCCCCGGTCGTCGCCAAGTCGGCCGCGCCGCAGTCGAAACCCTCGGCCGACAAGAAACCACCCGATGGGCCCAAGGCCGGAGCGCCGAAAGCGGCGAGCGCGAAGCCCGACGCCACGCCGCCGGCGGTCAAGTCCGGCGCCAAGACCCCGGCGACCAAGGCCGACGGCGCGGCGAAGCCGCCCGCCAGGCCGAAGCCGAAAACCCCGCCTGCCGCCGGAGGCGACGGATGAGCGCCGCCCGGGGGTTGCAGCCGTGGCGCTGGCTGGGCGTGCCCATGCTGCAGGCGGTCGTCGCGACCATCCTGTTCGGCATCCCGCTGCGCGCCTTCGGCTGGCAATTGCCGCAGCCGATCTTTCCCATGGCCCTGGCCTTCGCGTGGGCGGTGATCCGGCCTTCGATCCTGGCGCCCTTCGCGATCCTGATCCTCGGCCTGCTGCTAGATGTCTACTGGGGTGGACCGCTGGGCCTGTGGGCGCTGTGCCTGTTGATCGCCTACGGCGTCGCGCTTTCGGGACGCAGCATGATGGCGGGGCAGAGCCAGGCGATCCTCTGGGCCTGGTACGGCCTGACCACAGCGACGGCCATGGTGGCGGGCTACCTCTTCGTCATGCTGGATTCGCGATCTTCGCCCGGCATCGTCCCAATGCTCTGGCAATTCGTCGCCACAATCGTGCTCTATCCCTTTGCGCAGCGGCTCATCGACCTCTTCGAGGACGCCGACGTGAGATTCCGGTAGGGGCGCCGGCGATGTCCGAGCCATCTATTTTCTTCGCCGAGGTCAACGAACGGCAGGGGGTCTTCCACCGCCGAGCCTTTCTGCTGGGCGGCATCGCGGGTCTGGGCCTCGTCGCTCTGGGTGCGCGGCTCGCCCACCTGCAACTGATCGAGACCGAGCGCTACACCAAGCTGTCGGCCAGCAACCAGTTCAACTTCCGCCTGACGCCGCCGCCGCGCGGCCTGATCGTCGACCGCAATGGCGTGGTGCTGGCCTCCAACCGCCCGAACTTCCGGCTGATGGTGGCCAAGGACAAGGGCATCGACCCCGCGCAGACCCTGAAAACGCTGGCCGAGTTCGTGCCGATGGACGACGGGCGCCAGGCAAGGCTGCTGCGCGAGATCTCCAATGCGCCGCGCAAGTCGCCGGTGCAGATCATGGAGGACATGAGCTGGGAGCAGTTCAGCGCGATCAACATCCGCGCGCCCGAGCTGCCCGGGGTCACCGCCGACATGGGCGAGGTGCGGGTCTATCCCTACGGCGGGGCCTTCGCCCACGTGATCGGCTACGTGGCCAAGGTCAACAAGTCCGACCTCAGCGACACCGGGCCCAACGCCGACCCGATCCTTTTGAACCCCGGCTTCCGCATCGGCCGCCAGGGGGTGGAGCAGGCCTTCGACCTGGCCCTGCGCGGCAAGCCCGGCGCCCAGAAGGTCGAGGTCGACGCCAACGGCCACGAAGTGGCCACCGACCCCGCCGGCGACATCAAGGCGATCCCTGGCAAGGAGATCGTGCTGACCCTGGACGCGGACATCCAGAACCGGGCGATGGAGGTGTTCGGCGAGCAGTCCGGCGCGGCGGTGATGATGGACTGCCGCACGGGCGACATCCTGTGCATGTATTCCGGGCCCACTTTCGATGCGAACAAGTTCGTCCGTGGCCTGACCGGGATCGAGTACAAGGAGCTGGCCCAGTACGATCACAAACCGCTGTTCAACAAGGCCTTGACCGCCACCTACCCGCCGGGCTCGACCTTCAAGACGATGGTCGCCCTGGCCTGCCTGGAGAACGGCTACGATCCGGCCACCGTGCACGTCTGCAACAAGGCCTGGGCCTGGGGCGGCCGGGTCTGGCATTGCGACAAGGCGCACGGCTCCCTGGACCTGAAAGGCGGCATCGCCCAGTCCTGCGACATCTATTTCTACCAAGCGGCGCTGACGGTCGGGCCGGACAAGATCGCGGCGGTGGCGCGCAAGTTCGGCCTGGGCGAGATCTTCGACATCGGCATTCCGGGGCAGAAGCCGGGTCTTGTCCCCGACACCGCCTACAAGCGCCGGACGTTCAAGAAGGACCCGGTCTGGCACCCCGGCGAGACGCCCAGCATGGGGATCGGCCAGGGCTACACCCACCTCAATCCGCTGCAGCTCTGCGTGCAGGCGTCGCGCCTGGCCAATGGGCGCAAGGCGCTGCATCCACGGCTGGTGAAGTCCATCGGCGGCGTGGAGCAGCCCTCCGGCGCGGCCTTCGGCGACCTGCCGTTCGACGCCGCCCATATCGACTTCGTGCGCGGCGCGATGGCGGCGGTCACCATCTCGGGCACGGGAGCCGGTCTGAGCGACATGGGCCTGGGCGACATCAAGATGGCCGGCAAGTCGGGTACGGCCCAGGCGTTCAACTACACCGCCGGCCACGGCGGACAGAAGGGCGCAACCGGTGAGTGGAAGAATCGCGACCACGCCTGGTTCATCGCCTACGCGCCGGTGGACGAGCCGCGGTATGCGATGAGCGTGCTCGTCGAGCACGGCGGATTCGGCGCCAGCACCAGCGGGCCGCTGGCCCGAGAACTGCTCCGGGTCGCCTTGCTCAAGGATCCTGAGATCCGAGCGCGGGTCGAGAAACCGCTGCCGATACCAGAAGTTCAGGCCCCCGCGACCGACCCCGACGTCGTCGATCCCCCGACCCCGGCCGCCGCCGCCGTCCAGGCCGCGCAGCAGCAGCCCACATGACCGTCTCGGCCCTTACACGCCCCGGCGAGCGCGACCGGCTGGTCAACAAGTTCGGCGAGATCGACTGGATCTTCTGCCTGACCATCACCCTGATCGCCTGCGCAGGCGCAGTCATGCTGTTCTCCATCGCGGGCTCCTCGTGGAAGCCCTGGGCGGCCGCCCACCTGGCGCGCTACGCCCTGTTCTTCGCGATCATGATCGTCCTGAGCCTGATCGACCTGCGGGTGTGGTTCGCGCTGGCCTATCCGATCTACGGCGTGGGCTTCATGCTGCTGATCGCCGTGATGGTCGTGGGCCACCATGCGCTCGGCGCCCAGCGGTGGCTGCAGGCCGGGCCGATCACCATCCAGCCGTCCGAGATCATGAAGATCGGCCTGGTGCTGGCCCTGGCGCGCTTCTACCACGGCCTGTCGGGCAAGAGCGCCCAGCTCTCCTGGTGGCTGCTGGTCCCGGCGCTGCTGATCGTCGCGCCCGTGGCCCTGGTGGCCAAGCAGCCGGATCTCGGCACGGCGATCCTGATGCTGCTCACCGGGGCCATCGTGGTGATCCTGGCGGGGCTCTCCTGGCGGCTGATCGCCGTGGGCCTGCTCGGCGTGGCCGCGCTGGCCCCGCCGGTGATCATGTTCGGCCTGCACGGCTACCAGAAGCAGCGCCTGACCACCTTCCTCGATCCGCAGGCCGACCCGTCGGGCGCCGGCTACCACAACCTGCAATCCGCCATCGCCATCGGCTCCGGCGGCCTGCTCGGCAAGGGCTATGGCCTGGGGTCGCAGAGCCAGCTCAACTTCCTGCCGGAGAAGCAGACGGACTTCATCTTCGCCACCCTGGCCGAGGAGTTCGGCTTCGTGGGCTGCGCCTCGATCCTGGTGCTGTATGCCGCCGTGATCTTCATGGCCCTGAGGACCGCCTACCTGAGCCACAGCCACTTCGGCCGGCTGGCGGCGGCCGGGGTGACAGCGACTTTCGCCCTCTATGTGCTGATCAACGGCTCGATGGTCATGGGCCTGGCGCCGGTGGTGGGCGTGCCCATGCCGCTGCTCTCCTACGGCGGCACCGTCATGCTGACCGTCATGGTGGGCTTCGGCCTGGTGATGGCCGTGCGCGTCCACCGCTATTCCGAAGTCACCAGCGGCAAGGGCTCGCTCCTCTAGCGAGTCCTCGCCGTCCGGGATCTTCCTACTGCTTGGCGAGCGTCCCGCGGATCTCGCCGGCCTTGTTCGCCGCCGTGTGGACGTTGAAGTACACCTTGCCGGCGTTGAGGTCGGCGATCTGGGCGTCCGTCAGGGTGGCGACGCCCTTGATCGGGCTGGGCGACACAGTGGCGGGGACGATCGGCGGGCCGTCGCCGCCCGGGGCTGCGGCGTCATGGAAGTGGGCCGCCATGGCCGGGCCGGTCAGGTCCTTGTAGTTGACGGTATAGGTCAGGGTCTTGCCGTCGAGCATGGCGACGACGTCGCCGCTGCCCTTGACGCCGGCGGGCCCGGCCAGCTTGGCGGTATAGTGGGCCATCTGGGCCGAAGCCGCGCTGGCGACCATCAGGCTCATGGCCGCGACCGCGGCGAACAACGTATGACGCATCGGATGTTTCTCCTCCGTCTCCGGGCTGGTCCCGGACCGGGCGGCAGGTTGCGCGCGCTCGAGGCTGGGCGCAACCGGACTTCGACGCCCATCGGCCTAGAGGGAAAGCGCCTGGTCGGTGGCCCGGACCAGGGCGTCGACGATGCCCGGTTCGGTGGAGGCGTGGCCGGCGTCCCAGACCACCTCGAAGCGCGCCTGCGGCCAGGCGCCCTTCAGTTTCCAGGCGGCTTCCATCGGGGTCACCACGTCGAAGCGGCCCTGCACGATCCAGCCGGGAATGTCCTTCAGCTTGGCCGCGTTGTTCAGGATCCAGTCTTCTTCCGGGAAGAAGCCGTGATTGGCGAAGAAGTGGCACTCGATGCGCGCGAAGGCGATGGCGAAGTCGATCTCGTTGAACTTCGAGGGGCGCGCCTCCGGCCCGCGGATCGAGATGGTGTCGCCCTCCCACTGGCTCCAGGCGGCCGCGGCCTCGGCCTGCACGCGCCGGTCGGGGTGGGTGAGGCGCTTGTGGTAGGCGCCGATCATGTCGCCGCGCTCGGCTGCCGGGATCGGGGCGCAGAACCGCGCCCAGGCGTCCGGGAACAGCATGCAGGCCCCGTCCTGGTAGAACCAGGCGAGCTCGCGGTCGGTGAGCAGGAAGACCCCGCGCAGCACCAGGCTCTCCACCCGCTCGGGGTGCCGGATGGCGTAGGCCAGCGCCAGGGTCGAGCCCCAGGAGCCGCCGAACACGCACCACTTCTCGACGCCCAGGTGTTCCCGCAGCCGCTCGATGTCGGCGATCAGGCTCCAGGTGGTGTTGTCCTCGAGGCTGGCGTTGGGCCGGCTCTTGCCGCAGCCGCGCTGGTCGAACAGCGCCATGCGCCATTTCGCCGGATCGAAGAACCGGCGCATGGTCGGATTGATCGCGCCGCCCGGGCCGCCGTGCAGGATCACGCAGGGCTTGCCGTTCGGGGCGCCGCATTCCTCGTAGTAGATCTCGTGGACCCCGTCGGTGGGCAGCCAGCCGGTGGCGAAGGGCTCGTTGTCGACGAACAGACCCCGCCGGTTCGAGGCGGCCGAGACGGCGGGCGGCGGGGTGCTGCGTTCCATATCCGGCAATCTACTTCGGGAAGCGCGGTTCCAGCCAGTGAAGGATGAGACGTTCGCCGCGTGCGGCCTTTGCCGCCCACCTTTGCGGCAGATCGGCCTGGGCCGGAACGGGGGAAGACTTGGGAGCCAAAGACGCTAAGAAGGCCCCATGACGGCGACGCTTCCTCCCGAGCGCACCCCCTGGGGCCTGGTGGTCCTGCTGGGGGCGCTGACCGCCATGGGCCCGCTGGCCATCGACATGTACCTGCCGAGCCTGCCCTCGATCGGGGTAGGGCTGCGCGCCTCGCCCGGCGAGACCCAGGCGACGGTGTCCGCCTTCCTGGCGGGCATGGCGATCGGCCAGCTCTTCTATGGGCCGGCCTCGGACCGCCTGGGCCGCCGCCCGCCGGTGCTGTTCGGGGCCGCGGTCTATATCGCCGCTTCGGTCGCCTGTGGGTTCGCCGTCTCGCCCGCCATGCTGATCGGGGCGCGGTTCGTGCAGGCGCTGGGCGCCTGCGCCGGCGCGGTGGTGGCGCGCGCGGTGGTCCGCGACCGGTTCACCCACACCGAGACCGCGCGGATGCTGAGCCTGATGATGCTGATCATGGGCCTGGCCCCGATCCTGGCCCCGCTGCTGGGCGGCGCCTTGCTGGGCCTGGGCGGCTGGCGGCTCAACTTCTGGTTCATGGCGAGCTTCGGGGTCGCCGTGGGCCTGGCCGGGTTCTTCCGCCTGAAGGAAAGCCGCTCGGAGGAGACGACCGCCCACGCCGCCACCGAGACGCCCGTGCAGGCCTATCTGGCCCTGATGCGCGAGCCCAGGCTTGTGGGCTACGCGCTCGCCGGATCCCTGAACGGGGCGACGCTCTTCACCTATATCGCCGCCTCTCCGGACCTGCTGATCAAGACCTACGGCATTCCCGCCTCGGCCTTCGGCTGGGTGTTCGGCCTCAACGCCGTGGGGATCATCGGCTCGAACCAGGTGAACCGCTTCCTGCTGCGGCGGCGCACCCCCGACCAGGTGCTGGCCAAGGCGAGCCTGGTGGCGGTGGGCTTCTCGGTGCTGCTGATGATCGCCGCGGTCACCGGGATCGGCGAGCGGTGGAGCGTGCTTCCGCTGCTCTTCCTGCTGCTCTCCAGCTACGGATTCATGCAGGGCAACACCATGGCCGGCGCCCTCAACGTCGACCCGCGCAGGGCCGGCGCCATCTCGGCGATGATGGGGGCGGTCTCGTTCGGCGCCGGCGCGGTGGCCTCGGCGGCCGCCGGCGTGCTGCACGACGGCACGCCGCGGCCCATGGCGGTGGTGATGCTGGCGGCGCTGGTGGGCTCCGTGCTCTGCCTGCGCCTGCTGGCGCTGCCGAAGAAGGCGGCCAAGCTCCCGGCCTAGATGGGATCCACCCCGCGCGCGGCCCAGGCCAGGACCGCCCAGCCGGCCAGGAACGATAGGCCGCCGATCGGCGTCACCGCGCCCACCCAGCGGGGCGCGCCGAAGGCCAGGGCGTAGAGCGAGCCGGAGAACAGCACCACGCCGCTCAGGAAGAAGGCCGGGGCGAACCGCGCCCGCCGCGCGCCCACCTGCATGAAAGTCGCGCAGGCGAAGGTGGCCATGGTGTGCATGAAGCCGTACATGGCCCCGGTCCTGAGCAGCTCCTGCGCCCGGGGATCGCCTTCCATGCCGTGGGCGGCGAAGGCCCCGACCGCCACGGCGACAAAGCCGCCCGCCGCCGCCAGGGTCATCCAGTTCCGGCGACTCCAGAGGCCCATCAACCCCAGACCTGCGGTCGACGGGCCTTCCAAGGCGCTTCCTTCTCAAGCTGCGCCGCCAGGCGGAAGAGGGTCGCCTCGTCGGCGTATTTAGCGGTGAACATCATGCCGATCGGCAGGCCGTTGGCGTCCGTCTCCAGCGGCAGGGAAAGCGACGGCTGCCCGGAGTAGTTGAACGGCGGCGTGAACGGGAAGGCGCGGCCCTGGCGGCGGCTGACCTCCCGCGGCTCCAGGTTCACCGGATCGATGAAGCCGATCTCCGGCACGGGCGTGCCGAGCACGGGGCAGAGGTAGATATCGACGTCCTCGAAGAAGGCCAGGGTCGCCCGGTTCAGCATCCGGGTTTCCTGCAGCGAGCGCATGACGTCGGCGCCGGTCTGCCGCCGGCCGGCCTTCAGCGAGGCCCAGGTCAGCGGCTCCAGTTCGTCGGCCTCCGGCTCGCGCCCCACCCGCTCGATCAGCCGGGCCATTCCGGCGGCGAAGTTGGCCGCGGCGGCCGGCCCGCGCGAGGCGTAGAGGGCGCGGTAGTCGATGCCCAGCCCCCTCTCGATCACCTCGTGGCCGAGGCCTTTCAGCAGGGCGGCGGTGCGCTCCAGCGCGGCCTGGATCTCCGGATCGATCGGCCGCCCGGACGGAGTCTCCGAGGACCAGGCGATGCGCAGCCTGCCGGGGCTCGCCTCCACCTCCTCCAGATAGGGGCGGGCCTTGGGCGGGGACGGGTAGGGCGAGCCGGGCTCCGGATGGTCGGTCGCGTCCAGCATGGCGGCGCTGTCGCGGACCGTGCGGCTGACCACGTGGTCGACCACGTTGCCCAGGGCGTAGTCGTAGCCGTCCGGGAGGTTCGGCACCCGGTCGCGGGTGACCTTAAGCCCCACCAGGCCGCAGCAGGCGGCGGGGATGCGGATCGAGCCCAGGCCGTCGGAGGCGTGCGCCAGGGGCACGATGCCCGCCGCCACGGCGGAGGCCGCGCCGCCGGACGAGCCGCCGGCGATGTGGTTGGGATTGAAGGGGTTGCGGCACGGGCCCAGCGCAGCGCTCTCGGTGGTCCCGGTAATGCCGTACTCCGGCGTGTTGGTCTTGCCGACCAGGACGACGCCCGAGGCGCGATAGCGCCGCGTCAGGCCGCAGTCCTCGTCGTCGATCAGGCCTTTGGCGAACCTGCTGCCGAAGCTGCGAGGCCAGCCGGCGACCGGCAGGGGCAGGTCCTTGATCAGGAACGGCACGCCCTTGAACGGCCCGTCCGGCAGGTCTCCCCTGGCCCAGGCGCGGGCGTCGTCATAGCCCTTGTAGACCACCGCGTTCAGCACCGGATTGTGCCGCTCGATCCGCTCGATGGCGGCTTCCACCAACTCCAGCGGCGTCACGGCCCGCTTGGCGACCAGCTCCGCCAGGCCCAGGCCGTCATAGTCCGAATAGTCGGGCATCTCCATGCGCCTACCTCGCGCCGCCGGCGGTCAGGAAGGCCAGCTTGGGGACCGGCTGCAGGGTGGGCGACTGGCGCTTCAACTCGCCGAAGGCGCCCTCGGCGGCGTCGAGCGCGGCCTCGATGTCGGCCTCGGTCATGGCCGCGCAGAGGAACATGTTGTGCCAGGGGTGCGCATAGACCCCGCGCTCCAGCATGGCGCTGGAGAAGCAGAAGCCCTTGCGCAGGTCCGGATCGTCGTCGAACAGGAACAGCGGCATGGTGGCCGGCCCCGTCTGGCGGAACGAGAACCCCGCCGCCGAGGCGCGCTCGGCCAAGCCGCTGCGCAGGCGCTCGCCAAGCGCGGTGATGCGCTCGAGGTAGTCGGTCTCCCTGACCAGGCCCAGGGTCTCCAGCGCCGCGGCCATGGGCGCGGCCTGGAACCAGAAGGAGCCGGTGACGAAGATCGAGGCGGCGGCCTTGCGGGCCTTGTCGGCGCCCAACAGGGCCGACAGCCCGTGGCCGTTGGCGATGCACTTGCCCCAGGTGGAAAGGTCCGGCTGCACCCCGATCTTCGACCAGGAGCAGTCGCGCGCCAGGCGCAGGCCCGCGCGCACGTCGTCGACGATCAGCAGCGCGCCGGTCCGGTCGCAGAGCTCGCGGGCGCGGCGCGCATAGGCCGGGTCCGGCTCGGCCTGGTCGATGAAGGCGTCGTGCTTGAACGGTGCGGCGAAGATGCAGGCGAGGTCGTCGCCGGCCTGGGCCACGGCCGCCTCCAGGCTGGCCACGTCGTTGTAGTCGCAGAGGATCTGGTAGGCGCGGTCGGTGTCCAGCGTGCCGGTCGGGCGCGGCACGCACCAGGGGGCCGCGCCGTGATAGGCGCCCTTGGCGCGCACCACGGTTTTGCGCCGGGTGTGGGCGCGGGCGGCGGTGAGCGCCATGGTGGTGGCGTCCGTGCCGTTCTTGCAGAACATCGCCCAGTCGGCGTGGCTGACCATGGCCACCATGGCCTCGGCCAGTTCGACCATCAGGGCGGTGGGCCCCGTCAGCGTATCGCCCAGGCCAAGCTGGCGCACGAAGGCCGCGTCGATCTGCGGGTTCGCATAACCGAAGAGGTTCGGGCCGTAGGCGCACATCAGGTCCAGGTAGCGGCGGCCGTCGACGTCCCAGATGTGGGCGCCTTCGCCGCGCTCGAAGAACTGCGGATAGTCGTCGGGCAGGAGCGCCGTGGACTGGTGGCCGTACATGCCGCCGGGGATTACGGCCTCGGCTCGGTCTCGCAGCTCCCGGTCGCGGCTGTTGCTGAGGGGCATGGGCGTCTCCCTGATCGACGATCAGACATTACGCGCCGGCGCGGCGGCGTCCACCTAGACCAGGAGCGGAAGCGATCCCGGATGGCCGACTCCGTGTAAGGGCGGGTGACCATGCCGCTCACCGTGCGCCTTGGCCTCGTCTACGGGGCGATCTTCATCGGCACCGGGGTGAGTTCGCCCTACCTGCCGGTCTGGTTCGCCCACCACGGCCTGAACGGCGGGCGGATCGGGCTGATCCTGTCGCTGCCGATGCTGGCGCGGGCCTTCACCGCCCCGCTGCTGGCGGTCTGGGCGGACAGCTTCCGGCTGCGGCGCACGGCGCTGGTGCTGCTGTCGGCGGGCGTGACGGCCGCCTATGCGGCGATGGTCCTGCCGCTGGGGTTCGCCGGCTGGGCGGTGGTCTGGTTCGCCGCGTCATCGATGTTCACGACGCTCTCGCCGCTGGCCGACGTGATCGTGCTGCGGCGCGCGCGGGTCGACGGCTTCAACTTCGGCTGGCCGCGCGGCATCGGCTCGGCGGCCTTCATCGTCGGCAATGTCGGCATGGGCGCGATCCTGACCCGGGGCTCGCCGGAGCTGGTGCTGGTCTGGATGGTCGCCGCGGCGGGGCTCAGCGCCTTGGCGGCCCGCTTCCTGCTGCCGCCCGATCCTGTGCGCGAGGAGGGCCACGCCGGCGACCTGTCCGACCGCCTGGCGGGCCTCTCCGGCCTGCTGCGCGACCCGGTGTTCATGACCGCGGTGGTGTCGGCCGGCCTGATCCAGTCGGCCCACGCCTTCTACTACGCCTTCTCGACCCTGGCCTGGAAACGGCAGGGGATTCCCGAGAACCTGACCGGCGTGCTGTGGGCGGTCGGCGTCTCGGCCGAGATTGTCTTCATGTGGTTCCTGGAGCCCTGGCGGCGGCGGATGGGGCCGCGCCACCTGCTGACCCTGGGCGCGGCCGCGGCGATCGTGCGCTGGAGCGCGCTGGCGCTCTCGCCGCCGCTCTGGATGCTGTTTCCGCTGCAGGCGTTGCACGCGCTGAGCTACGCAGCGACCTTCTTCGCCTCGCTGCTCCTGGTGGAAAGGCTGTCGACGCCGCGCAACGCCTCGGCCGCCCAGGCGCTGAACTCGGCGCTCTCCGGCGGGGTGCTGTCGGGCCTGGCGACCATGGCGTCCGGGCCGCTGTTCGACCGGTTCGGCGCCAGGGGCTACCTCTTGATGGCGGCCATGTGCGCTGTGGGCCTCGTGGGCGCGCTCCGCCTCCACGGCCTGCGCCGCCTCGATCCCGCCTGACGCGCCGGACTCTGTCGCGGCTGGCTTGAGTGACGTCCGCCGGGACGGACCAGGTCTAAGGGCGGGCGACGAGGTAGTAGGAGTAGTCCCGACGGAGCGCCGAAGGGTGGTCAAGCTCGGTGTCGTAGGGGGCTTCCTGCACGTCGCTGAAACCCGCCGCCAGGAGCGCCTTGGACAGGTTCTCCGGATCCCAGACATATTTGTGAGTGTAGAACTCGTAGACCGAGCGGCTCACCAGGTCGGCGTAGTTCCGGGCGTAGTCCGGCATGTGATCGAGGATCTTGTGGGTCGAGACGGCGGTTTCCAAGAACGGCTGGTCGTCATCGACATAGGCGCGGAACGTGCCCTTGAAGTCCGGCATCTGGAACCGGGCCACGCCGTCGTCGCGCAGGGCGGCCCGGCACTGGCGCATGAGGTTCATGCCCTCTTCGTGGCGCAGGTGCTCGAAGAAATGGCTCGAGAAAAACATGTCGACCGAGCGGTCTTCCAGCTCGGGCAAGCCCTGGCGCAGGTCGTAGTTCAGAAAGCTTCTGCCCGCGTTGTAGCCGGGGGCCGCTCCGGGTTGAAAATCGATGTTGAGCCAGCCGGGGCGGATGTCCGGACCGCAACCCAGATGAACCCGCCGCTTGAGGTCCGGCGCCATCGCGGCCGCGGCGTCGCGGCCGGCGGAGTTGATCACGAAGCCCGGCGCCTCGTAGAGCGCGGCGCGCAGGGTGTCGGGCATGTTGGCGAACAGAGCCGCGCAGTAGCCGGTGAGGTCGTTGTGCAGTTGGGCGTACTCCGGGTCCAGGCTGAGGGTGACCTGGCCCGCGGCGGCGGTGAGGGTCCCGACGGGCACCCGGTTCAGCAAAAGGCGAAGCTGACCCTGCTCGGGATCCATCGCCAACCAGACCTTGACCGGTTCGTCGGACATCGGCTCGCATTTCCTTTCGGGCGCAAAGAGGCGCCTGCGCTTGCGAGATTCCCATGAGTCGGCCGGGGCTAGCAGGCCCCGACGCGCCTGGGCGCCGCGGCAGGGGCGTCGCTCTTTGTCGAGAGCCGTTCTTGTCGGGTAAGGTTAATTCAACGTAAGCGGGGACGGCTTTTTGGGCCCGGCGAAGACGCGGGAGCGACGATGGCGATCGGCCTGTTCGGATGCGTTTGCGGCCAGTTTCACAGCCCGGCGTCGGGCATGGGCATGGCCGGCGAAGGCCGGGTGAAGGCGCCCGTGCCCTTCTACGTGATCGAGCATCCGGATGGAGTGGCCCTGTTCGACTGCGGCCTGCCCACCGCCATGGCCGATCCGGAAGACTCCTATCTGCGCCAACTCCGCAGCCAGGACCTGGACGTGACGTTCGGTCCCCAAGACACCGTCACGAGCCATCTGGAGCGGCTCGACATCGACCCGGCGCGGGTGCGCTACGTCGTCCTTTCGCACCTGCACTTCGACCATGCCGGCGGCCTGCACCAGGTCCCCAACGCGACCCTGGTCGTGCAACGGCGCGAATGGGAAGCGGGCTTCGACCGGGACCTGTCCCGCCGCTACTTCCTGCCGACGCGGTTTTTCGACCTGGGCCACCCGGTGAAGCTGGTCGACGGCGAGCACGACCTGTTCGGCGACGGCCGGGTCGTCTGCATCCCGAGCTTCGGGCACACCCCGGGCCACCAGTCCGTGCGGATCCGCAGCGCGCTCGGCGACCACATCCTGGTGGCCGACGCCTGCTACAACGCCGAGGTGGCGCAGGCTCGTCGCTTCCCCGACTACTCCGACCCTGCGGCCATGAACGCCTCGCTCGACCGCCTGTTGGCCCTGCGCGAGGCGCAGACGGTGATGGTCTTCGGCCACGACCCCGGCCAGTGGGGCGAGGCGCCCATATTGCCGGCCGCGCGCGCCTGACCCAGCGACAGGCTTGCGTCCGTCGCCACGGGGTCAAAGATGTCGCCCGCCGGAGGCCGTCATGCGTGCGCTGAGTGTCCAAGCCCCCTGGGGGCTCGAGGAGATCAAGCTGGTCGAGGCCCCCGATCCCGCGCCCGGGCCGGGCGAGGTGCTGGTGCGCATGCGCGCGGCCTCGCTCAACTACCGCGACCTCCTGATGGCGCAGGGCGTCTACACCCGTGCGCCTCAGGCCGCGGCGATCACCCCCTTCTCCGACGGCTGCGGGATCGTCGAGGCGGTGGGGCCAGGCGTGACGCGGGTCCAGCCCGGCGACCGCGTCGCCACCATGTTCTTCCAGAACTGGATCTCCGGCCCGCCGACCCAGGCCAAGCTGATGTCCTCCCTGGGTTCGCCGATCCCGGGGGTCGGGCGCGAGCTGGGGGTGTTCAGCCAGGACGGCGTCTCGAAGGTCCCGGAATTCCTCACCGACCAGCAGGTGGCCACCCTGCCGTGCGCGGCGCTCACCGCCTGGCGCGCGCTGTTCGAGGACGCGGCCTTGAGGCCCGGTGACACGGTAGTGCTGCAGGGCACGGGCGGGGTCTCGATCTTCGGCCTGCAGTTCGCCCATGCCGCGGGCCTGCGGACCCTGATCACCTCCTCGTCAGACGAGAAGCTGGCCCGCGCCAAGGCGCTGGGCGCCGACCACCTGGCCAACTACCGGACCGATCCGGAGTGGTCGCAGGCCGTGCGCGCGGCCACCGGCGGCGTCGGCGCGGACCTGATCATCGAAGTGGGCGGCGGCGGCACCATCGAGCAGAGCGTGCGCGCCATCCGGATCGGCGGTCACATCGCCGTCGTTGGCGTGGTGGCGGGCCCAGGCGGGGGATTCAACACCGCCGCCCTGATCGGCAATTCGGCCAGGCTGCAGGGCCTGTCGGTCGGCTCGCGCGACATGTTCGAGGCCATGTGCCGTCTGATCGAGCTGCATCGCATCCAGCCCGTCGTCGACAAGGTGTTTCCGTGGACGGAGGCCAAGGCCGCCCTCGCCGCCATGCAGGCCGGCGAGCACTTCGGGAAGATCGTGCTGGAATTCTGATCCGGGCGCAGGCTTGCCTTAGGCCTGAGGGAGGACGCCGCGAAGCGGGCCCAATTGAGTGCATTCGAAGGGCCGACGAGCTACATCGAGTTCCATGACAGGCGTCGTTCAATCCTCGTCCGGCAAGACGGAAAAAGCCGTGAGCGGGGCCGCCGCCTTGGCGGGTGTCGCGGCCGTAACGGCGTGGGCGTCGTGCTGCGTACTGCCGATGGCGTTGGCCGCTGCCGGGCTGGCCGGGCTTGGCGGTGGGGTCATGATTTTTGCCGCAGGTCTACGGACGCCCATAACGTTGATCGGCCTTGCGGTCTTGGCGACAGGTTGGGCCTTGTGGCTTCGCAGTCGTCGGCGGTGCGCGGCGGGCCTCTGCTCGGAGCCTCCGAGCCGAGCGGCCCTGACGATGCTGATCGTCGGAAGTACGCTTTTCGCACTTGCCTTCGCATGGGCGCCAATCATCGAACCGCTCGCCCTTAAGGGACTTCGCCCATGGCTGACCTAGCCGAAAAGCCCGTCATCCTGTTCTCGACCCTGACCTGCCCGGAGTGCGGGGCCGCGACCTGTGAGAAGATGCCGGAAGACGCCTGTCAGTACTTCTTTGATTGCCCGAGTTGCGCGGTGGTCCTGAAGCCGAAGCCGGGCGATTGCTGCGTCTTCTGTTCGTACGGCGACGTTGCCTGCCCTCCGATCCAACAGGGCAAGGGTTGCTGCGGCTGACGAGCGGGCTGCGAATTCGCAAGCCACGCCGCAGGAGCCGTCCCGCCTGACGCAAAAGGGGAGAGTCGAAACTCCGCAGAGAGCGGCTCTGAAATCATTGTGCCGCGCCCTGCGCGCCGAGTGGGACGACAGGGACGAGCCGATCGTCGAGATCGCTGCGCCGGAGGATTCCGCGGAGAGGATTTCTGGATATCGGCCGCCGCCGCTGAGTGCGGTGGAGTCTATGATCCATTTTGGGACACCGTCTTAAGAGAAGATGTAAGTAAAGATTTGGAAACCATCCAGATCTGGTAAATACAAGATTCATTATATCCTTTGACTACAGTTTAAGCTCACTCTGCGTAAGTCTCCCCTGCGTCCGGGAGATGATAATGACCATCGGTACTGTCGATGCGGCCTTTCCGGCCGGGACGAACATGGATCAGATCGAGGTCGGGCTGATCGGCGTCGGCGTCAACAGCGCCGAGACCGCGTCCGGCTTCACGGTGACGGTCGGATCCGAGCAACTGGTCTTCGGCGGCGCCGGCCTTACCTACGACGGCGCAGGCGTGCTTACCGGCGGTACGGTCACCTCGATCCAGGACCTCTTCCAGGGCGCGGTGAACTTCAACCTGAGCGGCTTTTCGATCTCCGCGGCCTCGCTGGCGAACTGGGCGGCGGTGGACGACAACAACTCGCTGATGAGCGCCCTGTTCTCGGGCGCCGACACCCTGACCGGCGGTCCGCAGGACGACCTCCTGCGGTCCTATGCGGGCAACGACTCGCTCTCCGGCGGCGCCGGAAACGACACCCTGGACGGCGGGGCCGGGAACGACACGATCGATGGCGGTCCGGGCCACGACGTCATCACCACCGGCGGCGGCGCGGACGTGATCCTCATCGGCAAGGGCCAGTCCGCCGTGTCGGCGGCCGGCGCGGACGTGATCACCGACTGGTCCTCGACGGACACCTTGACCTTCGCCCACGGCCCCGTCGGGGCCTCGGACTACGTGGAGACGACGGCCGCGGACTTCACCACCGCGGCGACCACGGCCAACGGGCTGATCGCCGCCGGCACGGCCAATGTGGTCGTGGTCGCGGTGGGCGCGGACGTGGTGGTCTTCGCCGACAGCGGCAACGACAACGGCGTCGCCGACGACGCGGTGATCCTCCAGGGGCGCAGCCTCGCCGACATCAGCATCAACAACTTCACCCTGTCGTCGCCGCCGACGGTCGGGGGCGGGCCGCCGGTCACCGGAACGACGCCCACGCCCACCCCGACCCCGCCGCCGGCCCCGACCGGCGGTACGGCCGGCGCGCCGTCCGTGACCGTCGGCACCGCGGGCGACGACTTCATCAACGCCACGCCCTCGGCGAGCGAGGTCCACGCGGGCGCGGGCAACGACACGATCATCGGCACGACGGTTCCCGACTACCTGCGCGGCGACGACGGCGACGACCTGATCCAGGGCGGCCCCGCCTTCGACGACATCAACGGCAACAAGGGCAACGATACCATCGACGGGGGCTCGGGCGGCAGCGACTGGCTGGTCGGCGGCCAGGGCGATGACATGATCACCGCCCACCACAGCGACAACCTGATCTACGGCAATCTCGGCAACGACACCCTGATCGGCGGCGACGGGCACGACATCATGCGCGGCGGTCAGGGCGACGACAGCATCGTCGGCGGCTCGGGCAACGACTTCATTTCCGGCGACCGCGGCAACGACACCGAAAGCGGCGGCCTGGGGGCTGACACCTTCCACTTCTCCCAGGACGCCGGCATCGACAAGGTCCTGGACTACAACTACGCCCAGGGCGACCGGGTTATGCTCGACCCCGGCACCACCTTTACCGTGAGCCAGGTGGGCGCCGACACGATCATCGACACAGGCGGCGGCAACGAGATGATCCTGGTGGGCGTCCAGTTGTCCACCCTGCCCAAGGACTGGATATTCGGCTTCTGACGCCCTGCGCCGGCCGGCGCGGCCGGCCGACTGACCCAGATTGAACCACTGTCCCGGGCCGAAACGCCCCTGCCGCCGCCGCCCCTAGGGGCGGCGGCGACTCCATGTCTGGCCCTGCCATTGCAGCCGGGGTGACCGAGTGTCCGAAAATGGGCGCTGGGGAGCCGCGACATGTCCTTGCCGACCGAGACCGTCAGCCTTGCCGGCAGCGGCCTTGTCTTCCAGAACTGGTACGGGGCCGGCGTCACCGACGCCTATCGCAGCGCCATCCTGACCGCCGAGAATGATTTCCAGAGCCACTTCACCAATTCGGTGACGGTGGTGATGAGCTTCGATCTGCAGTCGATGAGCGCCAGCTTCAGCGCCCGCAACGATTTCAACCTCGTCCACGTCAGCTACGGCTCCTACGTCGCCGCCCTGACCGCCCACGCGACGACCGCCGACGATTTCACCGCGATCGCCGGCCTGCCGGCTGCCGATCCGTCGCACGGACAGGGCTTCGACCTGTCGGCCCCGGAAGCCCGCGTCCTGGGCCTGGCCCAGCCGACCAACAGCATCGACGACGCCGTGGTCCTGAGCGCCAACGCAGGGTTCACCTTCGGGGCGGACGCCGTGGCCGCCATCGAGCACGAGATGTCCGAAGGGGTCTTCGGCCGCCTGAGCAGCCTGGGCGTCGGCGGCGCGCCCTTCGAGCCCATGGACCTGTTCCGGTTCAACGCCGCGGGCGTTCGCGACTACACCGGCGGCGCCGACGGCCAGGCGACCTTCTTCGGCATCGACGCGGCCCACGTCACCGGTTTCCAGTTCCACAACTCGATCAACGCCGCGGGCGTCAATGACGGCTTCGACCTCGGCGACTGGGACCACGCGGTCGGCGACGCCTTCGGCGCGGCGGGCGCGAACGTGGCGGGCGCGATGTCGTCCGCCGACCTGCAGTCCCTCGACGTGATCGGCTGGACCCCCGCGAGCGCCGCCTCGTCGGCGGGCAGCCCCGCGGGCTCGGCGGCCCCTGCCGCCGCCGGCGGCGCCGTCATCTTCGCCACCGCGGCCTCGACCCAGGTCCAGGGCGGCGCCGGAGACGACACGATCACCGGCGCTTCGGTGGCCGACTATCTGCGCGGCGGCGACGGCGACGACTCGATCCAGGGCGGGGCGGCCTTCGACGACATCAACGGCAACAAGGGCAACGACACGATCGACGGCGGCTCGGGCGGCAATGACTGGCTGGTCGGCGGCCAGGGCGACGACCTGATCATCGCCCACCACGGCCAAAACCTGCTCTACGGCAATCTCGGCAACGACACCCTGATCGGCGGCGATGGGGGCGAAATCCTGCGCGGCGGCCAGGGCGACGACTCGATCGCCGGCGGCTCGGGCAACGACTTCATCTCCGGAGACCGCGGCAACGACACGGAAAGCGGCGGGGCCGGCGCGGACACCTTCCATTTCTCCCAGGACGCGGGCGTCGACAAGGTGCTGGACTTCAACTACGCCCAGGGCGACCGGGTGATGCTCGATCCCGGCACGACCTACACCCTGAGCCAGGTGGGCGCCGACACGGTCATCGACACCGGCGGCGGCAACGAGATGATCCTGGTGGGCGTGAAACTGTCCGCCTTGCCCTCAGACTGGATCTTCGGCGCCTGACGCCTAGCGCTCCAGCCAGGCGAAGATCTGTTCGGCGGCTTCCGCGGCGGTGAGGCGCGTCGTGTCGATGCGGATCTCGGGGTGCTCCGGGGCCTCGTAAGGGCTGTCGACGCCGGTGAAGTTCTTGAGCTGGCCGGCGCGCGCCTTGGCGTAGAGCCCCTTGACGTCGCGCTTCTCCGCCTCGGCGATCGGGGTGTCGACGAAGACCTCGACGAACTCGCCCTCGGCCATCAGCTCGCGCGCCATCCGCCGCTCGGCGCGGAACGGCGAGATGAAGCTGACCAGCACGATCAGGCCGGCGTCGACCATCAGCTTGGCGACCTCGGCCACCCGGCGGATGTTCTCGACGCGGTCCTCCTCGGTGAAGCCCAGGTCCTTGTTGAGGCCGTGACGCACGTTGTCGCCGTCCAGCAGGTAGGTGCGGCGGCCCTCCGCGGCGAGGCGCTTTTCCACCAGGTTGGCGATGGTCGACTTCCCGGCGCCGGAAAGCCCGGTCAGCCAGACGACCCGCGCCGTCTGGCCCATGGCGGCCGAGCGCGCGGCCTTGTCCACGTCCATCGCCTGCCAGTGGATGTTCTGGCTGCGGCGCAGGGCGAAGTGCAGCAGGCCCGCGCCGACCGTGCGGTTGGAGATCCGGTCGATCAGGATGAAGCCGCCCAGGTCGCGGTTCTCGGCGTAGGGGTCGAAGGCGATGGGGGCGTCCAGCGCCAGGTTGCAGACCCCGATCTCGTTCAGCTCGAGCCTCCGCGCGGCGAGCTGCTCCAGGGTGTTGACGTTGACCTTGTACTTGGGCTCGGCGACCTGGGCCGAGACTGTGCGGGACCCGAGCTTCAGCAGGTAGGGCCGGCCCGGCAGCATCGCCTCCTCGTCGAACCAGACGATGGTGGCCTCGAACTGGTCGGCCACGGCCGGCGGGCTGGCGGCCGCGGCCAGGACGTCGCCCCGGGAGATGTCGATCTCGTCGGCCAGCGTCAGGGTGACCGACTGGCCGGCGACGGCCTCGGGCAGGTCGCCGCCGAGGGTGACGATGCGCGCCACGGTGCTTTCGCGACCGGAGGGCAGGGCCTTGAGCCGGTCGCCCGGCCGCACGACGCCGGAGGCGATCAGACCGGAGAAGCCGCGGAAGTCGAGGTTGGGGCGATTCACCCACTGCACCGGCATTCGGAACGGCTTGCCGCGGAGGTCGTCCTCCACCGGCGCGTCCTCCAGCCAGCGCAGCAGCGGCGGCCCGGAATACCAGGGGGTGTTGGCGCTGGGTTCGGTGACGTTGTCGCCCTTCAGCGCCGACATCGGGATGGCGGTGAAGGCGGCGATCCCGATCTGCTCGGCGAAGCCGCGGTAGTCGGCGACGATCTCGTCGAAACGGCCCTGGCTCCAGTCCACCAGGTCCATCTTGTTGATCGCCAGCACGACGTGGCGGATGCCGAGCAGGCTGACGAGATAGCTGTGCCGCCGGGTCTGGGTGAGCACGCCCTTGCGCGCGTCGATCAGGATGACGGCGGCGTCGGCGGTGGAGGCGCCGGTGACCATGTTGCGGGTGTACTGCTCGTGGCCGGGCGTGTCGGCGACGATGAACTTGCGCCGGTCGGTGGAGAAGAAGCGGTAGGCGACGTCGATGGTGATGCCCTGTTCGCGCTCGGCGGCCAGGCCGTCGACCAGAAGGGCGAAGTCGATCTCCCCGCCTTGGGTGCCGACCTTTTTGGAGTCAGCCTCGAGGGCCGCCAACTGGTCCTCGAAGATCATCTTGGAGTCGTAGAGCAGGCGCCCGATCAGGGTCGACTTGCCGTCGTCCACCGAACCGCAGGTGAGGAACCGCAGCAGGCTCTTGTGCTGGTGGGCGTCGAGGTAGGCCTCGATGTCCTCGGCGATCAGCGTCGACTGGTGGGCCATCCTACCTGCCCCGCGAAGTGGCGGGAGGAGGACCATCGGCCGAAGAGCCGATGGTGGAGGGGGCGAGCCCCATACACTGAGTCATTGGCGCCAAATCGTGTCGCCGAGCTTGAGGCTTGCCCCCTCCACCACGCCCTCTGCGGGGCGCGGTCCCCCGCCCGCCGCTGCGCGGGGGAGTCAGGGGTGAAGCGATCGGGCCCATCAGAAGTACCCCTCCTGCTTCTTCTTCTCCATGGAGGCGGCCTGGTCGTGGTCGATGACCCGGCCCTGGCGCTCGCTGGTGGTGGCCAGCAGCATCTCTTGGATGATCTCGGGCAGGGTGGCGGCCGTGCTCTCGATGGCGCCGGTCAGCGGATAGTCGCCCTGGGTGCGGAAGCGGATCGAGCGCATCTGCGGGACCTCGCCGGGCTTGAGCCGCATCCGCTCGTCGTCGACCATGATCAGGTTGCCGTCACGTTCCACCACCGGGCGCTCGGCGGCGAAGTAGAGGGGCACGATCGGGATGTCTTCCAGGTAGATGTATTGCCAGATGTCGAGCTCGGTCCAATTGGAGATCGGGAAGGCCCGGAAATTCTCCCCGGGTCCTTTGCGGGTGTTGTAGAGCCGCCAGAGCTCCGGCCGCTGGATCTTCGGGTCCCAGTGGTGCTGGGCGGAGCGGAACGACAGGATGCGTTCCTTGGCGCGCGACTTCTCCTCGTCGCGCCGGCCGCCGCCGAAGGCCGCGTCGAAGCCGTATTTGTCGATGGCCTGTTTCAGCCCTTCCGTCTTCCAGAGGTCGGTGTGCAGGCTTCCGTGGTCGAAGGGGTTGATGCCGCGCGCCAGCGCCTCGGGGTTCTGGTGGACGATCAGCTCCATGCCGCTCTCGCGGGCCATCCGCTCGCGCATCTCGTACATGGCGCGGAACTTCCAGGTCGTGTCGACATGCAGCAGCGGGAAGGGCGGTTTGGCCGGATAGAAGGCCTTCATCGCCAGCCGCAGCATCACCGCGGAATCCTTGCCGATGGAATAGAGCATCACCGGACGCTCGCACTCGGCGACCACCTCGCGGAAGATATGGATGCTCTCGGCCTCCAGGCGCTGCAAATGGGTGAGCATGGGGGCGGGCGGCGCGCTCCTGGCGGCTACGGGGTCGGGCGCGGCGCGAGCGTCCATCAGCGGACCTTACAACAACTGCGAAAATCCGCTCAGCGCGGCGCAGGCCTTGCGGTGCGGGTGACTTAGAGAGCGGCGCAGGCCGCGGCAAGCCGACGCGACCCCAGGAAATCTATGGGCAGGCGCAGCGCACGTGGCCGCGCCCTACGCCGCCCGGATGGTCGCCGAGGTGATCGGCCGGGCTTCGGCGATGATCGCCTGCAGCTCCGCGCAGAACCGGCGCCCCGCCGCGGTTAGGTGAATGGTCTTTCCGCGGGGCGACTGGGCGATCTTGATCAGGCCCAGTTCCGGCGACAGCACCCCCTCGGCCTCGGGCTCGAGGAAGGCGCGAATCGTGCGCGACGCCGTGGCCAGGTAGAATCCGGTGACCTGGGCCAGGTCGAGGATCGTCAGGCCCTCGTTCTCGCAGACGTAGAGGAAGGCGATCATGTTGCCGATGGTGATGCCGGGATAGATGTCCCGGAACAGCTCCAGGGCTTCGAGCAGGGCGTTACGGTGTCTCACGGCGGCGCTCCGCGTAGGGTTGGATCATGCCGCTCCGGCGCAGTTTTTCCGAGCGCTTCACCGGGGTCAGTCGAGGACCCCGGCGCTCGCGAATGGTCATGGACGCCTGCGGGTAGTCGATCTGCAGGGCGTCGAGGTGGAGTTGGAAGGCGCCTTGGTGAGCGGCGGCCTCAATGAAGTCGGCGGCTTCGATCTCGACCGAAATGTCGATCCGCAATTTCAACGTCATGGCCGTCCCCGGCATTGCGCCCCCGAGCGCTGACGGAACTCCACTGTGTCGGGCGTGCAAGCTAGTTTGTCTGTAACATGACACGTATGCAATAAAATATTATTCGGCTTTTATATGTGGTATCTCCACCGTAACTGGAAATATAACCAAGGCCAGTTTGTGTGCTTTCGGTGACGCTGCCGAGAGGAACGCAAGGACATAGTCGATCACAACTAGACCTCTAGTCCGCCCACGATAGTTTGCGCCGATCTGCGCAAGTGGTTTGCGCGATTTTTTATTGGGGCGTTCGGCGGCCGAAACGGCGCGCCGAAATGCAGAGGGGCTGACCACGTGAGATCGACTCGAATCCGCACCTATTTGATGGCGACCACTCTTCTGAGCGGGTTGGCTGCGATGGCGACCGCGACGTCCGCCTATGCCGCGGCCGCCGACGCCAACGGCGACGTCTCCGAAATCGTGGTGACCGGCACGCGCATCCCGTCGCCGAACCTGACCTCCATCGCCCCGATCACCACGGTGGGCAACGCCGACATCAAGGCCCAGGGCGTCACCCGGATCGAAGACATCACCAACTCCCTGCCGCAGGTCTTCGCCGGCCAGGGCTCCTCGATCACCAACGGCTCGAACGGCACCGCCACGGTCAATCTCCGCGGTCTGGGTTCGTCGCGCACCCTGGTGCTGATCGACGGCCGCCGCTCGCAGCCGACCCCCGCCGACCTGAACTTCATCCCGGCCGCCCTGGTGGAACGGGTGGACGTGCTGACCGGCGGCGCCTCGGCGACCTACGGCGCCGACGCCGTCTCGGGCGTCGTCAACTTCGTGATGCTGAAGAACTTCGAGGGCGTGCGGGTCGACGCCCAGTACTCGGGCTACCAGCACGACAACAACAACTCGACCGGCCAGGCGGCCCTGACCGCCGCGGCCAAGACCGCCATCATCCCCTCGCAGTACGCCATCCCGGGCAGCACCTTCGGCGGCGAAGGCTCCGAAGCGACGCTGATCATCGGCGTCAACGCGCCGGACGGCAAAGGCAACGTCACCGCCTACGCCTCCTATCGCCAGAACAACCCGATCCTGGAAGCCGCCCGCGACTTCAGCGCCTGTACGCTGGCGTCCAACGCCTCGGGCTTCGCCTGCTCGGGTTCGGGCACGGCCTATCCGGCCCGCGTCGGCAGCTTCCTGGTCGACCCGAACACCTTCAACACCTTCCGGCCGCGCACCAGCGCCGACGTGTTCAACTTCGGCCCGGCCAACTTCTTCGTGCGGCCTGACGAGCGCTACTCGCTGGGCGCCTTCGCCCACTATGAGATCGCGCCCTGGGCCACGGCGTACATGGACACCATGTTCATGGACGACAACTCCACGGCCCAGATCGCCTCGGGCGGCATCTTCGCCGGCACCTTCAGCGTCAACTGCGCCAACCCGTTCCTGACCGCCCAGGAAAAGGGCCTGCTGGTCCCGACCGCGGCCACCGGCGGCGGCACCTGCGCCACCAACCCGAACGGCATCTTCACCGGCACCATCTCGCGCCGCCTGCTGCCGGCCGAGCAGACCGGCCGCCTCACCCAGTACCGCCACAACGACTACCGCATCGTGCTCGGCCTGAAGGGCGACCTGGGCAAGAGCTGGTCGTACGATGGCTACATGCAGTACGGCTCGGTGCAGGTGAACAACCGCCAGTCGGGCAACTTCGACACCGCGCGCATCAACCAGTCGCTGAACGCCGTCGCCGGGCCCAACGGCACGGTGATCTGCAACCCGGCCGCCAACCCCGACCCGGGCTGCGTGCCGATGAACATCTTCTCCTCGTCGCTGATCTCGCCGCAGGCGATCAACTTCCTGTCGATCAACAGCTTCACCAGCTCCAACACGACCGAGCGGGTGGTCAGCCTGGCCTTCACCGGCAAGCTCGGCGACTACGGGATCAAGAGCGCCTGGGCCAATGACGGTGTCGGCGTCGCGCTGGGCGCCGAGTACCGCCGCGAGCACCTCGACAGCGTCGCCGACTTCCTGGCCAACAACGGCCTGGTGAACGGCAACGGCGGCGCGGCCCCGCCGGTCAGCGGCAGCTTCGACGTCTACGAACTGTTCGGCGAAGCCCGCGTGCCGCTGATCAACGACATGCCCTTCGCCAAGGACGTCTCGCTGGAGCTGGGCTACCGCTTCTCGGACTATTCCTCGGTCGGCAACACCAACACCTACAAGGTGGCCGGCGA
>NZ_DATMNA010000012.1:0-22518 GCF_035569475.1 Phenylobacterium sp.
GCACATAGGTCCAGAAGAACACCGAGAGCAGCAGGCCGAGCTGGCTGGCCGACAGATGCAGCTCATCCTTCATCAGCGGGGCGGCGGTCGCCAGGTTGCCGCGGTCGACGTAGTTGATGAAGATCGCCAGGGCCAACAGCACCACGACGCCGTTGCCGAACGTCACGGGCCGAGGCGCCGCCTTGATGCCTATCGCCGCCACGCCGTTTCCCCGAGCTCGCTTCGGCGGTCAATGAACGATGTTCTGGACGGCCTGACAAGCGGCCGTCGACGGTCAGTCGGCGGCGATCCGGTCGGTCTCGACACGGGCGGCGATCAGGGTCTCGGCGTCCACCTTGCGCCCCCGCTCGGCGATCTCCAGGTGGATGTGGTCGGTGATGCCGAGGGGATAGCGGCGCTGCAGGCTGTGCGCATGGCCGATCGGCTGGCCGACGGCGACGGTGTCGCCCACCGCCACGTCCGGATCGACGTAGAAGGCCCGCGCGGTCAGGTGCAGGGCGGGGTTCTCGATCTCGACGAACTTCAGGGTCTGGTCGTCGGGGTAGGCGAAGCCGATCTTGGTGACATAGCCGCTGATCGGCGCGTCCACCGTCTGGCCGGCGGTCGCGATGTAGTCGACGCCCTCATGGTCCCGCGCTCCGCCGTCGCGCGAGGCGTGGAAGCGGCCCTCGCCATAGGCGTCCTCGCCGCGTGGCGCCTGGCCTGTGGGGTTGGCGATGTCGGCCCGGCCGTCGCCGTCCAGGTCGGCGCCTTCCCACACGAGCCGGGTCCTGACGGTCAGGGCCGCCGGCGGGGGCGCGGAGGCCGGGGCGGTGGAAAGGGGGTGTCCGTCCAGGGTTTCCGCGCGGACCGCCGCTTCGGCGATGCCGAGGGAGACGATGGCTGCGCCGATCCCGATCATCAGAACAGCAAAGCTTCTGCGGGGGAGGTGGGTCTGGATTGGATGTCTAGCGACCGTCGCTGTGAGTTCAGACGCAAATTTCATTACGGGGTGTCTTTACCGGTCCGGGCAGGAATTCAGATTCGATCGCTCCGAAGGTCGGGATCGGCGGCGATCATGGCGCGGGCGTTCTCAAACCATTGGAATTTGACTTCGATGTGGCGAGGCGGTTCACACTCCGGGGTGGTCGCCCGCGGGGGCTGGCGAGCCGCGACGCCGGTCAGGACGCGCCCATGATCCGTTCGACCCGCCGGTCGGGAATGAACCAGATCGCCGCCACCACCACATAGAGCGCCAGCGAGGCCACCGGCTGGACGAAGGCCAACCCGATGGCCACGGCATAGAGCGCCAGCGACGCCTTGCCCTTGCGGTCGCGGCCGAGCGCCCGGGCCAGGGCCGAGTCCGGCCCCTCGTGGCGCGCCAGCAGGGCCGTCAGCAGGGTGAAGGCGATCGCGTTCATGAACAGGACGCCGCCGTAGAGCGCCACCGGGACGGTCGCCAGACTGTGCTCGCCCATCCAGGCCGACGCGAAGGGCACCACGGACAGCCAGAACAACAGGTGCAGGTTGGCCCACAGGATCGGCCCCGTCACCGACCGGGCCAGGGCCAGGAAGTGGTGATGGTTGTTCCAGTAGATGCCGACGTAGATGAAGCTCAGCACATAGCTCAGGAACGCCGGCAGGACGGGAATCAGGTCCGCAAGGCTCGCGCCCCGCGGCGCCTTCAGCTCCAGCACCATGATGGTGATGATGATCGCCACCACCCCGTCGCTGAACGCCGCCAGCCGCTCCTTGCCCATCAGCTAAGCTCCCCCGCTCGACGACGGACCTTAGGGCGTCCATCCCGCCGCCGTCATCCTCGGTTCCGTCGAGACGCGATCCGGGGGCCCGGGCGCTCACCCCGGTCTCGGGCGCGATCAAGGTCGGGCGGCGCCCGCGCCCGGGCCAAAACCGTATGGCGCCGGTGAAAGATATTTCACTGGCCGCCCCCGGCCCGGCCGATATTTTTCAGGTCGCTCAGCGGCCTCGTCCGGCCAATTGAACTCCTCAAATCGGCGACCCCCTTCATGTTCCAACCATCCCAATCCACGGGCGGCCCACCCCCCCAAGGCCGTGCGTGGATCGGCGGCTCGTCCAGGACGATCCGCCGCGTCGCGGCCAGCCTGTTGATCGGCGTCACCTCTATCGCCGGCGTCGCAGGCTGCGCCTCGGCGGGGCCCTACAATCCGTCGGACCTCGCGCCGCGCCAACTCAGCCAGGTCCAGCAGATCTGCCGCTCCGTGATGGGCATTCCCGCCGGCATCGGGCTCTCGTCCGACTGCGTCGCCAACCTCTCCAGCTCCGCCTTGGCGCTCAGCCAGGGCCGCGCGCAGGGCGCCGCGCTGGACGAGGCCCGCCACGCCTGCCTCGGCAAGGGGCTTACGGCCGGCGACCCGAAGCTTGCGGTGTGCGAACTGTCCACGGTCGCCGACCGCGGGGCCCCGGCGCCCGATGCGGCCGCGGCGCGGTTCGACACCGCCGGCCTGGCGACGCCGGCCGGGTCCTACTTCAACGCCTCCTTCGGCGAGGTCCGTCGGCGTGAGCAGATGGCCTGCGCGCGCCTGGGCTACGATCCGATCAACGGCGGGTTTGCGAAATGCGTCGCCAGCCTGGATTCCGCCCTGTTCGCGTCGCAACATGTCATGCAATGAGGGGCTGGGCCCTCGCACGGGGTCGGAGACCGATATCCGGTCATGCATGTCCTCGACATCGCCAGCCTCAAATCCGGTTTTCCCGTGCCTAGGATCCTGGTGATCGAGGACGACCCGGCGACGGCCGACGAGATCGCGGCCTGCCTGACCGCCAGCGGGTTCGAGTCGCTGAAGCGGTTCGACGGGCCCACCGGGCTCGAGGCGGCCATGAGCGAGCGGTTCGATGCGATCACCCTCGACCGCATGCTGCCGGGCCTCGACGGCCTGGACCTGATCAAGGCCCTGCGGGACGCGGGCTCCGAGGCCCCGGTCCTGATGGTCAGCGCCTTGAGCGACGTCGACGATCGCGTGGACGGCCTGCGCGCCGGCGGCGACGACTACCTGATCAAGCCGTTTTCGCCCAAGGAGCTGGTGGCGCGCCTGGAGGTGCTGCTGCGCCGGCGCCGAACCTCCGGCGCCGAGGTGCGGCTGCGCGTCGCCGACCTGGAGCTGGATCTCGTCAAGCACGAGGCGATCCGCGGCGAGCGGCGCATCGAGCTGTTGCCCATGGAATTCCAGCTCCTGGAGTTCATGATGCGCAACGCCGGCCAGTTGCTGACGAGGCGGATGATCTTCGAGAAGGTCTGGGAGTATTATTTCGACCCCGGCACCAACCTCATCAACGTGCACGTGGGAAAGCTGCGCAGGAAGATCGACGGCCCCGGCCTCCTGCCGCTGATCAGAACCGAGCGGGGCCAGGGCTACATGCTGTATGCGCCTTAGCGAGGTCTGGCGGACGACGACCTTCCGGCTTTCGCTGCTCTACGGTCTGCTGTTCGCCACCGGCGCCGTCGCCCTGCTGGCCCTGGTCTATGTGCGGTCCGCCGTCTACCTGACCGAGCGCGTCGACCGCATCCTGGCCGCCCAGGCCAGCGCGGAGATGACCCTGCCGCCTTCGGCGCTCAGCCAGACGATCAACGACGCCCTGATCGTCAATGGCCGCGCCAGCGTCTTCGCCCTGTTCACGCCGGACGGCGCCAGGCTGACGGGCAACCTGCCGGCCCTGCCGCCCGGCCTGAAGCCGGACGGGCGGCCCGTGGAAATCGCCGCCACGGCCGAGTTCCCGGCGAGCGCGCGCCTGCTCGCCCGACGCTTGCCCTCCGGCGACATCCTGGTGGTCGGACGCGACATCAACCAGCTCCGCGAGATCCGGCGGATCCTCGCCTCGGCGCTGATCTGGAGCGGGGTGTTCATCATCGTCGCCGGCCTGGCCTGCGGCGTGGCGCTCAGCATGGGCCCCCTGCGCCGGCTGCGGGCGCTGCAGGACGCCGGCCACGACATCGCCGCGGGCGACCTCAAGCGGCGCATGCCCTCCAGCGGCCACGGCGACGAGCTCGACATGTTCGCCGGCACGGTGAACTACATGCTGGGCGAGGTCGAACGGCTGATGGCCGAGGTGAAGACCTCCAGCGACACCATCGCCCATGACCTGCGCACGCCCCTGACGCGCGCCCGCGCCCAGCTTCATCGGCTGGAACAGTCGCCGAGCGTCGATCCCGCCGACATCGGCCGCGTCACCGCCGAGCTCGACGAGGTGCTGGAGCGGTTCATCGCCATCCTGCGCATCTCCGAGATCGAGAGCCGGGCCCGCAGCGCCGGCTTCGCCGCCACCGACCTGGGCCGGATCGTCGAACAGGCGGGTGAGCTCTACCAGCCGCTGGCCGACGAGGCCGGGGTGCAGCTCTCGGTCTCGGCCGCCCCCGCCGTGGTCGTCGAGGCCGACCCCAAGCTGCTGTTCGAGGCGGTCAGCAACCTCGTCGACAACGCCATCAAGTTCACCGGCGCGGGCGGTCGCGTCCGGCTCGAACTGGACGCCGCCGGCGCACGCCCGCGGATCATCGTGCAGGACAACGGTCCCGGCGTCGCGGCCGACGAGCGGACCGCCGTCCTGCAGCGTTTCTACCGCAGCGAGCGCGACCAACTGACGCCCGGCTCGGGCTTGGGCCTGAGCATCGTGGCGGCGATCGTGCGGCTGCATCGCTTCGGCCTGGAACTGCAGGATTCCGCCCCCGGGCTGCGGGTGATCATCGATTGCCGAACGACGGCCTAAGATCTGGATTTCGCGAGGGAAAATTCCCTACATCGTGGTGAAATTTTATTCACTCGATCAGGCCGTTCATCCCACTAGGGTCCGCTGCGCGTCAGGCCTTCCACCGTGCGGTGGAGAGGGACCGGCGCGTTCAACCGCGGAGTGTCCTGGATGCTGGCGATCGTGCGGCTCGCTTTGCGGCGTCCCTACACCTTCGTCGTCCTGGCGATCCTGATCCTGCTCCTGGGTCCGCTGGCGGCGCTGCGTACGCCGACGGACATCTTCCCCGAGATCCGGATCCCGGTGATCGCCGTGGTCTGGACCTACCGCGGCCTGCCGCCGGACGACATGTCGGGCCGCGTGATCTACTACTACGAGCGGCAGCTCTCCTCCTCGGTCAACGACATCGAGCACATCGAGAGCCAGTCGCTTCCCGGCATCGGCATCGTGAAGATCTTCTTCCAGCCGACCGTCGACATCCGCACCGCCACGGCGCAGGTGACCTCGCTCTCGCAGACGGTGCTGAAGCAGTTGCCGCCCGGCATCACGCCGCCGCAGATCCTCAACTACAACGCCTCGACCGTGCCCATCCTGCAGCTCGCGCTGTCGAGCCCGAAGCTGGGCGAGCAGGCGCTGTTCGACACCGGCCAGAACCTGATCCGCCCCGCCCTGGCGTCGGTGGCCGGCACGTCGATCCCGTCGCCCTACGGCGGCAAGGAGCGGCAGATCCAGATCGACCTCGATCCGGTGGCGCTGCAGTCAAAGGGGCTGTCGGCGCAGGACGTGGCCAATGCGCTGGCCGCCCAGAACCAGATCATCCCGGCGGGCACGGCGAAGGTCGGGTCCTTCGAATATTTCGTGAAGCTCAACAACAGCCCCGAGGCGGTCGATGCGCTGAACGACCTGCCGATCAAGACGGTGGACGGCGCCACCATCTACATCCGCGACGTGGCCCACGTGCGCGACGGCTATCCGCCGCAACGCAACGAGGTTCGCGTGGACGGCCGCCGCTCGGTGCTGATGAGCGTGCTGAAGAGCGGCTCGGCCTCGACGCTCTCGATCATCTCCGGGGTGAAGGCGCTGCTGCCGAAGCTGCAGGCCGCCCTGCCGCCCTCGCTGCACATCGCGCTCCTCAACGACCAGTCGCTGTTCGTGAAGGCGGCCATCTCCGGCGTGGTCAAGGAAGGCGTGATCGCCGCGGCGCTCACCAGCCTGATGATCCTGCTGTTCCTGGGCTCCTGGCGCTCGACGGTGATCATCGCGACCTCGATTCCCCTGGCGATCCTGTCGTCGATCGCCGCGCTGTCGGCGCTGGGCCAGACGCTGAACATCATGACGCTGGGCGGCCTGGCGCTGGCGGTCGGCATCCTGGTGGACGACGCGACCGTCACCATCGAGAACATCAACTGGCACCTGGAGCAGGGCAAGGACGTCAAGACCGCCATCCTCGACGGCGCCGCCCAGATCGTCACCCCGGCCTTCGTCTCCCTGCTCTGCATCTGCATCGTCTTCGTGCCGATGTTCTTCCTGCAGGGCGTCGCGGGCTTCCTGTTCGTGCCGATGGCCGAGGCGGTGATGTTCGCGATGATCGCCTCCTTCGTCCTGTCGCGGACGCTGGTTCCGACCATGGCCATGTACCTGCTGAAGGCCCACCACGGCGGCCACGTCGAATATCTGATGGAGTCGCACGGCGGCGCGCCAGCGAAGGGCTCGCGCAATCCGCTCATCCGCTTCCAGCATGCCTTCGAGACGCGCTTCGCCAGGATCCGCGACGGCTACCGCGGCGTCCTGGCCCTGGCCCTGACCCATCGGCCGAAGTTCCTGCTGGGCTTCATGGCCGTCGTGGCGGCATCGTTCCTGTTGATGCCGATGCTGGGGTCCAATTTCTTCCCAAGCATCGACTCCGGCGCGATGATCCTGCACGTCCGCGCGCCGGTGGGGACCCGGCTCGAGGACACCGCCGCGGAGTTCGACCGCGTCGAGCAGGCGATCCGCCAGGTCGTGCCGCCCAACGAGCTTTCGACCGTGGTCGACAACATCGGCCTGCCGGTCAGCGGCATCAACCGCGCCTATTCCAACACCGGCGGCATCGGCCCGCAGGACGGCGACATCTACATCACCCTGGCCGCACACCACCGCCCGACCGCGCAGTTCATGGCGGAGCTGCGCCGCACCCTGCCGCAGCGCTTCCCGGGCTCGGTCTTCTCGTTCCTGCCCGCCGACATCATCAGCCAGATCCTGAACTTCGGAGCGCCGGCGCCGATCGACGTCCAGGTGGCCGGGCCCGACCGGGCGCGGAACGAGGCCTACGCCGGCGAACTGCTGCAGAAGCTGCGCGCCATCCCCGGCCTGGCCGACGTGCGTCTCCAGCAGTCGACCCATTATCCCCAGCTCAACGTCGCCGTCGACCGCTCCGAGGCCGACCGCCTGGGCCTGACGGAGCGGGACGTGACCAACACCATGGTCACCTCACTGGCCGGCAGCTTCCAGACCTCGCCGGCCTTCTGGCTGAACCCCAGGAACGGGGTCTCCTACCCGATCGTCATCCAGAGCCCGCAGCAGGACGTCGATTCGTTCTCCAAGCTGGAGAACATGCCGCTCGGCGCGGGCAAGGCGGGCGACCGGCAGATCCTGGGCGGGGTGGCCACGCTCAATCGGGGCGACGCGGACGCGGTGGTCTCGCACTACGCGATCCAGCCCTCGTTCGACATCTATGCGACGACCCAGGGCAGCGACCTCGGCGGGGTCGCCAAGGCGATCCGCGGGGTGCTGAAGGCCACCGCCAAGGACGCCCCGAAGGGCGCCACGGTCAGCCTGCGCGGTCAGGTCAGCACCATGGACTCTGCCTTCATCGGCCTGGGCCTCGGCCTCGTCGGGGCGATCATCCTGATCTACCTGCTGATCGTCGTGAACTTCCAGTCCTGGGCCGATCCGTTCGTGATCGTCACCGCCCTTCCGGCGGCGCTGGCCGGGATCGTCTGGATGCTGTTCATCACCGGCACGCCGCTGTCGGTGCCGGCGCTCACCGGGGCGATCATGTGCATGGGCGTGGCCACCGCCAACTCGATCCTGGTTGTCAGCTTCGCCCGCGAGCGCCTGGCCGCCACCGGCGACGGGCTGGTGGCCGCGCTGGAGGCCGGGTTCACCCGCTTCCGCCCGGTGCTGATGACGGCGCTGGCGATGATCATCGGCATGGCGCCCATGGCGCTGGGCCTCGGCGAAGGCGGCGAGCAGAACGCCCCCCTGGGCCGCGCGGTGATCGGCGGGCTGGTCTTCGCGACCTGCGCCTCGCTGCTGTTCGTGCCGGTCGTCTTCAGCCTCGTTCACCGCAAGGCGCCGGCCCCGGCGCAGAACCCCGCCCCGGACCGCGGCGCGGACCCAGGAGAAGCCTATGCCGTCTGATACGCCGACGCGCCCTGCCGGCGAGGCGGCGGCGAACGACCACTGCACCCCCGAGGCGCTGCGCCACGGACGGCTGCGGTGGCTGAAGCCGGCGGGCCTGGCGGCGCTCGCCATCGCCGCCGTCGCCGTCGCGGCCGGCGTGGTCACCCGCGGCGTCGCCAGGGCCTCGCTCAAGACCACCGCCGCGGCCGCGGCGCTTTCCACCGTCGACCTGATCGCGCCCACGGCGGATACCTCCGCCGAGCCCCTGGTCCTGCCGGCCGACGTCGAGGCCAACGACGTGGCCGCCATCCATCCGCGGGTCAGCGGCTATATCCGCAAGTGGGACGTGGACATCGGCGCCCATGTGAAGGCCGGCCAGCTCCTGGCCGACATCGACACGCCGGACCTCGACCAGCAGCTCGCCCAGGCCAAGGCGGCGCTGGCCACCGCCATGGCCAAGCAGGGCGTCGCCAAGACCTCCGCCGACCGCTGGGGCCGTCTCCTGGCCAAGAACGCCGTCTCCCAGCAGGAGACCGACGAGAAGACCGGCGACTTCGTCGAACGCTCCGCGGACGTCCAGGCGGCCAAGGCCGATGTCGACCGGCTGCAGGCGCTGGAATCCTTCAAGCGCATCGTCGCGCCCTTCGACGGCGTGGTGACGGCCCGCACCGCCCATGTGGGCGCGCTGGTGGCCGCCGGGACCCCCAACGATCCGGGCCTGTTCACCGTCGCCGACGTCCACCGCCTGCGCATCTATGTCCACGTGCCGCAGGTCTATTCCGCGCAATTGACGCCGGGCATGGCGGCCAGCGTTACGGTGCCGGAGCTTCCCGGCCGCCAGTTCACGGCCAGGCTCGCCAGCACGTCCGAGGCGGTCGGCGCCCAGTCCGGCGCGCTGCTGGCCGAGCTGCAGATCGACAACCCCGACCCGGCGCTGAAGCCCGGCGACTACGCCCAGGCCGCCTTCAGGCTGGCGCCCTCGGGGGCCGCCACCCTGCGCCTGCCGAGCAGCGCCCTGATGTTCCGCCAGAAGGGCTTGGCCGTCGGCGTCGTCGACGCCCAAAGCCGCGCCCATATCCGCTACATCACCATCCGCCACGACCTGGGAACCAGCGTGGAGATCGCCACGGGCCTCGGCGCCGGCGAGCGGGTCATCGACAACCCGCCGGATTCCCTGGAGGACGGTGAGAAGGTGCGCATCGCCACGCCGCCGCCGGCGGGCCGCGGATGAGGCCGCTTCGCGCGCTCCTGACGGCCGCGTCGGCCGCGGCCCTGGCCGGCTGTTCGCTGGCCCCGGCCTACCGTGCGCCGGAGGTCAGCGTCCCGGCGGCCTTCAAGGAGGCCGGCCCGTGGACCGAGGCCGCCCCGGCCGATCAGGCGCCGCGCGGCGCCTGGTGGCGAGCCTACGGCGACCCGCTGCTCGACCGCTATGAGGCGCAGCTCCAGGCAGAGAGCCCGACGCTCGCCGAGGCTGTGGCGCGCTACGACACCGCCCGCGCCCTGGCCCAGGAGGCCGCCTCCTATGGCTTGCCGAGCATCGGCGGCGGCGCCCAGATCACCCGCGACCGGCAATCCAACAACCGCCCCCTGCGCGGCTCGAACCAGCCCAACAACTATTCGGCGGACGGGGTGGGCGTCGCGGCGGACTATGAGCTCGACCTCTGGGGCCGGGTCCGCAACCTGGTCGCCGCCGGTCGGGCCGAGGCCCAGGCCAGCGCCGCCGACCTGGAATCCGTGCGCCTCAGCCTGGAGGCCAGCCTCGCGGACGACTATGTCCGCCTGCGCAGCCTGGACGCCGAGGCCGCCCTGCTGAACGACGCCGTGGCGGCCTATGAGCGCGCCTACGGCATCACCCACGACCGCTTCACCGAGGGCCTGGTGTCCGACCTCGACGTCAGCCGCGCGGAAACCCAGCTCCAGTCGACCCGCGCCCAGGTCGCCGACCTCGCCGCCCAGCGCGCGCTCGTGGAGCACGCCATAGCGAGCCTGGTGGGCGCGCCGGCCTCCAGCTTCTCGGTCCCCGCCGCGACCGTGCGCCTGGACCTGCCGAACGTCCCCACCGGCCTGCCCTCGACCCTGTTGCAGCGGCGGCCGGACGTGGCGGCGGCCGAGCGGCGGGCGGCGGCGGCCAACGCCCGCATCGGCGTAGCGCGGGCGGCCTTCTTCCCGCGGATCGACCTGGCCGCTGACTGGGGCTGGCAGAGCACCGCCTTCGCCAACCTGCTGGCGCCCGGCAACGCCTACTGGCTGCTGGGCCCGCAGGCGGCCATGACCCTCTTCGACGGCGGCCTGCGCAAGGCCCGCGTCGAGGCCGCCCGCGCCCAATTCGCCGAAGCCGGCGCCGCCTATCGGGCCCAGGTGCTGCGCGCCTTCCAGGACGTGGAGGACAATCTGGCGGTGCTCAACAATCTCGCCGTCGAGGCGGACAACCAGTCGGCGGCGATCCAGGCGGCGAAACGGACCGAGGCCACCGCGCTCGCCCGCTATCAGGAAGGCGCCGCCAACTACCTCGAGGTGGTCACCGCCCAGGCCGCGGACCTGCAGGCCCAGCGCGTCGGCATTGAGGTCGAGGACCGCCGCCTGCAGGCCAGCGTCAACCTCGTCCGCGCCCTCGGCGGCGGCTGGACGGCGGGCGACCTGCCGAGCGCCAGGGCCGTCGCCTCCGCGACGCCCGCCGCGTCCGCGCCCCGTTAGCCGGCCATGGCCCGCCTCGTCCTGCGGATCGAGCTGAACTCCGAGGCCCGGATCGGGGGCGACGCCATCCGCCTGCTCGAACTCGTGGACGCCAAGGGCTCGATCACCGCGGCGGGCCGCGCCCACGGCCTCACCTTCCGGCGGGCCTGGGCCCTGCTGGACGACCTGAACCGCATGTTCAAGGCCCCGCTCCTGGAAGCCCGCAAGGGCGGCCGTGACGGCGGCGGCGCCCATCTGACGGCGCTTGGACACGCCGTCGTGGCGCGCTTCCGGGCCATCCAGGCGAACAGCGCCGCAGCCGTGGCGCGCGACCTGGAAGTGCTCGAAGCGCTGGCGCGGGCCGAGGCGCAGTAGCGGCCTTCTCCCGGACGCCGCTCCCCGGGCGGTTGCTTCGCCGTCGCCCATCCCAAGTCGTCCGTTTACGTGCTAAGAGGGATGACCACCAGGGCTGCACGCATCCCTCGCCATTCCACGGGCGGGACATAGAGGGAGGATCGCAATGAGGGCTCGGGACTGGCTGCTGCATGGCGGCGCCTTGGCTGCAATCCTGGCGTTCGGCGCCGCACCGCGGGCGCAGGCGGCGCCACACCACAAGAAGCCGCATCACACCGCCGCCCACGCCGCGGTCGACGACCGGATGGCGGCGCTGGCCGGCGAGGTGCAGGCCCTGAAGGACAACCTGGCGGCGGAAACCGCCGCGCGCCTGGCGCTGCAGACCCAGGTCCAGGCCGCCTCGGCCCGCGCCGACGCCGCGGAGGCCGCGGCCAGGTCGGCCCGCACGGAGCTGGCCGCCGCTCGCGACGAGGAGATCAAGACCATTCCGGCGCAGGTCGCGGCCGAGGTGAAGAGGGAGCGGCCGATCGACGGCATCTACGTCGGCGGGGTCAAGATCACCCCCGGCGGCTTCCTCGAGGCGGCCGCGATCTACCGCGACCACAACACCGCCAACGACATCTCCACCGCGCTCAACACCGTCCCCTTCCCGCAGACGCGGCAGGGGCATCTGGCGGAAACGCTCTTCACGCCGCGCCAGACCCGGCTCTCCGCCCTGGTGGAGGGCAAGCCCAACCCGGACGTCACGCTGGCCATGTATGGCGAGTTCGACTTCCAGGGCGCGGCCCAGACCTCCAACTCCAACGAGACCAACTCCTACGTCCCGCGGATCCGCCACCTCTACGGGACCATCGACTGGGCCGACAGCGGCTGGCACTTCCTGGCCGGCCAGACCTTCTCGCTGGTCACCCTGGACTCCAAGGGGATCACGCCGCGCAGCGAGGTCCTCCCCCTGACCATCGACGGCCAGTACCATGTGGGCTTCACCTGGACGCGCCAGCCGATCGTCCGCCTGACCAAGGACCTGATGGACAAGCACCTGTGGATCTCGGTCTCGGCCGAGAACCCGCAGACCACCTTCACCGGGACCGTGCCGGCCGGGGTGATCAACACCATCAACAACGGCCAGGGCTTCTTCGCCGGCGCCACCAACACCGGCGTCGCCGCCACCCAGTCGCTCAACCACGTCCCCGACGTCGTGGCCAAGGTCGCGGTCGAGGAGGATATCGCCGGCCACCACCTGCACGCCGAGGTCCTGGGCCTAGCCCGGGACTTCTACGAACGGCTCGCCACCTTCAGCAACAAGGACGTCTGGGGCGGCGGCGTCGGGGCCGGCGTCACCCTGCAGGTCCTTCCCGGCCTGTTCGATCTCCAGGCCTCGGGCCTTTGGGGCCGCGGCATCGGCCGCTACGCCTCAGGCCAGCTTCCGGACGTGACCTTCTCCCCGGACGGGCGCATCCAGCCGATCCGCGAAAGCATCGTCCTGGTGGGCGGCGTCGTGCACGCCACCAAGGCGCTCGACCTGTGGGCCTACGCCGGCCAGGAGCGCGACGACAGCGCCGCCTTCGGGGCCATCGGCTACGGCAACCCGCTGTTCGTGAACACCGGCTGCGAGATCGAAGGCTCGGCCCTCCCTTGCACCGGAAACACCCAGACGCTGAAGGAGCTCAGCGTCGGCTTCTGGGACAAGTTCTATAGCGGCGCCTGGGGCCAGGCCCGCGTCGGCCTGCAGTACTCCCATGTGGAGCGCAACGCCTTCGCCGGCGTCGGCGGCGCCCCGCAGGCCCGCGAGAACATGGTCTTCACGAGCTTCCGCTACTATCCGTTCCCGTAGCGGCGTCCGGCAGGGGCGCGTGACCGCCAAGCTCGCCTCATCCATGAGGTTCGGGCCGGGCTGGCCGGATATCGAGGCGCATGGGCGAGGCTCGGGTGACGCGAAACGCAAAGATCCTCCCCGTCGCCTGGATCCAGGACGGCTGGATCTACAGCAGCCAGGCGGCGCAGAACGGCAAGTTCTGGATCGCCGACAACTGGATCTGGGGCCCGGACGGCGCCGCCGACATGGACACCCGCCACTGGGTCGCCAATGGCTGGATCTGGGGCCCGGTCGGCGCGCCGAGCGTGGAGACCGGCTTCTACATCGCCGAGGGCTGGATCTACGGCCCGGGGCTCAAGCTGCCCTTCGCCTGAGGGCGCGGCCCCTCGCTTTTTCCACTGCTCATCCCCGCGAAAGCCTGGAACCAGGTCCCATAGCCCTGCGGCTGGCTGGGCGCGCGCTCAGAGCCGATGGACCCCGCGTCCGAGCCGTTCCATCCGGGTCCCGGCCTGCACCGGAACGAGCGGCGTTGAGACCCAAAACGCGCCGCCGAACCGGCAAGGGTCGGCTTGGATCTCATGGCGGCCCGCGCGTCTGCCGGGGAGGCTGGCCTTTCTAGGCCGTGGCGGAGAGGGTGGGATTCGAACCCACGGTGCCCGTAAAGGCACGCCGCATTTCGAGTGCGGTGCTTTCGACCACTCAGCCACCTCTCCTGAAGCCGGCGTGGGGCCCTGGAACAGGGGGCCCGCTGAGCGAGGCGCGGAACCTACTCATCCGACCCCGCCCGCGCAAGCGCGCGGTTCAACCGGCGAAACCGGGGCCTTGCGGGCGCCATTGTCTTGCCGAAAGCGCGGGCGACGGGGAAGGTGGCCGCCCGCCGATCATTGGGCGGATCCGACGATTTCACGCCCCGGCGCGCGCGACGCCCCGGACATTGGGACGACGCCATGGCCGACGAGATGATTTCCCTGGGCGCGAAGCTGGCCCAGCACGCCCGCTTCCAGCCCAACGCCCCGGCGGTGTCGAGCGGTGAGGCGACCCTGACCTACGCGGCGCTGCACCGGCGCACCAATCGCCTGGCGCATGGCCTGGCGGCGCTGGGCGTCAAGCCGGGCGACCTGGTGACGCTGGGCCTGCCCAACGGGATCGGCTTCGTCGAGGCCTGCTATGCGATCTGGAAGCTGGGGGCCACGCCGCAGCCGGTGTCGTTCCGCCTGCCGAAGGGGGAGCTGGAGGCGATCATGGACCTGGCGAAGACGCCGATCGTGATCGCCGACTTCAAGCATGAGATCGACCGGCCGCTGGTCACCGTCGCCGACATCGCCGCGCGGGCGGACGACGAGGCCGACCTGCCCGACGCCATCGCGCCGGTCTCCAAGGCGCCCACGTCGGGCGGGTCGACCGGGCGGCCGAAGCTGATCCTGTCCGGCCAGCCGGGGGTTACGCTGGCGGAGACGCCGGAGATCGGCGGCTGGCGGCTGAAGGCGGACTCCGTCGCCGTGCTGCCGGCGCCGCTCTATCACAACGCCGGCTTCGGCATGATGATGGCGGCCATCTCCCAGGGCTGCCACCTGGTGGTGATGCCGAAGTTCGACCCCGAGGCGACGCTGGCCGAGATCGAGGCGCGCAAGGCCACCTGGGTCTATGTGGTGCCGACCATGATGAACCGGATCTGGCGGCTGCCGGACGCGGTGCGGGAGAAGTACGACCTGTCGTCCCTGGAGACCCTCTGGCACCTGGCGGCGCCCTGCCCGGCGTTCCTGAAGGAGGCCTTCATCCGCTGGATCGGACCCGAGGTGGTGATGGAGCTCTACGCCGGCACCGAGGCCCAGGCGGTGACCATCATCTCCGGCGCCGAGTGGCTGGAGCATCGCGGCTCGGTGGGCAAGGTGACCGTGGGCGAGATGAAGGCGGTGGGCGAGGACGGCCGCGACCTCGGCCCCCGCGAGGTGGGCGAGATCTATATGCGCCGCCCGGAAGGCGCGCCGCCGACCTACCAGTACATCGGGGCCACCGCCAAGGTGATGGAGGGCGGCTGGGAGAGCCTGGGCGACATCGGCTGGTTCGACGAGGACGGCTATCTCTACCTCGCCGACCGTCGAACCGACATGATCCTGGTGGGCGGCTCCAACGTCTATCCGGCGGAGATCGAGGCGGCGCTGGAGGAGCATCCGGCGGTGCAGTCGGTGGCGGTGATCGGCCTGCCGGACGACGACCTCGGAAACCGCATCCACGCCATCGTCCAGGCCAAAGGCGTGGTGAACCCCGACGACCTGAAGGCCCACCTCGCCGGCCGGCTGGTCAGCTACAAGCAGCCGCGGTCCTACGAATTCGTCGACGAGCCGCTGCGCGACGACGCGGGCAAGGTCCGGCGCTCGGCGTTGCGGGATGCGCGGCTGAAGGCGGAGGCCTGACGCGCCGTGTCATCCCGGTTTCGCGGCATGTGAAGACCGGGACCCATGAGCGCCGGCAGTGCGGCGATCCGGAGAGCTTCGTGTCCATGGGGCCCGGACACGCCGCTTCGCGGCTTTCCGGGATGACACTGAGGGGAGGGCCGCGCTAAGCCGCTGGCATATTCGAGGCCGATATTTCGGGGAGGATCATGAGCATCAAGGGCAGGGCCTATGTCATGGGCGCGTTCGAGCATCCGCTCCGCGACGCGCCGTCGACCTCCACGCCGCAACTGCACGCCGAGTGCGCGCGGGGCGCGCTTGCCGACGCGGGCCTCGGCTTCGACGATGTCGACGGCTACTTCTGCGCCGGCGACGCGCCGGGGTTCGGCGGCCTTTCGATGATCGACTACATGGGGCTGAAGAACGTCCGCCACCTGGACTCCACCGAGACCGGCGGCTCGTCCTACATCGTCCATGTGGGGCACGCCGCGGAGGCGATCGCCGCCGGCAAGTGCCAGGTGGCGCTGATCACGCTCGCGGGCCGGCCGCGGCAGGCGCGGGGCGGCGGCGGACGCGGCGGCGGCTTCGGCGAGCCCGCCCCGGAAGCCGGCTTCGAGAACATCTACGGCGGCTCGACCCACAACACCTACGGCATGTGCGCCATGCGTCACATGTACGAGTACGGCACCACCAGCGAGCAACTGGCCTGGATCAAGGTCGCCGCCTCGCACCACGCCCAATGGAACGAGCATGCGTTCCTGAAGGACGTGGTCACCGTCGAGCAGGTGGTCAATTCGCGGATGATCGCCGACCCGCTGCACCTGCTGGACTGCTGCGTGGTGACCGACGGCGGCGGCGCCCTGATCGTCACCTCGCCGGAGGTGGCGAGGTCGCTGAACCGCCCGAAGGTGCGGGTCATGGGCGCTGGCGAGGCGCCGAAAGGCCCGCGCGGCGGGCTCGATCTGGACCTGACCCACTCAGGCGCCGTCTGGTCCGGACCTAGGGCCTTCGAGGAGGCCGAGGTGACGCCCGCCGACATCAAATACGCCTCGATCTACGACAGCTTCACCATCACCGTGCTGATGCAGCTCGAGGACCTGGGGTTCTGCAAGAAGGGCGACGGCGGCAAGTTCGTCTCCGACGGAAACCTGATCTCAGGCGTCGGCAAGCTGCCGTTCAACACCGACGGCGGCGGCCTGTGCAACAACCACCCCACCAACCGCGGCGGCATCACCAAGGTGATCGAAGCGGTGCGCCAACTGCGCGGCGAGGCGCACCCGAAGGTGCAAGTGAAGAACTGCGACCTGGCCATCGCGCACGGCACGGGCGGCTCGCTCGGCACGCGCCACGGCTCGGCGACGGTGATCCTGGAACGGGAGGCTTGAGCATGTCGGAACCACGCGATCCGAACGCCGCGATGACCCGGCCGATCCCCGCGCCGGTGGTCAACGTCGAGACGCAGGCCTTCTGGGATGCGGCGAAGGAAGGCCGCTTCCTGATCAAGCGCTGCGTAGATTGCCAGAAGGCCCACTGGTACCCGCGGGCCATTTGCCCGTTCTGCGCGTCCAGCGAAACGGTCTGGGAGGAGAGCCCCGGCGAGGGTGTGATCTACACCTACTCGGTCATGCACCGCTCGCCGACCGGCCCCTACGCCATCGGCTATGTGACCCTGGACGAAGGCCCGGCTGTGCTGACCAACTTCGTGGACGTGGCGCCGAACGGGCTTGCCATCGGCATGAAGGTGAGGGTCAAGTTCCAGCCGACCGAAGGGGGGCCGCCGGCGCCGGTGTTCGCGCCGGCCTGAAGCGCGCGGTTCGGTCGGGGGACACCGCATGGCCGCCGCCGAAACCAGCGATCTTCCGCTTCCGCCGCGGGTCGCCGCCCACCACGGTTCAGTCGGGCTGTTCGGCGCGACCGCCCTGGTCGCCGGCAGCATGGTGGGCTCCGGCATCTACGTGTTGCCCGCCAGCCTCGCCGCCGTCGGCTCGATCTCGATCCTGGGCTGGATCGCCGCCACCGCCGCAGCCCTGACCGTCGCCGGGGTGTTCGCCTGGCTTGCTGGCGTGGCGCCGCAGGCCAAAGGCTTGCCGGCCTATGTCGAGGCCGGGCTCGGCCCCTTCTTCGGCGTCCAGACGGCGGCGGCCTATTGGGCGTCCTGCTGGATCGGGTCGGTGCCGATCGCGGTCGCGGTGGCCGGGGCCATCGGCTATCTCGCGCCCTCGGTGGCGGCGGCCGGGCCGAGGCTGTTCCTGACCCTGGCCGCGATCTGGCTGAGCGTCACCGCCGCGTGGGTCGGCCCGAGGGCCGTGGCGCGGGTCGAGGGCCTGACGCTGGCCGTGGGCCTGGCGCCGGTCGGGATCGCCGCGACCCTTGGGTGGTTCGCCTTTCACCCGGCGGTCTTCCTCGCCTCCTGGAACCCGCAGGGACTCAGCCTGCCGGCGGCGGTCGGCCCCTCGGCGCTGAACGCCTTCTTCGCCTTCCTGGGGGTGGAATGCGCAGCTGCGACGGCCGGCGTGGTGCGCAATCCGGCGCGCAACGTGCCGCGCGCCAGCCTGATCGGCATCGGTGTCGTGGCGATCCTCTACGTGAGCGCCTGCAGCGTCCTGATGGGCATCGTGCCGGCCGCGTCGCTGGCGAAGTCCGCCGCCCCGTTCGCGCAGGCCGGACAGGCGACGCTGGGCCTGGGCCTGGGCGGCGCGATCGCGGTCTGCGCGCTCTTGCGCGCCCAGGGTTGCCTGACCGGCTGGACCCTGGTGGCCAGTGAGACCAGCCGCAGCGGCGCCGACGCCGGCGTCTTTCCCAGCCTCTTCCGCACGCGGGCCGGTGAGCGGGTCTCGCTGATCAATCTCCTGACCATCGGCGGACTGATGAGCACGCTGGCGGTCGCCACGGCCTCGCCGACCTTGGGACAGCAGTTCGCAGTGTTGGCGAACATGGCGGTCTTGCTCAGTCTATACAGCTATATTCTGGCCAGCGGCTCGCTGCTCCGGCTGTCGGGGACCCTCACGCCCGGCCGCAGGTGGGGCGCGCGGCTCACCGCGGTCGTGGCCATCTGCGCCAGCGTCGCGCTCATCGCCTCGGCCAAGCCGATCGAACTCGCCTTCTGCATGGGGGCGATGGCGGCGGCCGCCCTTCTGTATCGCTCGCTCCGGCGCCGCTAGGCTCGCAGCCGTCCACAACGTCCGCGGCCATTGCGCCCTGGAGGATGGAGTTACTCCCCGCCGCTCTTCGCCGCGCCGCCAGCCTCCGCCTGCTTCTTCTCTTCCGCCCGCGCCCCCGCCAGCATGCCGGTGAGCGCGTAGTTGCCCTCGTGGCAGGCGTATTCGTAGACCTGCCCCTTGGTCGTTCGCATCTGCACCTCGCCCGAGAACGGGGCGGCATAGGTGTCCGGGTCCGACACCGTGAACTGGTAGGACAGCGAGTTCGGCCCGATGCGGCGGAACTTCTCGATCACCTTCTGATTGGGCGAACCGCCACGCAGGCCCTGTTCGGGGCGCATGTTGGTGGTCTCGACCACCAGGGTGTCGCCTTCCCAGTGGCCGACCGAGTCGCCCATCCAGACCTTCATGCTGGCGGGCAGGTGGCCGCCCGTCAGGTGGATGTGGCGCACGTCGTGGACCATCTCCACGTCGATGGCGATCTCGTCCTTGGACTGCACGATCTGGTAGGTGTTGTTATACATCAGCGGCAGCATCGGCGGCCCGGCGGACGAGCCGAACGAGAGCAGGCAGCGCTCGCCCAGGCTGAAGCCTTCGGGGTTGTCGGTGCGGCCCGCGCGGCGCGGGCCTGCGGCCGAGGCGATCCGCGGCGGCAGTTGGCCGTTGGCCGGCGAGGTGATGATCGAGGCGCGCTTCTCGCCGTTGATATCGATCAGCCTGGTGCCCGGATCCTTCCAGCCCTGGTTGTAGCCGCAGTTGAAGCCGGAGATGCCGTCAGGCCCGCAGTCAGCGTTCTTCAGCTCGGTCACCTTCAAGGTCGCCGGCGTCGGCGCATCGGCGCGGGCCACCTGGGCGCGGGTGGCGGCCTCGGCCGCGTCGGCCTCGGCCTTAGTGAGCACGTTACGCTCACCGTATTTGGCGTCGCGCGTCAGCGGCGTGATGGTGGCGTTGGTCCACACCCCTTGCAGGTCCGGCTGGCCATAGGCGGTGCGCGGCGCGTGATAGGCCTTCGGGCCCTGGGCCAGGGTCGGCGCGGCCGCCAGCCAGGCGACAGTGGAAACAGCAAACGCGAGCGCGCGCAGGCTCATGGCGGTCCTCCCAGCCCTCGGGTCTTCGCCCGACGTCGGATCAGTTTAGGCCGCTCCGGCCAAACGGGAAGAGCGGACCTCCGCGGTCAACCGCTCAATGAGCAGCTTCGCCTCTCGCGAGTTGGTGACACGATGGACCGGCCGGCCTTCGAACATTCCACCGACGAACCATTGCTCGTATCGCGCCCGGTTCGACAGCCAAGTGTCCCAGGCCCAGCGGATGGGATGCTCCTTCTCCAACCATTTGCCGAAGAGCTCCCTGTTGCCGCTCCCCGGCCAGAGCTCGCGCTTAGTGACGGCGCGGTTGAACGACCGCCAGACGACCTGGCGCATCACCACCCATCTGGCGGTGTCCATCCAGACGAAGGCGGTCGCCCTGGACCAGTGCGCCTCGCGCGCCTTGGTGTAGTTGCCGTCCATGACCCAGGCCTCCGCGGCGGCGGCCGCGGCGACGCGGCGAAAGAACTCGTCGGGGTCGTCTATGGAAAGCGCCCGCCAGCCCGGCTGCCAGTTCAGGGCGTCCAACTCCACTTGCGGCAGGCCGAGCGCGCGGGAGAGCGCCTTGGCCATGGTCGTCTTGCCCGACCCCGAGGTACCGACGACGACCAGGCGCACCTCACGCCTCCTCGCCCTCGCTCACCTCGGCCAGCACCTCGGCGGTGTGCTCGCCCAAGCGGGGCGGGTGGCGGCGGATGTTGGCCGGCGTCTTGGAGAATTTCACCGGCGGGCGCATGGCGACGTAGCGGCCAAGCTCGGGGTGCTGGAAGGTCTGGAAGAACTCCACCGCCTTGAGGTGCGGGTCCTCGGGCAGGTCGTCCAGGCGGTTGGTCTTCACCACCGGGATCGACAGGGGCTTGAGCACGTCGAGCCACTCCTGGGTGGTCTTGGTGGCGGCCGCCTGCTCCACCAGGCCGTAGAGCTCGCTGATGTGCTTCATGCGGGTGAAGTAGTCGGAGAAGCGCGGGTCCCTGGCGATCGTCTCGCCCATGCCGGCGGCCTCGAAGAACTGGTCCCACTGCTTGTCGGTGTAGGGCAGCAGGCCAATGTAGCCGTCCTTGGTCTTGAACGGCTTGCGGTTGGGATTGACCACCCGGGTGTAGCCCCACTGGCCGGTCGGCGGATCGTAGGTCTGGTCGTACATGTGCTCGACCAAGAGGAAGCTCGTTACGCACTCCAGCATCGGCACCTCGACGAACTGGCCTTCGCCGGTGCGCGCGCGATGCAGCAGGGCGGCCGTCACCGCCTGGCTCAGGAACAGGCCGGAGACCTTGTCGGCCACGAGGGTGGGCAGGATGCGCGGCGTCGGGTTCCCGTCGGTCCGCGGCAGGACGTCGGCGCAGCCGGAGGCCGACTGGATCAGGTCGTCGTAGGCGGGCTCCCCGGCGTAGGGCCCGTCGGAGCCGTAGCCGGCGGCGTGCACATAGACGATGTCGGGTCGGATCGCGGCGACGTCCTCATAGGCCAGCCCCAGCCGCTTCAGCCCTTCGTAGCGGACCGAGGCCGCGAACACGTCGCACGACTTGATCAGCCGCCGGACCGCACGCTTGGCGCTTTCCTGCTTCATGTCGAGCACGATCGAGCGCTTGTTGCGGTTGATGGTCAGGAAGATGGGGCCGAGGTCGCGCGGCGCGCCTTCCGGCACGTGGCCGGCCCAGCGCATGATGTCGCCGCCGTCGCCGCGATTGCTGCCGGGATCTTCCAGCTTGATGACGTCGGCGCCCTGGTCGGCCAGGAGCTGGGTGCCATAGGCGCCGTTGACCACGCTGGTCAGGTCGAGGATGCGAATCCCCGCCAGCGGCCCGGTGGCCTCGCCCGCCAATCGCTTAGCTTCCGCCACGTGATCTATCCCCTCCCCGGTTCCGGTCGTTAAGATCACCCTACAAAGATCAAGAGACGCGGGGGAGGGCCTCTATGGATTTCGAACTCGCCGAAGAGCACCGGATGCTCAAGGAGCTGGTCGCCCGGTTCGTGAAGGACGAGCTGATGCCGCTGGAGCCGGCGGTGCTGGCCCGCGAGGCCGAGGGCGGCGGCCTGGGCATCGGCCCGACGGAACACGCCCGGCTGGACAAGGTCGCCGGCGAGCTCGGCCTGTTCGGCCTGGACGCACCCGAAGATGTCGGCGGCTCGGACCTGCCGATGACCGCCATGGTCGGCGTCGAGGAGGAGATCGGGCGCTGCGTCACGCCTTACACCCTGCCGCCGGATAGCCCGAACCTGCGCATGCTGATGCAGACGGTCGACGAACGGCAGCGAGCCGCCTACCTGGCGCCCTACGTGGCCGGCAAGACGGTCTCGGCCATCGGTATCTCCGAGCCGGGCGCGGGCTCTGACCCGGCCGGCATGACCACCAAGGCCGTCAGGGACGGCGACGACTGGGTCATTAACGGCCGGAAGATCTGGATTTCGCGGGCGGCCGACGCCGACTTCACCATCCTGATGGCCGTGACCGACCAGGAGAAGCGGGCGCGCGGCGGAATCTCGGCCTTCCTGGTGGACAAGGGCACGCCGGGCTTCAACGTGCTCCGGCGCATCCCGATGATCGGCGGGTCCTACACCTACGAGATCGCCCTGGAGGACTGTCGGGTCGAGGGCTGGAAGCTGCTCGGCCAGGAGGGCGCAGGCTTCGCGCCGATGCAGACGCGGCTCGGCACCCGGCGCATCCAGATGGCCGCCTGGTCGGTGGGCATGGCGCAGCGGGCGCTGGACATGGTGGTGGCCTACGCCCCGCAGCGGAAGACCTTCGGGCTGCCGCTCTCGGAGCGCCAGGCGATCCAGTTCTGGGTGGCGGAGGCGGCGACCAAGATCCACGCCACGCGGCTGATGACCTACCACTGCGCCTGGAAGCTCGACCGCGGCCTCGATGTCCGCAACGAGATATCGATGATCAAGTGGTACGCCACCGAGATGGCCTATGAGACCGTCGACCGGGCCATGCAGGCCTTCGGCGCCATGGG
>NZ_DATMNA010000013.1:0-3845 GCF_035569475.1 Phenylobacterium sp.
ACCGCAAGCTGCGCGACAACCCCGGCTTGATCCCCTCGATGGTCTCCGAGACCATCCGCTGGCAGACCCCGCTCGCCCACATGCGCCGTCGCGCGCTTCAGGATTTCGAGTTCGGCGGCCAGACCATCCGCAAGGGCGACAAGGTGATCATGTGGTACGTCTCGGGCAACCGCGACGACGAGGTGATCGACCGGCCGAACGACTACATCATCGACCGCGAACGGTCCCGCAACCACATCTCCTTCGGCTTCGGCATCCACCGCTGCGTCGGCAACCGCCTGGCCGAGCTGCAGTTGAAGGTGATCTGGGAAGAGATCCTCAAACGCTTCCCGACCATCGAGGTCGTGGGCGAGCCCAAGCGGGTCTATTCCACCTTCGTGAAGGGCTACGAGACCCTGCCGGTGGTGATCCCGAGCCGCGTCTAGCGGTCCTCCACGCCTTCCCGCACCCGCACGATCAGCGACTGGCTGGCGGTGGCCATCAGCTCGCCGTCCTGGGCGAACAGGTACATGGCGCCGTGGCCGAAGCCGCCGTGAACGCCCAGGATGCGGATGTCGCAGAGCACCCACTCGGTGGGGACGATCCGGCGGATGCGCAGGGTGTTGTCCAGGCTGTTGCCCCCGGCGTTCTGGCCCAGCGCATTGCCGATGCCCGAGGGCACGTGGTCGGCGATGATCGCCAGCATCGTGGCGTCGATGGCGAACCGCTCGCGCGGCCGCACCCAGATCAACAGCCGGCCGTCCTCTTCCGCCGCGCCCTGGCGGTCGAAGCCGTAGTGGCCCTTGGCGACGCGTACCTCCATACGGCTGTGCAGGCCGTAGTGCGCTGCGCGCCAATGCTCGCCGGGTTCGCAGTCCTCGGGGCGCGGGACGTCGGGCATGGCCAGCCACTGCCGCGACAGGTCGCTCGGCCGCGCGCCGAGCGCGGCGTTGACCGTGAAGATCTCCTTGTCGCCCACATGGCCGATCACCCGGGCCTGGCTGCTGTGCTTGCCGGCGGCCGGCACCCAGACGTCAAGGTCCACCACGCTGGGCGGCCGGGCGTAGGACAGGTACTGCGCGGTGGCCCAGATCAGCGGCCGGCCGGTGGTGCGCTCCATGGCCCCGATCGCCGAGGCCAGGCCGACGCCGCCGAACATGAACATCTCGTCGGGCCGCCCGACGCAGACATCCGGCGTCAGGGGCATGAACCAGCGGTGCGGGTTGTGCGTGGCGCGCAGGTCGAAGAAGAGACGGTCCATGCCGCCTTCATGAGCCCACAGGCTCAAGGTTCGCAAGGCGCCCGGACACGGCGACGGCCGCACCCACCGAAGTGAATGCGGCCGCCGGTCAGGTCGTGGAGGGTCGGCTAGCGGTAGTTCGAATGCCAGTCGCCGTCCCGGTCACGGCCGCGATCCCGGTCGTGGCCGCGGTCGGAGCGATCCCGGCCATAGCCGTCGTCGCCGCGCGTCCGGTAGCCGTAGGCCGGCTGGGCGTAGCCGTAGCTCTGCTCGGTGTAGGCGTAGGTCGGCTCGACGTAGGCGTAGCTCGGTTGGGCGTAGGCGTAGCCCGGCTGGGCGTAGTAGCCGCTGCTGTAGGCCGGCGCCCGGTAGCCGCTGTTGTAGCCCTGATAGTCGCAGGACGAACTGGAGCTGCGCGCGATGCTGTTGCCGAGGAGCGCGCCGGCGACGCCGCCGATCGCGGCCCCGCCGGAGCGGCCGCCATGGTGGGCGGCGAGGTTGGAGCCCAGCACCGCGCCGGCGATGCCGCCGATGATGGCGCCGGCGGCGCCGTTGCCGCGGCTGTCCTGGCGGCAGTCGTTGGCGTAGCCATAGGGTTGCGCGAAGGTCGGGGTGGCCATGGCGCCGGCCGCGAGGGCGGCGATCACGGCGCCAGAAATTGCGGCGGCTTTCATGTCGTTCTCCAGTCTTGCTTGCGGCGGCGCCGAAGGGTCGGACCGCCTATGCGCTGGATTAAGAGCCCTCGCCGCTGAACCGGTTCTGAGGCCGCCGTTATCTGGGGTTCACCCCGCGCGAGGCCCCGGCCTCGGCCGGACGGGCCGCGCCCTCAGCCGCGCAAGGCCGCCGAGATCGCCGCCAGCCCCTCGCCCAGTTCCTCCGCCGTCGGCCAGCCGTAGCCCAGGCGGAAATAGCTGTCAGGCTGCTCGAACCAGTGGCCGGGCCCCACGTAGGCGCCGTGGTCTTCCAGCAGGCGGCGATAGAAGCCCTGCGTCCCGCCCGGCGGCTCGGCGGTCATCCGCGGGAAGCAGACCACGCCGCCGCCCGGCTTCACCCACTCCAGCCGGTCCTCGCCGGCCATCCAGTCGCTGACCGTCTCCAGCCGGCGGCGCATCTCCGCCAGGCGCGGCCCCAGGATCGCGGCGCGGTTCTCCATCACCTGCTCGGCGACCCACTGGTCCATGACGCTGCCGCAAATGCTGATCTGCTCGCTGGCCGCCAGGAACACCTCCTGCAACGCCGGGTCCCGGGTGGCCAGCCAACCGATGCGGATGCCCGGCACGCCATAGGCCTTCGACAGCGACGAGACGCCGATCACGTGCGCGCCCAACGACGCCGCCGGCGGCAGGGGCCCGTCGAAGGAAAGGTCGCGATAGGTCTCGTCCACCAACAGGCGGCAGCCGTGACGGGCCGTGAGGTCGACCAGCGCCCTCAGCTCGGCCTCGGTCAGCATCACGCCGGTCGGATTGTGCGGGCAGGTCACGCTGACGATCCTGGTGGCCGGCGTGATGGCGGCCGCCACCTTGTCCAGATCGATCCGGAAGCCGTCTTCGAAGGCCAGGTCGACGTGCGTGGTCGGGCAGCCGATGGCCCGCGGCGTCTCCAGGTTGGTGGCGTAGTTGGGCCGGATCACCACCAGGTGGTCGCCGGGCCCCAGCAGCGAGGTGGCGACGATGAACAACGCGCCGGCCGCTCCGGTGGTCACCAGGACGTCGGCCGCAGAAAGCCCCTGCCCGTCCGCCGCGATCAGGTCGCGCAGCCGCTCCCGTCCGCGGTGCTCGCCATAGAGCAGCGGCATGTCGGGGATCGTCAGGCCGAGATCCGACAGTTTCTGGTCGGCCACCGAGCTTTCCGAGAGGTTCCAGCGGATGCGCGCATAGCCGTACTCCTCCGGGCTCTCCACCTCGATCGGCATTCGGACGTAGCGCACGTGGGACGGCTCCTAGCTGCGCGTAAACACAGGGTCGCGGCGCTCGCGGAAGGCGGCGACGGCGGCCTTGTGGTCGGCCGAGCGGCGCAGGGTCCGGAGCTCCGGCGCGGCCATGGCGTTGAACGCGTCGGGCGACAGGTCCGGCGCGCGGCTGGCGGTGCGCTTGGTGGCCTCCACCGACAGCGGCGCGCGGCTGGCGATCCGCTCGGCCAGGGCGATGGCGGCGCCGCGCAGCTCGTCCGGGGCATGCAGGCCGGTGACCAGGCCATAGCGCTCGGCGGTCTCGGCGTCGTGCGGCGAGCCGGTCAGCAGCATGGCCTTGGCGCGGCTGACCCCGATCAGCCGCGGAAGGCGATAGGTGGAGGCCATCAGCCCGACGTTGACGCCGGCGCAGACGAACTTCGCCTCGGTGGACGCGAGCCGGATGTCGCAGCACAGCGCCAGCTCGAAGCCGCCGCCGACGCACCAGCCGTTGACGGCGGCGATCACCGGGGCGCGGCTGGCGTCCAGCCGGTCCAGCAGGCGGCCGAAGCCGGCCAGATCCTCGCCGCCGGGGCCGACATCCTTGAGGTCGTCGCCGCTGCAAAAGGCCCTGCCCCGTCCGGTGACGACGATGGCGCGGAGGTTGTCGTTGGTCTCGACCTCGTCCAGGGCCCGCATGAACGCAGCGCGCATGGGCGCTCCCAGCGGGTTCATCGG
>NZ_DATMNA010000014.1:0-46903 GCF_035569475.1 Phenylobacterium sp.
ATCGTCGACCCCACCCCGCAGACCGTGGACGCGCTGATGAAGCTCGACCTGTCCGCCGGCGTGGATGTCGAGATCAAGCTTTAAGGGGTCAGCCAGATGCGTACCGGCGTGATCGCCAAAAAGCTGGGCATGGCCCGCTTCTTCGATGAAGCGGGGACCCATGTGCCGGTGACCGTCCTCAGCCTCGAAGGCTGCACGGTCGTCGCCCAGCGCACCCAGGACAAGGACGGCTATGTGGCCCTCCAGCTGGGCGCGGGCGCCAAGAAGCCCAAGAACACCTCCAAGGCCATGCGCGGCCATTTCGCCAAGGCGGAAGTGGAGCCCAGGCGCCAGCTCGCGGAGTTCCGCGTGTCCGAGGACATGCTGATCGACGTGGGTTCGGAGTTCACCGCCGACCACTACGTTCCGGGTCAGAAGATCGACGTCACCGGGACCACGGTCGGCAAGGGCTTCCAGGGCGCCATGAAGCGCTGGAACTTCGGCGGCATGCGGGCCACCCACGGTGTGTCCGTCTCCCACCGGGCCCACGGCTCGACCGGCCAGCGCCAGGATCCGGGCAAGACCTTCAAGGGCAAGAAGATGGCCGGCCACCTCGGCCAGGAAACCGTCACCACCCTCAACCTCACCGTCTGGCGCGTCGACGTCGAACGCGGCCTGATCCTGGTGAAGGGCGCCGTCCCCGGCACTGAAGGCGACTTCGTGAAGATCCGCGACGCGGTGAAGATCGCCGCGCCCAAGGACATCCCGACCCCCGGCGCCTTCCGCAAGGCCGGCGAAGAGCCCAAGGCTCCCGCCGCTGAGGAAGAGACCCCGGTCGTGGAAGCCGCCGCCGAGGCGCCCGCCGCGGAAGAACCCGCGGTGACCGCGGCGCCGGAAGCCGAGGCTCCCGCCGCCGAGGCCACCGAAACCGAAGCGCCGGCCGCGCAAGCGCCGGAAGCCGGGGATGAAGCGTAATGAAACTCGACGTCCTTAAACTCGACGGCGGGAAGGGCGGCTCGATCGAGCTGTCCGACGAGATCTTCGGCATTTCCGAGATCCGCGCCGACATCCTGCAGCGCTGCGTGACCTGGCAACTGGCCAAGCGCCGCGCCGGCACCCACAAGATCCAGGTCCGCAACGAAGTCTCGCGGACCTCCAAGAAGATGTACAAGCAGAAGGGCACCGGCGGCGCCCGTCACGGTTCGCGCCGTGCGGCCCAGTTCGTCGGCGGCGCCAAGGCCCACGGCCCGGTCGTCCGCAGCCACGCCTTCGACCTGCCCAAGAAGATCCGCGCCATGGCCCTGCGCCATGCGCTGTCCTCGAAGGCCAAGGACGGTTCGCTGATCGTCGTCGACAGCGTCGCCCTGAAGGACGCCAAGACCGCCGGCCTGCGCGAGCAACTGGGCGCCATGGGCGTGACCCACGCCCTGGTGATCGCCGGCGCCGAGGTCGACAAGAACTTCGGCCTGGCCGCGCGGAACATCCCCAATGTGGACGTGCTGCCGAACGCCGGCCTGAACGTCTATGACGTGCTGCGCCGCCGCACCCTGGTCCTGACCAAGGACGCGGTCGAGGCGATCCAGGCGCGCTTCCAAGAGAAGGAGGCTGCGTGATGGCCGAGCAACCTACCGCCCGCCACTACGACACCATCCTGTCGCCGATCATCACCGAGAAGGCGACGCTGCTCAGCGAGCACAACAAGGTGGTCTTCCGGGTCGCCGGCGATGCGTCGAAGGACGAGATCGCAGCGGCCGTCGAGGCGCTGTTCAAAGTGAACGTGACCAAGGTCAACACCCTGAACGTCAAGGGCAAGACCAAGCGGTTCCGCGGCATCAAGGGCCGGCGTTCCGACGTCAAGAAAGCTGTCGTGACCCTGGCCGAAGGCCAGTCGATCGACATCACCACGGGGCTCTGATCCGATGGCCTTGAAGCAATATAATCCGACCTCGCCGGGTCGCCGCCAGCTCGTGCTGGTGGACAAGTCCGAGCTCCACAAGGGCCGTCCTGAGAAGTCCCTCGTCGAGGGACTGACCAAGACCGGCGGGCGTGGCGGCGGCGGCCGCATCGCGGTGCGTTTCCGCGGCGGCGGCGCCAAGCGGCTCTATCGCAAGATCGACTTCAAGCGTCGCAAGTTCGACGTGGTCGGCACGGTCGAGCGCCTGGAGTACGACCCCAACCGCACGGCCTTCATCGCGCTGGTGAAGTACGCCGACGAGGAGCTGGCCTACATCCTGGCCCCGCAACGGCTGAAGGTCGGCGATCAGGTGATCGCCGCCGAGAAGGCCGACGTGAAGCCCGGCAACGCCATGCCGCTGCGCGGCATGCCGATCGGCACCATCATCCACAACGTCGAGCTGAAGCCCCTGAAGGGCGGCCAGATCGCCCGCTCCGCCGGGACCTACGCCCAACTCGTCGGCCGCGACGCCGGCTACGCCCAGATCCGCCTGAACTCGGGCGAGCTGCGCATGGTGCCGGACGGCTGCATGGCCACGGTGGGCGCGGTGTCCAACCCCGACCACATGAACGAGGTCATGGGCAAGGCGGGCCGCAACCGCCACAAGGGCCGCCGCCCGCACGTCCGCGGCGTCGCCATGAACCCGGTCGACCACCCGCACGGCGGCGGTGAAGGCAAGACCTCCGGCGGCCGCAACCCGGTCACCCCGTGGGGCAAGCCGACCAAGGGCGCCAAGACCCGCACCAACAAGACGACGGACAAGTTCATCATCCGGTCCCGTCACGCCAGGAAGGCTCGTTAAGAGATGACCCGTTCTGTCTGGAAAGGTCCGTTCGTCGACGGATACCTGCTCAAGAAGGCCGACGCCGTTCAAAGCTCGGGCCGTAAGGACGTGATCAAGACCTGGTCGCGCCGCTCCACCATCATGCCGCAGTTCGTGGGTCTCACGTTCGGCGTGCACAACGGCCAGAAGCACGTCCCCGTGCACGTGTCGGAAGACATGGTCGGCATGAAGCTGGGCGAGTTCGCGCCCACCCGCTTCTTCCCCGGCCACGCCGCCGACAAGAAGGCCAAGAGGAAGTAGCCATGTCGCAGACGAAGAAAGTTCGCCGACTGGCCGGCATCGAAGCGATGGCCAAGGTGCGCACCCTGCGCACCTCGGCGCGCAAGCTGAACCTGGTCGCCCAGTCGATCCGCGGCCTCAAGGTCCAGCGGGCGCTGAACGAGCTCGAGTTCAGCCACAAGCGCATCGCCAGCGATGTCCGCAAGGCGCTCTACTCGGCGATCTCCAACGCCGAGAACAACCACAACCTCGACATCGACTCCCTGGTCGTGGCCGAGGCCTATGTGGGCAAGAACCTGGTGATGAAGCGCTTCTCCGCCCGTGCGCGGGGTCGGGCTTCGCGCATCGAGAAGCCGTTCAGCGAGATCACCATCGTGGTCCGCGAACTGGGTGAGGCCGCCTGATGGGTCAGAAAGTCAATCCGGTCGGGCTGCGGCTCGGCATCAACCGCACCTGGGACAGCCGTTGGTTCGCCGACGGCGCCGAGTACGGCAAGCTGCTGCACGAGGACATCAAGGTCCGCCGCGCGCTGAAGAAGCGCCTGTATCAGGCCGGCGTGTCGCGCATCACCATCGAGCGTCCGCATAAGAAGTGCCGCATCACCATCTATGCCGCGCGCCCCGGCGTGATCATCGGCAAGAAGGGCGCGGACATCGACAAGCTGCGCAAGGACATCGCGGCCATGACGGACGGCGAGGTTCACCTGAACATCGTCGAGATCCGCAAGCCCGAGACCGACGCCCAGTTGATCGCCGAGAACATCGCCCAGCAGCTCGAGCGCCGCGTGGCCTTCCGCCGCGCCATGAAGCGCTCGATGCAGTCGGCCATGCGCCTGGGCGCCAAGGGCGTCCGCATCAACGTCTCCGGCCGCCTCGGCGGCGCGGAAATCGCGCGGATGGAATGGTATCGCGAAGGCCGCGTGCCGCTGCATACGCTGCGCGCCGACATCGACTACGGCTTCACCGAGGCCAAGACCACCTACGGCATCATCGGCGTGAAGGTCTGGGTCTTCAAAGGCGAAGTCCTCGAGCACGACCCGATGGCGCTGGACAAACGCCTGGCCGGCGAAAGCGGGCCCGCGGGTGAAGGCGGCGGTCGTGACCGCTCCGGCGATCGCCCCGACCGCGGCCCGCGCCGCGATCGGCGCGAGCAGGCGAACGCTTAAGGGTCCGACCGATGCTGTCTCCGAAAAAGACCAAGTACCGCAAGCAGTTCAAGGGCAAGATCCATGGTCTTGCCAAGGGCGGCTTCACGCTGAACTTCGGCTCCTACGGCCTGAAGTCGGTCGAGCCCGAGCGCATCACCGCGCGCCAGATCGAGGCGGCCCGCCGCGCGATCACGCGCCAGATGAAGCGCCAGGGCCGGGTGTGGATCCGGATCTTCCCGGACGTGCCGGTCACCGACAAGCCGGCCGAAGTGCGGATGGGCAAGGGCAAGGGCTCGGTCGAGTACTGGGCCGCGCGCGTCCACCCCGGCCGGATCATGTTTGAAATCGACGGCGTGCCCGACGACGTGGCCCGCGAAGCCCTGCGCCTCGGCGCGGCCAAGCTTCCGGTGAAGACCCGCATCGTCACCCGCATCGACGCCGCCGTCGCGGAGCACGCCTGATGAAGATCGACGAAGTTCGCGGGCTGACGCCCGACCAACTGGCCGACCAGTTGATCAGCCTGAAGAAGGAGCAGTTCAACCTGCGCTTCCAGAAGGCCACCGGCCAGATCGAGAAGACCCACCGCGTGGATCAGGTGCGCAAGGACATCGCGCGCATCAAGACCCACCTGCGGGCCAAGCAGGCGCAGGCCTGAGGAGAGCTGACAGATGCCGAAACGAATTCTCGAGGGCGTTGTCGTCTCCGATAAGGGCGACAAGACGGTGGTGGTGAAGGTCGAGCGGACCTTCCTGCACCCGGTGCTGAAGAAGACCGTCCGTCGGTCGAAGAAGTACCACGCCCACGACGAGGCGAACGCCTACAAGGCCGGCGACAACGCGCGCATCATCGAGTGCGCGCCGAAGTCGAAAACCAAGACTTGGGAGGTGCTGCCCAAGGGCGGCGCCGACCAGGCAGCGTAAGGGATCAGAACCTATGATCCAGATGCAAACTAACCTGGACGTCGCCGACAACTCCGGCGCCCGCCGAGTCATGTGCATCAAGGTGCTGGGCGGCGCTGGGCGCCGTTACGCCGGCGTCGGTGACAAGATCGTGGTCTCCGTGAAGGAGGCCATCCCGCGCGGCCGCGTGAAGAAGGGCGATGTGCTGCAGGCCATCGTCGTGCGCACGAGCCAGGCCATCAAGCGCAAGGACGGCTCGGTCATCCGCTTCGACAAGAACGCGGCGGTGATCGTCAACAAGCAAAGCGAGCCGATCGGCACGCGGATCTTCGGCCCGGTTCCTCGTGAACTGCGCGCCAAGAACCACATGAAGATCATTTCGCTCGCCCCTGAGGTGCTGTGATGGCGGCGAAGATCAAGAAGGGGGACCGCGTCGTGGTCCTCACCGGCAAGGACAAGGGCCGTCAGGGCTCGGTGTCCAAGGTGATGCCGAAGGAAGAGCGCGTCGTGGTCGCCGGCCTGAACCTGGTTCAGCGCCATACCCGCCCCACGCAGGGCGACCCGCAAGGCGGCATCAAGAGCAAGGAAGCCCCGATCCACATCTCCAACGTGGCCGTGGTGGACTCCAAGGGTAAGCCCACCCGCGTCGGCTTCCGCATGGACGGCGACAAGAAGGTCCGGTTCGCCAAGACGACCGGCGAGGTGATTGCAAATGGCTGAGCAAGCCTACGAACCGCGGCTGAAGACCGACTACCGGACCCGTATCCGCAAGTCGCTCAAGGATCAGTTCGGCTACACCAACGAGATGCAGATCCCCAAGCTGGACAAGATCGTCCTGAACATGGGCATCGGCGAATCCGTGGCCGACTCCAAGAAGGTCAACGCCGCCATCGCCGACCTGGCGAAGATCGCGGGCCAGAAGCCCGTGCCCACCAAGGCGCGCACCTCCATCGCCGGCTTCAAGCTGCGCGAAGGCATGGTGATCGGCGCCAAGGTGACCCTTCGCGCGGACCGCATGTATGAGTTCCTGGACCGCCTGATCACCATCGCGCTGCCGCGGGTGAAGGACTTCCGGGGCCTCAAGCCGACCTCGTTCGACGGCCGGGGCAACTACGCCCTGGGTCTTCGCGAACACATCGTGTTCCCGGAGATCAACTACGACGAGATCGACCAGATGTGGGGCATGGACATCATCGTCGCCACGACCGCGAAGACCGACGACGAAGCGCGCGCGCTTCTCAAGGAATTCCAGTTCCCGTTCGTCACGGCCCAAGCGGCTTAGGGCGGGAGGAAAGAGCACCATGGCCAAGAAAAGCGCCGTCAACCGCAACCTGCGGGTCCAGGCCCTCGTCAAGCAATACGCCGCCAAGCGCACCGAGCTGAAGGCGATCGCCAACAACGAGGCGCTGCCGCTGGAAGAACGTTTCGAAGCCCGGCTGAAGCTGGCGGAATTGCCGCGCAGTTCGTCCAAGACCCGCATCCGTAACCGATGCCTGGTGACTGGCCGTCCGCGCGCCTACTACCGCAAGCTGAAGATGAGCCGGATCTCCCTGCGCGACCTCGGTTCGCACGGGCTGATCCCCGGCCTCGTCAAGTCGAGCTGGTAGGGGAGGTCACAGATGGTCAACGATCCCATCGGCGATCTGATCGCCCGCATCAAGAACGCCGCCATCCGCGGCCGCTCGAAGGTGATGACGCCCGCGTCGAAGATGCGCGCCCGTCTCCTCGACGTGCTGACCGACGAAGGCTACATCCGCGGCTACCACCTGGTGGAAAAGCCCGGCGCCTTCCCGGAATTCGAGATCGAGCTGAAGTACTTCGATGGCGCGCCCGTCATCGTCGACATCGCCCGCATCTCCAAGCCCGGCCGTCGCGTCTATTCGTCGATCAAGGACCTGAAGCCCGTGAAGAACGGCCTCGGGATCTCGATCCTGTCGACGCCCAAGGGTGTCATGTCGGACACGGCCGCGCGTGACGCGAACGTGGGCGGCGAAGTCCTCTGCCGGGTCTACTGATATGTCTCGTATCGGAAAGAAGGCGGTCGCCATCCCCAACGGGGTCACGGTGACCCTCGACGGCCAGACGGTCACGGTGAAGGGGCCCAAGGGCCAGCTCGCCTGGACGGTCGCCGAAGAGATCGAAGTGCGCCAGGAGAACGGCGAACTGACGCTCTCCAAGAAGGCCGACAGCCAGCGCGCCCAGGCCATGTGGGGCCTGTCGCGCAGCCTGGTGGCCAACATGGTCACCGGCGTCACCACCGGTTTCGAGCAGACGCTGGAGCTGGTGGGCGTGGGTTACCGCGCGGCGATGAAGGGCCAGGCGCTCTCCATGCAGCTCGGCTTCAGCCACGACGTCGACATTCCGGCCCCGGCCGGGATCGCCTTCGCCGTGCCGAAGCAGACCGAGATCAAGATCAGCGGCATCGACAAGCAGGCCGTCGGCGAGATGGCCGCCCGCATCCGCCGCATCCGCCCGCCGGAGCCCTACAAGGGCAAGGGCGTGCGCTATGCCGGCGAGAACGTGCGCCGCAAGGAAGGCAAGAAGAAGTAGGTCATGGCCCTTTCCTCCCGAGATTCCTCGCAGAAGCGCGCGCAACGTACGCGCACCCGTCTGCGCAAGCTGGCCAACGGGCGTCCGCGTCTGTCGGTCTTCCGTTCGTCGAAGAACATCTACGCCCAGGTCATCGACGATGAGCGCGGCGTGACGCTCGCCGCCGCCTCGTCGCTGGAAGGCGGCGAGAAGAAGACGAAGGGCGCCGACAAGGACGCCGCGGCCCGCGTGGGCGCCCTGGTGGCCCAACGGGCCATCGAAAAGGGCGTCAAGGACGTGGTCTTCGATCGCGGTGGCTATCTTTATCACGGCCGGGTGAAGGCGCTGGCGGATGCCGCGCGTGAAGCCGGCCTGAACTTCTAAGGAACGCTAGATGGCTCGCAGGGACGACAACCGCGGCGGCAATCGCAACAATCGCGAAGAAGAACGCGATAGCGAAATCGTCGAAAAGCTGGTGCACATCAACCGCGTCGCCGCCACCGTGAAGGGCGGGCGCAGGTTCTCCTTCGCCGCTCTGATGGTCGTCGGCGACCAGAAGGGCCGCGTCGGCTTCGGTCACGGCAAGGCGCGCGAAGTGCCGGAAGCCATCCGCAAGGCGACCGAGGAAGCCAAGAAGACCATGATCCGCGTGCCGCTGCGCGAAAGCCGCACCCTGCACCACGACGGCAACGGCCGTTGGGGCGCGGGCAAGGTGATGGTCCGCTCGGCGCCTCCGGGCACCGGCGTCATCGCCGGCGGCCCGATGCGCGCGGTGCTGGAAACCCTGGGCGTGCAGGACGTGGTCGGCAAGTCGGTCGGCTCGTCCAACCCCTACAACATGGTGCGCGCGACCTTCGAGGCGCTGAAGGCTCAGTCTTCGCCCCGCCAGGTCGCCGCCAAGCGCGGCAAGAAGGTCTCGGACGTCATCGGCCGCCGCGCCGACGGCGCCTCGACGCCGGCCGCGGACGTCGAAGGATAAACTGACATGGCAACCGTCACCGTTCGCCAGACCGGCAGCCCGATCCGCCGCAAGAAGGATCAGCGCGCGACCCTTTCGGGCCTCGGCCTGAACCGCGTCGGCCGCGTCTCCACCCTGGAAGACACCCCCTCCGTGCGCGGCATGATCGCCAAGGTCGCCCACATGGTCGAGGTGGTGGAGAAGTAGCTCCGAGCCATCCCTCCTCTTTGGGGGAGGGTGGCTCGCGTCGGAGACGCGAGACGGGCGGGGAAGTCACGATCAAGCGTCGAGCTTGAACCCGTAACCCCCACCCTCGCTCGCCTTCGGCGAGTCGTTCCCTCCCCTGAAGAGGAGGGATGAATTCAACAGCCGAGTCGGGGCTTCGCTCCGGCGCCAGATCTCCAAGGAGAGGCACATGACCAAACTCAACGAACTTTCGCCCCGTGAAGGCTCCGTCAAGGGCCGGATGCGCGTCGGCCGCGGCCCGGGTTCGGGCAAGGGCAAGACCGCCGGCCGCGGCGTGAAGGGCCAGAAGGCGCGCTCCGGCGTCGCCATCGCCGGCTTCGAAGGCGGCCAGATGCCGCTGCACATGCGCATGCCCAAGCGCGGCTTCAACTCGCGCAACCGCAAGGACTTCGCCGAGGTGAACCTGTGGCGCCTGGAGCAGGCGATCGCCGCCGGCAAGCTCGACGCCAAGAAGGCCATCAGCGCCGACGAGCTGCTGAAGGCCGGTGTCATCCGCCGCGCCAAGGACGGCGTGCGCCTGCTGGGTAAGGGCGAGCTCAAGACCAAGCTCGACATCACCGTCTACTCCGCCTCCGCCTCGGCGGTCGCTGCGGTGGAAAAAGCCGGGGGCAAGGTGACCACCACCAAGAAGGAAGCTCCGGCCGTCGAGGCCTGAGCCGGACCCGGGACCATTCCGGCCTCGCAAGTGGGGCCGGCGTGTCCTATCTGGTGGTGACGACGAGTCAGGCTCATCAAGAGTCAGGGGATCTGGTGAATGGCTTCGGCCGCTGAACAACTCGCAGCCAATCTGAACGTCGAGGCCTTTTCGAAGGCCACGGAGCTGCACAAGCGACTGATCTTCACCCTGGTGGCGATGATCGTCTATCGGATCGGCTGCTACGTCCCGATCCCCGGCATCAACATCGCGGCGTTCAGCCAGGCCTTCCAGGGCCAGGCCAGCGGCATCCTCGGCATGTTCAACATGTTCTCCGGCGGCGCCGTGCGGAACATGGCCGTCTTCGCCCTCAACGTGATGCCCTACATCTCGTCCTCGATCATCGTGCAGCTCATGGGCACGATCTATCCGCCCTGGGAGAAGCTCAGGAAGGAAGGCGGCGAGGCGGGGCGCAAACAGCTCAACCAGTACACCCGCTACTTGACGGTGATCCTGGCGCTCTTCCAGTCCTTCGGCATCGCCATGGGCCTGCAGGCGGGGCAGGGGATCGTCGACAATCCCGGCATCTTCTTCGTGATCTCGACGGTGGCGACGCTCACCGGCGGCACCCTGTTCCTGATGTGGCTGGGCGAGCAGATCACCAGCCGCGGGGTGGGCAACGGCGTCTCGCTGATCATCTTCGCCGGCATCGTGGCGGTCTTCCCGCGCTACCTGGCCCAAGCCTTCTCCCTGGCGCGCACGGGGGCGATGAACCCCGGCGCCCTGGTGGTGATCTTCGCCCTGGTGATCGCCGTGACCATGGCCATCGTCTTCATGGAGCGCTCGCAGCGGCGCCTGCTCGTGCAGTACCCCAAGCGCCAGGTGGGCAACCGCATGTTCGGCGGCGACACCTCGTTCCTGCCGCTGAAGATCAACACGTCCGGCGTGATCCCGCCGATCTTCGCCTCCTCGCTGCTGCTGCTGCCGGCGACGGTGATGGGCTTTGCGGCGAACACGAACCTGCCGTCGTGGCTGCAGTGGCTGCCCGGCGCGGTGGGTCAGCTTCAGCACGGCCGGCCGGCGTTCATGATCGCCTACGGGCTGCTGATCGTCTTCTTCTGCTTCTTCTACACCTCCGTGGTGTTCAACCCGGAGGACACCGCGGAGAACCTGCGCAAGTACGGCGGCTTCATGCCCGGCATCCGGCCCGGCAAGCGCACGGCGGAATATCTCGATTTCGTGCTGACGCGCCTGACGGTGATCGGCGCGGCCTATATCGCCGTCGTCTGCCTGCTGCCGGAGGTGCTGATCGGCTACTACAACGCCCCCTTCTATATGGGCGGCACCTCGGTCTTGATCGTGGTCAGCGTCACCATGGACACGGTGACCCAGATCCAGTCCCACCTGCTGGCGCACCAGTACGAAGGGCTGATCAAGAAGTCGAAGCTGCGGGGCAACCGCGGCCGCTAAGGGCAAGCATCGCAGGCTCCGCAAAGAGGGCCGGCGACGGGAGGGCTGATGAATCTGATCCTGTTTGGGCCGCCGGCGGCGGGGAAGGGCACCCAGGCCAAGCGCCTGGTCGAGACCCGCAAGATGGTCCAGCTCTCCACCGGCGACATGCTGCGCGCCGCCATCGCGTCCGGCTCCGAACTCGGCAAGCGCGTGGCCGGCATCATGGAGCGCGGCGACCTGGTTTCCGACGACATCGTCATCGAGCTGATCGAGAGCCGGTTGCCCGAGGCCGAGGCCGCCGGCGGGGCGATCTTCGACGGCTTCCCGCGCACGCTCGCCCAGGCCGAGGCGCTCGACCGCATGCTGGAACACCGCGGCTCGCGCATCGACGAGGTGATCCGCCTGAAAGTCGACGACGAGGCCCTGATGCAGCGCATCGCCGGCCGCTACGCCGAAAGCGGCCGCCCCGACGACAACCCGGAAAGCTTCAAGGTCCGGCTCGACGCCTACAACACCCAGACCGCGCCCCTGCTGCCCTATTACCAGGGCCAGAAGAAGCTGGTGGAAGTCGACGGCATGGGCTCGATCGAGGCGGTGGCCGCCGGGATCGACAAGGCGTTGGACAAGGCGCGGTAGCCTCACCTGCGCCGCTCATCCCCGCGAAAGCGGGGATGAGCGGTGCTATGAGTGCGCGTTGGCATACTCATCCACCGCCGCCAGGTGCGGCGCGACCTCGGCCGCGGTCAGGAACGAGCCGGTGAAGCTGTTCTTGGCGAGCGTGACGAGTTCGTCCCGGGTCAGGCCGACCGCGGCGGCGGTCTGGATCCAGTTCTCCGCCAGGTAGCCGCCGAAATAGGCTGGGTCGTCGGAGTTGACGGTGGCCTTCAGCCCCAGGCCCAGCATCCGCTTCAGCGGATGGGCCTTCAGGTCGTCCACCACGCAGAGCTTCAGGTTGGAGAGCGGGCAGACGGTGAGCGTCATGCCGGACTTCGCCAGGCGCTCCACCAGGGCCGCGTCCTCCAGGCTGCGGTTGCCGTGGTCGATGCGGTCGACGCCCAGCACGTCCAGGGCTTCCCAGACATATTCCGGCGGCCCTTCCTCGCCGGCGTGGGCGACCAGTTTGAGGCCGCGCGCTCGGGCCTCGCGGTAAACCTTGGCGAATTTCGAAGGCGGATGGCCGAGCTCCGAGGAATCCAGGCCGACGCCGGCGATGCGGTTAAGCCAAGGCTCGGCGGCTTTCAGCGTGGCGAAGGCGGCGTCCTCGTCCAGGTGGCGCAGGAAGCAGAGGATCAGCTTCGAGGTGATCCCAAGGCTCGCCTTGGCCTCGGCCATGCCGGACAGCAGGCCCTCGACGGCCACCGAGAACGGCAGGCCGCGGTCGGTGTGGGTCTGCGGGTCGAAGAACAGCTCCACGTGCCGGCAACCGTCGGCGGCGACGCGGCGGAAATAGGCCATGGCCAGGTCGTGGAAATCCTGCTCGGTCCGCAGCACGGCGGCGCCCTGGTAATAGATGTCCAGGAAGTCCTGCAGGTTTCCGAAGGCATAGGCCGCGCGGACCTCCTCCACCGTCGCGAACGGCAGGCTCACGCGGTTGCGCCGCGCGAACTCGAACATCTGCTCAGGCTCGAGGCTGCCCTCGATGTGCAGGTGCAACTCGGCCTTGGGCAGGCCGCGGATGAAATCGGCGTCGGAGGTCATGGGCCGACTGTCGGGACTGCCGATGGCCCGCGTCAAGCGCTAGCGGGCGACCGGCGCGCCCTTGGCCTTGTAGACGACGCCGCCCTTCATCACGAAGGCGACGTGCTCGAGGACGGTGACGTCCTTCAGGGGGTCGGCGTCGACGGCGATGATGTCGGCGTAGCGGCCGGGCTGCACCGTGCCCACGTCCTTGGTGTCGCCGAGCAGGTCGGCGGCGTTCCAGGTGGCGGCCTTGATGGCCTCCATCGGCGGCATGCCGGCGTTGACCATCAGCTTGAGCTCCTGGGCGTTCTCGCCGTGGTTGGACATGCCGAAGGTGTCGGTGCCGAAGGCGATCTTCACGCCCGCCGCGTAGGCGTCGTGCAGGTTCTTCAGCATGGTCGGGATCACCTCGAAGGTCTTGCGCACCGTGTCGGGGTTGAGGTCCTCGGGATGGGTCTTGGCGTGCTCATAGATCTTGGCGCCCACCAACTGGGTCGGCACCAGATAGGTCCCGTGCTCCTTGAACAGCCTGTAGCTCTCGGCGTCGGCGTAGGTGCCGTGCTCGATGGAATCGACGCCCAGGGCGATGGTGTGGTCGATCGCCTGTTTGCCGTGGGCGTGGGCGGCGACCTTCATGCCCAGCGAATGGGCGGTCTCGATGATCGCCTTGATCTCGTCGTCGGCCATCAGTTGCAGGGCCGGATTGTCGCCGATCGAGGCCACGCCGCCGGAGGGCATGATCTTGATCAGGTCCGCGCCGTTGCGGCGCAGGGTGCGCACCGCCCGGCGGCCGGCCTCGGGGCTGTCGACCAGGTTTTCGGTCCAGTGCGGGTGCTCCAGCTCGGGATCCAGGCCGTCGGCCGCGTCGCCGTGGCCGCCGGTGGGGCTCAGCGGAGTCCCGGCCACCCACAGCCGCGGGCCGGGGATCACGCCGGCGTTGATCTGACGCTTCAGGGCCACGATCACCTCGGTGGAGGCGCCCACGTCGCGCGCGGAGGTGAAGCCGGCCATCAGGGTGTCGCGGGCGTAGGTGGTCGCCTCGATCGCCCCGTCATAGTCGGTGTGGGTCATGGCGGTCCGGATGGGGTCGCCCTTGTGATAGCCCTGGGTGATGTGGACGTGGTCGTCGATCAGGCCGGGCAGGACCGTGGAATTGGACAGGTCGACCACCTCGGCGCCCTTCGGCGCGGTGAAGCCAGTCTGAACCGCGGTGATCCGGTCGTCGTGGACCAGGATGGTGACCTGGGTCTGCGGGGCCTTGCCGGTCCCGTCGATCAGCCGTCCGGCGTGGATCGCCAGGTCCTTGGCGGCCGCCGAGGAGCCGCCCAGCGCCAAGACGGCCACGAAACCCGCCGCCGCCATCATCCTGTTGCGCAAGGCCATCACGATCTCCCCCGATTCGACGCGCTAAGTGACGGCGCCGGGGGAATCGACGCAAGGGGGCCAAAGCCTGGGGAATTGCGCCCCGGGGCGTCTTCATGCTTTCCTCAGGCGTTCCCCGGCAGAGTCGAGGGGCGTTATGCGTACGGACGCGGGCGGGGCAGGGCCTTGCGCCCGCCCTTTTCCGTTCATAAATGGGCGTTTCCGTTGTTGACGGACCCGCAACGATCCCTATAACGGAGCGCTTCCGCGAAAGAGCGCGAAGGACGAACCGGCTTGACCTTCGGGGCGAGGGGCCGGGGCGCCGTTCGCGCTTCTCTTGCGTGACCAGGAGAGATCGACACGTGGCCCGTATTGCTGGCGTCAACATTCCGACTAACAAGCGCGTGGTGATCGCGCTTCAGTACATCCATGGCATCGGCCCCGCGAAGGCTCGCGAGATCGTATCCAAGGTTGGCATCGAGGACGCGCGCCGCGTCAACCAGCTCACCGACCAGGAAGTGCTGCAGATCCGTGAGACCATCGACCGCGACTTCACCGTCGAGGGCGACCTGCGCCGCGAGACCGCGGTCAATATCAAGCGCCTGATGGACCTGGCCTGCTACCGCGGCCTCCGTCACCGCAAGGGCCTGCCGGTCCGCGGCCAGCGCACCCACACCAACGCCCGGACCCGCAAGGGCCCCGCCAAGCCGATCGCCGGCAAGAAGAAGTAAGAGAGCTTATCTCCGATGGCCAAGGAACCGGGTCGCGTCAAACGCCGCGAACGTAAGAACATCACGTCGGGCGTGGCGCATGTGAACGCCTCGTTCAACAACACGATGATCACCATCACCGACGCCCAGGGGAACACGATCTCCTGGTCCAGCGCCGGCATGATGGGGTTCAAGGGGTCGCGTAAGTCGACGCCCTACGCCGCCCAGATGGCGGCCGAGGACGCGGGCCGGAAGGCTGCGGAACACGGCGTGAAGACCCTGGAAGTCAATGTTTCCGGCCCCGGTTCGGGCCGCGAGTCGGCGCTCCGCGCCCTGCAGGCCGTCGGCATGACCATCACCACCATTCGCGACGTCACGCCCATTCCGCACAACGGCTGCCGGCCGCCCAAGCGTCGGCGCGTCTAGAGTTCAAGTACCTAATTCCCTGCGCCGGACCGCGTTGGCGGCCGGCGATCCTGCGTTTTCAAGGGACACCTAATCCGTGATCGAAAGAAACTGGAACGAGCTTATCCGTCCCGAGAAGCCGCAAATCGAGACCGGCGCCGACGCGAACCGTAAGGCGCGTCTGGTGGCCGAGCCCCTCGAGCGCGGGTTCGGCGTGACGCTGGGCAACAGCCTGCGCCGCGTGCTTCTCTCCTCCCTGCAGGGCGCGGCCGTGACCGCGGTGCAGATCGACGGCGTCGTGCACGAATTCTCCTCGCTTGAGGGCGTGCGCGAGGACGTCGTCGACATCGTGCTGAACATCAAGCAACTGGCCGTGCGCATGCACGCCGAGGGCCCGAAGCGGATGACGCTGCGCGCCACCGGCCCGGGCGCGGTGACCGCCAGCCAGATCGAGGCTCCCTCGGACATCGAGATCCTCAACGGCGACCACGTGCTCTGCACCCTGGACGACGGCGCCCAGGTGCGCATGGAATTCACGGTCCAGACCGGCAAGGGCTACGTCCCGGCCGAGATGAACCGTCCGGAAGACGCCCCGATCGGCCTGATCGCCGTCGACGCGCTCTATTCCCCGGTCAAGCGCGTCGCCTATCGCGTCGAGCCGACCCGCCAGGGCCAGAGCCTCGACTACGACAAGCTGATCATGGAAGTGGAGACCAACGGCGCGGTCACGCCCGTGGACGCCGTGGCCTATGCCGCGCGCATCCTGCAGGACCAGCTCCAGATCTTCATCACCTTCGAAGAGCCGAAGAAGAAGGTCGAGGGCGAAGCCAAGCCGGAGCTGCCGTTCAACCCGGCGCTGCTGAAGAAGGTCGACGAGCTGGAGCTGTCGGTCCGTTCGGCCAACTGCCTGAAGAACGACAACATCGTCTACATCGGCGACCTGATCCAGAAGACCGAAGCCGAGATGCTGCGCACCCCGAACTTCGGCCGCAAGTCCTTGAACGAGATCAAGGAAGTGCTGGCCGGCATGGGCCTGCACCTCGGCATGGACGTGCCCAACTGGCCGCCCGAGAACATCGAAGAGCTGGCCAAGAAGTTCGAAGACCAGATGTAAGACGTCTTCCGCGCCGACTCCGGGGCCGTTTCGGCGGCCCGGGCCCGATGAAGCCGCAACAGCGGTGAAGGGCTCCGGCGCTTCGCAGTGACCCAGGCGGGAGCAGGCTGGGATTTGGTTAGGCAGGACGGCTTCCCAATGGATCGGGGGCGTCCCCGGTGGGCCAGTCGGCCCAGGAGATACAACAGATGCGTCACGGTTCCGCGCACCGCAAACTGGGACGGACGTCCGCCCACCGCACCGCCATGTTCGCCAACATGGCGGCCAGCCTGATCAAGCACGAGCAGATCGTGACCACGCTGCCGAAGGCCAAGGAGCTTCGCCCCTTCGTCGAGAAGCTGGTGACGCTGGGCAAGCGCGGCGACCTGCATGCCCGCCGCCAGGCGATCAGCGCGGTGCGCGACGTCGAGCAGGTCGGCAAGCTGTTCGCCGTGCTGGGCCCGCGCTACGCGGAACGTAACGGCGGCTACATCCGCGTGCTGAAGGCGGGCTTCCGCCACGGCGACAACGCGGCCATGGCGGTCATCGAGTTCGTCGACCGCGATCCGTCCGAAAAGGGCAAGGACAGCGGTCCGGTCGCCGAGACCTACGGCGACTGAGCCGACCCGCCGACAAGCTGAATTCGAAAGCCCCGGAGCGACCCTCCGGGGTTTTTGTTGCGCGGCTGTCCTCGAACTGACGGAGATAGCGGCTAAGCTGGTGGCATGACCCGACTCCTGCGCCCGCTGTTCCTCGCCGCCGCCCTCGTTCTGGGCGTCCTCGCCCAGCCCGCGTCCGCCCAGGCGCCGAAGCCTGCGCCGCTCACCATCCTCGTCTCCATCGACGGCTTCCGCGCCGACTATCTGCAGCGCGGCAAGACGCCCGCGCTGGCCGCCATGGCCGCCGACGGCGTGCGCGCCATGGCCATGCGACCCTCGTTCCCCAGCATCACATTCCCCAACCACTACACCCTGGTGACCGGGCTCAGGCCAGACCGCCACGGCATCGTCGACAACACCATGGAGGACGCCGCCCGTCCCGGCGTGGTCTTCAGGCTCAACCGGCCTGACGTCGTCCACGATCCGATCTGGTGGGACCAGGCCGAGCCCTTGTGGGTCACCGCCGAAAAACAGGGGGTGAGGACCGCCACCATGTTCTGGCCCGGCTCCGACGCGCCGATCCGAGGCGTGCAGCCGCACGACTGGCGGTTGTTCGACAAGACCGTGCCGAGCGTGGCGCGGGTGGAGCAGGTGTTGACCTGGCTCGACCGGCCGGCGGCCGAGCGGCCGAGATTCATCACCCTCTATTTCAACGCCGTGGACAGCGCCGGCCACGCCGGCGGACCGGACTCCGATCTCGTCGACAACGCCCTCGTGGAGACCGACGCCGCCCTGGGCCTACTGCTGCGCGGCTTGGGGAAGCGTGGCCTGTTGGAGACCACCAATATGGTCGTCGTCGCCGATCACGGCATGGCCGCCACCTCGCACGAACGGGAAACCTATCTCACGGACCTGATGCCGGCGGCGGATTTCCACGCCGTGTCCCAGGGCGCCATGGCGGGCGTGCGGGCCGAAGCCGGTCATGAGGATGAGGTGGCCCAGGCGCTGCTCAAGCCCCATGACCACATGACCTGCTGGAAGAAGGCCGAAATACCGGAGCGCTTCCATTACGGCCACAACCCGCGCGTGCCGCCGTTTGTCTGCCTGGCCGAAGTCGGCTGGATCATTGAGGCCGCTCACAGCGGCTACCCCACGCCGAAAGGGGAGCACGGCTATGACCCCTCCGATCCGCAGATGGCGGCCCTGTTCGTGGCTCATGGCCCGGCCTTCAAGCACGGCGCGGCGCAGCCGGCGTTCGACAACGTCGACGTCTACCCGCTGCTGGCGGCCCTGATCGGGGTGACGCCGGAGCCGAACGACGGGCGCCTGGCCGACCTGGCGCCCGCCCTGGCGAACTGAGCTTTTCGGGCGCAGGCTTCGGTGATGGACGCCGAAGCCCAGATCGAGAGCTTCATCGCCAAGTTCTCCGACGGCGTGGCCGCCGATATCCGCGCGGCCCGCGCCGAGATGCGCCGCCGCCTGCCGGGCGCGGTGGAGATGGTCTACGACAACTACAATGCGCTCGCGATCGGCTACGGGGCCACCGACAGGCTGGCCGATGTGGTGTTCTCCATCGCCGCCTTTCCGAAATGGGTGCGACTCTTCTTCTATCGAGGCGCGGAGCTGGACGACCCGGATGGCTTGCTGGACGGCGAGGGGGCGCAGGTGCGCAGCCTGAAGCTGCCCAACCTGGCCGTGCTCGACGAGCCCGGCGTCCAGGCGCTGATGGCCCAGGCCCTGGCCAAGGCCACCCCCATCGATCCGACCGCGCCGTCCCGCAGCCTCGTGAAGTCGATCTCCGCCAAACAGCGGCCCCGCCGGCCGGCTTGACGAGTTAGTTACGATATGAGTTAAATATTGTCGTCTGATGCAAGGAGGCGCGCCATGGCCGACGGTCCCATCTTCCACCCCACCGCCTTCTACCGGGATCCGCTGGCCGCCCTGAAATGGCTGGAGGCGGCGTTCGGCTTCGAGACCACGACCCTGGTGACCGAGCCATCGGGCCGCGTCGGCTATTCGGAGATGAGCTTCAACGGCGGCGTGGTGAGCATCAATCCGGAGTTCTCCGGCGAAATCATCGGCGACGCGCGCATGGTCAGCCCGCTGGAGATAGAAGGGCGCGGCACCCAGTTCATTCGCGTGCATCTCGCCGAGGGCATCGACGCCCACTGCGAGCGGGCCCGGGCCGCCGGCGCGCGGATCACTCAGGAGCCCCATGACGAGTTCTATGGAGAGCGCACCTATCGGGCGATGGACCCGGAGGGCCACGTCTGGAACTTCGCCCAGCCGGTCGCGGCGCCCAGCTTGGAAGACATGGAAAAGGCCAGCGGCCTGAAACTCGCGACCTCGCTGAGGGAGGCCGGCCATGGCTGACTGGCGCGCGCCGTTGATGTCGGCGGTCTGCTATGTGGACCCGAAGGCCGCGCTCAAATGGCTGGAGCAGGCGTTCGGCTTCGAGGTCTCGATGCTGATCGAGGACGGGGAGGGCGTCCTGGCCCACTCCGAGATGCGCTTCGGGAACGCCGTGGTGATGGTCGGCAGCGAGTGGAGCGCCGACCACAAGAGCCCCAAGTCGATCGGCGGCAAGAACACCCAGACCGTCCACATCCAGATCGAGACCGACCTCGACGCCCACTGCGAGCGCGCCCGGGCCGCCGGAGCCGAGATCATGGTCGAGCCGGCGACCCAGTTCTACGGCGACCGCACCTACCGCTGCCGCGACCCCGAGGGCCACATCTGGACCGTCGCCCAGACCGTCGAGACGGTCACTCGCGAGGAAGCCGAGGCGGCCAGCGGGCTGAAGATCACGGGCTGGGTATGAGCGCGCCGGCCGCCGCCGCGGAGCTGGACCGCACCCTGGCGGCCCTGGCCGATCCGCATCGCCGCCGCGCGGTCGATCTGTTGAGCCACGGGCCGCGGGCCGCCGGCGACCTGGCGCGGGAGTTGGACCTGACGCCGCCGGCCATGAGCCGCCACCTGCGCACCCTGCGGCAGAGCGGCCTGGTGGAAGAGTCCCATCCGGCCTTCGACGCGCGCGTGCGCATCTATGCCCTGAGGCCCGAACCCATGGTTCATCTGCTGCGCTGGCTGGAGGACGCCGAGCGGCTCTGGAGCGAGCAGCTCGTCGCCTTCAAGGCCCACATCGAGAAAGACACGTGACCTCCAAGGTCTATGTGGCCCTGCGGGTGAAGGCCTCGCCGCGGCGGGCGTTCGAGGCCTTCGTCGGCGAGATCGGCGTCTGGTGGCGGTCGAGTCCGCTGTTCCAGACCACGCCGCGGCCCGGCGTCCTGTCGTTCGAATTTGAAGGCGACGAGCCCGGCCAGGGCGGACGGCTGATCGAGACGCGGGCCGGCGGCAAGGTGTTCGAGATCGGCCGGATCAGCGTCTGGGAGCCACCGCACCGAATAGTTTTCTCGTGGCGACAGGCGAACTTCCCACCCGATCTTCACACAGAGGTTGAGGTCCGCTTCGAGGCCGTCGGCGATGAGACCCGCGTCAGCGTCGAGCATCGCGGCTTCGACCGCGTGCCCGCCGGCGCGGCGCGTCACGGCTTCCCCGACCCGGTGCTGCTGGCGCGGCTGGCCGACTTCTGGCGCGCACAGATCGTCGCCGTGGGAGACCTGCTGGGATAACCCGGTTGCGTGAGTTCCTGCTTCGTTTCAAGGTCGCCGAGGGAGAGACCGCCATGGATCAGCCGCCCACCGTCGCCCCGACCCGGTCCAGCCGCCAGGCCGCGTTCCGGTTCGTCTTCGCCGCCGCGCTGATGAACGCGGTCTCGTTCGGGATCATGATCCCGGTGCTGCCGAACCTGATCAAGCACCTGGTCGGCGGCGACACCGCGACGGCCTCTGTCTGGAACGTGCTGTTCTCGGTGACCTGGGGAACCATGCAGCTCTTCTGCGGGCCGATCCTGGGCATACTGTCGGACCGCATCGGCCGGCGGCCGGTGCTGCTGATCTCGCTGGGTGGACTGGCGATCGACTTCCTGTTCATGGCCTTCGCGCCGAACCTCGCCTGGCTGTTCGTAGGCCGGGTCATCAACGGCATGACGGCCGCCAGCTTCTCGACCGCCAACGCCTACGTGGCCGACGTCACGGAGCCCAAGGACCGGGCCAAGGCGTTCGGCTGGATGGGCTCGGCCTTCAGCTTCGGATTCCTGGTGGGCCCCGTGCTCGGCGGCTTCCTGGCCGGCGAGTTCATGCACGGCTACCTGGGCGACTTCGCCCTGCGCCTGCCGTTCCTGGTGGCGGCGGGCCTGACCGCCATCAACTGGCTCTACGGCCTCTTTGTGCTGCCGGAATCCCTGCCGCCGGAGCGCCGGGTGACCCGGTTCAACTGGGCGCGGGCCAATCCGCTGGGGTCGCTGGCGTTCCTCAGGGAGCATGGCGAACTCCTCGGCCTGGCCACGGTGGGCTTCCTCTTCCAGTTGGCCCACACCGTGCTGCCCTCGATCTTCGTGCTCTACGCCGGCTTCCGGTACCACTGGGGCTCGGACATGGTCGGCCTGACCATGATGCTCACCGGAATTCTGGGGGTCGTCGTGCAGACCTTCTTCGTGGGGCCGGTGGTGGCCCGGATCGGCGAGCGCGGGGCGCTGCTGCTCGGGACCCTCGGGGGCGCGGCCGGCTTCACGCTTTATGGCCTCGCGCCCAACGGCTGGGCCTATATCGGCTCGGCGCCGGTCTTCGCCCTGATGAGCTTCCTGCAGCCCGGCCTGCAGGGCCTGATGACCCGGCGGGTGGGACCGCAGGAGCAGGGCCAGCTCCAGGGCGCCAACCAGAGCCTCCAGGGGATCGCCTCGGTGACCGGCCCCATGGTCTTCGGCCTGACCTTTGCCTGGGCGGTGAGCCACGACGCCTCGCTGCATGCGCCGGGCCTGCCGATCTTCATCGCCGCGGGGCTGCTGCTCAGCGCCTTCATGCTGGCGGTGCGCGTGGGGCATGCGCCCGCCAAGGTCGCGGCCGCGCCGGCGGAGTAGGCAAGCCTCGCCATCAAAGCGCCAGAAAACTTCGCGGAACTGCGCCGGATGTCTATGCTCGGAGCGACCATGCGCGCCCAACGCCTCCTGATCCCGACCCTGGCCCTGCTGGCCTCCGCCGCGCCGCTTGCCGCCGCGCGCGCCGAGCCGACCCTGCCCGACGCAGGCCGTGTGGTTCCCGCCAGCGCCACGGCCATGAAGCAATCCTTCGCCACGGTGGTGAAGCGCGCCGCCCCGGCGGTGGTGAACATCTCCTCGAAGCGCACCGTCCGCCAACAGGATCCGTTCTGGCAGATGTTCGGCATCGGCGCCCCGCGCAACCGCATCGAGGGCTCGCTGGGCTCCGGCGTCATCGTCCGCGCCGACGGGGTGATCGTCACAAACAACCACGTGATCGAGCACGGCACCGACATCACGGTGTCCCTGGCCGACCGGCGCGAGTTCCAGGCCAAGGTGCTGCTGGCCGACGCGCGCACAGACCTGGCGATCCTGAAGATCGACCTGCCGGCCGGTGAGAAGCTGCCGACCATGGCGATCGGCGACCGCAGCGACATCGAGGTGGGCGACCTGGTGCTGGCCATCGGCGACCCCTTCGGCGTCGGCCAGACGGTCACCAACGGCATCATCTCGGCCAAGAACCGCACCGCCAATCCGGACGGGGACGCCGGCGCCTACATCCAGACCGACGCGGCGATCAACCCGGGCAACTCCGGCGGGGCGCTGGTGGGCATGGACGGCGACCTGATCGGAGTGAACAGCTTCATCTATTCCCAGTCGGGCCAGTCCTCCGGCATCGGCTTCGCGATCCCCGCCGCGGTCGTGCGCAGGGTGGTCGAGACCGCCATGAACGGCGGCCACACCGTGGTTCGGCCCTGGTTCGGCGCGCGGCTGCAGAGCGTGACGCCGGAAATCGCCAAGACCATGGGCCTGGCGACGCCCTCCGGCGCGGTGGTGGCGGATGTCTGGCCGGGCGGGGCGGCGGCGAGGGCCGGCGTCAAGCAGGGCGACGTGGTCACCTCCGTGGACGGCGAGCCGGTGGTCGACGCGGCCGCGCTCAACTATGCCGTCGGGAACCACCGGCCGGGCGAAACGGTCCGGGTCAGCGTCCGCCGCGACAAGGCCGAGCGCGCGCTCAGCGTCGCGGCCGAGGCCGCGCCCGCGACTCCGGCCCGCGACGAGAAGGTGATCGACGGGCGCAACCCCTTCCAGGGCGCCACGGTGGTCAACCTGTCGCCCGCCGTCGCCGAGGAGGTTGGCATCGACCCGTTCGGCCGCGCGGGCGTCCTCGTGACCAAGACCGCCGCGGGCGTCGCGCAGCAGGTCGGCGTGCAGCCCGGCGACATCATCCGGGCGGTCAACGGGCGCGACATCAAGAGCGTCACCGACCTGACCAGCGCGGTGGTCGCACCGGCGCCTGTGTGGCAGGTGACCATCGAGCGCAACGGCCGTCAGCTCACCGCCACCTTCCGCACCTGACCCGCGCGGGGCGCCTTGCGCGCCGGCCCGGCGGCTGAGCATCCTTCCTGCGCGGCTCAGTTGGCCACGGGGGATTTCGGGCAATGGACATGCATCGGCGCGCGGTGATGGGCCTTGGGCTGGCCGGCGCGGGCCTCGCCGCCGCCGGCGGCGCGGCGGCGGCCGGGGCCGAGCCTGCGGGAGCCGTGGTTGTCGAGGGCCAGGGCGCTGGCCGCTTCGCCCCGGCGATCGAGGACATCCGCGCCTACGCCGCCCAGCACATGGCCGCCTATGGCCTTCCGGGCCTGACGGTCTGCGCGGTCGCCCCGGGGGAAACCACCGCCTTCATGCGGTTCGGCTATGCGGACGTGGGACGCAAGGCGCCGGTGACGCCCGAGCACCTCTTCGAGATCGGCTCGATCTCCAAGTCGTTCACCGCTCTTTGCATCTTCCACCTGATGGAGGCGGGCAAGCTCACCCTTGACCAGGACATCGCGACCCTGCTGCCCGGCGCGCCCTTGCCCGCGGGCGCCTGGATCTCGGTGCAGAACCTGCTGAACCACTCCTCCGGCCTGCCGGACGACGCGCCGCTGTTCCCTCGGGGCGGCGACGGGCGGCTGTGGCGCGGCTTCGAGCCGGGGAGCCAGTGGTCCTATTCCAACCTGGGGTTCCTGATGCTGGGGACCATCGTCGAGCGCCTGGAGGGCAAGCCGCTGGCGGAGGTGATCCGACTGCGGATCCTGGGGCCGCTCGGCATGAGCGCCACCAAGGGCTCGATCCTGACCGGCGACCGGGCAAGCTACGCCCAGGGCTATTCGGCGCTCTATGGCGACCGGCCCTATCCGGTGGCGGGACCCCTGGGTCCGGGGCCCTGGACCGACGTGACCCAGGGCGCGGGCTGCGTCGCCTCCACGGCCCACGACATGGCGCTCTACTGCCGCTGGCTGGTCGCGGCGGGGCAGGGCAGGGGCGCGCCTATCCTGTCGGACGCGGGCGCCGCGCGGTTCACCAGGGCTACCATCGAAGCGCCCGGCTGGGCGGCGACGGGGGCGCCGCAGTACGCCAACGGCCTGGCGGTGGTCGAGGTGGGCGGCCGCAAGCTGCTGCACCACACCGGCGGCATGCTCGCCTACAACTCCGCCCTGCACGTCGATCCCCAGGCCGGGGTCGGCGCCTTCGCCAGCACCAACGTGGGCTTGGTGCCCTATCGCCCACGGGACATCACCGCCTTCGCCTGCGCCAGGCTGCGCGAGGTGGTGGAGGGCGGCCCCAAGGCCGCCCCGGCGCCCGCGCCGCCCAAGGGGCCGAGGGTCGACGCCTATCTCGGACGTTTCGTCAGCCGGGACGGCCCCGCCCTGACGGTCTCCGCGGCCGGGCGCGGGATCTCCGCCCGGATCGGCGACGAGGTCCTAACCCTTGAGCCCTACGAGCAGGACGCCTTCATCTCGACCGCGCCGGAGGCCACGGCCCATCCGCTGGTGTTCCGCCGCACGGACAGGGCGGTGGTGCGGGCCTGGTGGAACGGGGTGGAATTCGTCCGCGCCGTCGGCGACCGGCCGGTCGCGGCCTTCAGCCCCAGGACCCCGCCAGCGCTGGCAGCGCTCACCGGCTTCTACGGGTGCGACGATCCATGGCACGGCAACCTGCGGGTCACCGCCCAGGGCGAGGCCCTGTTCGTCGACGATGTGACGCCGCTCACCCGTCTGCCGGACGGTAGCTGGCGCGTGGGCGAGAAGGACTGGTCGCCGGAGCGTGTCCGGTTCGACGCCGTCATCGACGGCCGGCCCAGCCGGGCGATCGCCTCAGGCGTCGACCACCTGAGGCGTCCGGTTCCTTAAGGGGCGTCAGGGTGAAGCGGTAGCCGGTCCACCCGTTCGACGCGGCCCAAGCTAGAGTCTAGGCCGCCTCCAGGGCCCGGCCCAGGCTCGCGGCCTGGCTTACCGCGCCCTCGAGCGCCTTCTGCTTGTGATCGGGGCTGATGTTCACGCCCTCGGCGCTGACCACCTCGATGTCCGGCACGCCGATGAAGCCGAAGAAGCCGCGCAGGTAGCTCTCCTGGTGCTGCAGGAAGGCGGCCGGGCTGCCGGCGCCGTAGAAGCCGCCGCGCGAGGAGGCGATGATGATCCGCTTGCCGCCGGCCAGGCCTTCGACCCCGCTCTCCGAGTAGCGGAAGGTCTTCCCGGCCACGGCCAGGTGGTCGATCCAGCTCTTCAGTTGGCTGGGGATGCCGAAATTGTACATCGGGACTCCGATCACCACGACGTCGGCCGCGAGGAACTCGTCGAGGATGGCGTCGACTTCCGCTACGTCGCGGGCCTGGTCGGGGCTGCGGGCGGCGGGATCGAGACCGCGGGCGGCCATCAGCGCCCCCGACTGATGCGGCGCGGGCCGTGCGTCCAGGTCGCGGTAGGTCACCTTCGCGCCGGGATTGGCGGCGACGATCGCAGCGACCGCGGCGGCGGAGACTTTCCGGCTGACCGAATAGTCGCCGAGGATGCTGGAATCGATATGGAGCAGGTTCACGGTGGGGGCCTCTACTGGTATTGGTTAGTAACCAGCACTATTTGAGTAACCGACCGAAACCTCGCAAGAAGGCACTTTTTTGAAACCCGCGCACATCGATGTAACCGCCTCCGAGGCCTCCTGCCCGCCGGCGCCCAAGAGCACCCGGGGCGGCCTCTCGCACGCCGAGCTGTTCGCCCAGATCGAGAAGGGCGGCGTGGCTTCGGTGGCCAACACCTGCCGCCCGGTCACCGACATCCTCTCGCGCGTCGGCGACAAATGGAGCGTGATGATCGTCATGCTGCTGGGCCCGGGCCCGCGGCGGTTCAACGAGATCCGCCGCGCGATCAACGGCATTTCGCAGCGGATGCTGACGCTCACCCTGCGCGGCCTGGAGCGCGACGGCCTGGTGACCCGCACCGTCACCCCGAGCATTCCGCCGCGCGTGGACTACGAACTGACGCCGCTCGGCCAGTCCCTGCGCTGCCCGATCGACGCCCTGGGCGAGTGGGCCTTCGCCAACAGCGACGAGATCGTCGCCGCCCGCGCGCGGTTCGACCGGAACGCCGATCGCGGCTAAGACACCCGGATGGCCGACCTCTTCGAAGCCGCGGGCCTGACGCCCCAGGCGCCATCGCCGCTCGCCGACCGGCTGCGCCCGCAGAAGCTCGACGAGGTGGTGGGCCAGGATCATCTGCTGGGCCCCCACGGCCCGGTCCGGCGGATGGCGGAGGCCCATCGCCTGGCCTCGATGATCCTCTGGGGGCCGCCCGGCACCGGCAAGACCACCATCGCGCGCCTGCTGGCCAAGGAGGCGGGCTACGAGTTCCAGCAGCTCTCCGCGGTCTTCTCCGGCGTCGCCGACCTGAAGAAGGCGTTCGAGCAGGCTCGCGTCCGGCGGCTGGCCGGCCAGTCGACCCTGCTGTTCGTCGACGAGATCCACCGCTTCAACCGCGCCCAGCAGGACGGCTTCCTGCCCTTCGTCGAGGAGGGGATCGTCACCCTGGTGGGCGCCACCACCGAGAACCCGTCCTTCGAGCTGAACGGAGCGCTCCTGTCCCGCTGCCAGGTCTTCGTACTGAAGCGCCTGGACGACGCGGCGCTGGAGACCCTGCTGGAGAAGGCCGAGGCCTTCGAGGGCCGCCCGCTGCCGCTGGAACCGGACGCCCGCCAGGCGCTGACCGCGCTCGCCGACGGCGACGGGCGTTATCTGCTGACCCTGTCCGAGACCCTGTTCAACATCGGCTCGGCCCGGCCGCTCTCGATCAAGGACCTGGGTCAGGTGCTGCAGAAGCGCAGCCCCGCCTACGACAAGGACCGCGAGGAGCACTACAACCTCATCTCGGCGCTGCATAAATCGATCCGCGGCTCCGACCCCGACGCGGCGCTCTACTGGCTGGCGCGCATGCTGGCCGGCGGCGAGGACCCGCTGTTCGTGGCGCGGCGCCTGATCCGCGCGGCGGCCGAGGACATCGGCGAGGCCGACCCCATGTCGCTGATCCTCGCCAATGCGGCGAAGGACACCTACGACTTCCTGGGCTCGCCCGAAGGCGAGATCGCCCTGGCGCAGCTCACCGTGCACCTGGCCACCGCGCCCAAGTCCAACGCCGTCTACAAGGCCTATGGGGCGGCGATGAAGGCGGCGCGGGAGACCGGCTCGCTCGGCCCGCCGATGCACATCCGCAATGCGCCCACGCGGCTGATGAAGGACCTGGGCTACGGCAAGGGCTACGCCTACGACCCCGATCAGGCCGAGGGCTTCTCCGGCCAGAGCTATTTCCCCGACGAGATGGACCGCCAGGTCTTCTACACGCCCAAGGGCGAGGGCGCCGAGGCGCGGATCAAGGAACGGCTCGACCGCTGGGCGGCTCTGCGCAAGGAACGGGGCTCGTGACGCCGCTCTCCAATATCGCGATTTCCCTCCCCTCCATGGGGAGGGCGGCCGCGGCCCCCGGGTCCCGCGAACGCGGGCCCGAGGATAAACTCCGCCGAGGTCGGGTGGGGAAGTGCGGGCCGGAGTGATGAGTCAGCGCTTGAACGCGATTTCCCCACCCGTCTCGCTGCGCTCGCCACCCTCCCCATGAAGGGGAGGGAAAAGCCGCCGATCAGGCTCACGCCGGCCGAGATCGCCTTCGTGCGCGGCCTGGCGATCTACGAGGACCCCGACGTCCTGGCGCTGAACAAGCCCGCGGGCCTGTCGAGCCAGGGCGGGCGCGGCCAGGTCCATACGCTGGACGAGTTGCTCTGGGCCTTCGCCAAGCCCGGCAAGGCCCGGCCCCGGCTGATCCACCGCCTCGACCGCGACACCTCCGGCGTGATCCTCACCGCCCGGACCAAGCCCGCCGCCGGCTTCCTCGGCAAGGCGATGATGGCCCGGAAGTTCGCCAAGACCTATCGCGCCATCGTCACCCCCGGCGCGCCGGAGCCCCGGGCCGGGACCATCGACGTCTCCCTGCGCCGCGACGAGCAGGGCCGCGAGGCCTACATGCGCGTCTGCGACCCCGGCCATCCCGACGCCGAGACCGCCCGCAGCCGCTATCGCACCCTGGCCGAGGCGCCCGGCGCGGCCCTGCTGGAGCTCGACCCTGAGACGGGGCGCATGCACCAGTTGCGCGTCCACCTGGCCCATATCGGCCGCCCCATCGCCGGCGACGCCCGCTATGGCGGCGCCCTGGTGGCGGGCGGCCACCCGGTCCCGCGCCTGATGCTACATGCCGCCGCGCTCACCTTTCCGCACCCCTCCGGCGGCGAGAAACGGCTGGAGGCGCCGGTTCCGGCGGACATGGCCGCCCTGATCGCCGCGCTGGGCCTCGGCTAGGCCGCGGAACTGCGCAGCCGCGCGGCCCGTATTCAGGCTAGGATTCACGACTCGGGACGGAGTGTTCGCGAAAGGTCGTCACATGAAACGCCTGATCCTGCCCGGCCTCGCCGCGCTTTCGCTGGCGGCCTGCGCCACCCCGCCGCCGACCGCCTATCAGCCGGCTGCCGGCCCGCAAGGCGTCGGCTTTTCCGAATCCCGCATCGAGCCCGGCCGCTATCGCGTGACCTTCCACGGCGGGGAGGGCGCGCCCCGGGGGCAGGTCTCCGACTATGCGCTGCGCCGCGCCGCCGACCTAGCCCTGGCCGACGGCTACGACTGGTTCCGGGTCACCGGCCGGTTCGTGAGCTGGGACCGGGCCGACGCCGGCCCGCGGGTGGGCCTCAGCGTGGGCGGCGTCAGCTTCGGCCGCCACAGCGCCGTGGGCGCCGGCCTCGGCACGGCCTTCAACCTCGGCGGCGGCCCGGCGCTGACCGCCACGCTTGAAGTACTGATGGGCCGCGGCCCCAAGCCCGCCGACGGCGATGTCTATGACGCGCGCGGCGTGCAACGCTCGATCGCCGGGCCCGCCTGACGGCCTTTGCGCGGGCCCCGCGCCGTCGCATAAGGGGGCGATGTTGAATCTGCTGTTCGTCGCGCTGGGCGGCGCCCTGGGCTCGGTGAGCCGCTACCTGCTGAACGACCGGGTGCGCGCCGTGCTGGGGACCGGCTGGCCCAGCGGCATCTTCACCATCAACCTATTGGGCGGCTTCCTGATGGGCTGCCTCATCGGCGTGCTGGCGCACCGCGGGGGGGCGGACCAGGAGCGGTGGCGGGTTCTGGTGGGCGTTGGCGTGCTGGGCGGCTTCACCACCTTCTCGGCCTTCTCGTTGGATGTCGCCCTGATGATCGAGCGGCGCGAGTGGGCGGCGGCGGCGCTCTACAGCGTCGCCTCGGTGGTGCTTTCGGTCGTCGCCCTGTTCGCTGGCCTGATGCTGATGCGCAAGGTCCTGGCATGAAGGAGGTCCGCACCCTCTATGTCGACGCCGGCGAGGACGGGGTGCGCCTGGACCGCTGGTTCAAGCGCCGCTGGCCGCACCTGAACCACATCCAGATCCAGAAGCTGGCCCGCTCCGGCCAGATCCGCGTCGACGGCGGCCGCGCCAAGCCGGAAACCCGCCTCGCCGCCGGCGCCCAGGTGCGCGTGCCGCCCCTGCCGGAGGCCGGACCCCAGCGGGAGAAGGGCCAGCTCGACCCGCGCGAGATCGCCTACGCCAAGTCCCTGGTGCTCTACGAGGACGAGGAGGTGCTGGCGCTGAACAAGCCCGCTGGTCTCGCGGTCCAGGGCGGCACCAAGACCGTCAAGCACGTGGACCGCCTGCTCTCGGCCTGGGGCGAGGGGCTGGAGCGGCCGAGGCTCGTCCACCGGCTGGACCGCGACACCTCCGGCGTCCTGGTGCTGGGCAAGTCGCCGGGCGCGGCGGCCAAGCTCGCCGGCGCCTTCGCCAAGCGCCGCGCGCAGAAGACCTACTGGGCGCTCGTCGCGGGCCTGCCCAAGCCCGGCCAGGGCGTGCTGGAGCTGCCGCTGATGAAGACCGGCGTCGGCGACCGCGAGATGGTGGTCCCCGCCGACCCCAAGGACCCGCGCGCCGAGCCTGCGGAAACCGAGTTCGTCACCCTGTCCCGCGCCGCCGACAAGGCCGCCTGGATGGCGCTTTGGCCGCACACCGGGCGCACCCACCAGCTACGCGCGCACATGCTGGCCATGGGGCATCCGATCCTGGGCGATCCGAAATACGCCACCGAGGCCTCCCGCGAGCTGTCGGGCGAGCTGAAGCTGCAGCTCCATGCGCGCCGCCTGGTCCTGGCCCATCCCTCCCGCGGCCAGTTGGTCCTCGAGGCGCCGATCAGCCCGGAATTCCGCGCCGGCCTGCGCCGCTTCGGCTTCGACGAGCACGAGGCCGATCCCGAACCCTTCACATCCAGTTCCAAGAGAGTCCGCCGATGAGCGAAGCCGCCGAGATCGAGCGCGCCGAGGCCCTGATGGCCCAGGGCATGACCGACGCGGCGGTGGCCATCACCGCGGCCCTGGCGGGCGGCCCCGCGCCCAGCCATCTGGCGCTCGCCTCCCACTCCGGCGCCCTGAAGCGCGTCGGGCGCAACGAGGAGGCGCTCGCCTTCGACCTCCAGGCCATCGAGCGGTTCGGATCGAGCCCCATCGCCTGGCACAACTACGCCGCCACCCTCGATGACCTGGGCCGGGCGCAGGAGGCCGTGGCCGCGGCGGAGAAGGCCTTCAGCCTTGGCATCGACACGCCGCAGACCTTCGCCGTCTACGCCCGGGCCCTGCGCGCGGCGGGCAACCACCAGCGCGCCGACTACGCCTACCGCCAGGCGCTGATGCGCGCCCCGGCCTCGCTGGACGTGGCCGCGGAATACGCCAACTACATCTGGATGCTGGGCGGCGACCTGGCCGTGGCCGATAGTGTGCTGGATTCCGCCTTCCACGCGGGCGCGCCGCCCACGCCGCTGCTGGTCGCCAAGGCGACGCTCTATGACGCCGCGGGCCAGGCCGAGCGCGCCGCGAGCCTGCTGGAGGCGGCCAGCCGCAAGATGCCGGGCGACGCCATCATCCTGATGTCGGCCACGGATTTCGCGCTGCGCCTGGAGCGCCCCGACGAGGCCGAACGCTATGTGCGCCTGGCCGAGGCCGCCCAGCCTGCCTCGCGCAGCGTGATGCAGTACGCCGCCATCGTCGACCTGGCGCGGGGCCGCCCGGAGGCGGCGCTGGCCAAGCTGAGCGCCGCCCTGGAGACCCATCCGGACGACCAGTCGCTCTGGGGCTGGGCGGCGACCGCGGCGCGGGCCGCCGGCGACCCGCTATACGGCCGGCTCTGCGACTACGACGCCATGGTCGGCGCCTACGACCTGGCCACGCCGGAGGGCTGGCCGAGCCTCGAGGCCTTCTTAGGTGATCTCGCCAAGGCCTTGAAAGAGGTGCATTCCTACCAGCAGCACCCGACCAACCAGTCGCTGCGCCACGGCAGCCAGTCGATGCACCTGCTGACCGGCTCCAACGCCCCGGCGGTGCAGGCCTTCTTCCGGGCGATCGACGCGCCGATCCGCGAACACATGGCCAGGCTGGGGCCGGGCGACGATCCGCTGCGGCGGCGCAACATGCTCGACTACCGCATCCAGGGCGCCTGGTCGGTGCGCCTCAGGCCCAACGGCTTCCACCGCGACCATTTCCATCCGGAAGGCTGGCTGTCCTCGGCCTTCTACGTCGAGACCCCGGATGCGGCGCTGGACAGCCCGGACAGGCAGGGCTGGATCCGCTTCGGCCAACCGCCGTTCATGACCGACCCGCCGCTGCCGCCGGCCCATTTCGTGCGGCCGAAGCCCGGCCGGCTGGTGTTGTTCCCGTCCTACATGTGGCACGGCACGGTGCCGTTCACGACCGACGAGACCCGCCTGACCGTCGCCTTCGACGCCGTGCCGAAGTGATGTTGCTTTCCCGCGAAGCGGGAGCGGTCGAGAGGGTGGGGCTCAGGCCGTGGGGCCCGGCGGATGGCGAAGCGCCGAGCTTGTGGCTCGGCCTTCCTACCATCCGCTCTTCGGCGGACGGTCCCCCCTTCCCATGAATGGGAAGGGAAGCCCTTAGACCAGACCCAGCACCGGTTTCACGGCCGCACTGCTCGGGAAGATGGCGTTGTCGAGGGCCGCGCGGTCGACGCCCATGTGCTCCGCCAGCACGCCCTTGAAGAGGCCGCGCATGTCCACCGTGGGGGCCACGTCGCGGTTCTCGAACAGGGCGTTCGCTTTGAGCGTCGGCCAGTCGCCGACAATGCCGCCCGGCTTCAGCGACCCGCCCAGGATCAGCGCGGTCGAGCCGGTGCCGTGGTCGGTGCCGCCGGTGCCGTTGGCGCGCGCGGTGCGGCCGAACTCGGTCGCCACCAGCACCACGGTGTTCTTCCATTCCGGGCCGAGGCCCGTGTGCACGCCGTCCAGCACCGCGTCGAGATAGGCCAGGCGCTGGTTCAGCAGCCCGGCCTGGTTGGCGTGGCTGTCGAACCCGTCGAGGGAGATCGCCGCCACTGTGGGCCCGCCGGGCTCGCGCATGAAGCCCGCCAGGGACTGGCCGAGCGTCTTGGCGGCCTCGCGGCCCTGTTGTGCGCCCCCGCCGACACCTTTGCCGCTCGCCATCATGGCCGGCTGGCCGCCGTCGAGGCCGGCGGTGGCGTCCTTGGCCATGGTCTCGGTCGCCAGGCCGCGGGCCAGGGCCGGGCCGAGCAGGGCGTCGTTGCGGTAGAGGTCCTGCAGCAGGGTCGGCAGGCGCGCCTCGGCGTCGACCCCGCGGCCGGGGGACCAGGAGGCGGTCTGGACCTTGCCGCGCAGGATCAGCGGCGCGGTGGCGCCAATCGACAGGGCGTCGACCTTGCGGTGCGCCGACAGCGTCTCGACCGTGCGGTTCAGCCAGCCGGAGGTGGTCGAATAGACACCGGCCGCGCCGGTTTCCAGCACGTCCTGCGCCTCGAAGTGCGAACGCGCCCGGTCGGGCGTCGCCACCGCCGGCGCGATCCGCGCCTCGCCGGCCTTGGCCAGGGCGTGGACGGCGGTGAGCTGCGGGTGCAGCGCGAAGGTCCCGTCCAGGGGCAGGGCGGCGTCGCCGAGCGCCAGGCCGCCACGCAGGCCCCGGTATTCGCCGTCGCCGATCGGCGGGGCGACGGTGAGGCCGTCCATGCCGCCGCGGCAGATGACCACGATCACCTTGCGCTTGTTGAGCTCGCCGTCGGCCGCCATGGCCGGCACGGCCAGGAGCTGCAGCGAGAGCCCGAAGCCGGCCGCGGTCGCGAGCAGGCCCCGTCTTGTCGGCGAATGGGCGCGGGAGGGCGTGAAAGCGTTCATCGGCGTTGGAACTCCGGGCTCATCAGGAGGAGGGCGAAGCCCTCGGGGCGCGACTCGGCCCGCGCTATGGCCTTGGCGGTCTCCGGGCTGAGCCGTTCGCCCAGCGCATCGGCCGCCAGGGCCTTGGGGTCGCGGTCATGCACGGCGCCGGCCGAGAAGGCCTGGGCGAACTGCATGCGCTTGACGATGGCGTCGGGGGCCGCCCAGGACTGGGCGTCCTCCGGCCAGCCCTTGGGCGAAGGGGCCGAGAACGGCTTCTGGCCGAGAGAGGTCAGGATCGGCCCCACCTGCTGGAAGCCCATCGGCGAGCCGCCCGCGGCGCGGAAGCTGGAGACGATGAACTCGTAGGGCGTCTTGAACTTGGCCGGCGTCGGGTCCCAGGCCTCCGGCGCGGACACCAGGGCGTCGGCCACCGTCGCCAGGTCGCCGCGGCTGCCGGTCCAGGCCGCCTCCAGGCGCGCCACCAGGGCCGGCGACGGATCGTCGGCGACGAAGTGGCGGGCGAGCTTGGCGCAGATGAACCGCGCGGTCTGCGGCTTGGCGGCCAGGTCGGTCAGGATGGCGTTGGCCTGGTCCTTCCCCCGCTGGTCGTAGCGCACGCCCATCACCGTCCGCTCGCCCGGCTCGTGGGCCTGGACCCGGAAAACCGGCGCGCCATAGGCCCCGTCGCGCTCGCCGCCGATGGAGATGCCGGTCATGGCGCGGGCGAACTCGGTGACGTCGGCCTGGGTGTAGCCGCCGTTCACGCCGACGGTGTGCAGCTCCATGATCTCGCGGGCGAGGTTCTCGTTGAGACCGACCGTCCGCTGAGCCGCCAGTTGCAGGCGCGCGCCGCCGAAGGCGCCGGCCCCGCGCCCGCCGCCGTTTCGCATGGCCTGGGCGGCCTGGCTGTCCGGCCCGATGGACTGGATCTGGTCGAGATAGGTCAGCATGGCCGGATGGGTCTCGGCCGCGCCCAGCAGGTCGTCGAAGCGGCCGAAGGCGTGCGGCCGGATGGCCTCCTCTTCGAAGGGGCCGACGACGGTCCCAGTGATCGCCTTGGTGGCCGAGACCGTGAAATGGTTGGCCCAGAACAGGGTCCAGCGCTCGCGGAAGCCGGCATCCGTGGTCGCGGCCAACTGGATGCGGGCGGTGAAGTCCTCGCTGATATCCTTGCGCAGCATATTGCCGACGACCTTCACCGGGTCGCGGGCGTCGCCCTTGGCGGCGGCTGCGGCCATGGCCGGATCGGTCGCGTCCATCGCCGCGCCGGCGGGCTTGGGCGGGCGCACGTCGGAGGCCTTCTCGATGCGGAGTTCGCGCCGTTCGCGCTGGTATTCGCGGAATTCGGCCATGCGCTGGGCGCTGGTGGGCGCGGCGCCGGCGGGCTGATCGGCGCCGGAGCGGCGGATCTGGTCCTTGAGGAACCCTTGCGGGTCGCGGCGAGCCTGGTCGATCTCGCCGGGTCGGGCCCCGAGCCCGAAACGGGTGACCGCGATCGCGGCCTTCATGTCCTGGTCGGCAAGCGCCACGCCGTCTGTCTCCTTGCGCTTGTCCCTCCGGGCGGTCATGCCACCGGAAAGCGGCTGAATCCCGGCCGGGACGTTACGGGAGCTATTCGAGCCTTGCCGAAAGGATTTCACGAACCCGGCGACAAGCCCAGGCGGTTCTACAGCAGCGTTTCTGTCGCTGCGATGAACGGCGGTTTTTCCGTGATGCTCGACGGCCGGACGCTGCGCGGGCCAAAGGGCGCGCCGACCGTGCTGCCGAACGAGCCCCTAGCGGAGCTGGTCGCAGGCGAATGGGCCGCCCAGGGCGAGCGCCTGGAACTGGGCGCCATGCACGCCACGCGCCTGGCCAATACCGCCATCGAGGCCATCCCCGACGCCCGCGACGCCACGGCGCAGCAGATCGCCGACTACGCCGCCTCTGACCTGCTCTGCTATCGCGCGACCGAGCCCGCGGGCCTGGTGGCCCGCCAGCAGCAGCATTGGGACCCGGTCCTGGCGCGCGCCGAGGCCGAGCTGTCGCTGAGCTTCATCCCCGTGAGCGGGATCGTCCACCAGCCCCAGCCGGCCCAGACCCTTGAGCAGGTGAAGGCCCTGGCGCTGCGCCTCGACGATTTCGGCCTGGCGGGCCTGGCGTTCGGCGTCCCGCTGTTCGGCTCGTCGGTGCTGAGCTTCGCGGTGCAGCGCGGCTGGTTCTCCGGGGAGGCGGCCTTCGACCTCTCGCGCCTCGACGAGGCCTGGCAGGAGGAGAAATGGGGCGTCGACGCCGAGGCGGCGGAGCGCACCGAGCGCCTGCGCGGCGAAGCCGCGATGCTCGACCGCTGGTTCAAGGCGCTGCCCGGAAGCTGAACTCGGCCCGGAACTTGCCGCGCTGCATCCGAATCCACGGCCCCTGTGCCGGAATGGAGCGGAGTGAGTCCCGTGGTCGCGTCGGTCGCGCCTTTCGGACGTCTCGGCCTGATGCAGGCGGTGATGGCGCGCGCCGTCGCGCCGGCCGCCGATGCGCCGATCGTCAAGGACCGCCCGCGGCCGTCCGCCGCCCAGCACGCCGCGGCCACGGTGGCCTTCGCGCCGGCCGCCATGCACGCCCTGCTGCAGGCCCAGGAGCAGATGGACAAGAACGCGCCGATCCTGGCACGCACGCCCACCGTCATCGCCATCGACCAGCTTATCGTCCAGATGGCCGACGGGCGCGTCACGGCCGCACCGACACCGGACGCGCCGCTGACCCTGCGCCGGCTCGAGACCGCCCGCCTCCAACTCGCCGAGGCCTGAACCGGCCGCCACGGCGGCTTGCCACCCGCGCGGGCGCGCTCTACGCCTTGCGCCCGGGTAGGGAAGGGCCGTTCCGCGTGAAGCATATCCTCGAAGAGCTGGAAAAGCGCCGCGAAGAGGCGCGCGCCGGGGGCGGCGAGCGCCGGATCGCCAGCCAGCACGCCAAGGGCAAGCTGACCGCCCGCGAACGGATCGACCTGCTGCTCGACGAAGGCTCCTTCGAGGAGTTCGACATGTTCGTCGAGCACCGGGCCACCGACTTCGGCATGGCCGACCAGAAGATCCCCGGGGACGGCGTGATCACCGGTTGGGGCCGCATCAACGGCCGGGTGGTCTTCGTCTTCTCCAAGGATTTCACGGTGTTCGGCGGATCCCTGTCCGGCGCGCACGCCAGCAAGATCCTCAAGGTGCAGCGCCAGGCGCTGAAGGTGGGCGCCCCGATCATCGGCCTCTTCGACGCCGGCGGCGCGCGCATCCAGGAGGGCGTGGAGAGCCTGGCGGGCTACGCCGACATCTTCCTGGAGAACACGCTCGCCTCGGGCGTCATCCCGCAGATCAGCGTGATCATGGGCCCCTGCGCCGGCGGCGACGTCTATTCGCCGGCCATCACCGACTTCATCTTCATGGTGAAGGACACCAGCTACATGTACGTGACCGGCCCCGACGTGGTGAAGACGGTCACCCACGAGGACGTCAGCCACGAGGACCTCGGCGGCTACCGGGTCCACGCGCTCAAGTCCGGCGTCGCCGACGGGGCCTTCGAGAACGACCTGGAGGCCCTGACCCAGGTCCGCCGGCTGGTCGACTTCCTGCCGCTGTCGAACCGCGAGAAGCCGCCGATCCGCGAGAGCTTCGACGAGCCCTACCGCGACGAGATGAGCCTCGACACCCTGGTCCCGGCCAATCCCAACAAGCCGTACGACATGAAGGAGCTGATCCTGAAGATCGTCGACGAGGCGGACTTCTTCGAGATCAGCCCGGACTACGCCAAGAACATCGTCTGCGGCTTCGCGCGCCTCGACGGTCAGCCGGTGGGCATTGTCGCCAACCAGCCGCAGGTGCTGGCCGGCGTGCTGGACATCGACGCTTCCCGCAAGGCGGCCAGGTTCGTCCGCTTCTGCGACGCCTTCGAGTTCCCGCTGATCACCCTGGTCGACGTGCCGGGCTTCATGCCCGGGACCAAGCAGGAGCAGGGCGGCCTGATCCGCCATGGGGCCAAGCTGCTGTTCGCCTTCGCCGAGGCGACGGTCCCGAAGATCACTCTGATCACCCGCAAGGCCTACGGTGGCGCCTACGACGTGATGAGCTCCAAGCACATCCGCGGCGACATCAACTACGCCTGGCCCACCGCCGAGATCGCCGTGATGGGCTCGAAGGGCGCGGTGGAGATCATCTTCCGCTCCGAGATCGGCGACCCCGACGCCATCGCCGCGCGCGAGGCCGAGTACAAGGCGCGCTTCGCCAACCCCTTCGTCGCCGCCTCCCGCGGCTACATCGACGACGTGATCATGCCCCACGGCACCCGGCGGCGGATCGTCAAGGCGCTGAAGAACCTGAAGGGCAAGCAGCTCACCAACCCCTGGAAGAAGCACGACAACATTCCGCTATAGCGGCGGATTTCCAGGAACCTCCGCCGGACGGCTCCGGTTGTGGGCGCAAGAACGCCCAACACATCGGAGGAACTTCCCATGGCCGGCAACTGGATGGACGATCGCGAGCGGCAAATCCGTGACCGCGGCGGGCGAGGGCTCACCGGCGACCAGAGCCGCTACGACGAGGACCGCACCTGGGACCGCGACGCCGAGCCCGGCGCCTATGCCGCCCGCCGCGGTGGGCCGGGCCGCGACCGGGTGTTCGGCGAGCGTGAGAGCGGGGCGAGCTACGGCCGCGCCGCGCCGGAAAGCTACGGCGGCGGCTATCGCGGAGGCTCGGTCGGCCGCGGATGGCAGGATCCGGCCTACGGCGGGGTGAGCCCGGCCATGCGGCGCGGCGAGTACGGCAAGCTGCCGCGGGTTTCCGGCCAGGACTACACCGGCGGCCGCTTCTACGGCGACGACGGCGAACGGATCTACCGCGAGGAATACGGCGAGGGCGGCCTGGACTACGGCGAACCGGCCGGCGGCTATGACGCCGGCTACAGCCCCACCCGCGCCCGCTACCACGCCCAGGGCTATGGCGAGCCGGGGTATGGCGGCTATCGCGGGGAGTTCCGCAGCAACCGTCCGGCCAGCGGCGGGACCGGCGGCTACGACTACGAGCGCGGCTACGGCTATGGCGACAATGCGCGGCCCGAAACCCGCTCCGACCGCTTCGAGGAAGCCGGCCGCAAGTCCGGCGAGTTCCTGCACCGGGCCGGCGAGAAGGTGGCGTCCTGGTTCGCCGGCGGCTCGGAGGCGCGGGCCTATGATCGCGGCGCCCGGGGGCTTGGGCCCCAAGGCTACAAGCGCGCCGACGAGCGGATCAACGACGACGCCCACGAGCGGCTGACCGACGATCCCTGGCTCGACGCCACCGAGATTTCGATCTCGGTCTCGGGCGGGGAGGTGACGCTGTCGGGCACGGTGGAAAGCCGCGAGGCCAAGCACCGCGCCGAGCGCCTGGTGGAGGACATCTCCGGCGTGGTCCACGTGCAGAACAACCTGCGTCTGGCCAAGGGCAATTACTTCACCCGAGCGGGCTCGGGCTATGGGGACAGCGTCCTGGGCGCCCAGATCCGCGACGCCGGCGGCGAACCGGCCGAAGGCGGCACGGGCGGCGCGGGCTCCGGGCAGTCTCCGGCGGGCAAGAAGAACTAGGCCGAATCACGCAGTGTCCCTTCTCGCAGGAAGAGAAGGGACATTTCCGCCTCGCCGTGGGATCTAGGGGTGCGGGCTGCGCACGTCGGGAGGGGCCATGATCGAGCGAAGCGCATCGTGTGTTTGCGGCCGGGTGCAGTTGAAGGCGGTCGGCGAGCCGATCCTGGGCGCGGTCTGCTGTTGTTCGGATTGCCAGGCCGGAGGGCGGCTCATCGAGGCGTTGCCCAATGCGGCGGCGATCCGCGATGGGTTCGGTGGGACGCCATATCTGATCTATCGCGATGACCGATTCGCCTGCGTGGCCGGCGCCGAGGCGCTCGAGGGGATCAAGCTTTCGGAGTCCGCGCCGACCACCCGGTATGTCGCGACCTGCTGCAATTCGGGCATGTACCTGAAGCACGGTCCGGGGTGGTGGACGTCCGTCTATCGCGCCCGCTTCTCCGGCGACCCGCCTCCCGTGGAGGTGCGAAACAAGGTCGCCAGCCTGCCGCCCGGCGTCACGCTTCCGGGCGACATCCCGTCCTATCGAGGATTTCCGCTGAAGCTCATCCGCCGCCTGCTGGCGGCGCGGCTGGCGATGTGGATGGCGCGATCGGCGCCCGGTGAAGGGGCCCGAGTTCCTTGAGTGAGCTGTTCAGGCGCTAGGCCGGCGCGGTGGCCTTGGCCACGCCTTCGCCGCGGCGCAGGCGGTCCGGCAGGGGCGCGCCGTAGGGGACGAACTCCAGCGACACCGAGTTGATACAGTAGCGCAGCCGGGTCGGCGGCGGACCATCGGGGAAGACGTGGCCCTGGTGGCTGCCGCAGCGCGCGCAGGTCGTCTCGACGCGCAGCATGCCGTAGGAGCGGTCCTCGATCGCCTTGACGTGCGTCTCGTCCACCGGCGCCCAGAAGGACGGCCAGCCGGTGCCGCTTTCGAACTTGGTCTTGTGCTCGAACAGCGGCAGGCCGCAGAGGCGGCAGCAGTAGATCCCCGCGTCCTTCTGATCCAAGAGACCGCCACAGAAGGGCGCCTCGGTGCCGTGGTGCAGCAGGACATCGGCCTCTTCCCGCGTCAGCGAGGCCTCCAGGGCCTTGCGTTCCTCCGCGCCAGGTGGCGTCAGGTCGAAGCCGGATGGGGAGAGTTGTGGCGTGCTCATGGCGGTCAATCTAAGGTCCCCGCCTTCGGTTCGGAAGTGAGGCGCGTGCTCGGCTAGATGTTTTCCAAGATCCTGATCGCCAATCGGGGCGAAATCGCCGTCCGCATCATCAAGACCTGTCGCCGGATGGGGATCGCCACCGTAGTGGTCTATTCCGAGGCCGACGCGGACTCCATGGCCGTCGAGATGGCCGACGAGACCGTGTTCATCGGCCCGGCCCCGGCGGCGCAGTCCTATCTGGTGGCCGACAAGATCATTGCCGCGGCGCGCGAGACGGGCGCCCAGGCGATCCACCCGGGGTTCGGCTTCCTGTCGGAGAACGCCGGCTTCGCCAGGCGTTGCGCGGAGGAGGGGATCGTCTTCATCGGCCCCAACCCGCACGCCATCGAAGCGATGGGCGACAAGATCGAATCGAAGAAGTTCGCCGCCAGGGCCAACGTCTCGGTCGTGCCCGGCCATGTGGGCGAGATCGACGACACCGCCCACGCCATCCGGATCTCCGAGGAGATCGGCTACCCGGTGATGATCAAGGCCTCGGCCGGCGGCGGCGGCAAGGGCATACGCGTCGCCTGGAACACCCAGGACGTCGAGGAGGGTTTTCCGGCGGTGAAGGCCGAGGCCAAGGCGAGCTTCGGCGACGACCGGATCTTCATCGAGAAGTTCATCGAGAGCCCGCGCCACATCGAGATTCAGGTGCTGGGCGACAAGCACGGCAATGTCGTCCACCTGTTCGAGCGGGAATGCTCGATCCAGCGGCGCAACCAGAAGGTCATCGAGGAGGCGCCGAGCCCGCTGCTGGACGCCAAGACCCGCGAGGCCATGGGCGCCCAGGCCGTGGCGCTGGCCAAGGCGGTGAACTACGACTCGGCCGGCACCGTCGAGTTCGTGGCCGGCCAGGACAAGAGCTTCTTCTTCCTGGAGATGAACACCCGCCTGCAGGTGGAGCACCCGGTTACCGAGTTGATCACCGGTCTCGACCTGGTCGAACAGATGATTCGCTCGGCCTATGGGGAGAAACTCGCCTTCGCCCAGAAGGACCTGAAGATCGGCGGCTGGGCCATCGAGAGCCGCATCTACGCCGAGGACCCCTATCGCGGCTTCCTGCCTTCCATCGGCCGCCTGGTCCGCTACGACCCGCCCGCCGAGGGCGAGGTCGCGCCCGGCGTGCTGGTCCGCAACGACGCGGGCGTGCGCGAGGGCGACGAGATCTCGATGTTCTACGACCCGATGATCTCCAAGCTCTCCACCTGGGCCGGAACACGCCTGGAGGCCGTCGACGCCATGGGCCGCGCGCTGGAGGACTTCCACATCGAGGGGCTTGGGCAGAACATCCCCTTCCTGGCCGCGGTGATGGACCAGGAGCGGTTCCGCTCCGGCAAGCTCTCCACCAACTACATCAAGGACGAGTTCCCCGACGGGTTCTCAGGGACGACGCCCACGGCCTTCCAGCGCGACCTGATGGCCGCGGTGGCCTGCGCCATGCACCGCACCATCACCCGGCGCGCCGCCCCGGAGCTGATGCGCGACGACTGGGTGGTGATCGAGGGCGGCGAGCGGCGGCTGGTGCGGGTCACCAACGGCGAGGCGCTGACCGTGGAGTTCCTCGAAGACGGCCGCACGCTGACGCTGGAGGACATCGACTGGCGGCCCGGCAAGGCGGTGTTCCGCGGCGTCCTCGACGGCCGCGCCTTCTCCGCCCAGGTGGAGCCCCTGCCGGAGGGCTTCCGCATCCGCCACCGCGCCGCGGCCGCCAAGGTGCTGGTGTTGACCCCGCGCATCGCCGAACTGCACGAGCGCCTGCCGCCCAAGGCCGCCGCCGACACCTCCAAGATGGTGCTGTCGCCGATGCCGGGCCTGGTGGTGACCCTCGACCTCGCCGTGGGCCAGCAGGTCCGCGCCGGGGAGCCGGTGGCGGTCATCGAGGCCATGAAGATGCAGAACATCATCCGCGCCGAGCGCGACGGCACGGTGAAGGCGGTCAACGCCGCCGCCGGCGACAGCGTGGCGGCCGACGAGGTGCTGGTGGAATTCGCCTGACCGCGGACCCGAGGCTATGCTGAAGCCTCGGATTCGCTGGGGCGCGCCATGAACGGCCAGATCGACTGGAGCGAGGTGTTCTTCTCGGCCGACGGCCGGGCGGCGCGCATGCCCTCGCTGATCGCCGCCTTCGCGCTGTTGATGATCGCGGTGGTCTACGAGGCCATCGCCGGCACGACGCTGCACTGGATCACGGGGTGGTTCGTCTATCCGCCGCTGTTCTATTGCGGCGCCTGCGTGCTGTCGAAGCGCCTGCACGACCGCGGCCGCTCCGGCTGGTGGGCGGCGTTGGTGCTGACCTCCGTGGTGGCCGTCTGGCCGCAGCCGAACAGCTTCTTCGACTTCGCCTTCACCCTGGTGCTCGTCTGGGCCGGCGTCGAGCTGGGCGCCATGCCCGGCGAGGCCGGCGCCAACCGCTATGGCCCCAACCCGCTGGGCCCGGCGCTGACGATCTAGTTCGCGGGGGTCAGCGCCGGGGCCAGCGGTTCGCCGAAGATGTAGTGGCCGAACCAGTTCTCGTTCTCCTCCATCACCGCGCGCTGCTGCTTGGGCTTGTTGATGGGGTGACCGAAGCCGTCGTAGAGCACCATCTTCACCGGCACCCCATGGTCTTCCAGCGCCTGGCGCAGCTCGAAGGAGTTGGCCACCGGCACCCGCTTGTCGGCGCTGCCCTGCTGGATCAGCGTCGGGGTCTTGGCCTTGGCGATGTAGGTGATGGGCGAGGTCTTGGCGTAGATCTTCGGGTCGTCCCAGGGCGTGGCCAGCAGGTACTGCCGGGTGAAGGGCGTGATGTCGGTGTTGGCGTAGTAGGTCATCCAGTCGGAGATGCCGGCGCCCACCGAGACCGCCTTGAACCGGTCCGACGAGGTGGTGATGAAGGCCGAGATATAGCCGCCCTCGCTCCAGCCCATGGCGCCCACGCGGTCCTTGTCCACGAAGCCCTTGGCGATCAGGGAATCCACGCCTGAGATCACGTCGGCGTAGTCGCCCACGCCGAGGTTGCGGACGTTGAGCGAGCGGAACTTCTCGCCGTAGCCGGCCGAGCCCCGGTAGTTGGGCCGCAGCACGACGGCGCCCTTCTCCACGAACCGCTCGATCGGATAGTAGCGGTCGGCGCCCAGCGCGGGGACGTCGATGCCCGTGGGCCCGCCGTGGATCACCACCAGCAGGGGGTATTTCTTTTTGGGGTCGAAGTCGGCGGGTTTGTAGAGCACGCCCTCCACCGCCGCGCCGTCGCCGGACTTCCACCTCACCAGCTCGCGCCTGGCGATCGCCAGGCCCGCGAACTGCTCCGCGCCATGGGTGAGCTGGACGGGCTTCGGCGTCGCCAGGTCGGCAGCGTAGATTTCCGGGAACAGGTTCGCGCCGGCGCCCACATAGGCTGCGCGCCGGAAGCCGTCGGAGAACGAGAACCGCGCGGCGATGTCGGAGCCGGGCAGGGCGATCTTCTTCACCGCCAGGGTCTTCGGGTCGGCCAGGAACAGGCTGGAGTTGGTCCCCTCGCGGCCGGCGAAATAGATGCCCTCGGGCGCCCAGCGCAGGATGGCGGCGTCCTCGTCGAAGCCCGGATCGACCACCTTCACCGGCCCACCGTCGCGGCTGACCACGGCGATCTTCTGGTTGGCGTAGAAGAAGTACTTGGCGCCCGGCGCGGCGCGGAAGGCGATCTGGCCTCCGTCCGGCGACCAGTGCGGGTCGCTGTTGGGTCCGGGCGCGTCGACGATCGTCTTCACCGTCCCGCTCGCCACGTCGACGGTGTAGATCTTGCTGGTGAAGGCCGAGATCAGGTCCGGGTCGCGCTGGGCGGAGAAGGCGATGGTCCTGCCGTCCGGCGAGAAGGCAAAGCCCTCGACGCTGAAGGTCTCGCTCTTGGTGATCGGCGTGGGGCCGGCCACCGCGCCCGCCCGGCCCGCGGCGTCCGCGCGGGGCAGGGTCACGCGCCACAGCTGCACCAGGCCGTAGTCCGCGTGGATCACATGATAGTCGCCGAAGGTCTCCTTGCGGTCCTTCATCGCCTTGGGCTCGGGGACCTCGGCGGCGACGGCGAGGCTCCTGGAATCAGGCGCCCATTCGAAGGCGTTGGCGCCCTTCTCGAAGACGCCCATCTGCTGGGCCTCGCCGCCGTCGGCGGGCATGACGTAGAGCTGCTTCTTGTCGGCCGGCGATTTGGGCAGCGCGCCCGGGCGGTCGGAGAGGAAAGCGATCCAGCGGCCGTCCGGCGACCAGGCCGCGTCGCTGGAGGATTTCACCGCCAGGGTCAGCCGCCGCGGCGCGCCGCCGGCGGCGTCGGCCAGCCACAGCGAGGTCTCGAAGGCGTTGGTCTCCCAGTTGGTGGCCGTCTGCTCGAAGACGACCTTCTTGCCGTCCGGCGAGATCTTCGGCGCGCCGTAGCTCACCATGTCGAGCGACTCGGTGATGGTCGGGGCCCGGCCGGGTCCCGCCGCCCAGGCTGGGGCGGCCAGCATCGCCAGGGCGCAGATCACCGCGCCGATCTTGAAAGCTTTCATCACAGGTCCCCGAGGAAGTTCGCCCGCCGTCACGATGCACCCTGGGGCGGCGGCGTCAAACGACTCAGCGCCGGACGAAGCAGGCTTGGCCGCCGGCCTTCAGCTTTTCGCACAGGCTGCTCGCTTCGGCGGCGGAGACGAAGCCGGTGATCAGGGCGCGGTGCACCGTCTTGCCGTCCACCTCGGCGGTGACGACCTCGGCGCCGTGGCCGCCGACGTCGGTGGCGAACTTGGTCTTGAGGCGGGCCAGCAGCGCCTCGGCGTCCTTGGCGTCGGGCGAGGCGCCGATCTGCACCGCGGCGCCGCCGGCGGACGCCGCGGCCGTCGCCTTGGGCTTCGGCGGCGCCGGAGACGCCGGCGTGAGGGTCGGGCGCAGGGCCGGCGTGCGCGGGGCGTCCGCTGCCGGCGCGGGAGGCGTCGGCGCGGGCTTTGGCGGTGGCGCGGACCGGGCGGCGGCGACCTTCAGCCTGCCGTCGAAGGGGCGGCGGAAGTCGCGGTCGCACAGGGCGCGCATCACGGCTCCCAGGGGCGCGCTGGCCACCGGATTGACCCAGGCGTCGTCGGCGTCACGCACCGTGCGCGGGTCGGTGCGCAGGTCGCGGGTGTGGAAGCCGGTCATCACGCCCAGGCGCACGATGCGCTTTTCGCAGTCGACCTCCACCGGAATGCTCCAGGAGGCGACATCCTCGTGCGCGAGGATCTGGGGGTCCACCGCTTCGGAGACGATATTGGCCAGGAAGCCGCGCGGCTGGCCGGTGGGCTGGGCCGCGGTGATGGCGGTGACCGCCGAGGGGCTGACGTCGACCACCTGGCCCGGCAGGATCGGCGTGTCGCGCTGCAGCCAGGCGGCGATGTCGCCCAGCGCCCTCGATGGCGGATAGCTTACGTCCAGGGCCAGCGCCGAGCCGGCGGAGGCCAGGAAGGCGGCGAACAGGACAGGGGTCGCAAACGCACGGTACGGCATCGAGGCTTCCATCGCACCGACTCAGGGGCTTGGGGAAGGTGCCTACACTGGCGGATCGGCGGGCGCGAGGGGTCCGAACACGGCTTCGAAGCTGGCGCGCAAGGCCGCGTCGGCCTCGTCCATGGTCGCCGGCAGGCCCAGGTCGACCAGGCTGGTCACCCCGTGCTCGGTGACGCCGCAGGGGACAATGCCGTTGAAATGGCTGAGGTCCGGCTCGACGTTCAGGGAAATCCCATGGAACGACACCCAGCGGCGCAGTTTGACCCCGATGGCGGCGATCTTGTCCTCGCGAGCGGGCGCGCCGGGCTGGCGCCGCGCCACCCAGACGCCGACGCGGCCCGGGCGAACCTCGCCGGCGACATTGAACCGGCCGAGCGCCCCGATCACCCAGGCCTCCAGGGCGGCCACGAAGGCGCGCACGTCGCGGCGGCGCCGGCTCAGGTCCAGCATGACATAGGCCACCCGCTGGCCGGGGCCGTGATAGGTGAATTGCCCGCCGCGCCCGCTCTCGAACACCGGAAACCGGTCCGCATCCAGCAGGTCGCCTGGCTTCGCCGAGACGCCGGCGGTGTAGAGCGGCGGATGCTCCAGCAGCCAGACCAGCTCCTGCGCCCGGCCCTCGGCGATGGCCGCGGCGCGCGCCTCCATGGCCGCCACGGCGTCCGGATAGGCCACGGGGCCGCGCGAAACCGCCCAACCGGCGGGCAAGTTGTCGCTGCGGCCGAAAATCGGCGCTTCCGTCGCTGGATTTAACACCCGGTCAAGCATGTCGCGGCCAATGTGGGGTCTGGGCTGAGCCGACGCAAAGCCCTCGCGTACTGAGAGGCGTAACTCCGTGAGCCAGGTCAAGGCGGTCAATGTCGAGATTCAGGTGGTGCTGGGGCGCTCGACGCTTCCCATGCAGCAACTGCTGCGCATGGGCCGCGGTGCGGTGATCCCGCTCGACACGGCGGTCAATGACGAGGTCTGGATCCTGGCCAACAACCACCCGATCGCCCGCGGCGAAATCCAGATCAACGACGAGAAGATCTCCATCGCGGTGACCCGCGAGGCCAACGTCTACGACTTCATGGCCGGCGGCCAGTAGCCGCCCAGCCAGGGCGGGCGTTTTCGCCGCCCTTCACAAAGCCTCCGCCGTTTGCTACCCCCCGCGGCTCACCACGAGCGGTCGTGGCGGAATTGGTAGACGCGCAGCGTTGAGGTCGCTGTGGGGCAACCCGTGGAAGTTCGAGTCTTCTCGACCGCACCAGTGAATTAAGGTCCTTCAACTCTTCAGGAAAACAACGCTTCGACATAGCTGAAGGAGGTCCGCGATGAGCCGTGAAACGGACGACCTTGAGCTACGAGAGCGATCT
>NZ_DATMNA010000015.1:0-10575 GCF_035569475.1 Phenylobacterium sp.
GAAGGACTTGTCGGCCAGGCCGTCGAGGGCGGCCTTGAGCGTGAGCGAGGTGAGCGCGGTCATCTATTCGACCACCTTCGGCACGACGTAGAAATTCCCGGCGCGCCTGGGCGAATTGGACAGCACCGCCTCCGGGTCGCCGCCCTCGGTGATCACGTCGTCGCGCATGGGCAGGGGCACGTGCACGGCCGAGGTCATCGGCTCGACACCGTCGGTGTCGACCTCGTTGAGCTGCTCGATCCACGCCAGGATGCCGTTCAGCTCCTTGGCGAGGCCCTCCAGCTTCTCCTCGGGCTCGGCGATCCGCGCCAGCCTCGCGACCTTGCGAACGGTCGCCGCGTCGATGGCCATGCCATCCCTCCATGAACTTGAGGGCGTGGGTTAGCCGCCGCGCCGGCAATTATCAATGTCATCCCGGAAAGCGCGCGGCGCCGCCGCTTCATCCGACTGGCGGCGTTCGTGTTTATAGGTCCCGGTCTTTCGCGTGCCGCGAAAACCGGGATGACACGGTAAGGAAGGGGACGATGCCTGTTCTCGACCTCCTCGAACTCCCAACCGCCCTTCCCGCCTACGCGCCGCTGGTGGGGCTCGACCTGGGCGAAAAGACCATCGGCGTTGCGGTCTCCGACGCTACGCGCACGGTGGCGAGCCCGCTGGAGCTGATCCGCAAGGTGAAGTTCACCGACGACGCCAAGGCCCTCTTCAAGCTGATGGAAAGCCGCGGGGCCGGCGGGATCGTCATCGGCCTGCCGGTCAACATGGACGGCACGGAAGGGCCCCGCTGCCAGTCCAGCCGCGCGTTCGCGCGCAACCTCCTGCGCCTGAAGGACATCCCCATCGCCTTCTGGGACGAACGGATGAGCTCCATGGCCATCAATCGCATGCTGATCGACGAGGCCGACATGAACCGCGCCCGCCGCGCCGAGGTGGTGGACAAGGCCGCGGCCGGCTGGATCCTGCAAGGCGCCCTGGACCGGCTGCGGAACGGCTAGAGGCCGCCCGCGAAAAGGTCGATCTTGCCGATCTGCACGCCCTTGGCGCGCAGGATTCCATAGGCGGTCGAGAGGTGGAAATAGAGGTTGGTGGTCGCGAACACGGTTAGCCACTGGCCGGCCGGTAGGGTCGGCGACATGCCGTTGCCGATCTCTACGGTGAGCGGCGCGTCGTCGCGGCCGGCGAACTGCTCGGGCGTCAGCGCCGCGAGATAGGCCTTGGCCTCGGCGATGGCGGCCTTGAAGCCGGCAAGGTCGAGGGTGTCGGCATAGGCCGCCGGGACCTCCAGGCCTGCGGCGCGCGCCGTCCACTGGCGGGCGAAGTTGCAGACCACCATCGCCTGGAAACGCAGCGGCGCCATGTCCTCGATCAGCCGCCAATCGAGCATCTCCGTCTCGGATGCGCCGATAGTCTTGGCGTGCGCCGCGCCCTTGGCGAGCAGGCTGTCGAGCGTGGTGAGCTGACGGGAGAACAGGTCGACGAAGGTGAAGAGGCTGACGGTCACGAGGCGCTTCCTGGTTGGCTTTGGGCCGTTCTCCTACCGGTCCGCGGGAGAGTCGGCAAAGGGCGGCTTCCCTCCCCGCACAAAGCCGCCTAAGACGCCCCTTTAATGAATGCCACGCCGCCTGGTCTGAACGAGGTCCTGCAACGGACCTTCTCGTTCCCGAAACGTCACTTCCTATCCAGCACCGATCTGAACGAGGTCGAAGTCGAGAATTTGCTCGACCTCGCCGACGGATTCGTCAGCCTGAACCGCCAGACCTCGAAGAAGCTCGACCTGCTCAAGGGCAGGACGCTGATGAACCTGTTCTTCGAGAACTCGACGCGGACTCAGAGCTCCTTCGAGCTGGCCGGCAAGCGGCTCGGCGCCGACGTGGTCAACATGAGCCCCCGCTCCTCGTCGATCGCCAAGGGCGAGACCCTGATCGACACGGCGGTGACGCTGAACGCCATGCAGCCGGACCTGTTGGTGGTGCGCCACTCCTCGTCCGGCGCGGCCAGCCTGCTGTCGCAGAAGGTGAGCTGTTCGGTGATCAACGCCGGAGACGGCCAGCATGAGCACCCGACCCAGGCCCTGCTGGACGCCCTGTCCATGCGCCGGGCCTTCGGGCGGATCGCCGGGCTGAAGGTGGCGATCTGCGGGGACGTGGCGCACTCCCGCGTGGCGCGCTCCAACCTGGCCTTGCTGCAGATGCTGGGCGCGGAGGTGCGGCTGGTGGGTCCGCCAACACTGATGCCGCCGCAGGCCGACCGCTGGAACGTGGCGATCTTCCACGACATGCGCGAGGGCGTCGCCGGCTGCGACGTGGTGATGATGCTGCGCCTGCAGCTCGAGCGCATGGATGGGGTCATGGCGCCCTCGCAGCGCGAGTATTTCCGCTTCTTCGGCCTGGACCGCGAGAAGCTGGCTTTCGCGGCGCCGCACGTCCGGGTGATGCACCCCGGGCCGATGAACCGCGGCGTCGAAATCGACAGCGACGTGGCCGACGACCTGTCGGTCAGCCTGATCCAGGACCAGGTGGAGATGGGCGTGGCCGCGCGCATGGCCGTGCTGACCTCCCTGGCCGCGCGGCTCGAGAACGACCGATGAGTTCGCGTCCCATCGCCTTCGCTAACGTCCGCCTTGTCGACCCCGCCAGCGGCTATGACGGCCCCGGCGGCGTGATCGTCACCGAAGGCGTGATCGCCGACGTGGTGAAGGGCGCGGACCTCGGCTCCCTGTCCAAGGACGTCGAGGTGATCGACGGCAAGGGCGCCCTGCTGCTGCCCGGCCTGGTGGACATCCGGGTCAAGACCGGCGAGCCGGGGACCGAGACCAAGGAGACCCTGAAATCGGCCGCCCTGGCGGCGGCGGCCGGCGGGGTCACCTCCATCGTGGTGCAGCCCGACACCCATCCGACGATCGACGAGCCGTCGGTGGTCGACTTCATCCTGCGCCGCGCCCGCGACATCGAACTGGTGAAGGTCTACCCGGCCGGCGCCGCCACCAAGGGCGCGGAAGGCCAGCGGATGGCCGAGATCGGGCTGATGGCCGAGGCGGGCTGCGTCTACGTCACCGACGCCGACCGGCCGATCGTGGATTCCAAGGTGCTGCGCCGGGTGCTGGCCTACGCCAAGGCGTTCGGGGTTCTGGTGGCGCACCGGCCCGCCGACCCTTGGCTCTCGGCCGGAGCGGCGGCCAGCGAAGGCGAGTTCGCCTCGCGCATGGGCCTGCCCAGCGTGCCGGCCATCGCCGAGAAGATCATGCTGGAGCGCGACCTGGCGCTGGTGGAACTGACCGGCGCGCCGTTCCTCGTCGACCAGCTGACCACCGCCGACGCCATCGAAAGCTTCCGGCGCGCCCGCGACCGCGGCCTGCCGGTCACCGCCACCACCTCGATCAACCACCTGTCGTTCAACGAGATCGACATCGGCGACTACCGCACCTTCTGCAAGGTCGACCCGCCGCTGCGCAGCGAGGACGACCGCCAGGCGGTGATCGAGGCGGTGGCGTCGGGCCTGATCTCCGTCGTGGTGTCCGCCCACGCCCCGGCCCCGGCCGAGGACAAGCGCCTGCCCTATGACGAAGCCGCGCCAGGAGCGGTGGGCCTGCAGACCCTGCTGCCGGCCCTGCTGACCTTCCACCACGAAGGCCGCATCCCGCTGATCGACCTGATCCGCGCGGTGACCTGCGCGCCCGCCGACCTCCTGGGCCTGGCGTCCGGGCGCTTGGCCAAGGGCGCGCCGGCCGACCTGGTGCTCTGCGATCTCAATGCGCCCCTGATCATCGACGCCGACAAGCTGGTCTCGAAGTCGAAGAACTCGCCGTTCGACGGGCGCAGGCTGCAGGGTAAGGTGCTGCGCACCGTGGTCGACGGACGGACGGTGTTCTCGGCCTGACGCGCCCGCGGCGCGGCGACTTCAGCGGACGCGGGCGAGCAGGCGGCGAACCGCGTCGGCCGCCACGGGCGTCGCGTCGACAGGCGCGCGCGGTCCGGCAGGCATTGCCTCGCCCAGCATCGTCACCAGCTTCTTGTCCGCCAGCGCCTCGACGAAGCGGCCGTGGCGCCGGCCCATCGGCAGGCTGAAGATCGCCACCGGCGCGGTGGTGGCGAGCGCCTCGGAGATCATCGAGACGCTGTCGCTGGTGACCACCAGTCGGTCCGCCAGGGCCAGAATCGGCAGGTAGGGGTTGGGTGGCTCGCCGTCCCAGATGCGCACCGTCGGGTCGTCCAGGTAGCGCGCGCCAAGCGCCGCGACGACGGCGCCCGGGGTCCGGCGCGACGGGGTGATGAGGAGCGATCCGCCGACCTCGCGGCGCAGGGCGTCGAGCTGGTCGGCCAGGCGCTCGGCGTCATCCTGGGCGAACTCCCTGCGATAGGTGGATCCGCCGAGCAGCACGCCGGTCCAGGGGCGCGGCAGGCCGGCGAACCGCGGATCGCCCCGCGCCGCGGCGGCCGCCAGGTCCTCCGGGCGGATGGCGTGCAAGGTGGTGTCGACCGACAGCACATTGGCGCCCCTCAGCCCGTCGTGCGGCATGGCGACCACCAGGTCGAAGGCCTCAGGATGGCTCGGCGGCTGGATGTGGACGCAGATCATGGGCCGCAGGTTGCGCCGCCGGATCGCCATCGCCACCAGGGCGCTGCGCCGGCCACAGGTGACCAGGACGTCAGGCCAGGGTGGCTGAAGAAGGCCGGTGACCGCGGTGACCGATGGCGGCGAAAGCCCGACGAAGGCCGGCGGCCCCAGCGCCCAGAACCGGTTGACCCGGACGACGCGCTCCTGGGCCTCGGGCGACAGCGCGCTCGCCAGGCCGCGCGCCTGCTGGCGGGTCCCGGTCTCTCCGGTGGTCAGATGCCAGACGCGCAGGTCGCCGGGAGGCCGGCCGGCGCCGCTCACTCCGCCTAGGCCACGAGTTGCTTGGTGAAGGCCGACAGCCGATGGCGAAACTGCCCGACGACCGACACGCGGCCGGATTCCACATAGTTGAACTGCAGCGCGCGGCGCGGGCCGACGAACGGCGCATGGCCGTGCCAGGAATTGTCGGTGCGCCGGAAGACCACCATCGATCCCATGGTGGCGGGAATCTCCACCGGCGCCTCGTAGAAGCCGTCCTCGCGGCTCATCAGCCGAAGTTGCCCGTCGTGGTGGCGCCAATCGTCGTTGAGATAGATCAGCAGCGACAGAATCTTCGACTTGGAATCGGTGTGCACCCGCCCGTCGCGCGCCGAGCAATGGCCGCGCAGGGTCACAATCCCCGGCCGGTCCTTCAGGTCCACCTGGAAGATGCGGGCCATCTGCGCGCGGAACCTGTCCGACATCAGGTCGTCGATCAGGGCGCCGAGCGCCGGCCCGGGCGGAGCATCGGTCAGGGAGAAGGATCCGGCGCTCTTGATGGCCGGGAATTCGCCCGGGATCGCGGCGGCGCATTCCGGTTCGAGCACCTGGGGAAGAGCGATGTGGTCGAAGGGATCCCGGACCAATTCGGCGGCCTCAATCGCGCGCCAGTCTAAAGCTGCCATGTACGGCCTCCGGTCGAAGCCCCCCAGTTTGTGGACGCATCCGTTATGAGCTTGACGACGTCAAGCCCCCTTCGCCTCACGCCTCCGAAGCCTGCGGCGACGAATAACTTCGGTCTTCGCTGAAGCCCTGCCGCCGGGGCCGGATCACTGCGCTTCGGCGGGCTTCAGGCCCTCGCGCAGCTCGCGCTTGAGGAACTTGCCGCTGGCGTTGCGCGGCAGCGGGGCTTCGAGGATCCAGATGTAGCGGGGGATCTTGTGACGGGCCATCAGGGCCGCGCAGTGCTCGCGCAGTTCGCCGGCGCCGATCCCCTGCCCGGGCCGCATGACGATGGCCGCCCCGACCTCCTCGCCCAGCCGGTCGTCGGCAACGCCGAAGACGCTGCATTCGGCCACCCCGGCATGCTGGTGGATCACCGCCTCGACCTCGGCGCAGTAGATGTTCTCGCCGCCGCGCAGGACCATGTCCTTCTTGCGGTCGACCAGGAAAATGAAGCCGTCGTTGTCGACGTAGGCCACGTCGCCGGTGTGCAGCCAACCGTCGGTGATCGACTCCGCGGTCGCCTCCGGGCGGTTGATGTAGCCCTTGATGACCGCCGCGCCCTTGACCCACAGCTCGCCCGGCTGGCCCGCCGCGGCCGGCCGGCCGTCGTCGCCGACGATCCTGACCTCGAAGGTCGGCATGGCGCGGCCGCAGCTCGCCGGCTTGTCGACGAAGAAGTCGCCGGCCACCGCCGTGATGATGCCGCAGGTCTCAGTCATGCCGTAGCCGGTGTTCGGCCGGGCGGTGGCGACGGTCGAATCGATCTTGGCCACCAGATCCGGCTGCAACTGGGCGCCGCCGCCGCCGACGGTCAGCAGGCTTGAGGTGTCGTATTTCGCGAAGTCCGGGTGGGTGACCAGCTCGCGGGACATCACCGGCACACCGCTGACGCTGGTGATCTTCTCGCGCTGGATCAACTCCAGGGCCGTGGTCGCGTCCCAGCGGTACATCAGCACCATCTTCCCGCCGGCGGCGGTGGTGACGTAGGCGGCGCAGTTGTTGGCGGTGACATGGAAGAGTGGCGTGGTGATCAGGACCGCGGGCACGGGCGGCGGAGCGGCCGGGTCGACGGCCACGCCGGTGGCGCGGGCGGTGGCCAGCGCCTGCACCTGGCCGGAGAACGCCATGTTCATCAGATTGGTGACGCAACCGCGATGGGTGAGTTGCGCCCCCTTCGGGAAGCCCGTCGTGCCGGACGTGTAGAAGATGCAGGCGTCGGCGTCCGGATCGACCTCCACGGCCGGCATGTCGCCGCCGTGGGCGATCACGTCGCTCCACGCGACGGCGCCCTTCGGAAGGGCGTCAACTCGCGCGCCGACCAGAACCGCCTCGCCCAGCATACCGGGCTGTTCCGCCAGGCGCGCGATGCGCTCGCCGTCGGCGAACAGGACCTTGGGCCGCGCGTCGCCCAGGCCATAGGCCATCTCGGCGGCGGTCCACCAGGCGTTCATGCCCACCACCGCCACGCCCAGGCTGACCGCGGCCCAGTAGATCAGCATCCACTCCGGGTAGTTGCGCATGGCGATGGCGATGCGGTCGCCCGGCGCCACGCCCACGCTCATCATCCAGTTGGCGATCGAGGCGACCTGGGCGTGGGCCTGGGCATAGGTGATCCGCTCGTCGCCATAGACCAGGTAGTCGCGCGGCCCGAAGGCGGCGGTGGAGAGCCAGAGCGCGCGGACGTTGGGCGGCGCCGCCTTGAAGCTGCGCAGCCGCGCGCCCCGCACCTCGACCTCGGCGATCTCGAAGGGCGCCCCCGGCGCCGTGAGGTCAGCCCAGGCCTGATTGAGTTCCGCGTAGTGCATCCTGCCCTCGACGCTGCTGCGTTCTGTGATGTTTGCAGCCTGGTTCCGACCGCTTCGACATCCACATAGGCGAAGACGGGCCGTGGAAGGAAGCCACTGTCGGTCTCGGGCGGCCGCAACTTGCCGCCTGCCGCCCCTCGGCCTATGCAGGGGCGCCCGTCGCATAGCCATTTGGCAATATGCCTATCGTCAATGCCCTGAAGGCGCTCGGAAACGACCGCCGCCTGCAGATCCTGGACTGGCTGAAGGACCCGCGCGCCCATTTCCGGCCGCAGGTCGACGGCGACCTGGTGGATGACGGCGTGTGCGGCCTGCTGATCGCCGAGAAGCTTGGGGTCAGCCAGCCGACGCTGTCCGAGCACATGCGCATCCTGGCGCAGGCCGGGCTGGTGATCCCCAAGCGGATCAAGCAGTGGACCTTCTATCGCCGCAACGAAGCGAAGATCACCGAGCTCAAGAAGGCCTTCTCCAACGACGTGTAGCCGGGCTAGGACTCTCACCTCGAGGGAGCGTCCATGTTCGAAAACCCAATCTTGCCGGCAATCGCCGCGGCGCTGATCGGAGGGTATCTCCTGGGCTCGATCCCCTTCGGCGTGATCATTATGAAGGCGGCCGGCGCGGGCGACCCTCGGGCCATCGGCTCAGGCAACATCGGGGCGACCAACGTGCTGCGCTCGGGCCGCCGGGATCTGGCCGCCCTGACGCTGCTGGGTGATGGGGGCAAGGGAGCGGTGGCTGTGCTGATCGCCTGGCTCGCGAGTAGAAATGATGGAGGTGAGTGGCAGGCCCTGCTGACCTGCCTCGCGGGCGGCGCGGCCTTCGTGGGCCACCTGTTCCCCGTCTGGCTGGGCTTCAAGGGCGGCAAGGGCGTAGCGACCTTCTTCGGCACGCTGCTGGCGGCGGCCTGGCCGGTCGGCCTGATCGCCGGCGCGACCTGGCTGCTGATGGCGGCGGTGTTCCGGATCTCGTCGCTGGCCGCCCTGACGGCGGCGGTCGTGGCCCCGGTGGCGGCCCTGCTGCTGAACCGCCAGCCGGTCGCGGCGCTGGCGCTGGTGATGGCCGTGCTGATCTACATCCGCCACGCCCCCAACATCCGGCGCCTGCTGAAGGGCGAGGAGCCGCGGATCGGCGGCTCCAAGAAAGCACCCGCCGCGTGACGGACACATTGTCGGAGGCCGAGCGGCGCGACTGGCTCCGGTTGGCGCGCACCGAGAACGTCGGCCCGGTCACGTTCGACCAGCTCATCCAGAGGTTCGGGACCGCCGGGCGAGCGCTGGAGGCCCTGCCGGACCTGGCGAAGCGCGGCGGCCGCCGCCTCACCCTGGCCGGCGATGCGGCGGTGGACAAGGAACTGGCGGACGGCGCGGCCCTGGGCGCGCGGCTGATCGCCTCTTGCGAGGCGGCCTTCCCGCGGGCGCTCGCGGCCCTGGACCCGCCGCCGCCGATCCTGTGGGCCCGCGGTCGCGTCGAGATGCTGGACCGCTCCAGCGTCGCCGTGGTCGGCGCACGGGTGGCCTCGGCCGCCGGGCAGAGGTTCGCGCGCGGCCTGGCCTCGGACCTCGGCCAGGCGGGCCAGGTGATCGTCTCGGGCCTGGCCCGCGGCATCGACGCGGCCGCCCACGAAGGCGCCCTGCCGACCGGCACGGTGGCCGTGCTGGGCGGCGGGATCGACGACATCTATCCGCCGGAGCACGCGGCGCTCTATGGCCGGATGGTCGAGGCGGGCTGCGTGGTTTCCGAGAGCGAGCCCGGCCGCACGGCGGTGGCCCGCGACTTCCCGCGCCGCAACCGGATCATCTCGGGCCTGTCGCGGGCCGTGGTGGTGGTCGAGGCCGAGCTGCGCTCCGGCTCGCTGATCACCGCGCGGCTGGCCGCCGAGCAGGGGCGCGAGGTGCTGGCCGTGCCGGGCTCGCCGCTCGACCCCCGCGCCAAGGGGACCAACGACCTGATCCGCCAGGGCGCCGCCCTCTGCGAGGGCGCGGAGGACGTGCTGCGGGCGCTGGACGGCCTGCGCAGCCTGCGCGAGCCGGACCGCCGCTATGACGACGCCGCCGCCGGCGATCCGGACGACGCCCTGCGCGCGGCGGTGGCGGCCCTGATCTCGCCCACCCCGGTTTCGCGCGACGAGATCGTGCGGGCCACCGGCGCTCCGGCCCCGGCGGTGTTCGCAGCCTTGGTGGAACTGGCCCTGGCCGGGCGTTGCGAGCTGGCGCCCGGCGGCATGGTCTCAACCAGCTAACGCCGCAATCTGACCGCAAGGCGCGGAAATATTGGCGCTAGGGACAGAGCCTAGGATGACGGCTCAAAAACCAAGTCGGAGACCACCTCTATGAAACTAAGGATCGCGATCACCCTCGCCGCGCTCGCCGTCGCGGGCTCGGCCTTCGCCCAACCGGGCGGCGGCGGCGGCCCGCCCTCGCCCGAGATGCAGGCGGCCCGGCAGGCGATGCAGGAGGCCTGCGCGGCCGACATGAAGACGCTCTGCGACGGCAAGACCGGCCGCGAGGCGATGATGTGCATCCGCGACAACGCCGACAAGATCAGCACGCCCTGCAAGGACGCGGTGGCCAAGATGATGGCCTCGCGCCGTCCGCCGGCCGGCCAGTAGGTCCGACACATTTCTGAAATGACGGATGGGCCGGCGCTCCTGAAGGACGCCGGCCTTTTCGTGGCCATTTGGGCGGACGATCCTGGGGGACCGCAACCTGGAGACCGCATGATGAGACTGACGCCGCTGATCGCCCTCGCCGCCCTCGCCGCCGCCGGAGCGGCCCATGCCCAGGGCGGCGGCCTGTCGCCTGAGGCGCACGCCGCGCGCGACGCCGTGAGGAAGGCCTGCGCGACCGAGTCGCAGTCCCTCTGCGCCGGCAAGGAGCAGCATGGGATGATGGCCTGCCTGCGCGACAACGCCGCCAAGCTGAGCGCGCCCTGCGCCGACGCCATGTCCAAGATGCCGCGCCGGCAGCCCCACGGCCAATAGCCGCCACGGTCGGGCCGGCGCCCCGATCGGCGCCGGTTTCGGCCGAATCCGAGGCCTGACGGGCGCAACGGCCGACGAGGCCCGCAAAAAGAGCCCCTAAGGGGCTCCGCGCCGCGCGCCTTCAAGGGCCGTTGACAGCCCCCCGGCGCCACCCCCACTTTCCGCGTCCTTCAAGCGCCCGGCCGAGCCGGGGGCTTCGCCATGGAAACCTCAGACCGCCCCCGCATGAACCTCGTCGTCGTCGAGAGCCCGGCC
>NZ_DATMNA010000016.1:0-58449 GCF_035569475.1 Phenylobacterium sp.
AGGCGCTGGACGTCGCGGTCCTGCAGGGGCGCGGCGGCGCCTTTTGCGCCGGCGCCGACCTGAAGGGCGTGGCCGAGGGGCGCGGCAACCCGGTGCATCGCGACGGCGACCTGGGGCCGATGGGCGTGACCCGGCTGTCGCTCGGCAAGCCGGTGATCGCCGCGGTGGAGGGCCACGCGGTGGCCGGCGGGCTGGAGGTCGCCTGCTGGGCGGATCTGCGGGTCGCCGCCGAGGGCGCGGTGTTCGGCGTCTTCTGCCGCCGCTTCGGGGTGCCGCTGATCGACCTCGGCACCGTGCGCCTGCCCCGGCTGATCGGCGCCTCGCGGGCCATCGACCTGATCCTCACCGGGCGGCCGGTCGAGGCGCAGGAGGCCTATGACATCGGCCTCGCCAACCGCCTGGCGCCCAGGGGCGGGGCCCTGGACGCGGCGCTGGAGCTGGCCGCCCAACTCTCGGCCTTCCCGCAGCTCTGCATGAGGAACGACCGCCTCTCGGCCATCGGCCAGTGGTCGCTGGATTGGGACCAGGCCACGGCCGCGGAGATCGCGCTGGGCATGGAGGCCCTGCGCTCGGGGCAGAGCCAGGAAGGCGCCGCCCGCTTCGCCGCTGGCGAGGGGCGCGGCGGCAGCTTCTAAAGCTCCTCTCCCCCGAGCGTCAGCGAGAGAGGGAGAGGGTCGGGAGAGGGCGGCTCCTGCGAGCGCGATCCACGGCGCTAGCGCGAGGGCCCTCGACCGACCGCGGAGGCGGGTTTGCCCAGCCGCCCTCTCCCAAACCTCTCCCTCTCGGCTTCGCCGGGGGAGAGGAGTCTCGTTGCCTAAGTCGAACCCCCGTTCGATAATGATCCGACGCTCAAACCGTACCCAAGGTTCGAAAAATGGAGCGCGTGGGAGAGGCAAGATGGCCTGGGATTTCGAGACCGATCCTGAGTTCCAGAAGAAGCTCGACTGGATCGAGGATTTCATGCGGGAGGAAGTCGAGCCGCTTTCGCACCTGGGCATGGCGGCGCACGGCTCGCTCGGCCGCGAGAAGTTCATCAAGCCGCTGCAGCAGAAGGTGAAGGACCAGGGCCTGTGGGCCTGCCACCTGGGCCCCGACCTCGGCGGCCAGGGCTATGGCCAGTTGAAGCTGGGCCTGATGAACGAGAAGCTGGGCCGCAACGCCCTGGCGCCCACCGTCTTCGGCTGCCAGGCGCCGGACTCGGGCAACGCCGAGATCATCGCCCACTACGGCACCGAGGCCCAGAAGGAGCGCTACCTGTGGCCGCTCTTGAATGGCGAGATCCGCTCGGCCTTCTCGATGAGCGAGCCCACCGGCGGCTCCGACCCGCTGACCTTCCAGACCCGCGCGGTGCTGGAGGGCGACGAATGGGTGATCAACGGCGAGAAATGGTTCTCTACCAACGCGCGGTATTCCAAGGTGCTGGTGCTCTATGCGGTCACCGACCCGGACGCCAAGGACCCTTACCGGCGCACCTCGATCTTCCTGGTCCCCACCGACACACCCGGGGTGGAGATCGTCCGCAACGTGGCCGTCGGTGGCGGCGGGGAGATCGGCGGCGGGACCGAGGGCTATGTCCGCTACGCCAATGTGCGGCTGCCCTACGACGCCCTGCTGGGCGAGCGCGGCGCGGCCTTCGTGATCGCCCAGGTGCGGCTGGGCGGCGGGCGCGTGCACCACGCCATGCGCACGGTCGGCGCCTGCAAGAACGCGCTCGACCTGATGTGCAGGCGGGCCGTCAGCCGCAAGACCCGCGACGGCCGGCTCGCCGATCTGCAGATGGTCCAGGCCGACATCGCCGATAGCTGGATCGCCCTGGAAAGCTTCCGCCTGATGGTGCTGCGCACCGCCTGGCTGATCGACAAGCACCAGGACTACCAGATGGTCCGCAAGGACATCGCCGCCATCAAGGTGATGATGCCGCGGGTCTATAACGACATCGCCACCAAGGCTGCCCATCTGCACGGGGCGCTGGGGGTCTCCAACGAGATGCCGTTCATGCACATGGTGACGAGTTCGCTGGTGATGGGCATCGCCGATGGGCCCACCGAGGTGCACAAGGTCACGCTGGCCAAGCAGGTTCTGAAGGACTACCGCCCCGACAACGACCTCTTCCCCGCCTACCATATCCCCAAGCTGCGCGAGGCGGCCCAGGAGAAGTACGCCACGGAGCTGGACGAGCTGAAGGCGGCCTATGCGGAGCGGCGGGACAAGGCGCCGGCCTGACGACGGCCTCAAGTCCGATCTATATAGCTGTCATCCCGGACGGCCGAAGAGCCGATCCGGGACCCAGGGGCGCGCGCATTGCGTGTCCGCCTGGGTCCCGGCTCTCCGCTTCGCTGCGGCCGGGATGAGGATGAATTCTGGAGCGAAGGCGTGAGTGAGAAACCCTGGCCTGTGATGTCGATCGCCGAAGCCCACGCGCGGCTGACCGCGCCGGGCGAGCGGCTGGAGATCGTCGAGATGCCGATCCGGGGCGTCATGACGAGGGTCTGGAAGAATGCGCCGCCGACCTTGCGCGACGTGTTCCTGAACGCCCGCGCGTTTCCCGACCGCGAGTTCCTGGTCTACGACGACGAGCGCGCGACCTACGAGGCCTTCGCCCGCGCCGCGATCGCGCTCGCCCGCCGGCTCCAGGCCGATGGCGTCCGGAAGGGCGACCGGGTCGCGGTGATCATGCGCAACCTGCCGGAATGGCCGGTGGCCTTCTTCGCCGGCGTCCTGGCCGGCGCCATCGTCACCCCGCTGAACGCCTGGTGGACCGGGCCCGAGCTGGAATACGGCCTGGCCGACTCCGGGACCAAGGTCGCCATCGTCGACGACGAGCGCCTGGGCCGGGTCTCCGAGTTCCTGGACGGTCTGGGCGACCTGCAACGCGTCTACGTTTCGAGAGCGACCGAAGCGTTGTCGCATCCCAAGCTCGCCCGGCTGGAAGACGTGATCGGGCCGGTGAACGGCTGGGGCAGTCTGCCCGACCATCCGCTGCCCGACGTGGCGATGGAGCCGGAGGACGACGCCACCATCCTCTACACTTCGGGAACGACCGGGAAGCCCAAGGGAGCGCTCGGCACCCACCGCAACATGACCTCCAACATCGGCGCCGGCGGCATCTCGGCGATGCGCAACTTCCTGCGCGCCGGCGAGCCCCTGCCGGAGACCGACCCGCACAAGCTGCCGCAGCGGGTGACCCTGCTGGTCGTGCCGTTCTTCCACGCCACAGGCCTGTCGGCGACCCTGGGCCCGACGATGAACGCCGGCGGCAAGATCGTGCTCATGCGCCGCTGGGACGCCGAGCCGGCCATGCGGCTGATCGAGCGGGAGAGGGTCTCCTCCACCGGCGGGGTGCCGACCATCGCCTGGCAGCTCATCGAGCATCCGGCGCGCGCCAAGTACGACCTCTCGTCGCTCGTGGCGGTCACCTATGGCGGCGCGCCCTCGGCGCCGGAGCTGGTGCGCAAGATCGCCGAGACCTTCCCCGGCTCGCAGCCCGGCAACGGCTGGGGCATGACCGAGACCACGGCCACCTTCACCTCGCACCTGGGCAAGGACTACGAGAACCGCCCCGACAGCGCCGGGCCGGCTGCGCCGGTGGGCGAGATGCAGATCCGCGATCCGGCCGACGGCAAGACGGTCCTGCCCGTGGGCGCGGTCGGCGAACTCTGGTGCAAGGGCCCCCAGGTGGTGAAGGGCTACTGGAACAAGCCGCAGGCCACGGCCGAGACCTTCGTCGACGGCTGGCTTCGCACCGGCGACCTGGCGCGGATCGACGAGGAAGGCTTCCTGTTCATCATCGACCGGGCCAAGGACATGCTGATCCGCGGCGGCGAGAACATCTACTGCGTGGAGGTCGAGAACGCCCTCTACGAGCACCCGGCGGTGATGGACGCGGCCATCGTCGGCATCCCCCACAAGACTCTGGGCGAGGAGCCCGGTGCGGTGGTCCGCCTGAAGCCCGGCGAGACGGCGACCGAGGGCGAGCTTCGCAACTTCGTCCGCGAACGGTTGGCGGGTTTCAAGGTCCCGGTGAAGGTGGTCTTCTGGCCTGAGATGCTGCCCCGCAACGCCAACGGCAAGATCGTCAAGACGGAGCTGAAGAAGGTGTTCGCGCCACAGACGGAGAGCGCATGAGCGGACCGCTGATCGTCGGTATCGGCGGCACGCCGCGCCCCGGGTCGGCGACCGAGCGGGCGCTGATCCTGGCGCTGCGCCAGGCTGAGGCCGCGGGCGCGCGGACGCGGCTGTTCGGCGGCGAGTTCCTGGAACGGCTGCCGCATTTCAATCCCGGCCCCAGCGGCCCCAGCGCCGAACAGGCCGAGCTGGCCCAGGCGGTGCGCGACGCCGACGGGATCATCCTGGCGACGCCCGGCTATCACGGCTCGCTGTCCGGGGTGGTCAAGAACGCGCTGGACACCCTGGAGTTGACCCGGGCCGATCCACGGCCCTACTTCCACGGCAAGCCGGTGGGGATCATCATCACCGCCGATGGCGCGCAAGCCGGCGGCACCACCTTGATGGCGGTCCGCGGCATCATACATGCCATGCGGGGCTGGCCGACGCCCTACGGGGCGGCGCTCACCGCCGCCAACCTGTTCGACGCGGTGGGCGAGTGCCGCGAAGCCCGGGACGCCGGCCAGATCGCCACAGTGGCCGACCAGGTGATGGAGTTCGCCCAGATGCGCCGCGCCCAGATGACGGGAGCCGACCAATGAAGCGCCCCTACCTCGTGCCCCCCGCTCAAGGACCCGGAGGCGGCAGGCCCACGCCCGATCCGGACGCCTTCTCCTCGGCGATCTCGCCGATCGAGGACATCATCGAGGACGCCCGCAACGGGCGGCCCTACATCCTGGTCGACGCCGAGGACCGGGAGAACGAGGGCGACGTCATCATCCCCGCCCAGTTCGCCACGCCCGAGCAGATCAACTTCATGGCCAAGCATGCGCGGGGCCTGATCTGCCTGTCGATCACCGCCGAGCGCGCCCGGGCGCTGCGCCTGCCACCCATGGCCAGCGACAACCAGTCGGGCCACGGCACCGCCTTCACCGTCTCCATCGAGGCGCGCGAGGGGGTCACCACCGGCATCTCCGCCCACGACCGGGCCCACACCATCGCCGTGGCGGTGGATCCGACCAAGGGTCCCGACGACATCGTCTCGCCGGGCCACGTCTTCCCGCTGGTGGCCAAGGACGGCGGCGTCCTGGTCCGGGCCGGCCATACCGAGGCGGCGGTCGACATCAGCCGCATGGCGGGCCTCAACGCCGCCGGCGTGATCTGCGAGATCATGAAGGACGACGGCTCGATGGCCCGTCTTCCCGACCTGGTCGCCTTCGCCCAACTGCATGGGCTGAAGATCGGCGCCATCGCCGACCTGATCGCCTACCGCCGCCGCACCGAGCGGCAGGTGGAGCGGGTGCTGGAGACGCCGTTCGATTCCTCCTACGGCGGCCGCTTCCGGATGGTGATCTACCGCAACATCATCGACGGCGCGGAGCACGTGGTCCTGACCAAGGGCAAGATCGACCCGGAAAAGCCGACCTTGGTCCGGATGCATCGCGTGGATTTCGCCGCCGACATGCTGGGCCATGTGGAAGCCCGCCGGGACTACGTGCCAAGGGCGCTGCAGGCCATCGCCGACTACGACGGCGCAGGCGTGGCCGTGTTCATCCGCGATCCCAACCCCGCCTGGCTCTCGGAGCGCTATGGCCAGCCCGAGGTCAGCCAGACCGAGAACGTGCTGCGCGACTATGGCGTGGGCGCCCAGATCCTCATCGACCTGGGCGTGCGCGACATGAAGCTGCTCACCTCGTCCAAGACCGTCCTGCCGGGGTCAGCCGGCTACGGCCTGCGCATCCTGGGACGCGAACCGCTCTAGACCCTGTCCCGGCTGACTTGGATCAAGTCAGCCGGGACAGGGTCGTCGCCTATATCTGGAGCCCTTCTTATCCACTCAGGTTGATTCAACCTGAGTGGGAAGGGCTCTAGCCACCCAGTCGCCTCCGGCGCGAAGCGGCTGGACCGCCCAGCCCTGTTCGACAACAGTCCGGCCGCCGCCCCGCCTCGGGCGGGAGAGGGCGGCTGGACGCTTGCTTGCGGCGGCTGAACCTGCAAACCTGAGGTTGCGGGACGCTTGGGATTCTCGTAAAGAATTGAAAGGGATGGGCTTGGTAGAGACGTTCAGATGCCGCCCACGCCCAACCTCGTGACCGATCCCTATGGAATGAGCCTGATGGGCCGGCCGTCGCCCGAGGGGACGGCCCATGACGCGTCGGGATTCGACCCCTATCCGCTGCCGGAAACGACGCTCATCACCGGCGGCGGCGGGCCGGAGTTCTTCCTGAACGCCGATTCCCGCGCCGGGATCGCCGACAACGGCAAGCCCAGCCTCACCATCGACGAGGCGGCCAATCAGATCGTCCGCGGCATGCCCGGCTGGTCGGCCGCGCTCGGCCAGCCGTTCACCGTCACCTTCGCCTTCCGCGCCGACGCTCCGGCCCAGATGCCCAGCGACACCGGCGGCTTCCAGCAATTCAACACCGCCCAGATCGACCAGGCCCTGTTGTCGCTGCAGGCCTGGTCGGACGTCGCCAACATCAAGTTCGTGCGCGTCGGCTCCGGCGACAGCGGGCCGGCGGCCTATTCCGACAACGCCACCATCCTGTTCGCGGACTACACGACCGGCGAGGCCGGCGCCGCGGCTTTCGGCAACTTTCCCGGCAACACCAGCTTCACCTCGTCGGCGGGCGACGTGTGGGTCAATTCGACGCTCAGCTACAACGCCGCGCCCGCCACGGGGAACTACGGCGGCCAGGTGCTGGTGCACGAGATCGGCCACACCATCGGCCTGGACCACCCCAGCAACTACAACGCCGAGGCCAACGTCACCCTCTCCTACGCGGTGGACGCCGGCTACTACGAGGACGACCGCCAGTACACGGTGATGAGCTACTTCAGCGAGGCCAACACCGGGGCCAACTTCGGCGGCGGCTACTATTCGGCGGCGCCCCTGCTGGACGACATCGCCGCGGCCCAGCTCGAGTACGGGCCGAACATGACCACCCGCACCGGGGACACGGTCTACGGCTTCAACTCCAACACCGGCCTGCCCTGGTATACGATCACGGGCAGCTTCCAGAAGGCGGTCTTCGCCGTGTGGGACGCCGGCGGCAACGACACCCTGGACTTCTCCGGCTACTCCCAGGCCCAGACCATCGACCTGCGGCCCGGCTTCTTCTCCAGCGTGGGCGGGCTGACCGGCAACGTCACGATCGCCGAGGGGGCCAATATCGAGAACGCCATCGGCGGCTCGGGCCCGGACTCGATCGTCGGCAACGCCCTGAACAACTCCATCGTCGGCGGCGGCGGCAACGACACGGTGATGGCCGGCGCCGGCAACGACACCATCACCGAGGTCAGCGGCGCGAACTATCTGCGCGGCGAGGACGGCGACGACTCGATCCAGGGCGGCTCCGGCTTCGACGACATCAACGGCAACAAGGGCGCCGACACCATCGACGGCGGATCCGGCGGCAACGACTGGCTGGTCGGCGGCCAGGGCGACGACATGATCACCGCCCACCACGGGCAGAACCTGATCTACGGCAACCTGGGCAACGACACCCTGATCGGCGGCGACGGCGGGGATATCCTGCGGGGCGGCCAGGGCGATGACTCCATCGTCGGCGGCTCGGGCAACGACTTCATCTCCGGCGACCGGGGCAACGACACCATGAGCGGCGGCGCCGGCGCGGATATCTTCCACTCGAGCCAGGACGCCGGAATCGACAAGGTGCTCGACTTCAGCCTGGCGCAGGGCGACCGGGTGATGCTCGATCCCGGGACGACCTACACGGTCAGCCAGGTCGGCAATGACACGGTCATCGACATGGGCGGCGGCAACGAGATGATCCTGGCCGGGGTGAAGCTCTCCAGCCTGACGGGCAACTGGATCTTCGAGGGCTAGACGCCCCCTCAGGGCGAGCCTGGCGCGGGGAGGGGATGACAAATCCCGTTTCCCAAACCGTTGATCCGGCCTATAGATCGCCACTCACCGCCCGGCCGAAAGGCCGGGCGCCTTCATTTCCGACGCACGGAAAAGACGCGAAAAGATAAGACCATGAGCACCGACATCCTGATGCCGAAGGCGACCGCCGTCTGGCTGGTCGACAACACCTCGCTGACCTTCGAGCAGATCGCGGATTTCTGCGGCCTGCACCCGCTGGAGGTGAAGGGCATCGCCGACGGCGAAGTGGCGCGCGACATCCGCGGCGCCGACCCGATCGCCAACGGCCAGCTAAGCCGCGAGGAGCTGGACGCCGCCGAGAAGAACCCCAAGCACAGGCTGGTGGCGCTCAAGAGCCGCCACGCCGAATATCTGAAGCCGCAGAAGAAGGCGCCGCGCTACACGCCCGTGTCGCGCCGCCAGGACCGGCCGGACGCCATCGCCTGGTTCCTGCGCAACCACCCGGAGGTGGCCGACGCCCAGCTCGCCCGCATCCTGGGCACCACCAAGGCCACCATCGACCAGGTGCGCAACCGCACCCACTGGAACTCGGCCAACATCAAGCCGGTCGACCCGGTGACGCTGGGCCTGTCGACCCAGCTCGAGCTGGACGCGGTGGTCAAGAAGGCGGCCGAGAAGAAGGCCCGCGACGACAAGCGCAAGGGCATCGTCGAACCGGAAGGCCCGACCCTGATGCCGGCGTCCGAGACCGGCGTGATCGAGAACGAGGAGCCCGCCGAGGCCCACGCCGGCGAGCATACCGCCCAGTCCGTGTTCGAGGATCACGACGACCACGACGACGAGGATTAGCCCCCGTCCCGGCTGACTTGGTCCAAGTCAGCCGGGACAGGACGGGGTCGTCGTCTATATCTGGAGCCCTTCAACCCAAACGGAAGGGCTGTGGCGCCGCGCACAGAACGGGTGGGAGCATCCTTGCAGGATCTCCCACCCTTGCCGGCGCACCGCCGGCGTCTGCTCTCCCGATTGCGGGAGGGATCTTGTCAGGAAGCGCCTAGAAAAACAGGGGCGTCGGCCATATCCGGAACCCTTCTCCTCCACTCCGGTTGAGCCAACCTGAGTGGGAAGGGTCCTAGTGCAACTGGCCTCGAAGGGCTTCCATCTCTTCCTTCAGCTTCAGCTTTTGTCGCTTCAGTTCCTTCAGTCGGATGTCGTCTGCGGCGGGCCTGCTCATTTCGTCCTGGATCGCGTTTTCCAGGGACTGGTGACGGGATCCGAGCTCGCGGATCCGGGCTTCCAACGCCATGACGAGTGGCCTCCTTGCTGTTGGAGGGCGCAGTGAACACCCGCTATGCGCGGCTGTCAGATCACATATGTTTGCAGGCGGCGTAGCTGAGACGATGCGCGCCGTTCGCGCGTTAGGGACCCCTTTTATGCCGCAGGGCGAGCAACCAAGGCTGGTGGTGGGAATTTCCGGCGCCTCGGGGATCGTCTACGGCCTTCGCGCCCTCGACGCCTGCCGGGACCTCGGCATCGAATCCCACCTGGTGATGAGCAAGGCCGCGGCGCTGACCCTGGCGCAGGAGACCGCGCTCTCGCCCGCCGACGTCAACGCCAAGGCCGATGTCGTCCACAAGGTCGCCGACATCGGCGCCTCCATCGCGTCGGGATCGTTCAAGACGCTCGGCATGATCGTGGCGCCCTGCTCGGTGCGCACCATGAGCGAGATCGCCACCGGGGTGACGTCCTCGCTGCTGAGCCGGGCGGCCGACGTCGCGCTCAAGGAGCGGCGGCCGCTGGTGCTGATGGTGCGCGAGACGCCGCTGCACCTGGGCCACCTGCGCACCCTGGTTCGGCTGGCCGAGATGGGCGCGGTGATCGCCCCGCCGATGCCCGCCTTCTACGCCCAGCCCGCGGACCTGGGCGCCATGGTCGACCAGTCGGTGGGCCGCGCGCTCGACCTCTTCGGACTGTCATGGACGCCGGTTAAGCGGTGGGGCCGCGACGTCGGGCCGTTGAAGGCGGAGATCTGAAGCCATGTCGTTGTGGGACTGGACGCTGCAGGCCTACGCCCGCCCCGGCGCGCCCGAAGCCTGCCTCACCCTGCAGGACGAGTTCGGCCAGAACACCTCGCTGCTGCTCTGGGCGGTCTGGGCCGAGGCGGCCGATCCGGCCCTGCTGGCCCGCGCCGCCGACGTGGCCCGCCGCTGGGAGGCCCTGGCCCTGGTCCCGATCCGGGACGTCCGCCGCGCCCTGAAGCCCGCCTTCGACGGGGTCGACGACGGCGAGCGCGAGGGCCTTCGCGACGACGTGAAGGCCGTGGAGCTGCGCGCCGAGCGGGTGCTGATGGAGGCTCTGGAGGCGATGACCGGAGACCAGGGCGGCGCCCACGCCCTGGCCGCACTGGAGGCCGCCGCGGCCGCCTGGGGAAAGCCCGCGCCCGCCAACGCCCTGGCTGCGCTCGCCGCGGCTCTGGGCTAGAACATCGCGCGCCGATGAACGACGACCTGTCAGAAGCCGCCCTGATCGCGAGGCTCAGCGCCCTTCGCCAGGATCACTCTGACCTCGACGCGGCCGTACAGGCGATCGCGCTGTCGCCGCTCCCCGACATGCTGCTGATCGCCCGGCTGAAGCGCAAGAAGCTGGCCCTGAAGGACGAGATCGCCCGCATCGAGGACCAGCTCAACCCGGACATCATCGCGTAGCTCCAGATGCATACCCCTCAGGGGGAGCTGTCACCGCAGGTGACTGAGGGGGGCGAAGCCCACCGGGTCCGTCAGCCGTGGGTGAAACCCCCTCCGTCTGGGCGCGATGCGCCGAGCCCCCTCCCCCTGATCGGCCTTCGGCCTGGGGGAGGAACTGGAACTCTACGCCGACTTGCGGCCGCGCTTGCGGGCGAACATGGCCGCGTCGGCGTCGGCCACCAGGCCCTCCGGCTCGGCGTCCTGGGTGATCTCGCGCACCCCCCAGGAGATGTGCAGCGGGGCAGACCATTCGCCGAATCGCAGGGGCTCGGCCTCGATGGCGCGGGCCAGCGCCGCGGCCTTGGCTTCGGCGGTCGCGTGATCGGCCTGGGCCAGGATCACGGCGAACTCGTCGCCGCCCATGCGGCCCACGATGTCGCTTTCGCGGAGCTGGGAGACCAGCCGCTCGGCCACCGCCTTCAGCGCGGCGTCGCCGGCGGCGTGGCCCAGGCGGTCGTTGACGCCCTTCAAGTCGTCGAGGTCGATGTAGACCAGGCTGGCCGGCAAGCCGTAGCGCTGGGCGAAGGTGCGGATGCGGCCCAGCTCGCGCACGAAGGCCCGCCGGTTGAGCAGCGGGGTCAGCGCGTCGCGGTCGGCCAGCTCCTCGGTTTCGGCCAGGCGGCCCTTCAGGCGGCCCACCTCGCCGCGCAGGTCGTCGATCTCGCCCATCAGGGTCTGGATGGCGGCCTTCACCGAAGGCGTCATTTCCACCTCGGCGATGCCCAGGAACTCGGTGGAATCGACGGGCGTCGAACTCCGCACCTGGGCGCCGGCCTGGGCCAACGCGCGTCTTCGCATGGCCGAGAAGGGCTCATTACGTGCGCCGGTGATCTTCATGGCTGTTTCCCGAGCGGGGCTGTGGAATCAAGGACGCGCACGACGATTTGGTGAATCTAGCTGTCCTTGGTTGCCCCTGCAAAGTCGGCGCCTATACTCCGCCGCCTTCGTATATGGGGGTCGGATCGACATGAGCGCCGCGTCAGCGCCCGTCGCCATCATTATGGGCAGCCGCTCCGACTGGCCGATCCTGCGCCATGCCGCCGAAATGCTCGACGCCCTGGGCGTGGCCTACGAGGCCAAGGTGGTCTCCGCCCACCGCACGCCCGAGCGGATGTACCACTTCGCCAAGGGGGCCAAGGCGGCCGGCTTCAAGGTGATCATCGCCGCGGCCGGCGGGGCGGCGCACCTGCCGGGCATGACCGCCTCACTCACCGAGCTGCCCGTGCTGGGCGTGCCGATCGAATCCAAGGCGCTGAAGGGCATGGACAGCCTGCTCTCCATCGTCCAGATGCCGGCCGGCATCCCGGTGGGGACTCTGGCGATCGGCGAGGCGGGCGCCAAGAACGCAGGCCTGATGGCCGCCAAGATCCTGGCGCTCTCCGACGAAGGGATCGCCCAGCGGCTGGCGGCCTTCACCGCCAACCAGACCGACAGCATCCCCGAGACCGTCGAGGACGCGTGAGCCCGCCGGTTTTCCCCCTGGCGCCAGGTTCGTCGATCGGCATCCTCGGCGGCGGCCAGCTCGGCCGCATGCTGGCGCTCGCCGCCGCGCGCCTGGGCTTCGACGTGGTGGTGCTGGAGCGCGAGGCCGACAGCCCCGCCGGCCGCGCCGCCGCGAAGCTGATCGTGGGCGGCTACGCCGACGAGGCGGCGCTCGCCGAACTGGCCGAGTTGACCGGCCTGGTCACCTACGAGTTCGAGAATGTCCCCGCGGCCTCGGTGGCCTGGCTCGCCGCGCGCGGCGTCGCCGTCGCGCCCGGGCCGCAGGCCCTGGCCGTGGCGCAGGACCGCTTCGAGGAGAAGACCTTCCTCAACGCGCACGGCGCGCCCACCGTGGCCTTCGCTCCGGCCAGTTCGCCGGCCGAGGCCGTGGCGGCGGTGAGCCAGGTCGGCGCGCCGGCCCTGATGAAGACCCGCCGCGAGGGCTATGACGGCAAGGGCCAGCGCTGGGTGGAGCACGCGGCCGACGCCGCGGCGGCCTTCGAGGCCCTCGGCGGGGCGCCGGTGATCGTCGAGGCGGCCGCCGATTTCGTGCGCGAGCTCTCCGTCATCGCCGCGCGCGGCCGCGACGGGGCGACCGCCATCTATCCCCTGGCCGAGAACCACCACGAGAACGGCGTGCTGCGCCGCTCCATCGCCCCGGCCCGCGCCGGCCAGGCGGTGGTCGAGCAGGCCGAGCGGATCGCCGCGCGGGTCCTGGCTGGGCTCGACTATGTGGGCGTGATCGGCATCGAGCTCTTCGAGATGGCCGATGGCCGCCTGCTGGTGAACGAGATCGCGCCCCGGGTGCACAACACCGGCCACTGGACCCAGGACGGCTGCGAGGTCGACCAGTTCGAGCAGCATATCCGCGCCGTCGCCGGCTGGCCGCTCGGCCCCACCCATGCCATCGCCCAGGTCGAGATGCTGAACCTGCTGGGCGACGACGCCGACGCCTGGGCGAAATACGCCGCCGAGCCGGAGACCCGCATTCACCTCTACGGCAAGCGCGGCGCGCGCCCCGGCCGCAAGATGGGCCACCTCAACCGGGTTCGGCCGCTTTAGGGCTGGCTTTCGCGGCCTCCTGGGCCGCCCGGGCCGCCCAGGCCGTATGCCCCCTTCTGCCGATGTCGAGGATGACCGGCGTCTTGCTGATCATGTCGTCGACGAAGACCGCGAATTCGCGGTCAAACATGTGGCGGGTGGTTATCCAATTGGCGCGGAAGCCCGGCAGGGAGCACTGGAATCTGAGGGAGCCCAGCGTCGCCTCATACTGCCTGTCATCGAGCATGCCCGAGCGGTGCTGGACGAAGTTGTTCTCGTAGACCAGCAGGATCGACCATAGCACAGAGTGGTATCGGACGAACTCGGCGGGCTCCAAGCGCCCATCGTTGCCGCGCACCATGACGTCGGCGATCTCCGGGTGGGCGATGTATTGCAGCCAGTCGCTGAGCTGCTGAGCGCGGCCATGTTGCATCAGCGATTGCTGGTTGCGCGCCGTCTGACGAGTCTGGAGGTTCAGGTAGATCAAGGAGACCAGGACAGCGACGCCATTCACAAGGGCGCCGATGCTGGCGAGGTCGGCGAGAGTCACCGTTCAGCGCCGTACCGCAGGTGGCCAAGCGCCCTGGCCAGGCTGTCCATCATGGCGGCGGGCTTCAGCCGGGTCGTCGCCTTCCACTTCTCGAAGGTCATGACGTTGGCGATGCGCCGGTCTGTGAAGGCCAACGCCGCAGCCGGCCCTGACGTCAGCCGGATGGCGATGGCGCCGGTCAGGATGCCGGCCAGCAGGGCGCGCTTGGAATAGTGGTTCTCGTCGGTGGCGGTGTCGCCGGCCCAGCGCCAGAGAGCGTCGGCGCTCTCCCAGGCCAGGCGCGCGCCCAGGCTGAGGTTCGACGGGAGGGCCAGGAAGCCCGTGAGGCGACGCACGGCGGCCTCGTCCGCGGCCGCGGCCGCCACCCGGGCCTCGACGCCGCGGGCGATGCGCTCGCGGATCTTCAGGGCGCTGGGGTCGACGGCGGCCAGCGCGGCCAGCGCCGCCGCGTCGTGCCGCCGGGAGAGCAGGGCTGCAAGATCGGCGGCCCCGTGCGGCAGCAAGAGCTCCGTCTCGCCGGCCGAGAGGCCGCAGGCCTTGCCGGCCAGGGTCGCCAGGCGCGAGGTCCATCCCTCGTGCGCGACGATCTTCAGCGCGGCGTCCAGCACCTGCTGCTCGGCGGTCTGCGCCCAGTCCGGGGCGGCGGCTTCGGGGGCGGTTCTGGCCATCTCGCTCTCTTACGCCACCTCGCGGCGAAGGCGAAAAGCCTCGCGTGCGGCGTGGACATCGCGGGCCTCTTCTGATATCTCGCCGCGCTCAATCCCGAAGGCCAAAAGCTTCCGGGACCTCAAATCGTTCTAAAATAGGCCTTTTTGTTCGCTCGCCGCCGCCCCTAGCCGGGACTGATGGGGGCCGGGCGCCAAGCGATCAACAGGAGAGAGAACCCTGGTTCAGATTTTCGTCCGCGACAACAACGTCGACCAAGCCTTGAAGGCGCTGAAGAAGAAGATGCAGCGCGAAGGCTCGTTCCGCGAAATGAAGCGGCACGTGCACTACGAAAAGCCGTCGGAAAAGCGCGCCCGCCAGAAGGCGGAAGCCGTGCGCCGGGCGCGTAAGCTGGCCCGCAAGCGCGCCCAGCGCGAAGGCCTGATCGCCGCCCCGAAGAAGCCGGCGCCGCGGTAGCGGCCCTTAAGGGCGTTCGGTAGCGCTTAATTCAGTAAATTCATGCCTATCTAGGGGCCGCGTCTGTCAGGCGCGGCCCTTCGTATTTGGGGTCGTGGTCAGGGTTGGGGCGCGGTCTTAGGTCGCGCATCGTCCGGCCAACTGGTGAAACGGCGTCAAGGCTCCTATCTTGGGAGTTTCGGCGCCAAGCCCTTTTTGAGGCGGTCCAAACCGATGAACCTGCGCAATCTCGCCATCTGGGGCGTTATCGTCGTCGTCCTGATCGGCCTCTATTCGATGGTCACCGGCGGTGGCCAGAAGGGCGCCAACGCCGGCGAGATCACCTATTCGCAACTGCTCAGCAAGGTGAACTCGGGCCAGGTCAAGGCCGCCGAGATCCGCGGCAGCCAGGTGGTGGTCACCGACGGCGCCAACAAGTCCTTCACGGCGGTGACGCCGAACAACCAGGATGACCTGGTGCGCCGCCTGGAAGGCCAGGGCGCCAACATCTCGGTGAAGGCCGCCGGCGGCATGACCCTGGTGGGCTTCCTGCTGCAGAGCCTGCCGGTGCTGCTGCTGATCGGCGTCTGGATCTTCTTCATGCGCCAGATGCAGGGCGGCGCCCGCGGCGCCATGGGCTTCGGCAAGTCCAAGGCCCGCCTGCTGACCGAGAACAAGAACCGCGTCACCTTCGAGGACGTGGCCGGCGTGGAAGAGGCCAAGGAAGAGGTCGTCGAGATCGTCGACTTCCTGAAGGACCCGCAGAAGTTCCAGCGCCTGGGCGGCAAGATCCCCAAGGGCGCCCTGCTGATCGGCCCTCCGGGCACGGGCAAGACCCTGCTGGCCCGCGCGATCGCGGGCGAGGCGGGCGTGCCGTTCTTCACGATCTCGGGTTCGGACTTCGTGGAAATGTTCGTGGGCGTCGGCGCCAGCCGCGTGCGCGACATGTTCGAGCAGGCCAAGAAGAACGCCCCCTGCATCATCTTCATCGACGAAATCGACGCCGTCGGCCGCCACCGCGGCGCGGGCCTGGGCGGCGGCAACGACGAGCGCGAGCAGACGCTGAATCAGTTGCTGGTCGAGATGGACGGCTTCGAGGCCAACGAAGGCATCATCCTGATCGCCGCCACCAACCGTCCCGACGTTCTGGACCCGGCCCTGCTGCGGCCCGGCCGCTTCGACCGCCAGGTGGTGGTGCCGAACCCCGACGTGAACGGCCGCGAGCGCATCCTGCGCGTGCACATGAAGAACGTGCCGCTGGCCGCCGACGTCGAGACCAAGGTGATCGCCCGCGGGACTCCGGGCTTTTCCGGCGCGGACCTGTCCAACCTGGTCAACGAAGCGGCCCTGATGGCCGCGCGCAAGAACCGCCGCATGGTCACCATGCGCGACTTCGAAGAGGCCAAGGACAAGGTCATGATGGGCGCCGAGCGCCGCTCGATGGTCATGACCGAGGACGAGAAGAAGAACACCGCCTACCACGAGGGCGGCCACGCCCTGGTGGCGCTGACGGTCCCCTCCGCGGACCCGGTGCACAAGGCCACGATCATCCCGCGCGGCCGGGCTCTGGGCATGGTGATGCAACTGCCGGAAGGCGACCGCTACTCCATGAACTACGAGCAGATGACCTCGCGGCTGGCGATCATGATGGGCGGCCGCGTCGCCGAGGAGCTGATCTTCGGCAAGGACAAGGTGACCTCCGGCGCCTCCAGCGACATCCAGGCGGCCACCAGCCTGGCGCGCAACATGGTCACCCGCTGGGGCTATTCCGACAAGCTGGGCCTGGTCTCCTACGGCGACAACCAGGAGGAGGTCTTCCTCGGCCACTCGGTGTCGCGCACCCAGAACGTCTCGGAAGAAACCGCCAACATCATCGACGCCGAGGTGAAGCGCCTGGTGCAGAACGGCTATGCCGAGGCCAAGCGCATCCTCACCGAGAAGCTCGAGGACCTGCACACCCTGGCGAAGGCCCTGCTCGAGTACGAGACCCTGAGCGGCGACGAGATCATCGGCGCCTTGAAGGGCGTGGCCCCGAACCGCGAGGACGCCGACGCCAAGCGGCCCACCGGGCCCGCCGTGGCGGTGCCGATCTCGCCCAAGCCCGAGCCGGCGTAAGGTTCAGGCGACGGACGATGCGAATTGGGGCGGCTCCCGGCGACGGGGCCGCCCTTTTTCATTATCCAGGGCCCCGATGACCGCCTTCGCCGCCTCCCAGCCCGTGCGCGCCATGCCCGTGAAGGTGATGGGCGTGCTCAACGTGACACCGGACAGCTTCTCCGACGGCGGGCGGTTCGCCGCGCCCGAGGCGGCCCTGGCCCAGGCCCGCCGGCTGATCGCCGAGGGCGCCGACATCCTGGACGTGGGCGGGGAATCCACGCGGCCGGGCGCCGAACCCGTCGACGCCGCCGCGGAGATCGACCGGGTCGTCCCCCTGATCCGCGCGATCCGCGCCGAGAGCGCCGTGCCGATTTCCGTCGACACCATGAAGCCCGCGGTGGCCCGCGCCGCCGCCGCCGCCGGGGCGACCATCTGGAACGACGTCACCGCCCTGCGCCAAGCGCCCGACAGCCTGGCTGTGGCGGCGGAGCTGGGCTGCGAGGTGGTGCTGATGCACATGCAGGGCGAGCCCGGGACGATGCAGGCCGAGCCGCGCTACGACGACGTGGTGGGCGAGGTCGCCGCCTTCCTGGCCGCCCGCGCCGAGGCCGCCATGGCGGCGGGCGTGGCGCGGGACCGCATCTGGCTCGACCCCGGCGTCGGCTTCGGCAAGCACAGGACGCGCCACAACCTGCCGCTGCTGGCGGGCCTCGACAGGATCGTGGCCCTGGGGTTTCCCGTGCTGCTGGGGGTCAGCCGCAAGAGCTTCATCGGCGCCCTGGATGACGGCGCGGAGGCGGACCGGCGGCTCGGCGGCTCCATCGCGGGCGCCCTGGCCGGCGCCGCGGCCGGCGTGGCGGCGGTGCGGGTCCACGACGTCCGCGAGACGGTCCAGGCGCTGCGCGTCTGGCGCGCGATCGCTCAGGCCGGGAGCTTGGGGTAGGCGTCGCCGAGCGCCGCCTCGCGAGCGGTCTTGGTCTCCCAGGACGTGGCGCGGCCCTCGATGGCGTCGGGCAGGGCCTCCAGGTGGGCATGCCAGCCGGCGCGCACGCCGCCGTCGCGCCCACCGTCGAGGCTGAGGCCCGAGTGGGTGAGGGTGAGCGCGCAGCCGCCATCCTCCGGGGAGAGGTCGAAGCGGACCAGGGTGTCGCGCTCGCCGATCTTCCAGCGCCAGGCCAGGGCGCGCGGCGGTTCGCAGACGGTGATGGTCACGTCCGTCTTGTGCGCGCCATTCCAGCCCAACCGCATGATCCCGCCGACCCGCAGGTCGACCTCCGCGGTGGCGAACCAGTCGGCGAGACGCTCCGGCGTGGTCAGGGCGGCCCAGACCTTCTCGACGGGTTTGTTGTAGCGGCGGTGGAAGACCACCTGCAGGGCCTCGCCCTGGCGCGTGACCTCGCCCAGGGGCGCGTCGCTCAGGAGGTTCTCGGTGGTGATCATTGTTCTTTCTCCAGATGCTCATCGAGGGCGTCCAGGCGCTCGGCCCAGAAGCGGCGGAAGGGTTTCAGCCATTCGTCGAGTTCGGCCAGTTCGCCGGGTTCGAGGCGGTAGAGCCGGCGCTGGCCGTCCGGCCGCACGCTGACCAGCCCCGCCTCGCGCAGCAGCCGCAGGTGCTTGGAGACCCCGGGCTGGCTGAGGCCCGTAGCCTCGACGAGGTCGCCGGCCGGCCGCTCGCCGGCCCGAAGCAGGTCGAGGATCTGGCGGCGGCTGGGTTCGGCGATGGCTTCGAACGGCGTCATGCAGATATATTCCCGATAAGATATATAACCGTCAAGTTATTTCTTTTGGCCGATGCAAATCCGCTTGCGCCGGGCTATCGGGAGTCATGAGCTTCCTGGGCCGAGTCCTGATCATCGCCGGTTCCGACTCCGGCGGCGGGGCGGGAATCCAGGCGGACATCAAGACGGTGACGGCGCTGGGCGGTTATTCGGCCACCGCGATCACGGCGGTCACGGTGCAGAACACGCGCGGAGTCAGCGCCGTCCACGCGATCCCTGCGGAGGTCGTGGAGGCGCAGGGCCGCGCGGTGCTGGACGACATCGGGGCCGACGCCATCAAGACCGGCATGCTGGGCGGCCTGGAGGTGGTCGAGGCGGTCGCGCGCCTCCTGGATTCCGCATCCGCCGTTCCGGCGGTGGTCGACCCGGTGATGGTCGCCAAGGGCGGCGCGGCGCTGCTGTCGCCCGCGGCGACCGGCGCCATGCGCGCGCTGCTGATCCCCCGCGCGGCCCTGTTGACGCCCAACGCCCCGGAAGCCGAGGCCCTGACCGGCGAGACCGTGGCCTCGCACGACGGCCTGCGCCGCGCCGGCGAGGCCCTGCTGATGGCGGGCGCCAGGGCCGTGCTGATGAAGGGCGGCCATCTGCCGGGCCCCCGCGTGGTGGACATCCTGATGACCCCCGACGGCGAGACGGTGTTCGAGGCCGAGCGCCAGGAAACCCGCCACACCCACGGCACCGGCTGCACCCTGGCCTCGGCCTGCGCGGCCGGCCTGGCGCAGGGCCTGACGCTCACCGAGGCGGTCGCCCGCGCCTGGGCCTATGTGCAGGAGGCCATCGCCCGCGCGCCGGGGCTCGGCGCCGGCCACGGGCCGCTCGACCATGGCTGGCCGCTCCGGGGCAAGGCGTGAGCCGGGTGCTGGAACAGCGCCTGGAGGCCATCGTGCGCAGCGGCCCAACCCTGATGCAGGTGCTGGAGACCGCCCGCGACCTCGACCTGCCGGACTGGCTGATCTTCTCCGGGGCGGTCTACCAGCGGGTGCTGAACCACCTGACCGGCCGCGACCTGGACTACGGGATCAAGGACTACGACCTCGGCTACTTCGACCCGTCGGACATCTCCTATGAGGCCGAGGACCTGGTCATCCGGCGCGTGGCCGCGGCCTTCGCCCCGCCGCTCAGCGAACTCGTGGAGGTGCGCAACCAGGCCCGCGTGCACCTGTGGTTCGAGGCCAAGTTCGGCGAGGCCTATGCCCCGCTCACCGCCTCGGCCGAGGCGCTTGGCCGCTTCGTCAGCCCGCTGTTCGCCGTGGCCGTGCGGCTGGAGCGCGACGGCCGCCTGACCATCCTGGCCCCTTTCGGCCTGGACGACCTGTTCGCGCTCAGGCTGCGGCCCAACCCGCTGCGCCGGACCAACGGCTTCGCCCGCGCCGCCGCCTCGGTGACCGCCCGCTGGCCGGAGCTCACCGTGATCAATTAGCCAACTGGCTAATTACGCCTTGCCTAATTCGCCGATGGGGCTATCTGCAAGCTCCGCCACCGAATGGAGTTTCCCATGCGCCAGTGGACCATCGACGCCTTCGCCGCCGCCGCCTTTCGCGGCAACCAGGCCTGCGTGGTGGAGCCCCTGGCCGCCTGGCCCGAGGCGGCGTGGATGCAGGCTCTGGCGGCGGAGAACAACCAGGCCGAGACCGCCTTCCTGCTCAGGACCGACGATCCCGCCCGCTTCGGCCTGCGCTGGTTCACGCCTGCGCTGGAGGTGCCGCTGTGCGGGCACGCCACCCTGGCCTCGGGCCATGTGCTGTTCGCCGAGCTGGGCCTGACCGCCGACAAGGTCACCTTCGACACCAAGTCCGGCCCGCTCACCGTGCGCCGCGCCGGCCAGGGCTATGAGATGGACTTCCCCGCCCAGCCGCCGGCCAGGGTCGCGATGCCGGCCGGCCTGGCGCAGGCCCTGGGCGTCGAGCCGGCGGAGGTCTGGGCCTCGACCTACCTGGTCGCGGTGCTGAAGGACGAGGCGCAGGTGCGCGCCTGCGCGCCGGACCTCGCCGCGCTGGAGGCGGTCTCCAGCGGCGCCACCGGCGGCCGCGGCAACGTGGGCGTGGCGGCGCTGGCTGATCCGGGCCAGGCCTACGACGTGGTCGACCGCTTCTTCGCCCCCGGCTCCGGCATCCCGGAGGATCCCGCGACGGGCTCGCTGCACACCATCCTGACGCCCCTGTTCGCCGACAAGCTGGGCCGCGCGCGGGTGACGTTCCTGCAGGCCTACCCCGGCCGCGGCGGCGACCTCGACTGCGAACTGGCCGGCGACCGCGTCCTGCTGCGCGGCCAGGCGGTGACCGTGCTGGACGGGACCTTGCGGGTCGGGCCTTAACGCCCACGCGAAAACGCCCCGGGACCGTTTCCGACCCCGGGGCGCTCCCGCACTCCAGACTTGAAGAGGTTCGGCGGTCGCATCGTCTGCGCCGGCCGGAGCCTCGGGCCCGGGTTCTGGCGCTCCAGTCGCCATGGATCGGAGAACACCACGCCGCGCCTGACGCGGACCTGAGGCCCGCGTTGTCCGGCGTTCAGCTTGCGAAAGGGCTCAGGCGACCTGGCTGTCGGCGGAGGCCGGCGTGCGGCCCGAGGCGCCGGTGGCCGCGTCGGTCAGCGCCGCGCTGATCGCCTCATAGAGCTTGGCGATCTCGATCGGCTTGGCGACGTGGCCGTCCATGCCCGCGGCGATGTATTCTTCCACCTGGTGGGTCAGGGCGTTGGCGGTGAGCGCCACGATCGGCGTGCGCTTGCGCTGCTCGGCGACCTCGATGGTGCGGATCTGGCGGGAGGCCTCGATGCCGTCCATCACCGGCATCTGGATGTCCATCAACACCAGGTCGTAGCCTCCGAGCCGCCAGGCGTCGATCGCCTGCTTGCCGTCGGCCACGATGTCGATGTCGATGCCGAGCGACTCCATCACCGCGGCCAGCACCTGCTGGTTGGTGGGATTGTCCTCGGCGGCGAGCAGCCGGATGTTCCGGTCTCCGCTGTCCTGGGCGACGTCGGCCGGGACCACGCCGGCGGCCTCGCCGCGGCTCAGCGGCAGCTCGACGGTGAAGGTCGAGCCGTAGCCCTCGCGGCTTTCCACATTGATGGAGCCGCCCATCATCTGGGTCAGTTCGCGGCAGATCGCCAGGCCCAGGCCCGTGCCGCCGAACCGGCGGGTCGCGGAGTTGTCGGCCTGGGTGAACTTCTCGAACAGGGCCGGCAGCTTCTCGGGCGAGATGCCGACGCCGCTGTCGCGGATCACCAGGCGCAGGGCGCCGGTCTGCGGGTTCACCTCGATGGCCGCCTCCACCGCGCCCTGCGGGGTGAACTTCACGGCATTGGATAGCAGATTGCCGACGATCTGGCGCAGGCGGTCGGCGTCGCCCCGCCACCAGCCCTTGGCCGCGTCGTCGATCGTGAAGGCGAAGTCGAGGCCCTTGCCCCGGGCCAGGACCTGGAAGGTCTCGGCGGTGGGCGACAGGGTGGCGGCGATGTCGAAGTCTTCCTTCACCAGGCTGAGCTTGCCGGCCTCGATCTTCGACAGGTCGAGCACGTCGTTCAGCACCGCGAGCAGCAGGCTGCCCGACTGGCGGATGATCCCCAGGCGCTCGCGCTGGACGTCGGCCAGCTCGCCCATCGACATCACCTCGGCCATGGCCAGCACGCCGTTCAGCGGGGTGCGGATCTCGTGGCTCATGTTGGCTAGGAACTGGGTCTTCAGCACATTGGCGGCGTTGGCCGCGTCGCGGGCGCTCTCCAGGTCGCGCATGGCGGCCTTCAGGTCATCCTCGCGCTCGCCCAGCTTGCCGAGCAGATGGTTGAAGCTGGAGGTCAGGCCGCGGAACAGCTCGTCTGGGGCCTTGACCTCGATGGGTTCGAAATTGCCGCCGGCCGCCACCTCGTGCATGGCGTCCGACAGGCGCTGCACCGGGGCGATCACCCGGTGCGCCATGCCGCGCGCCAGGAACAGCGCCACGCCGACGCCGCCGAACAGCAGGGCGGCGGTCAGGGCGATGAACTGCGGCAGCAGCGCGCCCAGGGCCGGGCGGTGCACGCTCAGCGACAGGCGCCCGACCTTGTGGCCGTTGGCGATGACGTCCGTCTCGATGACCTCGATCGGTCCCGGGGCCGCCGGGCCCGCCGTGGGGATCGTTGGATTGGGCGGCCGCTGGAAGCTGGCCAGGGGCGCGCCCGTGAGGCCGGTGAGCCGCGCGCCCTCGATGTTCTTGCTCCCGGCCAGGGCCTGCAGGGCGGCCTGGATGGAGGGCTTGTCGCCGCTGGCGATGGCCGGGGCTTCGGTGGTGGCGGTGATCTGCGCCAGGCCGGCGTACATCTGGTGCGACTGGGTGCGCGCCACCGCCCACTGCTGCAGCATGAACGTCAGGCAGGCGGCCACCAGCACCACGAGCGTGGTGACCAGGCCCACGCCGGCGACGCGGGCGTGGAATGTGGCGGTTGGCGCTGGGCCGGGTGTGCCGGTCGTAGGGGTCATGGCGCTCGCGAAGGGCCGCACGGGACCTCCGCTCTAGACCAACAATCCTAACGTTTCGCTTCCCGGCGCGCCGATCTTCGGCCGGCGGATTCAGCGGACAAGCGCCGAAACTGTGACGCTTAAGACACAGGTACAACCGTCCGGGGAGGAAATCATCGTTAACAACTCATGAATCGGTTGCGTGAACCTTAACCTTATATTTACCGTGAATTGTGGTTGTTCACCTTGTTGGGGAATCCTTATGGAAAAAGCGTTTGTGGCGCAGCGAGTGGCCAAGAAGCTGTTCGTGACCGAAGCCGCTGTTGACGGCGCGCTGTCGGAAGCCGCCGAACTGATGAGCGAAGTGCTCACGGCGCGCAAGGAAGTGAACACCTCGCTGGTGTTCGCCGACGACGTGCAAGTGAAGCTGATGGACGCCATGCGGGCGCTCAGCGAAGCCCGCACGGCTATGGTCGCGGTGCACAACGAACTCAACGAAGCTCAGCTTCGCCTGGGCGTGCGCACGAAGATGGACTTCCAAAAGCCGCAACTCCTGCAGGCTCCGGTCGAAGTCACCGCCCGCAAGGCCGGCTGACCGAAAACCGCCTCGGTCGAAGATCGAGGCTTTGGTTGCGATAGTTTAACTGGTTCCGCGCCCCTAATGTACGCTAGGGGCGCGGAATCATGTCACCAGTCCTAACCTATATCGTCCTGTCCCTTCTGCTCGTCGGGACCTGCCTGTTCGCCATCTGGAAGGGCGGGCCGGCTGAACGCATGGGCGCAAGCGTGATCCTCGCCATGGTGATCCTCGAGCGGCTGCTGCAGGTCGTCCTGCCCAAGCCCTGGTGGATCGTCATGGGCCTCACCTTCGACGCCCTGACGGCCATCGGCCTCTTGGTGGTCACGGTCCGATACGGAAGCCTGTGGCTCGGCGGCGCGATGCTGCTCTACGCGGCCCAGTTCACCCTGCATTCGTTCTATCTCGTCACCGGCCGGCCGGACACGGACCTGCTGCACATGGCGCTGACCGACTTCAACTTCGGGGCGATCCTCGTCTGTCTGGTGGTCGGCACGGGGCTCGCCTGGCGCGGCCGCCAGCGCGCGCGCGACGCGGTCGCGATCGCCGCGCCATAGCGTCTCTCACAGCCGCTTCCAGAAACTTTCTCTTGCTCCCAGGCCCGAAGCCGGGCTTTTGGCCGGCGGGCCACGCCCTCCCAACGGGGCGCAGTCCATCTGCAAGGATGGGAGACATTGCTATGACGACCCCCCCTAATCTAGCGGGGCCGAAGCCGGCCATGCGGCCGGCGCGCCCTGAATTTTCATCCGGCCCCTGCGCCAAGCGCCCCGGATGGACCCCCGAAAACCTACGCAACGCCGTCCTGGGACGCTCGCACCGTTCCAAGCTCGGCAAGGCGCGCCTGAAAGAGGCGATCGACCGCACCCGCGAGGTGCTGGAGGTCCCCGACGACTTCCTGATCGGCATCGTGCCCGGCTCCGACACCGGGGCCGTGGAGATGGCCATGTGGTCGATGCTGGGCCCAAGGCCCGTGCAGCTCCTGGCCTTCGAAAGCTTCGGCAAGGACTGGGTGACCGACGTCACCAAGCAACTGAAGATCGAGGCCGAGGTCCTGGACGCCCCCTACGGCGGGCTGCCGGACCTGTCGAAGGTCCGCAAGGACGCCGACCTGGTGTTCACCTGGAACGGCACCACCTCCGGCGTCCGCGTGCCGAACGGCGACTTCATCGCCGCCGACCGCGAGGGCGTGGTGATCTGCGACGCCACCAGCGCCGCCTTCGCCCAGGACCTCGCCTGGGACAAGCTCGATGTGGTGACCTTCTCCTGGCAGAAGGCCCTGGGCGGCGAGGCCGCGCATGGCGTCCTGATCCTGTCGCCCCGGGCGGTCGCTCGGCTTGAGAGCTACGTCCCGGCCTGGCCGATGCCGAAGCTGTTCCGCATGACCTCCAAGAAGGACGGGGCGAACAAGGTCACCCTCGACCTGTTCGAAGGCGCGACCATCAACACGCCCTCGATGCTGGCCGTCGAAGACGCCGTCGACGCGTTGAAATGGGCCGCCTCTATCGGCGGCCTGGCGGAAATGAAGCGCCGCGCCGACGCCAACCTCGGTGTGCTCGAGGCCTGGGCGCAGAAGACCGCATGGGTCTCGTTCCTGGCCGCCGATCCGGCGACCCGCTCCAACACCTCGGTATGCCTCAAGGTGATCGACCCGGCCGTGACCTCGCTTGCCGAGGACGCCCAGGCCGAGTTCGCCAAGAAGCTGGCGGGCCTGTTGGAGAAGGAGGGCGTGGCCCTCGACGTCGGGGGCTACCGCGACGCGCCTCCGGGCTTGCGGATCTGGTGCGGCGCCACGGTCGAAGCCTCCGACCTCGACGCGCTCACCCCCTGGCTCGACTGGGCCTTCGCCACCGTCTCGGCCGAACTCACCGCAGCCTGATCCCCTCCCAAATTTCCGCTCATCCCGGCGAAGGCCGGGACCCAGATCTCGAAACTCAGATGCTGACCGGCTTGGCTCAGAGCTCCTAGAGCCCGCTTCCAGCCTTTCCATCTGGGTCCCGGCCTTCGCCGGGATGAGCGGTCCAAATTAAGGACCATCCACATGCCCCGCGTTCTCATCGCAGACTCCCTGAGCCCCGCCGCCATCGACATCTTCCGCCAGCGCGGCGTCGACGTCGACGTGAAGACCGGTCTTTCCAAGGAAGACCTGATCAAGGTCGTCGGCGACTACGACGGTCTGGTCGTGCGCTCCGACACCAAGCCCAACAAGGACGTCATCGCCGCCGCCACCAAGCTCAAGGTCATCGGCCGCGCCGGCATCGGCGTCGACAACATCGACATCCCCGCCGCCACCGCCGCCGGGATCGTGGTGATGAACACCCCCTTCGGCAATTCGATCACCACCGCCGAGCACGCGATCGCCATGATGTTCGCGCTCGCCCGCCAGATGCCGGCCGCCGACGTCTCCACCCAGGCCGGCAAGTGGGAAAAAAGCCGCTTCATGGGGGTCGAGCTCTACGCCAAGACCCTCGGCCTGATCGGCGCAGGCAACATCGGCGGCATCGTCGCCGACCGGGCGCTTGGCCTGAAGATGAAGGTTGTGGCCTACGATCCCTTCCTGTCGCCGGAGCGCGCCGTGGAGCTGGGCGTCGAGAAGGTCGAACTCGACGAGCTCCTCACCCGGGCCGACATCATCACCCTGCACACTCCGCTCACCGACAAGACCCGCAACATCCTGTCGGCCGAGAACCTGGCCAAGACCAAGAAGGGCGTGATGATCGTGAACTGCGCGCGCGGCGGGCTGGTGGACGAGGCCGCCCTGCGCGCGGGCCTCGACTCCGGCCATATCGGCGGCGCGGGCTTCGATGTCTTCGTGACCGAGCCGGCCCGCGAAAACGTCCTGTTCGGCGCGCCCAACTTCGTGGCCACCCCGCACCTCGGCGCCTCCACCAACGAGGCCCAGGAAAACGTCGCCCTGCAGGTGGCCGAACAGATCAGCGACTATCTGCTGACCGGCGCGGTGACCAATGCGCTGAACAGCCCCTCGGTCACGGCCGAGGAGGCGCCGCGGCTGAAGCCCTTCATCGCGCTCGCCGAAAAGCTCGGCGCCTTCGCCGGCCAGATGGTCGACTTCGGGATCAAGGCCATCGACATCGCCTATGAGGGCGACGTGGCCAAGCTCAACGCCAAGCCGATGACCGCAGCGGCGCTGGCCGGCGTCATGCGGCCCATGCTCGCGGAGATCAACATGGTCTCCGCGCCGGCGGTGGCCAAGGAGCGCGGCATCACGGTCTCGGAAAGCCGCCAGGAGGACTCGCCGATCTACGAGAGCCTCATCCGGATCACCGTCACCACCGAGAAGGGCAAGCGCTCCTTCGCCGGCTCGGTGCTGGCCGGCACGCCGCGCGTCGTGGAGGTCAAGGGCATGGACCTGGACAGCCCGTTCAGCCCGACCATGCTCTACGTCAACAACCTCGATAAGCCGGGCTTCATCGGCAACCTCGGCCGCCTGCTGGCCGAGGCCGACGTCAACATCGCGACCTTCAACCTGGGGAGGGTCTCGGCCGGCGACGACGCCATCGCCCTGGTCGGCGTCGACCAGGCGCCGGGCGAGGACCTGATCGGCAAGATCCAGGCCCTGCCGCACGTGAAGGAGGCCCGGGCGCTGAGGTTCTAACGCGTGCGGTTTCCTCCTCCCCTTGTGGGAGGAGGTGGCCCGCGCAGCGGGTCGGAGGTGGGGTCTCGCTCGCCCCTCAGACCAGGCCGCCTAGCGGATCGTCTCGGTCTCCTTAGGCGCTGAAACGCGTCGCGTCCGGACCTGGGCCTTGGGCTTTGGCAGCAGCCGGAAGCGCGTCTGGCACCACGCGAAGTCAATGCCGACATCGAGCAAGGCGTCTGAACGTCCGCATGGGCAGGCAAATTCCATGACCGCGAGGACCCGGTAGGTCTCTCCGGCCTGGAGGGGAACCGGCCTTCGCGTGGCATGGTTCGGGGCGGCGTTGACGCAGAGAACCAGATCGCCAGGGCCGATAGCGTCGCTCATAGCCTTCATCCACTATCCCAGGGGAAGACTAGACCCTGACCCGCCAGGGGCAAGGACCGGTTTCGCCCATGACGGGCCTTGGGACGTCCGCATCGAACGGGGGTCCGGTTTCCACGGACCCGCCGGGCATTGATCTCATGGCAGCCAGTTTGCCTTGGGGTCTCGGCTTCTCACCAGGAGATGAAGGCCTCTCCGGCAGTCTGGAAGACCGCCGGTGCTTACCCAGATGTAGGCGGCTTCGGGCCGCGTCGCCGAAGCGCGCCTGCGCCTACGCAGCCGACAGCCCGTCGCTCATCTTTCGCCCGGGGGTGAAGCGTACTCGCTGCGGGTCAAGTCACCCCCCGCTCAGCGCCCCGAAGATCAGCAACTCATCGCCGGGGCCCAACGCTTGGGCGACGCTGCGAGTCTCCGCCTGGCCGATGAACAGGCGCATGTGCTTTCGCACGCGGTCCTGCTCGTCGATGACCCGGAACTTCAGCCCCGGGAACCGCCGGTCGAGGTCGTCCAGCACCGCGCCCACCGTCGCGCCGGCGGCGTCCACCCGCGTCGCGCCGCCGGTATAGGCGATGAGCTGGGACGGGATCAGCACGCGGGTCATGGCGGTCAGGCGATCGGCGCTGCGACGACCGAATAGATCTCCGGCAGGTGGGCGGCGATCTGGCGCCAGCCTTCGCCCTCCTCGCTCATCCAGATCTCGCCGTTGGTGGCGCCGAAGTAGAGGCCCATGGGCTCGCAGCGGTCGCCGCAGAAGGCCTGGCGCTTGACGGTGATCCAGGCCTGTTCGGGGGGCAGGCCCTTGTCCTGCCGCTCCCAGCTTTGGCCCCCGTCGCGGGTGCGGTAGGCGGCGGGCCGTCCGCCCGGGCTGGTGCGCGGCCAGACGTCCGTGCCGTCCATCGGCCACACCCAGGCGGTGTCGGCGAAGCGGGGATGCGGGACGACGGTGAAGCCGATGTCGCCCACGTCCCGCGGCATGGCGTCGCCGATCCGCTCCCAGCGCTCGCCCGGGCGGTCGAGGCGGTAGATGCCGCAGTGGTTCTGCTGCCAGAGCCGGTCCGGGTTGGTCGGCGACAGGGCGATGTAATGCGCGTCCTGGCCGAACTCCGGATAGGGGTCGGGCAGGAAATCGCAGCGGACGTTCTGGTTCAGCGGCCGCCAGGTAGCGGCGCGGTCGGTGCTCTCGAACACCCCGCCGCTGGAGGTGGCCACGTACATGTGCGCCGCGTCGCGCGGGTCGATCACCACCTGGTTGAGGAGCGCGCCGTCCGGCGTGCCGGCTTCCGGCGGGCACCAGTCCCAGTAGTTCGGATGGTCATTGAAGCCGGAAACGCTGGCCCAGGTCGCCCCGCCGTCGCGGCTTTCGAACAGACCGGGCGGAGAGACGCCGGCCCACCAGACGCCGGGCTCGCTGGCGTGCCCCGGCTCGAGCCAGAAGCTGTGGTCCACCGACCGCGCCTTGGGGTCGTCGGACTTGGGAAAGGCCGGCGGTGTCGTCGCCTCGGCCCAGTTCGCCCCGCCGTCGGTGGAGCGGAAGATCGTCGGGCCCAGATGACCGGTCGAGGCGGCCATCAGCAGGGTCTTCCCGTCGCGCGGGTCGAGCACCAGGTGGTTGACGATAGAGCCCAGGAACATCGGGCCCTGGACCTGCCAGGTCCGGCGCTTCGCGTCGCTACGATAGATCCAGGCGCCCTTGCGGGTGCCCACCAGCAGTTGAATGGCCTCGGTCATGGGTGCGTCCTCCCGCCGAAGGACGTTTCATAACATGTGATCCCGACACCTGGCTCCTCCCTGCGCGGAGTCTTCGCAGGCCGAGGGCTCCGTCAGGCCTTGCGCGGGTCCGGCGTCGCCGGCGCGGCGTCGGCGATCATCCGCACGAAGTCGCCGCGGTAGTCGTCCACCACCCGCATCTCGTTGTTGAACACCATGGTGGCGCGGCGCTTGGCGTCGTAGGCGGGCCAGTGGGGGATCAGGCTGTTGTTCGGGTCGCCGGTGGCCGCAAACGCCACCCAGGCCGCCGACAGCCGGTCGCTCATCAGCCGGCCCTCCTTGCGGCCGGCTCCGCCGATCGGGTTGCGCGACAGGTGGAACGAGGCCTCCACGTCGTGGCCGTGCACCGCGCCGAACTTGCCGTCGAAGGCCGGGGTCTCCCAGTCCCAGACGTACATGTAGACCGGCGCCTTCCCTTGCGCGGCCTTGCGCAGCGCCTGGATCTGGGAATTGCCGCGGGTGGCGTCGGTGAAGGCTTCGGCCTGGGTGAGGTAGGGCGACTGGCGCCCATTCTCGCGGCGATAGGCGGCCAGGATCTCGCCGCCCTTCGGCCCGAACCGCTGGCGGAACAGGCCCGCCAGCCCCGCCTCGTCGAGGTCGAAGTTGGTGAGCCGCAGCGCCGCGTCATGCAGGGTCGTGGAGATGATCACCGGCACGTCGGCGGACTCGGGCGGCGCGGCCGGATCGAAGGGATGGTGCGGCAGGGTCGCATCGCCGATCACCGGCCGGAAGTTTGCGCTGGAGGCGACCTGCGCCTCCAGCAGGGTCTGCCACGGGACCTTCTGGATCGCCGCGGCATTGCCCTTGGCGATGCCGAGCGCCTTGAGCAGCTTGGCGGCCTCGGCGCCGGCCTCTTCGGGCGTCGCCTGTTTCAGCGTCGAGCCCGACTGCACCGCGGCGCGGTGGAACAGGCCCTTGGCCGCGGGGACCGCCAGCAGGGTCGAGACCTTCGAGCCCCCGCCCGACTGGCCGAAGATCATCACCCGGCCGGGGTCGCCGCCGAAGCGTTCGATGTTGTCGCGCACCCAGCGAAGGGAGGCGACCATGTCCATGACGCCGCAGTTGCCGGCGTTGGCGAACTCGGCCGGGGCGCCCAGGCCCGCCAGGTGCAGGTAGCCGAAGGAGGCCAGGCGGTGGTTCACGGTCACCACCACCACGTCGCCCAGGCGCGCCATCTGGGCGCCGTCGTACATCGGCCCGTTGCCCGAGCCGGTGGCCCAGCCGCCGCCGTGGAACGACACCAGCACCGGCCGCTTGGCGTGGTCGTTCACGCTGGGCGTCCAGATGTTGAGGTTCAGGCAATCCTCGCCCATGCCGCCCGGCCCCACGTGGCGGTCCCAGGCGATCATCATCGAATAGTCGGACTCCAAGGACGCCCCGGTCTGGGGAGAGATCGGGCCGTAGCCGATGCAGTTGCGCACGCCCGCCCAGGGCGTCGGCTTCCGGGGCGCCATGTAGCGGTTCTTGCCGCCGGTGGAGGCGCCGTAGGGAATGCCCTTGAACTCCTTCACCACGCCGTTGGCGATGCCCTGGACCTTTCCGGACGTGGTCTCCACGGTCCAGAAGATGCCGCCCCTGGGCGCGGCGTTGCCAAGGATGCGGTCCGAGGCCGGCGCCGGCGGCAGGCCCAGGGCCGGCTGGGCGGAGGCCTTGGAGGCGGCCGCCGCGCCCGCCACCGTGGCGGCGACGGAGGCGGCCTGGATCAGGTCGCGGCGGCTGAGGCTGTCGGGGGTCTTCGTCATTTCGTCTTCCTTAGCCGCGGGGGCCGGGGGCCGGCGCATGGGCGTCCCAGTACGCCCGGATTTCGGCGCGCGGATTGAAGTCCTGCCGTGTGTCGTTGTCGAAGATCATCACCGCGCGGCCCTTGTCGTCGTAGGGTTTCCAGGGGGGCAGGTGGGCGTTGTTGGGATCGCCGGTAGCCGCGAACGCCGCCCAGCTCGACGCCAGGCGGTCGGCCATCTTCTTGCCGCTGGTGGAGCCGGCGAAGAAGCCGTCGCGGTAGGAGTGGAAGCTCGCCGAGACGTCGATGCCGTGCACCGCGCCGAATTTGCCGTCATAGGCGGGCGTGCGCCAGTTCCACTCGTACATATAGGCCGGCGCGCCGCCCTGGGCGGCCTTGCGCGCGGCGAGCGTATAGGCGCTGCGGCGGCCGCCGGCGTCGGTCAAGGCCTGGGCCTGGATCAGGAACGGCGTCGCGATGGGGTCGTACTTGCGGTAGAGCGCCACGAGTTCCGCGCCCTTGCCGCCGAACCGCTGGTCGAACAGGGACTTCAGCCCGGCCTCGGTCAGATCGAAGTTGGTCAGGCCGAGCGCAGCGTCCTCCAGGGTCGTGGAAACGATGATCGGCACATTGGCCGAGACCGCCGGCGCGGCCGGGTCGAAGGGATGGTTGGGCAGGGCGTCCGTGCCGATCACCGGCGAGAAGTTTCCGCCCGTCGCGGTCTGAGCTTCGAGGATCTGCTGCCAGGAGACCTTCTGCAGATCGCCCATATTGGCCTTGCCGATGCCGAGCTGCTTCAGGAGCTTCTCCGCCGTGGCGGCGCCTTGTTCCGGCGTCACCAGCCGCAGGGCCGCGCCCGACTGGATCGCCGCGCGGTGGAAGAGGCCCTTGCCGGGCGGCATGGCCAGCACCGTCGAGGTCTTCGCCCCGCCGCCCGACTGGCCGAAGATCATCACCCGCCCGGGGTCGCCGCCGAAGTTCTCGATATTGTCGCGCACCCATTGCAGGGAGGCGATCAGGTCCATGACCCCCGTGACGCCGGCGTATTTGAAGGCGTCCGGAGCGCCGGCCCCCGTCAGGTCGGTGTAGCCGAAGGCGGCGAGGCGGTGGTTCACGGTCACGACCACGGCGTCGGCGTAGTAGGCGAGGTTCTTGCCGTCGAAGCCCGGGGCGTTGCCCGATCCCGTGGCGAAGCCGCCGCCGTGGAACGACACGAACACCGGCTTCCTGGCGGCGCGGTCGACGTTGGTGGTCCAGACGTTGAGGGACAGGCAGTCCTCGCCCATGCCGCCCACCTGGCGGTCCCACATGATCAACTGGCCGTATTCGCCGCGGATGTCGGCTTGCGTCTGCGGGCAGACCGAGGTGTAGGCGAAGCACTCGCGCACGCCCTTCCAGGGGGCCGGCTTCTGCGGCGGCATGAACCGGTTCCTGCCGCCCGTTGGCGCGCCGTAGGGGATGCCGCGGAATTCCCAGGTGGGGCCGTTGGCGATGCCCTGCACCTTGCCGGTGGCCGTTTCGGTGACCTGGAAGATCTTCGAGGAGCCGCCGCCCGCCGCGAGGCCGGCCGGGGGGGCGGCGGGCGGGGTTGGGGCCTGGGCCGCAGCCCGGCCGGCCGCCGCCGCGGTGGCGAGCGCCGCGCCCGCGATCAGCACATGTCTGCGATTGGACTCTGCCTGGCCCGTGGTCATTCGCCCGCTCCCCGCCAGCTTGGACTTTGCAGGAGGCGCCCGCCTGGCTCGTCTTCGCCCCCGTTCACCGCAGAGCTTAGGCTGCGAGCCATCCTGTGGTCAACGGAGCCTACTGATCAGCGCGCGGACGCCTTGGCGGCCAGGCCGTCGACGACCTGCTGGCGCATCCGCTTCAGAAGGGCCACGACCTTCAACGCGTCGTCGGCGGGGCGGCCGATGAACACCGAGGTCATGGCCAGGCCCTCCAGGGCCGCGCGGGTCAGGTGCGCCAGGGTGTCGATCTCTTCCCGGCGCTCGGGGATGCCGAGGTTCTCGGCCATGCGCTCGCGGGCCCGGTGCAGCAGGGCGTCCAGGTCGACGGCGAACTCCGGGTAGCGGGCGGCCAGCTCCTTGTCGCTGCGGGCGGCGACCGTGACCTCCATCAGGGCGACGGCCTCGACCCGCTGCAGGGAGGCCCAGACCGCCTCAACGCCCTGGAGGAAGCGTTCCGGGCCGTCCGGATAGGGGGTCAGGAATTCCCGCACCGTGGCCCCGCGCACCCGCGAGGCGTGCTCGGCCACGGCCAGCATCAGGTCGATCTTGGTGGGGAACTGGTGCAGCAGGGAGCCGCGGCTCACCTTGGCCATCCGCGCCACCAGCGGGGTGGAGGTGGCCGCATAGCCGAACTCGGCCAGGCAGCGGACCGTGGCGTCCATGATCTTCGCCCGCGTCGCGGCCCTGCGCTCGGCATTGGGGCCACGCGGAACCCGGGGCTTCTTCGCCGTCGTCATGGCTTGAGCATGGCGGCGTAAATCTTTCCCGCCAAGCCTCAATGGAAGTCGCGGCTGCGGACCAGGCGGTTGTCGGGGCGCGCATGGGGCGGCGCGGGCTTGGCGCCGGGGGCGTCTTCGTGGTCGCGCATCTCGCCCAGCCGGGCGGAAAGGTCGGTGAAGCCTTCGGCGACGACGTGGATCACGTCGCTGGCCTCCTGCACCTGGCCGTGGACCACCAGGAAGGACGCGCCCATCACCAGGCGGCGGTTGGCCTCGAAGACGTCCTTCCAGCAGACGATGTTGGCGATGCCGCTCTCGTCCTCCAGGGTCAGGAACACCACGCCCTTGGCGGTGCCCGGCCGCTGGCGCACCAGCACCAGGCCGCCCACCGAGACGCCGCGGCCGTTCCGCATCCCCTTCAGGGCCGCGCAGGGGACGGCGCGCATCGCCGCCAGCTCGTCGCGGTAGAAACTGACCGGATGCTGCTTCAGCGACAGGCTGGTGGTGCGGTAATCCTCGGCCACCTCCTTGGGCAGGCTCATGAAGGGCAGCAGGACCTGGGCCTCCTTGACGCTCTGGCGGGCGACCAGCGGCGCGCTCCTTTCGGCGCCCACCTCGTCGGCCATGCCCTTTACCGCCCACAGGGCCTCGCGCCGGCTGAGGCCCAGGGATCGGAAGGCGTCGGCCTCGGCCAGCAGCTCCAGCCCGCGGCGCGTGAGGCCCGAGCGCAGGACATAGTCCTCCAGGGTGGAAAGAAGGCCGCCTGCGCGGACCTTCATGAACGCCTCGGCTTCCTCCTTCTTGAGCCCCTTGATCTGGCGCAGGCCCAGGCGCAACGCCCGGTGCGGTGAGCGCGGATCGTCGGGCGGCTCCAGGGTGCAGTCCCAGTCGCTGGCGACGATGTCCGGCGCGCGCACCTCGACGCCGTGCTCGCGCGCGTCGCGGACCAACTGGGCCGGCTGGTAGAAGCCCATCGGCTGGCTGTTCAGCAGGCTGGCGCAGAAGGCCTCCGGATGATGGCGCTTCACCCAGGCCGAGGCATAGACCAGGAGGGCGAAACTGATCGCGTGGCTCTCCGGGAAACCGTAGGAGCCGAACCCCTCGATCTGTTTGAAGCAGCGCTCGGCGAAGTCGCGCTGGTAGCCGCGCCGCGCCATGCCCTCGATGAACTTGTCGCGGTAGGTCCAGAGCCGTCCGTCCGCGCGGAAGGTGGCCATCGACCGGCGCAGGCCGTCGGCTTCGTCGTCGGTGAACTTGGCCGCCTCGATGGCCAGTCGCATCGCCTGCTCCTGGAACAGGGGCACGCCGTAGGTCTTGCCCAGCACATGCTTCAGCTCGTCGCGCGGGCCGCACTCGGGCGAGGGCGCCGGAAACTCGGGATCCTCCAGCCCATCCCGACGCCGCAGGTAGGGATGCACCATGTCCCCCTGGATCGGCCCCGGGCGGACGATCGCCACCTCGATCACCAGGTCGTAGAACTTGCGCGGCTTCAGGCGCGGCAGCATCGACATCTGCGCGCGGCTCTCCACCTGGAAGACGCCCACGGAATCGGCCTTGCAGAGCATGTCGTAGACCGCCGGATTCTCCTGCGGGATGTGGGAGATGTCGGTGATGAGGCGTCCGTCCGGCAGGGGCGGCAACATATCGAAGGACCGTTTGAGCGCCGTCAGCATGCCCAGCGCCAGGACATCGACCTTCATCAGGCCGATGGCGTCGATGTCGTCCTTGTCCCACTCGATGAAGGTGCGGTCCTTCATGGCGGCGTTGCCGATCGGCACGGTCTCGTCGAGCCGGCGCTTGGTCAGCACATAGCCGCCCACGTGCTGCGACAGGTGGCGCGGGAAGCCGATCAACTGCTCGGCGATGGCGGTGGCGCGGCGGATCTGGGGGTTTTCCGGATCCAGCCCTGCCTGGCGGATGTGGTCGTCGGCGACGCTGTCGCCCCAGCTTCCCCAGACGGTGTTGGCCAGGGCCGCGGTGATGTCCTCGGTCAGGCCCAAGGCCTTGCCCACCTGGCGGATCGCCATGCGCGGCCGGTAATGGATCACGGTGGCGACGATGGCGGCGCGGTCGCGGCCATAACGTCCGTACACGTATTGCATCACCTCCTCGCGCCGCTCGTGCTCGAAGTCGACGTCGATGTCCGGCGGCTCGCCCCGCTCTTCGGACAGGAACCGCGAAAACAGCAGGTCCTGATCGTCTTTGGTCGGGTCGACCGCAGTGACCTCCAGGCAGTAGCAGACGCAGGAATTGGCCGCCGAGCCCCGGCCTTGGCACAGGATGTCCTGGCTGCGCGCCCAGGCGACGATGTCGTGGACCGTCAGGAAGTAGTTGGCGAAACCGAGTTTCTCGATGAGATCGAGTTCGCGTTTGACGGTCCGTCGCTCCTTTTGGCGCAGGCCCTTTTCGAAGCGGCGTTGCGCACCGCGCCAGGCCAGGCGGCGCAGATGGTGGATCGCCGTGTCGCCCGGCGGCACGGGCTCGTCGGGGTATTCGTAGCGCAACTGGCCGAGGTCGAAGCCGATGCGGTCGGCGATCTCGGTGCTGCGCTCCACCGCGCCGGGGAATTTCGCGAACAGGCGGGCCATCTCGGCGGGCGACTTCAGGTGCCGCTCGGCGTTGGCCTGCAGGCGCAACCCCGCCTCGGTGATCGTGCAGGTCTCGCGGATGCAGGTCAGCACGTCCTGCAGGGCTCGCCGTTCCGGGGCGTGGTAGAGGACGTCGTTGGTGGCGACCATGGGCGCGCCCGACCGGCGGGCCAGGTCGGCCAGATGCGACAGCCGGTGCAGGTCGCGCGGGCCATAGCGCCGCGCGGCGGCGAGCCAGGCGTTCCCCGACAGCTCGCCCGCGATGCGCTTGAGGTCGCCTTCGAAGGCCTCGTCCAGGCGGTCCGGCGGCACGACCAGCACGAGCTGGCCCTCGGCGTGGTCGAGGAAGTCGGCCCAGCGGAGATCGCATCCGGCTTTCTTGGCGCGCCGCTGGCCCACGGTGAGCAGGCGGGTCAGCCGGCCATAGGCCTCGCGGTCGGCGGGATAGACCAGCAGGCTCGGCGTCCCGTCGGCGAAGTCCAGGCGGCAGCCGGTCAGGTCGCGGGTCTTCGATCCCGCCGGCAGCTCCTTCCTGGCCGACCAGGCGCGAACCACGCCCGCCAGCGAGTTGCGGTCGCAGACGCCGAGCGCCTCCAGGCCCAACGCCTCGGCGCCCGCCACCAGCTCCCAGGGATGCGAGGCGCCGCGCAGGAACGAGAAGTTGGTGGCCGCCTGCAGCTCGGCGTAGCGGGTCATCCGAACACCCCATGCATCCACCAGTTCGGCGGCGCGTCGGGGTCGCCGTAGAGGCCGGCGCGGAACAGCCAGAAGCGGCCGCCGTCCATGTCCTCCACGCGGTAGTAGTCGCGCACGTGATCGGTGCGGACGTCCTCGATCTGTCCGCGCCACCACTCCTCGCCGATCCGCTCGGGCCCTTCGGCGCGGCGCACGCGGTGGATCTGGCCGCGCCAGCGGAACTGGCTGGGCGGATCGTCGGGGGTGATGGCCATCACCGACTCCACCGGCTCGGGGCGGCGGAAGAGGCGGGTGGGTCGCGGGGTCTCGTGGTCCCAGGGGCGCGTCTCGGCGGGCTTGCCGCCGGCCGCCGAGGCGAAGGGGCGCGCGCGGCCCACCGCCAGCTCCGGCACATGGCTTTCCACCGGGGCGGCGCGCCAGACGCGCTCGGCCCCCAGGCGGTTCACCAGCCGGTCGACCAGGGGCGCTAGGCCTTCCTCGACGGTGGCCTCGCGCGCCGTATCCAGCCGGGCCTGACGCCCGGAGATCGGCTCCACGTCCTGGGCGGTCAGCGTCACCACCTCGATCCCGAAGCCTGGATCGAGCGTCTCCAGCCGGGGCGCGAACAGCTTGGCGATGCGCCACGGATCGCGGCCGGGCAGGGAGAGGCCGATGGCGAGCGGCAAGGCCTTGCCGTCGAGGCGGTGGAAGGCGATCTCGAAGCGCCGGGCGCCGTGGCCCTGGGCCTCCAGCCGCGCGCAGAGCTTGGCTACGACGTCGGCGGTGACCCGAGCCATGTCCTCCGGCGCGCTGATCGGCTCGGCGAAGGCCAGGCGGGCGAACCAGGGGGTCGGCGGGCGGCGGAAGGTCAGCGCCTCGCGCTCGCGGCCCAGCGCCTGGTCGAGGCGGCTCAAGGCCGCGCGGCCAAAGCGGCGCGCAAAGGGCCCGCGCGGGATCGACATCAACTGGCCGAGCCGGCGCAGGCCCAGCCGCTCCACCTGGGCCCAGGTCTCGGTCTCGAACCGCAGGGCCGCCGGCGGCAGGGGTTTCAGCAGCTCGGCCTGGCCGCCGGGCGGGGCGATGGCGCCGTCTTGGCCGTAGTGCGCCAACGCCCAGGCGGCGCCCGGCGTGTCGGCGATGGCTGAGCGGAACGGCAGGCCGTTGGCGGCCAGGCGCGCGCTGAAATCGGCCAGCATCCGAGCCTCGCCGCCCCACAGGTGGTCGACCCCGGTCACGTCGAGGAAGAGGCCGTCCGGGGCGTCCACGGCCACCGCCGGCGAGAAGCGCACGCACCAGTCGGCGAGCGCCGTGAGCGCGGCGGCGTCGGCGTCGGGGTCCGCCTCGGCGCTGATCAGATCCGGGACCAGGGCCGCTGCGTCGGTGGCCTTCTGGCCCACGTGCAGGCCCAGGCGCGCGGCCTCCCGGCTCACCGCCGACAGGCGGCGCACGGCCCGCACCGTCTCCAGCAGGACGAAGGGCGGCGGCTCATGCTCCTCCCCTGAAGGGAACACTTCGGGGGAGGTGTCAGCGAAGCTGACGGAGGGGGCGTCAGGCCCGAAGTTCGGAATCTGAGGCTTTAGGCCCCCTCCGTCTCGCCGCGTTCCGCGCCGATCCACCTCCCCCGAAGTCTTCGCTTCGGGGGAGGAACCTGGCTCAGCCGGCGAGTCGGAAGGGTTGCGCCGGCGCCAGTTGGCGATCGCCCAGGTCGGCGACCAGGCGCAGAGGATGCGCGACATCCGTCTTCTCCCAGCTATAGGCCCCGGAGTCGTAAGCGGTTGGGGCTTCCATCAGCCAGGCGCCCGTCCGTCCGCCGCGGCAACGTTCCAGCTCGACGCGGAAGCGCGGGGCGCCTAGGCCGAACTCCCCCGCCGGCGGCTCGGAGGGGGCGGACGCGACCCGCCAGCGGGTGGCGGCGGCCGAGCCGGTCGCCTCGCGCCGGGGCGTCCCGCCGTAGGGCCGGCGGCGGATCAGGAAGCCGGTGGCCTGGCGTTTCTCGCAGGCGAGCTGCAGCCGGCGGCCCGCGGTCAGGTCGGCGGCCTCGACCTCGCCCACCACGGCGGCGACGCCGACGGTTCCCAGGGCGTCCTCCATCACCGACAGGGCCTCGGCCTCGTCGCGGGCGCAGACCTGGATCAGCCGTTCCGGCGGAAAGCCCAGGCCGGAGAGGCCCGGCGCCCACAGGTCGTCGCGGCGAAGCACCCAGACCACCTCGCCGCGCCGGGCCAGCGGGGCGGTCAGCAGCGCGGTGAAGGCGGTCGGCGCGGCGGCCGTCTCCACCTCCAGGCCGTCGCCGCAGACCTCGTGCCAGCGACCCAGCGGCAGGCCACCGCCCGGCAGGCAGCCGTCGATCCGTTCGTCCCCGAACGGCAGGACGCCGCGGTCGGCGCGACCGGTCGCCTCGATGGCGGCGATCTTCGCCCGGACGGCGTCGAGTCCGCGAAAATCGGACATGGCTTTGCGGACTCCTTTCGTTCCACTTTTGTTCTAGACCTGGGAACGCGGGAGTCAAGCGCCCGGCGCATGGGCCCACGGGCCCGCTTGACCCGCCCCCAAGCCCCACCCAATGCTCCACGCCGGATCGGCGGAACGCCGACGGGAGGATGCCCATGACCCGGATTTCGACGCTGCTGGCGCTCGCCGCCCTGACCTTGAGCCTTGGCGCGACCCAGGCCCAGGCCGACACACCCGTCACCGTCAGGATCGACTCCGGCCTGCTGATCGGCGCTCCGGGGGAGAAGGCCAATGTCTTCCGCAACATCCCCTTCGCCGCGGCGCCGGTGGGCGAGCTGCGCTGGGCGCCGCCGCAGCGGGTGAAGCCGTGGGCCCAGCCGCGTTCGGCCGTCGAGGCTGGGCCTTCCTGCCCGCAGCCGATGAACGCCGACGGGACGCCCAACTCCGGCGGCGCCAACGGGCCGACCTCGGAGGACTGCCTGCAGCTGAACGTCTTCGCCCCGCCCCACGCGAAAGGCGCCCCGGTGATGGTCTGGATCCACGGCGGCGGGCACCGCACGGGCGCCGGCTGGATCTACGGCGGCGAGAACTTCGCCCGCGACGGCGTCGTCGTGGTCTCGATCAACTACCGCCTGGGCGCGCTGGGCTATTTCGCCCACCCCGCGCTGACCAGGGCCGCCAAGCCGGGCGAGCCGGTGGGCAACTACGGCCTGATGGACCAGATCGCGGCGCTCAAGTGGGTGCAGCGGAACATCGCCGCCTTCGGCGGCGACCCGAAGAACGTCACCGTCTTCGGCGAGAGCGCCGGCGGGATGAGCACGCTCGCCATCCTGGCCACGCCCTCCGCGCGGGGCCTCTACGCCAAGGCCATCGTCGAGAGCGGCCTGGGCTGGTTCGAACCCAAGACCCTCGCCGACCAGGAGAAGGCCGGCGCAAAGGCCCTGGCCGGGATCGGCGTGGCCGAGACCGCCACCGCCGCCGACCTGCGCGCGATCCCGGTCGACAGGCTCACGCCGCTCAACGCCGACTACCAGCCCTTCGTCGACGGCCGGCTGATGACCGAGACCGCCTCCCAGGCGATCGCCCGCGGCCATGTCCCGGACGTGCCGATGATCGTCGGCTCCAACTCCGGCGAGGACTCCCTGATGGGCCCGATGACGCTGGGCGAGGCGGCGCTCTCGCGCATCCCGGCCGCGGTCAAGCCCGCCTATTCGGCCGAGGCCGCCGCCGGCCCGGATGCGTTCGCCCGCGCGGTGTTCACCGACCGGGTGATGGGCGGCCCGGCGCGGTGGGTGGCGGCCGAGACCTCCGGCGGCAAGCCCACCTGGCTCTACTATTTCTCCTATGTCGGCTCGCGGTTCCCGGCGTCGAAGACCCGCGCCAGCCACGCCGACGAGATCCAGTACGTCTGGGAGTACTGGGGCCGCCGCACGCCGATGAGCCAGGTCAGCGCCAAGGACCAGGAGGTCGCCGGCCTGATGCACGCCTGCTGGGTCAGCTTCGCCAAGACCAGCGCGCCGAAATGCGGGACCCAGGCCTGGCCGGCCTATGCGCCGACCACCGACCAGCTGATGGAGTTCGGGGCTTCCAGCGGCGTGCGCGCCCACTTCCGCAAGGCCCAGCTCGACGCCGAGCAGGCTTCGGTCTTGCCGACCCTCGGCCTGGGCGGAAAATAGCCGCGTTTCGATTCCAGAGTTCGTGCGTTGAAGGCCGCATGATCCGAATTCCGCTTCTCGTCTCCCTGCTGGCGCTTGCGACTGCGGCGTCGGCGGCGGAGCCCGCAGACAACGCCACCGCCAAGGTCGACGCGACCTTCGGCAATACCGTCCTGTCGATCTATCCCGACGGCCGTTCCCAGAAGATCTGGCTGCAGCCGGACGGCACCTGGACGGGCCTTAGCCGCCGCGGCAACGCCTTGGCCGGCAAGTGGTCCGTGAAGGGCCAGAAGGTCTGTCTCCGGCAGTCGAAGCCACCGACCCTGCCGATCAGCTTCTGCCAGACCTTCCCGTCGGATCCGGTGAAGGGGGTCGACGCCAAGGACCTGCTGGGCACGCCGATCCACCTGAAACTGGTGAAGGGCCACGTGGAGAATGCCGAGGGCTAGGCGCGGCCTCCAACTCGCGGCGCCGAATCCGCAGTTCACGCGTTCAGGGGACATGAAAACACTCGCCCTGCTGATTCCCGCCGTCCTGGCGCTCGCGTCGCCTGCGTTCGCGACCGACGCCTCGCCGGGCGCCGCCAACGTCGCCTCCGCGTTCGGCAACACGATCGTCTCCGTCGATCCGGACGGACGCTCCCGGAAGATCTGGCTACAGCCCGACGGCAACTGGACGGGTAAGAGCCGCCGAGGTCTCGCGCTCGCCGGCAAGTGGACCGTGAAGGGCGACAAGGTCTGCATGAGCCAGTCGAAGCCGCGCCTGTTCGGCAGCCTCTGCCAGGTTTTCCCCACCGATCCGAAGAGCGGCGTCGACACCACCGATCCGACCGGAGCCAAGGTCCACCTGAAGCTGGTGAAGGGCCACGTGGAGAGCTAGGCCTTCGCGGTCGAGGCTCGGCCTATTCCGCTTGCATGACCCCGGAGGCCGGCAAGGGTCCGCCCGCCGCGCCTGAGCGGCTGTCGCGCCAGTAGGCCTCGACAGCCCGCGCGACCCCGATCATCAGCCGATGGCGCGCTGAAGGCGGCTGCTTGGTCTCGCGCACCATCACCGCCACGGCATAGGTGCGGCCGTCCGGCGCGGTCAGCAGGCCCACGTCATTGATGCCCACCGAGGCGCCGCGCCAGTCCGGCCCGGTGCCCGTCTTGTGCGCCAGGCTCCAGCCCCGCTCGACGCCCGCCCGCAGGCGCATGGCGCCGGTGCGCGCCTCGCCCATCAGGTCGAGCATGAAGTCGGTGGAGGCGCGGCTGAGCAGCTCGCCGCGCTTCAGGGCGGCCAGGGCCGTGGCGATCCCCTCCGGCGTCGCGCCGTCCGGCGGATTGGCCAGGTAGTTGGTCAGGGCCTGGTCGCGGACGTCGTCGGGCAGCTTTGCGCGCGCCTGCTTGAAGATCCAGGTCTGGCCGTATTCGGGCCGCCACTCCAGGCCCGCGGTCTTGGTCTGCACGTCGCGCTCGGTGCCGCCCAGGGCCAGGCCGGCCAGGCGCTTGTCGGCGATCACATGGGTGACCACGCCGGGGCCGCCCACCTGGCGGATCAGCATGTCGTTGGCGGCGTTGTCGCTCTCGATCAGGGCATGGCGCAGCAGGTCGGCCAGCGTGATCGTCAGCCCGTTCGGCCCGCGGATGCGTGAGGCGAGCGGCTGGTAGAAGACCGAGCGGTCCTCGGCGTGCATCACCACCGTCTGGTCCAGCGACAGGCGCCGGTCGTCCACCGCCTGCATCACCGCCAGCGCCACCCAGAGCTTGGAGACGCTCTGCTGGGGGAAGGTCTCGCGGCCGGCCACCGAGGCTGTCCAGCCGGAGGTCACGTCGCTGACCGCGATTCCCACCGGCTCGCCATAGCCCTTGGCGATCCGCTCGATCGTCGCCTGCAACTCCGCCGGCGCCGGCGGCGCAGGCGGCCCGTCGCGGGTGTGGACGGGCGCGGACGGGCCCTTGGTGTAGGCGATCTTCTGCGGCGCCAGGCGCGCGGCCGCCCACCAGCCGCCGGCGAAGGTCGCCGCCAGCAGGATCATGGCGGTCGACAGCAAGGTCACGGGCCGCGCGCTCACGCGCCGCCAGATTCGGGAAAGCAAGCCACTCATCGCGGCCAGACTAGCGCGGATTCGCCACGCGCACTTCCACAGTGACGTGACTGAGGCCTTCAAGCCCCTTTAGTCGCAGGTGATAGGCCTCCGCGGGCCGCGGTTCGGGGGCGCTGACCACCGCGACCGCGGCGTGATGGCCGGGGCCCAGGCGCCAGAGGTGCAGGTCCGTCACCTGCTCGCCCTCGGCCTCCAGGCGGCCGCGAACCTCGGCGGTCAGGTCTTGCGAGGGGTTCATGTCCAGCAGGGTGGCGCCCGCGCGCCGGACCAGGCTGACGGCGAACTGCGCCACCAGGGCCGCGCCGGCCAGGCCGGCGGCCGGGTCGGCCCAGGCCCAGCCCAGGCGCTGGCCCGCGAACAGGCCCGCGATCGCCAGCACGCCCACCAGGGCGTCGGCCGACAGGTGCAGGTGGGCGGCGGAGATGTTGAGGTCGTGGCGGCCATGCTCGGTCGGCTTCAGGAGCCAGACGCAGACCAGGGTCACCGCCAGGCCGCCGGCCGCGAGCGGCAGGGCCGAGGCGTAGTCGACCGTCTCCGGCGTGAACAGCCGCTGGACGCTCTCGACCGCGATCAGCACGGCGGTCATGCCCAGCACCACGGCGTTGGCGAAGCCCGCCAGGTAGCCGATCTTGCCGGTCCCGAAGGCGAAGCTCGGGCTCGTGGCGTGGCGCCTGGCCAGGGCGTAGGCCCCCGAGGCCACCAGCAGGGCCGCGACGTGGGCCGCCATGTGCAGGCCGCTGGCGGTCAGCGCCATGGAGTGGAAGATCAGGCCCCCGGCCACCTGGGCGATCAGGGCGGCGATGCAGATGCCCATGACGATCTGCGTCCGCCGCTCGTTGCGGCGGTGGTCCGCGCCCAGGTAGGCGCGGTCGGCCTGGAACCCATCCAGTTCGGAATGGGCGCAAGTGGGATCGGTTGTGGTCATCAAGTGTTACTCTATAACACCGGAAGCGGAGAACGCCACTTCAGAATTCTCCGCACGAGCCCTACATGAGCGCCATGAACACCGTGACCGCCGAACAGGCCCTCCAAAAGACCACGGGGAAGACCCCCGTCACCGTCCTCACCGGCTATCTGGGCGCCGGCAAGACCACGCTCCTCAACCGCATCCTCTCGGAGGACCACGGCAAGCGCTACGCCGTGATCGTCAACGAGTTCGGCGAGGTCGGCATCGACAACGACCTGATCGTCGGGGCCGACGAAGAGGTCTTCGAGATGAACAACGGCTGCGTCTGCTGCACGGTGCGCGGCGACCTGATCCGGGTGGTCTCGGGGCTGATGAAGCGCAAGGGCGGGTTCGACGCGATCATCGTCGAGACCACCGGCCTGGCCGACCCCGGGCCGGTCGCCCAGACCTTCTTCGTCGACGAGGACGTGCGCGCCAAGACCCAGCTCGACAGTGTCACCACCGTCGTCGACGCCAAGCACCTGCCGCTGCGCCTGGCGGACTCCCGGGAAGCGGCCGAACAGGTCGCCTTCGCCGACCAGATCATCCTCAACAAGACCGACCTGGTGAGCGAGGCCGAGCTCGTCGAGGTGGAGCGGATGATCCGGCGGCTGAACCCCCTGGCGCCGATCCACCGGGCGCAGCGGTCGAACGTGCCCCTGGACCAGGTGCTGGGCCGCGGGTCCTTCGACCTGGCGCGGATCGAGGCGATCGAGCCGGACTTCCTGAACCCCGCCCACGGCGAGCCGGGCCATGTGCACGACGAAGACTGCGACCACGACCACCACCACGATCATGACCACCATGACCATGACCACGGCCACGACATCGAAGCGAGCGGCATCCGGGGGATTTCGCTGACCGCGCACAGGCCGCTGAACGCCAACCGGGTCACGGCGTGGCTGAACGAGGTGCTGCAGGCGCAGGGGCCCGACATCCTGCGGGCGAAGGGCATCCTCGACGTGGCCGGCGAGGACCGGCGCCTGGTGTTCCAGGCGGTGCACATGATCCTCGAGGGCGACTTCCAGGGCGCGTGGCGCGACGGCGCCGACCGCTATTCCCGGCTGGTGTTCATCGGGCGCAACCTGGACGAGGCCAAGCTGCGCGCCGGCTTCGAGGCGACGGTGGCCTGATCATCGCTCTCCCGAACAGGGGGGACGGGTTCTAGGCGGCGATCGGGCGTTCCGCCGCCAGTTGCTTGAGCCTGGCCGTGGCGACGTACTCGGGCTTCAGGAGCCCGCAGCGCTCAGCCACCCGGCCGTTACGCCATTCCAGCACCAGCTGGTCGCCTTCCATCCGGTAGCGGCCGCGAACCGTCGCGGACCCTACGGACACCTGCACCGAATTCCACATTTTCGCGCCTCGCGCTCATATTGAGGCCGTTCTGGCCTATTGCAGGCGCCATGGTGACTGAACGAGGTTTCATCACGATTAATGTGGAGGCGCTCCGGCGCATCGCTCCCTGACGCGGGGCGGGAAGGCGCCCGCGAAAAAGCCCGCCCGAGTCTCCCCGGCGGGCTCTTGTCTCGCGAAGCGGATCGGACGGATCAGATCTCTTCGTTGATCAGGGCGACCTGGTAGAAGCCATTGCCCTGCAGGGTGTTCATCACCGACATGAAGTCGCCGTAGCGCACGTGCCTGTCGGCGCGGATGTAGACCCGCTGCTGTGTGGGCGGCAGCGTCGGGTCGTCCGCCGTCAGGATGCGCGACAGATCGGCGGACAGGGTCGCCAGCGCGCTCGCCTTCTCCCCGATGAACAGAGCGCCGCCCGCCTGCAGGTTGATGACGACGGGCTCCTTTGGCTTTTCCCCGTTCTTCGGCGGCTGTGCGGGCGGCAGGTCGAGCTTGATCGACTCCGTCGCCGGCGGCAGCGCCACCATGAAGATGATCAGCAGGACCAGCATCACATCAACGAAGGGGGTGACGTTGATGTCGCTGTTCTGGCCGAGGGTGAAGCGGCCGCCGCCGCCCGAAGACAATTTCGCCGCCATTTTCCCAACCTCCTCGAAGACCACGGCTTGCAGCCGCGCCCTTGAGGAGATCGCGTAATATTACATTCGTAAAGTCAGAAAATTACATACGTCAAAATCATCCCCACGAAAAAGCCCGCCGAGTCTCCCCGGCGGGCTGATGTCTCGCGAAGCGGATCGGACGGATCAGATCTCTTCGTTGATCAGGGCGACCTGGTAGAAGCCGTTGCCCTGCAGGGTGTTCATCACCGACATGAAGTCGCCGTAGCGGACCTGCTTGTCGGCGCGGATGTAGACGCGCTGTTGGGTCGGCGGGAGCGTCGGGTCGTCCGCGGTGAGCGTCCGCGACAGGTCCGCCGGCAGGGTCGCCAGGCTGGTGGGCTTCTCGCCGATGAAGACGCCGCCGCCGGCCTGGATATTGATCAGGATCGGTTCCTTCACCTTGGTCCCGGGCGGCGGCGGAATGGCCGGCGGCAGGTCGAGCTTGATCGACACCGTCGCGGCGGGGATCGCCACCATGAAGATGATCAGGAGCACCAGCATAACGTCCACGAAGGGTGTGACGTTGATGTCGCTATTCTGGCCGAGGTCGAAGCGTCCTCCGCCGCCGCCGCCAAGCTTGGCGCCCATGCACTAATTCCTTCCCTGGGGCGGTTCCGCCGCCCGGTCATTAAGAGTCCGTGGACCATTGGCAAGCCGCCGCGACGTTGTAAAGCCCGAAGCCGCGATCTAGTTGAGGCCATGCAGTATGCCTATGACGCCTACGTAACGGCGGTCTCATTCGACTCGGCCGGTCGGGCGGTCTTCGCGCTCGGCGACGGGGCTGTCCGCTTCGAGGGTGGCGAGGCCGTGAGCGCCCACGACGGGGCGGTTCTGGCCGCCGCGCCGCACCCCTCCGGCGAGGGGATCGTCACCGGAGGGGACGACGGGCGGCTGGTGTGGTCGCAGGCATCGGGCGCCCGCGAAATCGCCAGCCTGCCGGGCCGCTGGATCGATGCGGTGGCCGCCAGCGGCGCCTCGGGCCTGATCGCCTTCGCCGCCGGCCGCGACGTCCACGTCCGCGACATCGCCGACGCGGCGTTTGCACGCAGCTTCGTCCACGAGAAATCGGTGGCGGACCTGGCCTTCGAGCCCAAGGGCCGCCGCCTGGCCGCGGCCACCTACGGCGGGGTCTGGCTGTGGTACGCCCGTATCGAGGCCCAGAAGCCCGGCAAGCTCGCCTGGGCCGGCAGCCACGTGGCGTGCGCCTGGAGCCCCGACGGCAAGTTCCTGATCAGCGCCATGCAGGAGAACCAGCTCCACGGCTGGCGGGTCGCCGACGAGAAGAACATGCGCATGGGCGGCTATCCCGTCAAGCCGAAGAGCCTGGCCTTCCTCAACAAGGGCGCCCTGCTGGCCACCTCCGGCGCGAACGGCGTGGTGGTGTGGCCCTTCGCCGGCGCCACCGGGCCGATGGGCAAGCAGGCCGCAGAGATCGGCTACGACGAGGCCGCCACCGTGGTCCGGGTCGCCGGGGCCCCGGCGCTGAACTGGGTCGCCGCCGGCCTCGACGACGGGCGCGTCTGGGCCTGCGACCTGGCGGGCCAGAGGATCACGCCGCTGAAGGCCGAGAAGGGCGCGCCCGTCACCGCGCTCGCCATGACTCCGGACGCCAAACGCGTGGCCTGGGGCTGCGAGGACGGCGCGGCGGGGATGGCGGAGGTCAGCTGAAAGCCCAAGCTTGACCGTATCGCGCGTTGCTCATCAATCTCGCGCCATGCGTGTGCGGGACGATTTTGAGACGATCGCAAGCTATTCTCGATGGAAGTCCGCCGGCTTGGCTCTGGTGGTCCTCGCCGTCGCGACCTCAATTTTAGCTAGGCCCGTTCCCACAGCGGCGCAGCTGCTCGCCGAACGCTACGGGTGGCTCTGGCCCGGCGCAGCGCTCATAAGCATGCTCGTCGCACCCCTAACGACCTGGCTTGCCGTCTACGTACTGTTGTTCGGAGGCGCCGCGATCAGCCGAAAAGGCGACCGTTTCGTCATCTACCGCCCATGGCCAAAGGCGGTGCCCATCAATTCCATCAAGTATATTGAGGCGTCTCATGACGCCGAAGACATCCCATCTCCCTTGGGAAATTCCAGTCTTATTCCCCAGCGCTACAAGGTGGTTGTCACGCCGAGAGTGCGGATATTCCTGAAGGATCAAAGCAGCGTCACGATAAGCACGGGACTCATGGAGCCAGGCTGCGCCGCCATCGCCGCAGCGATGTCAGCTGTGCTTCGTCGAGAATGAAATCGAGCGGCAGGCCCTCGCTGATGCACCTAAGGCGCTTGCTTGCCGCGGGGGCCAGGGCGTTAGCTGCAGCCAACGATGCGGAGGACGCCATGAGCGAAACCCTGGAACGGCCCACGGCCGAAACGGCGGCGGAAGTGCTCTACGAGGCGGCGGACGGCGTCGCCACCATCACGCTCAACCGCCCGGAGCGGATGAACGCCATCTCCGGGCCGATGCTGGCGCGGCTGAGCGAGCTGCTGGTCCGGGCCAACGCCGACCCCGAGGTGCGGGTCGTGCTGCTGACCGGCGCCGGCCGCGCCTTCTGCGTCGGCCTCGACCTCGTGGACGCGACCCGCGGCTCCGGCATCGGGTCCGAACAATCGGCCGCCGCGCCGTCGGTGAATCTCGACCTCAGGACAGCCCCGCCCACCGTGCTGTTCGCCATGGACAAGCCCACCATCTGCGCCCTGAACGGGGCCGCCGCCGGCTACGGCATGGACACCGCGCTCGGCTGCGACATCCGCATCATGGGCGAGAGCTCCAAGCTGGCCGCGGCCTTCGTCAAGCGCGGGGTGGTGCCGGAGAGCGGCGGCACCTGGATCCTGCCGCGCCTGCTTGGCTGGGCGAAGGCCGCCGAGGTGATCTTCACCGGCCGCACGCTTTCGGCGACCGAGTGCCTGGCGCTGGGCCTGGCCAACGAGGTGGTCCCCGACGCCGAGCTCATGCCGCGCGCCCGGGCCGTGGCCGCCGAGATCGCCGCCAACGCTCCGCTCGCCGTCCAGTCCGCCAAACGGCTGATGCGCATGGGCCTGGCCGAGGGCTTCAACGACCACGTCCACCACGTCTATCTGCAGTTCCTGCAACTGGTCCGCACCCAGGACTTCCGCGAGGGGATGACCTCGTTCCTGGAAAAGCGCCCGGCCGACTTCAAGGGGCGCTAGGCCCTGTCCCGGCTGACTTGGGTCAAGTCAGCCGGGAAAGAACAGGGTCGTCGCCTATATCTGGAGCCCTTCTTCGCCACTCAGGTTGATTCAACCTGAGTGGGAAAGGACTCTAGGCCGCGGCGGCCTCGCGGGCGGCCACCGCGCCGCGCGGGCCCTCGGGTTCGGCCATGTCGCGCCCGTAGCCGAAGGCGTGGCGCAGGTGCTGCGCCAGCCGCTGCTCCACGAGCGCCCGGTCGGGCTCGGCGAACTGCACCGCCTGGCGCGCGGCGCGCTCCGGCGCGACGTCCTCGCCGTAGTCGGGGTCGAGCCGGGCCTGGAGCACCGCCCGCGAGGAGACCGCCATCGCCGCGGCCAGGTCGGCCTCGTCGAGCTCGACGCCCCAGTGGCCCCAGATGCGCCGCACCCAGGTCTGCGGGTCGCGCTCGAGGTCCTCGTAGCGGACGATCATCACCCGGTCCGGGAACACCCGCTTCAGCGCGCCCCAGCGGTTGAAGAAGCGGATGAACCACCAAAGGTCGACGCCCTGGGCGCGTGGCTGGCGCGCGAGGTAGCTGTCCAACGGCCCCAAGGCCTTGGTCTCGCGCCACTTGAAGAAATAGGAGAGTAGGGAATCGGGAATGCGCCGCACCAGCACCACCACCGGCGGCAACCGGATCAGGTTCATTGCGCCGAGCAGGGCGATCAGGCGCGAGGGCATGTGGTGCGAGCTGCCGATCCGCGGCGCCTGGGCGAAGCGGCGCCGGTGGCGGGCGTTGCCGATGAAGACGTCGCTGTGCGGGCCGCTGGAATAGGCCGGCGGCGGCAGGTCCAGGCGGTGGGCGATCGCCGCGCTCAGCATGAAGCGCAGCCAATGGGTGCCGGAATTGTGGCCGCTGACCAGGAAGCCGTCGACCCGGGCGCCGTAGTGCAGGAGATGAAACCGGGAGAGGTCGTCACGCAGGTCCGCGGCCAACAGCGAAAACCCGGGTTCATCCGACATTCCAGCACCCCAAAGCCAACTTTGGAGAGACTGAAACGGATCATTATAACTTTCTTATAACAAGAACGTGCACGCACATCTCAGCGCTGAAACAGACGCCGTTACGGGAATCCGCGCAGCTCGCCCCAGGCCTCGAAGGCGTCGCGGCTAGCCCTCAGGGTGTTGATCGGATGGGCGGCGTCGCGATAGCCCAGGGCCATGCCCGCGAACAGCATGTGGTCCTCCGGCAGTCCCAGGAATTCCGCCACCGTCCTGGGGTATCGCGCCCAGTATTCCTGCGGGCAGGTGTCGAGGCCGCGCTCCACCGCCAGCAGCATCACGTTCTGCATGAACATGCCCAGGTCCGCCCACTGAGGCGGCCCCAGCTTGCGGTCCAGGCAGAAGAACAGGCCCGCCGGGGCGCCGAAGAACTCGCCGTTCTTGGCCAGTTGGCGCAGGCGCGCGGGCCGGTCCTCCCGCGGGATGCCGATCGTCGCGTAGAGATCCTCGCCGTTCTGGAAGCGGCGGGTGCGGAAGGGCTCCCAGAGGTTGGGCGGATAGACGTCGTACTCCGGCTCCTCGCCGAACGGGTTGGCGGCGACCAGGGCCTTGAACTCGGCCAGGGGCGCGCCGGCGACGCCATACACCCGCCAGGGCTGGAGATTTCCGCCGGAGGGCGCCTGGGCGGCGCGGGCCAGGATCTCGGCGACCACCTCGCCCGGGACCGGGTCGGGCCGGAAGGCGCGGATCGAGACCCGCCGGGCTATGGCCTCGCTGACGTCCATGACCACCTCAAAAACAACCCACAAGGGAACCAGCTTGTCTGGACGCTGCTCCTTGTGGTGACGGTTAGCACGGTGGCCAGACGGCCACGCGTTGATATTCGGGGGAAGTCTGCTTGCGTAAGAATCTCGGAGCCGCGGTCCTGGGCGCGGCTGTTTTCGCTATGGCTGCGCCGGCTCAGGCGTCGACCACCATGACCTTCAGGATCGACGTCACCGGCTCCAGCGGGGCGGCGCCGGCCTTTTCGACCCCCTTCTTCGAAACCATCACCCTGCAGGACGGCGTGCTGAGCGGCTTCGGCGGCTCGACCGACCTGACCGGCGGCGCGGCCGGCGGCGACACCCTGACCGCGGGGCTGAAGGGCCTGGCGGATCTGACCGGCGCGGCCGACTTCTCGAACTGGGACCTGGCCACGTTCCAGTTCACCCCGTTCCCCGGCGGGCCGCTGGTCACCAACACCCAGGGCGACATCTTTGAGAACCTGCAAGGTCCGTCGGGCCACTATCAGCAGGTCATCGACGGCGGCTCCCTTCAGGGCTACCTGCCGCCCTCCCAGGACGCGGCGGGCCTGGCCGACTACTTCCGCCAGGGCATGACCCTGGGCTGGGACGAGAGGCTCTTGGACGGCGATTTCAACGTCGTCGCCGGCTATACCGGCACGGCGACGCTGACGGCGTTTTCCGGGGACGCTTCGGGCGCTCCGGAGCCGGCGGCCTGGGCATTGACGATCCTGGGCCTAGGTGCGGCGGGCGCGTCGCTGCGGCGGCGTCGAGCGGCCGTCCTCGCCGGCTGAAGGGACGCTTGACGGCGCGGGCGGCGCCGTCCCACCTGGGCGTCCGCGCCGAGTCGGGGGCCGCCGGTTGAGCCGAAGAGTGAGATCCACAGTTCGTGGCGGCTTTCTGGGCCGCCTCGTCCGCTGGGCGCTGGTCCTGGTCCTGGTGTTTGGCCTGGTCGGGCCGGCGGCCGTGGTGGCGATCTACCGCGTCGTGCCGCCGCCGATGACCTGGCTGATGGTCGAGCGGATGTTCCAGGGCCACGGCTTCGACCGCCGCTGGGTTCCCCTGGGGCGCATCTCCCCGCAACTGGTCCGCAGCGTGATCGGGGCGGAGGACGCCCGGTTCTGCGAGCACCACGGCTTCGACTTCAACGCCATCCAGAAGGCGATGGCGCACAATGAGGCCAATAGCAGCCGGAATGGGCCTGGAAAGATCCGCGGCGGTTCGACCATCAGCCAGCAGACCGCCAAGAACGTCTTCCTGTGGCCGCACCGCGACTACGTGCGCAAGGGCCTGGAGGCCTGGTTCACAGTGCTGATCGAGGCGATCTGGGGCAAGCCCAGGATCATGGAGGTCTATCTGAACTCCATCGAGTGGGGGCCGGGCGTCTATGGCGCCGAGGCCGCCGCCCAGGCCAATTTCCGCGAGAGCGCCGCCCAGCTCAGTCCGGCCCAGGCGGCACGGCTGGCGGCGATCATCCCCAAGCCCCTGGCCTGGAAGGCCGCGAGGCCCGGCCCCTATATCCAGAAGCGCGGCGGCCACATCGCCGCCGCCGCCGGGACCGTCCGCCGGGACGGCCTGGCCGATTGCGTCCTGAGGTAGGGGAGCGGCGAGCGCCAAGCGGCCCTGGCGCCTGCGTTGCATCCGACCCGAGCAACCGGCGGATCTGTCCAGCAACGGCACAGCCCGCCATCGACCGCTTGGACCGAGGGCCTATTTCGTGAAGACACTTTTCGCCGCCGCCGCCATCGCCGCCGGCCTCGCCGCCGCCGGCTCGGCCTCCGCCACCGAACTGCTGACGAACGGCAATTTCGATCAGGGCGCGACGGGCTTCTACAGCCAGTACGTCTATTCCCCGCCGAACGGCTCGGGGACGAACCTGTATCCGGAGGCGACCTATGACGTCACCACCGACGCCCACGCCGACCACCCGGCGTTCGCCTCGTTCGCCGACCATACGGGCGGCGCCGGCGGCGGGATGATGATGGTGATCAACGGCTCGTCCACGCCGGACACCATCATCTGGTCGGAAGGCGACGTCGGCGGCGGCGCGCCCCTGATCGGCGCGGCCAACACCGAGTACACCTTTTCCTTCTGGCTCGCCTCGGTCTATCCGGCGAGCCCGGCGGACCTGCAGCTCTGGGTCAACGGCGCCGCCGTGCCCGGCGAGACCTTCGCGGCCCTGGGCGGCGACCAGGCGCTCGGCCAATGGCAGGCGTTCACCTACACCGGCGTCACCGGCGCGAACGGGCTGCAGAGCATCTCGCTCACCAACCGCAACCTCGAGCCCAACGGCAACGACTTCGCCCTCGACGACATGAGCCTGCAGGGCGTCGCGGTTCCGGAGCCGACGAGCTGGGCCCTGATGCTGCTGGGCTTCGGCGGCCTGGGCGCCCTGATGCGCGGCCATCGCCGCCTGGCCGCCATCGCCGCCGCCTGAGATCTACAGAGCTCTCCAGCTCTGTTGCGTAAGAGCGCCGTCGGGTCCTCCCGGCGGCGCTTTTCGTTGCGCGGCCGGGCCGCCGCCCACCGGACGCGCCGCTCCGGCCCCGCATTTCGCCGTTCCGGCGCGCAAACTCCGATTGACGAAAGAAGCTCCGACCCTCAAACCGCGCCCAACCGAAAAAACCTCCCCCGAAGGAGCCTCCCATGCGCGTTGGCGTGCCCCGCGAAATCAAGCCGGACGAATATCGCGTCGGCCTCACCCCGACCGCCGTGCGCGAGTACGTCAGCCATGGCCATGAGGTGATCGTGGAGAAGGGCGCCGGGACCGGCGCGGGCTATCCGGACGAGGCCTACACCCGCGCCGGCGCGAAGATCGCGGCCGACGCCGCGGCGGTGTTCTCGGGCGCGGAGCTGATCGTCAAGGTCAAGGAGCCGCAACCCGTCGAGTGGGCGCGCCTGACCGACAGGCACATCCTCTTCACCTACCTGCACCTGGCGCCTGATCCGGCCCAGGCCGATGGCCTGCTCGCCTCCGGCTGCGCCGCCATCGCCTATGAGACCGTGACCGATCCCCAGGGCGGCCTGCCGCTGCTCGCGCCGATGTCCGAGGTGGCCGGCCGCATCGCGGTGTTCTCGGCCGGCGAGACCCTGCTCAAGCACAACGGCGGCATGGGCCTGCTGCTCTCCGGCGTCCCCGGCGTTCCGCCGGCGCGCATCGTGGTCCTCGGCGGCGGCGTGGTCGGCATGAACGCCGCGCGCATGGCCGCGGGCCTCGGCGCCGAGGTGGTGATCGTCGAGCGCTCGATCCCGCGCATGCGCGAGCTCGACAACATGTTCCAGGGCCGCATCCTCACCCGCTATTCGACCCAGGACGCCGTCGAGGAAGAGATCCTCAAGGCCGACGTGGTGGTGGGCGCGGTGCTGACCGCCGGGGCCTCGGCCCCCAAGATGATCCGCAAGGACGACCTGAAGAAGATGAAGCCGGGCTCGGTGCTGGTGGACGTCTCCATCGACCAGGGCGGCTGCTTCGAGACCAGCCGGCCGACCACCCACGCCGACCCGACCTACACCGTCGACGGCGTCGTCCACTACTGCGTGGCCAACATGCCGGGCGCGGCGCCGCGGACGTCGTCGGAAGCCCTGGTGCACGCGACCCTCAGCTTCGGCCTCCAGCTCGCCGACCAGGGGCTGGATGCGCTGAAGAAGAACAGGCACCTGGCCAAGGGGCTGAATGTGCTGAAGGGCCAGGTCACCCACCCGGCCGTGGCCGAGGCGCTGGGCAAGCCGTTCGTGGACGCCTACGGGGCGTGGAAGTAACGGCCGGGCGCGCGACCCCCTTAGGATGTAGCAGAGCTAGTTTACATCTCTTGATTGCGTGATAACGTCGCCGCTGAGAGCGTGAGTTCGTGGCTCGTGCGGGGCGCCCGGTGGGCGGCCCGACCTTAGTGAACCGCTTTTGGCCCACCGCCAGACCCTCTGGAGGCGACGATGACTCGTCCCGAAATGCGCGCCCGTCTGGGCGTGGCTTCTGCTGTAGCCGCCCTTCTGGCGGGCGGTACGGCCGCCGGTCAGGCTGTGCCGACCGATCCCGCGGCGTCGGGCGCCTGCTCGATGACGCCGGCGACGGTGGCGGCGATGTTCGACGGAAACGCGGTCACGCTGAACGGCGTCGTGAAGGCCGCCGACAGCACCCAGGTGCTGGCCCCCAACTGCGGGTTCTTCGACTGGTCGGAACAGATGTTCCTGTGGATGACTTCGCCCGCGCCGGCCGCCTATGGCGGCGGCAGCCGGATCATGTTCTCGCCGAAGTTCTTCACCGTGACGCCGGAGGACGCCACCGGACGCCGCACCTTCCTGGTCAATGCGCCCGGCCGGCCCTTGCGGATGCTGCTGCGCAAGACCGAGCTCGGCCCGCACGGCCTGCCGGCGCTGCTCGCGCGCAGCGGCCAGGTGATCGAGGTGCAGAGACCGCCGCCGGGTCGCCCCGTGCCGCCGGTGGTGCGCCTGCAGAACGGCCAGGCGGTGCGCCTGGGCTCGGCCCGGCGCGGGCCCAACGGCGCGCTGCGCCTCTTCGACCTGCGCGGCGCGGAGGTGCAGCCCTCCCGGCTGAACCTGCCTACGATCGTGCGCCCGCAGGTCGAGGTGACGCCCGGCCGGCTGACGCAGCTCGTGCCTACAGCCGCCTTCAACGCCTCGATCGTCGCCCGCAAGATCGTGCTCAACAACATCCCGATCTTCCTCGATCCCCAAGGCAATGTGATCGACGTGGAGCCGGGCCAGGCGGACGATGGCGTCCTGCTCTCGCAGAACGGCTCGCTGATCTACTACATCACCGTCACCAACGACCTCTACGCCTACCACCGCACCATGCATGGCGCGGCGGTGATCCCGTCCAACACGACCCTCACCTTCCCGATGACCATGGCCGACGCGAACGCCGTGAAGGCCTTCGCCGCCGGCAAGGGGCACACCATCCTCGAGCCCCAGGCGTTGGCGGTCGAGAGCAAGTCGAGCTGGATCGAGGCCAGTGCGGTGCCGAATCCGAGCGACTACGTTCAGGCGACCGCCATCGTTCCGACCTTCGACAAGTCGAACCCCAACAAATGGGTCCCCAACGGCCAGAAGACCGTGAAGGTGGTGATGGTCGGCGTCCACGTGGTCGGCAGCACCAACGGCCATGGCGAGATGCTGTGGGCCACGTTCGAGCACCTGGGGAACGCCCCCGACGCGGCCTATAGCTACAACTCGACCAGCGGGCCCAAGTCCGTTCCCCAGAACACGAGCGGGGCCTGGACGTTCACCCCGAGCGGATCCTCCGGACCGTTCAACGGCCCGGCCGGTCCGCCCATGACCCATTGGACGGGCAGCGCCATCGAGGGGACGCCCGTCAGCCCGACCGCGGTGCTGCGCACCAAGCCCTGGGGCACGGACGGCTCGAACAGCGGGCTCAACACCCAGGTGATCGCGGCCAACGCCAGCGTCATCAGCCAGCTCAAGGCGGGCGACGTGCGCAAGAACTACTTCCAGCTCGGCACCACCTGGACGATCGGGGGAATCGCGCCGAACGGCGGCAACGAGGTCGGCACGAACCAGCTCGCCAACGCCACGATCGAGACCTTTATGCAGGCGAAAACGCCCAGCGCGCCGGGCTTCAACTGCTTTGGGTGCCACGGCTCGACGCCCAACGCGCCGGCTACGGTGGCGGTGAGCCACGTCTACCCACAACTGAAACCGCTGCCTTAGGCCGGCCGAGCGATCTATTCGGGCGGCGCGCCCCGCCGCCTGAACGGCTTGCGCTTCAGCTCCTTCTTCTCGCCCTTGGCCTTGGCCGCGATCTCCTTGAGCTTCACGGTCTGCAGGGCCGAGAGCGCCTGGCCGGGCGCGCCCTTCTCGGGGTCGCCGAAGGCGCGGCCGTAGGTCTTCAGGCGGTCGGTGACGCTGCCCAGGAACTCGCCCTCCCATTCGGAGAGCTTGACGCCGGCGCGGTCGGCCTGGCGGCGGGCGCGTTTCAGGGCGTTCAGCGCGGCCCGCTTGGCCTGCGCCTTCAGATCTGGCGGCTTTCGGTTCAAATCTCCCCGATCGCCGAGAGGTAGAGGTCGAGGATGGCGTCCTCTTCCAGGCGCTTGGCGCGGTCCTGCTTTCGGATGCGCACCACCTTGCGCAGGATCTTGACGTCGAAGCCGTTGCCCTTGGCCTCGGCGAAGACCTCCTTGATCTGCTCGGCGATCTCGGACTTCTCGACCTCCAGCCGCTCGATGCGCTCGATGATCGACTTGAGCTGGCCCTGGGCGGCCTGGTTCAGCACGTCGGGGTGGGCGGAGGCGTCGTCGGCCATGGCGGAAACTCGCGGATGCGTAAAAGGCGGGATCGCCGCGGACCCTATCGGCGCGCTCGCGCCCTGTCATGCTGGCCAGGGGCCTTGCCTGTGGATAAGCCGTTGAGGCGGAACGACGCGGAGATTGTCAGCCATGCCGAGCAGATCCCCACCGACCCAGGCCGACGCGGAAGCCGCGGTGCGCACCCTGATCGAATGGGCCGGCGACGATCCTGACCGCGAGGGCCTGGTGGAAACCCCGGCGCGGGTGGCGCGCGCCTACCGCGAGCTGTTCGCCGGCTATGAAAGCGATCCGCGCGACTACCTGGCGCGCACCTTCGAAGAGGTGGGCGGCTACGACGAGCTGGTGATCCTGAAGGACATTCCCGTGGTCAGCTTCTGCGAGCACCACATGCTGCCGTTCATCGGCCGCGCCCACGTCGGCTACCTGCCGTCGAACCGGGTGGTGGGCATCTCGAAGCTGGCCCGGGTGGTGCGCGGCTTTGCGCGGCGCCTGCAGATCCAGGAAAAGCTCACCGCCGAGGTCGCCGGGGCGATCCAGGACATCCTGAAGCCCAAGGGCGTGGGCGTGGTGGTGATCTCCGAGCATAGCTGCATGACCATGCGCGGGGTCAACACGCCGGGCGCGCGCCTGACCACCAGCCACCTTTTGGGCGCGGTCCGCGACGACCCGCGAACCCGCCAGGAGTTCTTCGACCTGGTGCGCAACAACGGCCACTAGACCGCGGAAGGCCGGCCCAGGGCTTCTCGGGGCGAGCGGGGCCTACCGCGTCGGGACGGGGACTTCGCCGCGGTAGTCGTAGAAACCCCTGCCGGCCTTGCGGCCGAGCCAGCCAGCCTCGACGTATTTCACCAGCAGCGGACAGGGGCGGTACTTGGAATCCGCCAGGCCCTCATAGAGCACGTTCATGATCGACAGCACCGTGTCGAGGCCGATGAAGTCGCCCAGTTCCAGGGGCCCCATCGGGTGGTTGGCGCCCAGCTTCATGGCCGTGTCGATGGCCTCCACCGTGCCGACGCCCTCGTAGAGGGTGTAGATCGCCTCGTTGATCATCGGCACCAGCACGCGGTTGACGATGAAGGCCGGGAAGTCCTCCGCGTTGGCGGTGGTCTTGCCGAGCGACTGGGCGAAGCGGACAGCGGTCTCGTAGGTGTCGGGCCCTGTCGCGATGCCGCGGATGATCTCCACCAGCTTCATCAG
>NZ_DATMNA010000017.1:0-13937 GCF_035569475.1 Phenylobacterium sp.
CCGCTCGGCGACGCCGACGCAGACCGCCGAGATGTGTAGCCGCCCGCGATCCAGCACCTGCATGGCGACCTTGAAGCCCTCGCCCTCGCGGCCCAGGCGATTGGCCACCGGCACGCGGACGTTGTCGAAGACCACGTCGCAGATGTGGGCGCCCTGCTGGCCCATCTTCTTCTCGGGCTTGCCGACGGAAAGGCCCGGCAGGTTCCGCTCCACCAGGAAGGCCGAGACGCCGGCGGCGCCCGGCTTGGCCGGATCCGACCGCGCCATGACCGTGAAGAGGTCGGCCTTGTTGGCGTTGGTGATGAACCGCTTCGACCCGTTCAGGACATAGGCGTCGCCGTCGAGGATCGCGCGGGTCTGGACGTTGGCGCTGTCCGAGCCGGCCTCGGGCTCCGTGAGCGCGAAGGAGGTGATGATCTCGCCGGACGCGATGCCGGGCAGGTATTTCTGCTTCTGGTCCTCGGTCCCGAACATCACCAGCCCCTGGCTGCCGATGCCGACATTGGTGCCGAAGGTGGAGCGGAAGGCGGGGCTGGTGCGGCCGAGCTCCACGGCCACCAGGCACTCGTCCTCCATGGAAAGATCCAGGCCGCCGTAGGCCTCCGGGATCGAGAGGCCGAAGAGGCCGAGCGCCTTCATCTCCTCGACCACGTCCGGCGGCATGGCGTCGTCTTCCGCCACCTTGGCCTCCAGCGGCCGCAACCGCTCGGCCACGAACCGCCGCACGGTGTCGATGAGTTGCTCGCGGGTCTCGAGATCCAGCGCCACGACTAGGCGCGCTCGAAGATCGCGGCGATGCCCTGGCCGCCGCCGATGCACATGGTCTCAAGACCGTACTTGCCGTCGCGGCGCTTAAGCTCGCGCAGCAGGTTGGCCAGGATGCGCCCGCCGGTCGCCCCGATCGGGTGGCCCAGGCTGATGCCCGAGCCGTTGACGTTCAGCCGGTCGCGGTCGTCCCAGCCCCAGCCCTTCAGCACCGACAGCACCTGCGGGGCGAAGGCCTCGTTCAGCTCCACGAGGTCGATGTCGTCCCAGCCCATGCCGGTCCGCTCGAAGAGCCGCTTCACGGCCGGCACCGGGCCGATCCCCATCCGCGACGGATCGCAGCCGGCGGCGGCCCAGCTCACGAACCAGCCCATCGGCTCCAGGCCCAGTTCCTCCAGCTTGTCCTCGGCGACCACCAGGCAGGCGGCGGCGGCGTCGTTCTGCTGGCTGGCGTTGCCGGCCGTGACGACACCGTCCTTCTCGATGGGCTTCAGCTTCCCGAGGCTTTCCGCCGTCGCGTCGGCCCGCACGCCCTCGTCCATGGCGAAGACGACCGGATCGCCCTTCTTCTGCTTCACCGAGACCGGCACCAGCTCGTCGTCGAACTTTCCGGCCGCCCAGGCCGCCGCCGCACGCTGGTGGCTCATGGCGGCGTATTCGTCCGAGGCCTCGCGGCTGATCTGGTAATCGCGCGCCAGGTTGTCGGCGGTCTCGATCATGCCGCTGATCACCCCGAACCGCTCGATCGGCTGGCTCATCACCCGGCCGCGGGCAAGGCGGTCGTGCATCGTCACCGAGCCGGCGCGCGCGCCCTTGCGCATGTCGGTGGTGTAGTACTCGGCGTTGCTCATGCTCTCGACGCCGCCGGCGATCACCACGTCGGCCACGCCGGTCTGCACCATCATGGCGGCATCGATCACCGCCTGCAGGCCGGAGCCGCAGCGGCGGTCGAGCTGGTAGCCGGGGATCTCGATCGGCAGGCCCGCGGCAAGCGCCGAATAGCGCGCGATGCAGGGCGCCTCGCCCGAGGCGTAGCCCTGGGCGAAGATCACGTCGTCGATCTTCTCGGGATCGATGCCGGTGCGCGCCACCAGCGCCTTCAGCACCACCGCGCCCAGCTCGCCCGCCGTCACGTCGGAGAGCGCGCCCAGGTACTTGCCGACCGGCGTGCGGATGGGAGAGACGATGGCGGCGCGCTTCATGGTGGCGGGTTCCGAATGGCTTGTGGCGGCCCGGCAAACTAGTGTTTGAAACCGCCGGGAGCAAACGCTTCGACCGGGTTGGAGGACAGATGGACGGCGGCGAGAACATCGACAACTACGCGTCCAAGCTGCAGGTCGTCACCGAGGGCGAGTGGGCGGGCTGGCATTGGTATCCCGGCGGCGATCCGTTCGAGGACCTGGCCGGGCCGTTCTATTGCCGCGTCGATGAACAGGGCCGCCGGGTCTGCGCCTTCAAGGCCGAGACCAAGCACATGAACGGCGGGAAGTTCATGCATGGCGGCTGCGTCATGACCTTCGCCGACTTCTGCCTGTTCTGGATCGCCCGCGAGGCCATCGAGGGCGTGCGCTGCGTCACCGCCACCTTCAACGGCGAGTTCGTGGGCTCGGCCGGCGTCGGCGACCGGGTCGAGTGCGTGGGCGAGGTGGTGAAGGCCGGGCGCTCCATGGTCTTCGTGCGCGGGCTCATCGTGAACGCCTCGGACGGCGGGGCGCCGATGATGAGTTTTTCCTCGGTCCTGAAGAAAACCGGTCGGCGTACCTAGATATCCGACTGGACAGGCCTCGCCGGCTCGTCCCCCATGGGCGGGTACGGAGGAAACCGATGATCGAGGCCGCCTGCCATTGCGGGGCCGTCAAGCTGACCGCGCCCGACGCGCCCAAGGCCGTGACCGAGTGCAACTGCTCGATCTGCCGCCGGCTCGCGGCGCGCTGGGCCTACTACAAGCCGTCCGAAGTGGGCCTGCCCAGGGCGGGGTCGACCCAGCCCTATGTCTGGGGCGACCGAATGCTGGCCTTCCATCGCTGCCGGACCTGCGGCGTCACCACCCACTGGCAGAGCCTCGACGGCGCCCAGGAGCGGATGGCGATCAACTCGCGGCTGATGGACGGCATCGACTGGCTGACCATGCCCGTCCGCCACTTCGACGGCGCCGACACCTGGAAATACCTGGACGAGTGATCGGCTGGCCCTTCCCTCATCGCCCGAATCCGCACCCTGGAGCTGATCGGCCAAATCCATGGGAGCGCCGCATGAGGCTCGCCGCCGCCGCCTTCGCCCTGATCCTGGCGCTGCCCGGCATGGCGCTCGCCAAGCCGTTGTTCCAGCCCTGGATCGACGGAACCTCCGCCGCCGAGCCGCAGATGCAGGTCCAGCGCTACGACGCCGACACCTTCGTCATCCGCCAGTCGGTGAAGACCAACTTCGAGGCGCCCTTCCTCTACCTGCTGTTCGGCAAGGACCGCGCCCTGCTGCTCGACACCGGCGCCGGCGGCCTGCAGGTTCGCCCGACGATCGACGGGGTGATCGCCGACTGGCTGAAGGCCCACCGCCGGACCTCGATCGCCCTGGTCGTCGCCCACTCGCACAGCCACGGCGACCACCGCATGGGCGACCCCGAGTTCAAGGACCGGCCGGACACCGTCGTCGTCGGCTGGACGGCGCCGGAGGTTGCGGCCTTCTTCAGGATCGCCGACTGGCCGAACCAGATCGTCGGCTTCGACCTCGGCGGCCGCGTCCTGGACATCGTGCCCACGCCCGGCCACCACCCCTCGCACATCATGGTCTTCGACCGCCGGACCCGCCTGCTGCTGTCCGGCGACAGCCTCTATCCCGGCCGACTCTACGTCCCCGCGGGCGAGTTCGCGACCTACCGGGCCAGCGTCGACCGGGTGACGGCCTTCACCAGGGACCGGCGCGTCAGCCATATCCTCGGCGCGCACATCGAGATGACCGCCACGCCCGGCAAGGACTACGCCCAGGCCGCGCCGGCTCACCCCGCCGAGCACGCGCTGGAACTGCCCTACGCCGACCTGCTCGAACTGCAGGCCGCGGTCCACGCGATGGGCGATCCGCCGACCCGGGACGTGCACGACGACTTCATCGTCTTCCCCCTGCCGCCGCGGCCCCAGCCGCCGGCTCCGCCCAAGCCGGCCGGCTGAACCTCGGCTGTGGCGACACGTTCGAGGACGAGGAGGGTTCGATGGCCGCCAAGCCCAAGATCCTGATCGTCGGCGCCGGTCCCTGCGGCCTGACCGCGGCGCTGGAGCTGACGCGGCGCGGCTTCAACGCCCGCATCATCGACAAGGAGCGGGGGCCGACCCCGCTCTCCAAGGCCGTCGGTATCAGCCCTCACAGCCTGGAAATCCTGGAGCCCAGCGGAGTCACGGAGCGCCTTTTGGCCGAGGGCATCCGCATGACGGGCGTGCAGGCCCGCTACGAGCGGCGCCTACTGGCCAGCATCGACCTCTCGCGCCTGCCGCACCGCTTCAACTTCCTGCTCTCCCTGCCGCAAAGCGAGACCGAGACGGTCATGGAGGAGGTGCTGGGCGCCTCGGGCGTGAGGGTGGAGTGGAACGTCGAGCTCACCGCTGTCCGCCTGGCCGGGGCCAAGGTCGAGACCGAGCTCAAGGGCGCCGCGGGCGGGACCTTCGACTATGTCTTCGCCGCCGACGGGGCGCACAGCCGGGTGCGCGAGATCCTGGGACTGGGCTTCTCCGGCTACACCCACAAGCGGACCTGGAGCATCGCCGACGCGACGATCCCCGACTGGCCGTTCCCCGAGGCCACCGCCATGGCCGTGCTGCACCCGACCGGGGACCTGGGGTTCATCATCCCCATCGGGCCCAAGCGCTTCCGGACCGTCTCCAACACGCCCGAAGCCCTGAGCCAGATCCCGGGTACGGACAGCGCCCAGGTGAGCCAGAGCGACACCTTCCACATCCCCGTGCGCCAGGCCGACCGCTACCAGGCGGGCGGGGTTTTCCTGGGCGGCGACGCGGCCCACGTGCATTCGCCGATCGGGGCGCGGGGGATGAATCTCGGCATCGAGGACGCGCAGGCCTTTGCGCGTCGCCTCGCCGAGGGCAGGCTCGACGGCTACACCGCCGAGCGCCATCCGATCGGCCATCGCTGGATCGTGCTCAGCGAGCGGATGCTGGCGGGCGTGCAGACCGCCAATCCGCTGGCCATCCCCTTGCGCAACCTCGCCATCCGCACTATCGGCCGCCTGCCGGCCCTGCAAAGGCCGATGCTGGAGCGGGTCGCGGGCCTTCGGGAATAGGCGCCTACGCCTTGGCCCCCGGCCGCTCGCGCATGGCCGCCAGCCAGCGGTGGAGATGGGTGAGCTCCTCCGGCGGCCGCAGGCGCACGATGCGGGCGAAATCGATGCCGACCGCGGCCACGATGTCGGCGATGGTCAGCCGCTCGGCGGCCAGGAATTCGCTCTCGCCCAGGCGCCGGTCCAGCACCGCCAGCGCCCTCAGGCCCGTCTTCTGGTTCCACTCGGCGACCTCGGGGACCTGGGTCTCCAGCGCCGCGAAGCCCGGATGTCCGTGACGCACGCCCAGCATGAAGGGCGTGGCCACCAGCATCTCCGCCCGGCGCGTCCACATCTCGACGACCGCGGCCTCCTTGGGCGTGCGGCCGAACAGGTTGGGCTCGGGGTAGGCGCTCTCCAGGTAGCGGCAGATGGCGAGGGACTCGGTGATCGTGGTTCCGTCGTCCATTTCCAGCATGGGCAACTGCGGCAGGCCGGCCTTGGCCAGGTACGACGGCTGCTTGTGCTCGCCGTCCGGGATGCTGACCGCGATCACCTCTATGTCGGAGATCCCCTTCTCGGCCATCACCCAGCGCACCCGGCGCGGGTTGGGAGCGATCGGGGCGTCGTAAAGCTTCATGGGCCTAGCCGGGGTTCTGCGCCGGCGCCTGGGCGGGCGGCGGCGTGGGATTGGGCGCGAGCGTCGGTGTCAGCACCGGCGCGGGCTTGGGCGGCGGCGGCTCCTGGCCGAACAGGGCGGACGGCATGGCGCCCACCACCGAGGCGGTCAGGCAGGTGGCGAGGAAGCCCGCCATCATCGCCTTCCAGACCATGCCCATGATCTCCGCGCGCCGATCGGGGACCAGCACCGAATAGCCGGCCACGTTGATGCCCACCGAGGCGATGTTGGCGAAACCGCACAGCGCATAGGTCATGATCACCCGCGTGCGCTCGTCGAGGGCGCCCGGCGGGATGCCGCCCATGCGGATGAAGGCGGTGAACTCGGTGAGCACCAGCTTGACACCCAGCAGCGAGCCCGCGGTCGGCGCGTCGGCCCAGCGCACGCCCATCGCCCAGGCGAGCGGCGCGAAGACCACGCCCAGGATGCGCTCCACCGAGATCGGCTGGCCGCCGACCGCGCCCAGCATCCCCAGGAGGCCGTTCAGCATGGCCACCAGGGCGACGAAGACGATCAGGGTCGCGCCCACGTTGAGCACGATCGCCAGGCCGTCATTGGTGCCCTTGATCAGGGCGTCGACCGAGCTTTCATAGACCTTGTCCTGCACCGGATTGAGCGGATCGGAGACCTCGCTCTCCGGCACGCGCGGCACCAGGATGCGGGCCAGCAGCACGCCGGCGGGCGCGGAGATGATCGAGGCTGTCAGGACGTGGCTGGCAGCGTTGGGCAGCACGTCCTTCAGGATGGTCGCATAGGCCACCATGGTCGAGCCGGAGACGCAGCTCATGCCCACCGCGATCAGCATGAAGAGTTCGGAGCGCGAGAGGCTGGGCAGGTAGCTGCGGATGAAGATCGGGCCTTCCACCTGGCCCATGAAGATCGTGGCCGCGGTGGCCAGGGCCGGCGGCCCGCGCAGGCCCATGGTCTTTTCGAAGACCAGGCCGAACCCCTGGGTGATCCACTTCAGGATCCGCCAGTGCCAGAGCAGGGCGGCGAGCGCGCAGACCACCAGGATCACCGGCAGCACCCGAAAGGCGAAGACGAACAGCGAGCCGGGATTGGTCAGGGTGTAAGGCTGGTCCGGCGTACCGGCCAGGAAGCCGAAGACGAAGGCCACGCCCGCCTGGGTCGATGTCGACAGCCCGTCCACCGCGTGTCCGACGCCCTGCAGCGCAGAGCGCAGGGCCGGCAGGCCGAACAGGGCCAGCACCAGCGCCGCCTGCACCAGCACGGCGCCGATCGCCAGCTTCCACGGAAAGGCCCGGCGGTTCTCCGACAACGCCCAGCAGACGCCGATCGCCAGCGCGACGCCCACGAGGCTCTGCGCATTCTCGAGACGGAACATTCGCCAACGGCCCCCACCGGCCGCGAGTCAGCGGCCCCCTCGCCGATAGAGGGCCAGATGGGTCCCTCGCGCAAGATTGCCCGCCCATCCGCGGCCGCCGGCGTTTGGATTACAAAGGTTTAATCCCGCCCTCCGCATCCGGGCCCGGCGCCTCGCGCCTCTTCCTGGTTGAGCGCGTTTCGCGACGGCGTGGGCTGGCCTGTTACCCTGGTGTTACGGGGATTTAACTGGTTCCCGAGGCCGCCCCGCGACATCTCGCTTCTGAACGGGAGATCGTCGTCATGTCGCTGGCCCTGGCCACGCTGCTCTACGAGTGGAAGCGCTACAGCGCCGCGATGGTGGCCCTGGCGTTCTCGGGCCTGCTGGTCCTGGCGCAGGTCGGCATGTTCACCGGCATCGTGAACTCGATCACCGCCTCCATCGACCGATCCCGCGCCGACCTGATGATCCTCGGGCCGAAGAACGACAGTCTGATCAACTCAGGCCCCAACGGCCTTCCCGAACGCATCGAGCCGTTGATCTATCTCAACCCGCAGGTCGTCGAGGTCGAGAGCCTGGACGGCGACGGCGCGCCGTGGATCAACACGCCCGATCCCGGCAAGAAAGCGGTCAGGACCTACGTCAACACCTTCGACGTCGATCCCCGGCCCGGCGCGGTCACCCTGCCCACCGACTACCCGGAATCCGTCCGGCTGGCCTTGCTCGAGCCCTATGCGGTGGTGATCGACAAGACGGCCCAGGCGGCGCTCGGCACGCACCTCGGCGCGACCGCCAGCCTCAACGGCAAGACCGTGCATGTGCGCGCCCTCCTGGAGAACTACGCCAACGTCAACCAGCCGGTCGTCTACATGTCGCGCGACACCATGCGGCTGCTGGGCATGGGCCCGAAGAACGGCAAGACCGGTCCCCTGATGGTGCGCCTGCGCGACCCCTCTCAGGCGATCGCCGTGCGCGACCAGCTCAACTCGATCGCCAACGGCGCCTACAAGGCCTGGAGCAAGCCGGACCTCGCCACGGCCAACCGCAAGGCCCTGATGGGCGAGCAGATCATCGGCATCTTCCTGGGCTTCTCCCTGTTCCTGGGCCTGCTGATCGGGGTCGGCATCACCTCCCAGACGCTGCGAGGCGCGATCCTGGCCAGCATCAAGGAGTTCGCCAGCCTGCGCGCGCTCGGCGTCTCGGTGGGCTCGCTCAGCAGGATCGTGCTGGAGCTTTCGCTGTGGGTCGGCGTGGCCGGCCTCCTGGCCACGGCGCTCTTCACCTATGGCGTCTACCTCCTGGCCACTAGGTTCAACATGCCGATGGGCTTCCCCCTGCCCTGGGTGATCACCGTGGTGGTCCTGCTCAGCGTGATCTCGATCCTCTCGGGGTTCTTCTCCCTGGGCGTCCTGAAGAAAAGCCAACCTGCGGACCTGCTGCGATGAGCCCTGAACCCACCGCCCCGAAAGCGGCGCTCGTCGCCCACGGCCTGAAGAAGCGCTTCAAGACCGGCCGCACCCACATCGAGGTGCTGAAGTCGGTGGACTTCGAGGCCCTGCACGGCGAGGTCACCATGGTCATGGGTCCCTCGGGCTCCGGCAAGTCGACCCTGGTCGCCGCCCTCTCCGGCCTGCTGCGGCCCGACGCCGGCAAGGTCCAGGCCATGGGCGAGGATCTCTGGGCGCTCAAGCCCGGCAAGATCGACCGCTTCCGGCTCGACCACTGCGGCTTCATCTTCCAGGGCTTCAACCTGTTCCCGGCCCTGACCGCGGTGCAGCAGGTCGAGATCATCCTGAAGTACAAGGGGTACGGACGCACCGAGGCGCGCCACAAGGCCGCCGTGGCCCTCACCGAGGTGGGCCTGGAGATGCGCATGAACTCGCGCCCGTCCGAGATGTCGGGCGGCGAGAAGCAGCGCGTCGCCATCGCCCGCGCCCTCGCCAAGGACCCGCAGCTGCTGTTCGCCGACGAGCCCACCAGCGCGCTCGACGGCGAGAACGGCCAGGTGGTCATCAAGCTCCTGCAGCGCGCCGCCAAGGCCTTCGGCGCGGCGGTGATCTGCGTCACCCACGACCCCCGCCTGGAAAGCTACGCCGACCGCATCATCCACATCGAGGATGGCGTCATCCTCGACGACCGGCGCCCCGACCCGCTGTCCGCGCCGCCCGACCACAGCCATCACCAGCCCGCATTCGCCGGGGCCTAAGGACCAAAGCCATGCTCGCCCTCGCTCGTAGCCGCATCTTCTGGCTCGTCGCCGTCCTCGTCCTCGTCCTGGGGGCCGGCGCCGTCGTCCTGAACAACCAGGCCAACGCCAAGAAGGCCGCCGCCGCCAAGGTCGCCGCCGCCAAGGCGCCCAAGAGCCCCTACGTGGCCATCGCCAACGGCAAGGCCGACGTGGAGGGCGGGCTGATCCAGGTCGCCGCCCGCACCGCCGGCGTGATCCGCGAGGTCGACGTGCAGGAGGGCGCCGACGTCAAGAAGGGCCAGGTCCTCGCCCGCCTGGAGGACGAGCAGCCGCGCCTGCAGGCCCAGGAGGCCGAGGCCGAACTGCGCCAGGCCCATGCCCAGATCGCCCTGATGGAGGTGCAGATCTCCACGGCCAAGCGCGAGTACGACCGCCTCCAGGGGCTGGTTTCGCGCAACTTCGTGGCCCGCCAGGCGGTCGACCAGGCCCAGGACGCGATCCGCGGCGCCCAGGCCAATCTGGAGGCCCAGAACGCCGCCATCGCCACCGCCCAGGCCAAGCTCAGCCAGGCCCGCTACAACCAGGAGCTCACCATCATCCGCGCGCCGGCCGACGGCCGCATCGTGCGCCGTTACGCCAACCCCGGCGCCGGCGCCTCGACGCTGAACGTCTCCAACATGTTCGACCTGGAGCCCAAGGCCGACCGCATCGTGCGCGCGGAGATCTCCGAAAGCGCCCTGCCCTTCGTGCTGATCGGCCAGACCGTGCAGCTCTCCGCCGAGGCCGACCCGACCCGGATCATCCCCGGCCGCGTGCTGCGCCGCGCCGCGGTCTTCGGCGCCCGCAAGCTGCAGTCGGACGATCCCACCGAACGCACCGACGAACGGGTCGTCGAGGTGGTGGTCGCCACCGACGGGGCCCCCTTCCTGATCGGCCAGCGGGTGCTGGTGAAGTTCATGCGCACCCAGCAGCAGGCCCAGGCCAACACCCCGGCGGCGGGATAGGACGCCGGGCGGTCCGTCCCATCCTCCCCAGGGGCCGGGACGACCGCGCAGCGGTCAGGGCGGGGCCTCGCGCCCAAGAGCGATGCTCCCGCCCTGGCTGTCGCCCGCCCTTCGATCCCCCGAGGGGCGGGCGCTTCTCTTGACGCCTTAGCCGCCGCGCCTCACAAGGCCCGCCGACTTCGCTTTAAGCGCTTCCAGAGAGGACCTCCCCATGGCGGACATCCGCTTCGACGGCAAAGTGGCCATCGTCACCGGCGCGGGCGGAGGCCTCGGCCGCCAGCATGCGCTTGAGCTCGCCCGGCGCGGCGCGCGCGTGGTGGTCAACGACCTGGGGGGATCGGTCGACGGCTCCGGCGGCGGCTCGGACGCGGCCAATGCGGTCGTGGACGAGATCAAGGCGCTCGGCGGCGAGGCCATCGCCAACGGCTCCTCCGTCACCGACGACGCGGGCGTGGCCCTGATGGTCAAGCACGCCATGGACGCCTGGGGCCGCATCGACGTCCTGGTCGCCAACGCCGGCGTGCTGCGCGACAAAACCTTCTCCAAGATGGAGATCGCCGACTTCCAGTTCGTGCTCGACGTCCACCTCATGGGCACGGTGAAGCCGGCCAAGGCGGTCTGGGAGATCATGCGCACCCAGAACTACGGGCGCATCGTGGTCACCACCTCGTCGAGCGGCCTCTACGGCAATTTCGGCCAGTCCAACTACGGCGCGGCCAAGCTCGGCATCATAGGCTTCATGAACACCCTGAAGCTCGAGGGCCAGAAGAACAACATCCACGTCAACGCCATCGCCCCGGTGGCGGCGACGCGGATGACCGAGAACCTGATGCCGCCGGAAATCCTGGCGCACCTGAAGCCCGAATATGTGACGCCGGGCGTGGTCTTCCTCTGCTCGGAAGAGGCCCCGACCGGCTGCATCCTGACCGCCGGCGCCGGCGCCTTCGCCCTGTCGCACATCGTCGAGACCGAGGGCGTCTACCTGGGCGAGAAGGGCCTGTCGGTGGAAGAGATCCGCGATAGCTGGTCGAAGATCGTCGATCCGGCCGGCCAGCAGCCCTACAACGCCGGCGGCGAACAGACCGCCAAGGTCTTCCGCAAGATGCAGGGCGGCTGACTGATCCTCCCCCTGAGGGGAGCATCTCCACATTACGCCGAATCCACTTGCGCGGCCGCGGGCAGGCGCGCGTAACCTCATCCCCTGACCGCGCCCGCCAGAGGCGTGGCGTGGTGAGGAGCTTAGCGTTGTCAAAGGCCAAGGCCGCCGCGGCGGCGCCGATGTCGCTGCTGTCGGTCCTGACCTTCGCCTGCTGCTACCTGCCGTTTTCGGCGCTCAACACCTCGGTCGCGGTGCAGGTGCCCAACTACTTCGCCCGCCACATCGGCCTGGGCCTGGCGGTCGGCGGCGTGTTCGGCCTGATCCGGCTGATCGACATCCCGCTGGACCCGCTCCTGGGGCTGCTCATGGACCGCACGCGCACGCCGTTGGGCCGCTACCGGCCCTGGATGATGCTGGGCGCGCCGGTGCTGATGCTGGCCATCTACATGATGTACGAGGCGCCCGTCGGCGCGTCGCGCGGCTATCTGCTGCTTTGGCTGCTGATCATGTACCTGGGCATGTCGCTGCTGTTGCTGGCGGCCAACGCCTGGGCCGCGACGCTGGCGGTCAGCTACGCCCACCGTTCGCGGATATTCGGGGCGATGCAGGGGCTCGGCACCCTGGGCGCCATCGCCATCCTGGTGATCCCGATCATAACCCACGGCAGGGGCCGCACCGACGCGCAGGGCATCCAGGCGGTCGGCTGGTTCCTGGTGGTCATGGCGCCGGTCACCATCGCCCTCGTCACGCTGCGCACCCCCGAGCCGCTCAAGAAGGTCGCGGCGAGCCGGGTGCGGCTGTCGGACTACGCCCGCCTGCTCGCCCGTCCCAACGTCCTGCGCCTGATCGCCGCCGACTTCTTCATCATCATGGGCCCGGCGTGGATGAGCGCGCTGTACCTGTTCTTCTTCACCGACAGCCGCGGGTTCTCGGTCTCAGCAGCGAACGGACTTCTGGTGATCTATATCGCCGCGGGGCTGCTCGGCGCGCCGGCGACCGCCTGGCTCGCCAACCGCATCAGCAAGCACCGGGCGCTGGCGGTCACGGCGGTCGGCTATTCGCTGATGCTGATCGTGATCTTCCTGTCGCCCAAGGCGAGCTTCGTGATCGCCGCGCCCGCGATGTTCGTGGCCGGCGGCCTCGCGGCTGGAAGCATTGTCATGATCCGCTCGCTCACGGCCGACATCGGAGACGAGATCCGGCTGGAGCAAGGCCAGCACCAGATCGGCCTGCTCTACGCGCTCACCAGCGGCACGACCAAGGCCGCCGGCGCCCTGGCCGTGACCCTGACCTTCTGGGTGCTCGGCCTGGTGGGCTACAATCCCGCCGAGCACGCCACGAACGGCGCCGCCCAGATCCGCGGCCTGGAGCTTGCCTACGCCATCGGCCCCGTCGTCTTCGTGATGATCGGCGGCGCCTGCTTCCTCGGCTACAAGCTGACCGCCCAGCAGCACGCCGACATCCGCCGCCAGCTCGACGAGCGCGACGCCGTCTACGACGAGAGCCCGGTCATCGAGGGCCTGGCGCCCTCGCCCGGCGAGACGCTCGTCACCGGGCCGTGACCCGCTGCCGCGACGGAAAGCCCTTGCACGGGGCCCATCTGCAAGCTCTCCTGTCCACATAAGCGCCCCATCAGAGGGCGACCTATTGATTTTGGGAGACGCTCAGTGACCTTACGCTCTGGGACAATTACGTCTGGGGGCCCCGCGGGCCGGCTGCCGCTTCCGCGCCTGCTCGCCTTTTCGGCCGGGAGCATTCCGGCCTACCTGCTGATCAGCATGCTCAGCACCTACCTGCCCCCGTTCTACGCGGGCAAGATGGGCGTCTCGCTGACCATGATCGGCCTGACCATCGGGGCCCTGCGCCTGGCCGACCTGGGCGTCGATCTGGCGCTGGGCTGGCTCATGGACATGACCAGGACGCCGTTCGGCCGCTACCGGCCGTGGTATCTGGCCGGCCTGCCGGTGCTTTGGGTGGCGGTCTACAAGGTGTTCAATCCGCCGGTCGGAGTGGACACCACCTACCTCTTCACCTGGTACATCCTGCTCTACGTCGCCTATTCGATGCTGGTGCTGGGCCACTCGGCCTGGGCGGCCGCCCTGAGCGGCAGCTACAATGAGCGGTCGCGGATGTTCGGCTGGATGCTGAGCATCGGGGTGTTCGGCTCATCCCTGATGGGGTCCCTGCCGCTGCTCACCCACGGCCGGATCAAGCCCGCGGACCCGCACAGCATCCCGACCATCGGCTGGATCATCATGGCGGCGAGCACCGTGGCCGTGCTGATCACCCTGATGGCCGCCCCCGAGCGCGCCGCGCCCGTAGCGCCCAAGGACCGCACGACGCTCAAGGACTACCTGGCGGTCATCACCAATCCCTCGATGTTCCGGCTGGTGCTGGCCGACCTGTTCCTGATCCTCGGCCCCGGCGCCAGCGCGCCGATCTATGTGTTCTTCTTCCACGAGGCGAAGGGCTTCGAGCTCGGCCTGGTGAGCATCCTGCTGATCCCCTATGGCGCGGCGGGCATCTTCGGGGCGGTGATCTGGGCGCGCATCGCGCAGAGCCTCGGCAAGCACCGCACGGTGCAGCTCGCGGGCCTGGGCTACGCCGTCACCCAGACGAT
>NZ_DATMNA010000018.1:0-27023 GCF_035569475.1 Phenylobacterium sp.
TCGTGAGACAGTTTGGTCCCTATCTGCCGTGGGTGTACGAAGCTTGAGAGGATCTGTCCCTAGTACGAGAGGACCGGGATGGACACACCTCTGGTGGACCTGTCGTGGCGCCAGCCGCGCAGCAGGGTAGCTAAGTGTGGAATAGATAACCGCTGAAAGCATCTAAGCGGGAAACTAACCTCAAAACAAGGCTTCGCCGAGAGCCGTGGTAGACCACCACGTTGATAGGCCAGGTGTGGAAGTGCCGCGAGGCATGTAGCTTACTGGTACTAATCGCTCGATCGGCTTGATCGTTCTTAGCAAAATTCATGCGCGCTCCGATTTGAGCTTGCCGCAGACCTGATGTCTTCTCATTCACATCCGTTTCGTTGACCTGGTGGTTTTGCCGGGGGGTCCCCACCCGATCCCATTCCGAACTCGGTCGTTAAGCCCCTCTGGGCCGATGGTACTTCGTCTTAAGGCGCGGGAGAGTAGGTCGCCGCCAGGTCTACCAAACGGATGTGAGATCCAGACCCTTCAATTCACGATGCCAGCGACAGCTTTGCCGCGGGGTGGAGCAGCCCGGTAGCTCGTCAGGCTCATAACCTGAAGGTCACAGGTTCAAATCCTGTCCCCGCACCCAAAGAAAAGAGCCCGCCAGGTCACTGACTTGGCGGGCTTTTCCGTCTTGGGCCATGGCGGCTCCGACGGGCGCGGACTTTGATTCGCCGAACCCGTCGTCGCGGCGCCTTTCGTCAGCGCGTCGCCTGGGGCATAGGCTGGGCGTGGACGACACCCTGACCCGCTTTTCCGCAGACAAGCTTTCGGCGCTCCAGGCCAAGAGCCTTCGCCGCGTCCCGCACCCCACGCACAGGCTGGACGGGGTATGGGTGGAGCGCGACGGCCGGCGGCTGGTCTCCTTCTCCTGCAACGACTACCTCGGCCTGAGCCACCATCCGGCGGTCAAGGCCGCCGCGGTGCGCGCCATCGAGCTCTATGGGGTCGGGTCCGGCGCGTCGCGCCTCGTCACGGGAGACAACCCGCTGTTCGGCCTGCTCGAGGCGCGGCTGGCGCGGCTCAAGGGGTATGAGGCGGCTTGCGTTTTCGGGTCCGGCTACCTGGCGAACGCCGGCATCCTGCCCACTTTCGTCGGGACCGGCGATCTGGTCCTGGCGGACGAGTTGGCCCACGCCTGCATCTGGGCCGGCGCGCGCCTCTCGGGCGCGGAGACCCTGGCCTTTCGCCACAACGACATGCAGGACCTCGCCGCCAAGCTTGAGAGCCATCGAAGCGCGGCGGGCCGCGTCCTGGTGGCCACCGACGGCGTCTTCTCCATGGACGGCGACCTCGCGCCGCTGGATGAGATCAGCCGGCTGTGCCGGGCCCACGACGCCTGGCTGCTGGTTGACGACGCCCATGGCCTAGGCGTGGTGGGCGAGGGCGCGGGGTCGGCCCGCCTGTTCCCCGACGCCCGCGTGGACCTGGCGATGGGGACTTTCTCCAAGGCGCTCGGGGGGTACGGCGCCTACGTCTGCGCCAGCGGCCCGGCCATCGACCTGATCAAGACCCGGGCGCGCACCTTCGTCTTCACCACCGGCCTGCCCCCCGCCAATGTCGCCTCGGCTCTCGCGGCCCTGGAGGTGATCGAGGGCGCCCCGGGCCTGGCGGCCAGGCCCGTGGCGCGGGCGCAGCGCTTCACCGCGGCTCTGGGGTTGCCCCGCGCCCAGAGCGCCGTGGTCCCGATCCTCCTCGGAGACGCCAAGACCGCCCTGGCGGCCGCGGCCGACCTGGAGCGGCAGGGGTTGCTGGCCGTGGCGATCCGGCCGCCCACCGTACCCGCGGGCACGGCGCGGCTGCGCTGCGCCTTCAGCGCCCTGCACGGCGAGGAACAGGTGGATCGCCTCGCGGCCGCCCTGCAGCCGTGGGTGGGAAGGCCGTGACGGGCTCGGCCGCGCCGCGGATCCTGTTCGTGCTGGGCGCCCATACGGAGATCGGCAAGACCCATGTCGCCTGCGGCCTGTTGCGCGCGGCGCGCGAGGCGGGCCTCACCGTCGACGCCTTGAAGCCTGTGGTCAGTGGATTCGCGGCCGGCGACTGGAGCGACAGCGATCCCGGACGGTTGCTGGCGGCCATGGGGCGCCCCCTGGTCGAGGAGGAGTTGGAGCGGCTGGCGCCTTGGCGGCTCGTGGCGCCGCTCGCGCCCCCGATGGCGGCGCAGGCCGAAGGCCGGCCGCTGCCTTTCGCCGACGTGGCGGCGTTCTGCCAAGGCCGCATCGAGGCCTCCCGCGCCGACCTGATGATCGTGGAAGGCGTGGGCGGCCTGATGTCCCCCTTGGCGGACGGCGCGACCTGCCTGGATCTCCTCGAGGGCCTCGGCAGCCCGAGCGTGCTGGTGGGCGGGGCCTATCTGGGCGCGGTCAGCCACACGCTCACCGCCCTGGAGGTGCTGCGGGGCCGCGGCCGGGCGCCGGCCGGGATCATCGTGAGCGAGGACGCCGATCCGCAGGCCCCGGACTTCATGGGCACGGTCGCGCTCGTCTCGCAGCATGCCGGGCAGACGCCGGTCGTTCCCGCCGCTCGACAGGGCGGCGATGGGTGGGCCCGCCTGCTCCTGCAGGCCGTTCGTGGGCCAGCCGGAAATCCTGGGCGGAGATAGGGCTGTGGCGGATCCCGACTGGCTGACCCGTGGCGCGCGCCACGTCTGGAGGCCCTACTGCCAGATGAAGACGGCGCCTCCGCCGCTGCCGGTGGCGCGGACGGAAGGTTGCCGGATCGTCCTGGAGGACGGCCGCGAACTGATCGACGGCATCGCCTCCTGGTGGACCGCCTGCCACGGCTACAACCATCCGCACATCCGCCAGGCAGTGGCGGCGCAGCTATCCCGCGCGCCGCATGTGATGTTCGGCGGCCTGGCGCATGAGCCGGCCTACCGGCTGGCCGCGCGCCTCGCGGCCCTGCTGCCCGGGGACCTCGACCACGTCTTCTTCGCGGAGAGCGGCTCGGTCTCGGTCGAGATCGCCATGAAGATGGCCCTGCAGTACTGGATCAACCGCGGCGTGGCGGGGCGCGTGAAGTTCCTGGCCTTCCTGGGCGGCTACCACGGCGACACCCTGGCCACGATGACGGTGTGCGACCCGGAGGAGGGGATGCACAGCCTGTTCGCCGGCGTCATGCCCGAGCAGGCGATCGCCGCCTTGCCGGCGGACGCAGACTCCGAAGCGGCGCTTGATCGCCTGCTGGCCGAGCGGGGGCGAGAGATCGCCGCGATGATCGTCGAGCCCCGGGTGCAGGGCGCCGGAGGCATGCTGTTCCACGACGACGATGTGCTGCGGCGGCTGCGACGGCTGGCCGACAAGCACGACCTGTTGCTGATCTTCGACGAAATCTTCACGGGCTTCGGCCGCACCGGCGACCTCTTCGCCTGCGCCGGCGCGGGCGTGACGCCCGACATCGTCACCCTGTCCAAGGCGCTGACGGGCGGCACCCTCCCACTCTCGGCGACCATCGCCAACGGCCGAGTGTTCGAGGCCTTCTGGTCGGACGATCCAGGCGCCGCCTTGATGCATGGGCCGACCTACATGGCCAATCCCCTGGCCTGCGCGGCGGCCAACGCCTCCCTCGACCTCTTCGAGACGGGGGATTGGAAGGGGCAGGTGGCCGCGGTCGCGGCGGGGCTGGAGGCCGGGCTTGCGCCTTGCCGGGCGGCGCCTGGGGTGGTCGGAGTCCGCGTGCGCGGCGCGATCGGCGTGGTGGAGTTCGCGGAAGCCGTGGATGTGGCGACGCTCTGCGCCCGCTTCGCCGCGGAAGGCGTCTGGATCCGCCCCATGGGCAAGGTGGTCTACCTGACGCCGCCCTTCACGATTTCACGCGGCGAGCTCGCCCAACTGACGACCGCGATCTGCAAGGTGCTTGGAGCCAGGGCCTGCTGAACGGCTGTCAGCGCCCAGGACCCTGACCGCCGGCGGAGGCGGATCCGGAGCCGTCCTGGCCGATCGATGCGTCAAGCACCGGTGGCGACGCGTCAGGATGCGCCGCGCCGGATAGCTGTCCGATCAGGGCCACCATTGTCGAATTGCCCTGCTCGCGCGCTACGTCGGCGGCGGTGCGGCCGGAGGCGTCCTTGATGTCCAGCCGGGCTCCGTGGCGCACGAGCAGGCGCAGGACGTCCTCCCGGCCGAACAGGCTGGCCATCATGGCGGCGGTCTGGCCCACCTTGTTCGTGGCGTTGACGTCGCAGCGCCGGACCAGCAGGTCCGCGATCTCGGTCTCGCCCTTGAAGGCCGCGCCCATCAGGGCGCTGTTCCCCCTGAGGTCGGAGGCGCAGGGGTCCGCGCCCCGGGCCATGAGGAATTCCACGGTCTGCCTCTGTCCGTCGTAGGCGGCCAGGATCAAGGCCGTGTAGCCGTGGCTGTCGACCTCATCCACGGGCGCCCCGTCGGCGATCATCCCGCCCAGCAGGTCGGTCCGGCCTGCCCGGGCGGCGTCGAAGTAGAGTTCCTTGTAGTGCTCGGGGAGCGCCGGCGCGGCCTGCGCCCCGGGGCTTGAGAGCCCCAGGGCGACGAAGCTCGCCGCGCAGATCAATCTCAGAGTGCGCATGATCGATATCCGATTGGAACTGGCCGTTCGCGGCGCCCTTAAGGCCGCCGCAGGCTCGCGATGTCGACGTTGACGAGTTTGGCGAGGCGCGTCCCGTAGTCCGCGTCGGCCTGGTAGAAGTGGCTCACCATGGTGCGGCGGATCTCGGGATTGGCGACCGCGCCAAGATCGGACGCTAGGTTCTTGATCAGGTTGTCCTGGTCGTGCCTGCTCAGGCTGCGGTAGAATTCGCCCGCCTGGCGGAAGTTATCTTCCTTGTCGACCTTGCGCTGCTGCGTCACGCCGGAGACCGGGTATTGGCTATACCGGTACTCCGTCTGCTCGACCGGCAGCGTCGGCGAGGTGTTGGGCTCGTAGTTCACCTCGCCCTGTTGCGGCAGGAACTGCATCGCGCCATCGATATTGTTGTTTCTGACCGGGATGCGCGGCCGATTGACGGGCAGATCCATGTAGTTCGTGCCGACGCGGTAGCGCTGGGTGTCCGCGTAGGAGAAGAGGCGGCCCTGCAGCATCTTGTCGGGGGACGGCTCGATCCCCGGAACCAGCTCGCACGGGCAGAACGCCGATTCTTCTGTGGAGTTGAAGAAGTTCTCGGGAACCTTGTTCAGGGTCATGGTCCCGACCTTGGTTTCCGGAACCCCGTCCCAGGTCTTCGTATCGTCGAAGGCGTCGTACGGAAGGTTCGCCGCCTGCTCGGGCGTCAGGATCTGAACCATCAGGTCCCACTTCGGGAAATTCCCCTGGCGGATGCTGTCGTAGAGGTCGCGCGTGGCGTAGCTGGTGTCCGCGGCCCTGGCCTCCTCCAGCGTCATGCCGCGCATGCCCTGCTGGGACTTCCAGTGGAACTTGGCGAAGACCGTCTTTCCCTCGCGGTTCACCAGGCGGAAGGCGTGAACGCCGTTGCCGTCCATCGTGCGATAGCTCGACGGCTGGCCGTAGGTGTCGGTGTAGAGCATCGTCAGCATGTGCGTGGACTCAGGCACGCGCGAGAAGAAGTCGAACGCCCTGTTCGGGTCCTGCATGTTGGTGACGGGCGACGGCTTGTTGGCGTGCACGAAGTCCGGGAACTTGATGGCGTCGCGGATGAAGAAGATCGGCTCGTTGATGCCGACGATGTCCCAGTTGCCCTGGTCGGTGTAGAACTTGACGGCGAAGCCCCGCGGGTCACGGGCCGCTTCCGGCGAGCCGCGGAAGTTCATCACGGTGGAGAAGCGGACGAACACCGGGGTCTGTTTGCCCGGTTGCGCGAAGACCGACGCGCGCGTGAACTGGGAGAAGTCCGTGCTCGCGACGAACACGCCCTCGGCGCCGGTGCCGCGCGCGTGGACGACCCGCTCCGGGATCCGCTCGCGATCGAAGCGCGCCAGCTTCTCGATGAGGTTCATGTCTTCGAGCAGGACTGGGCCGTCCGCTCCGGCGGTCTTGGAGTTCTGGTTGTCGCCGACGGGGGCGCCTGTGTCTCGGGTAAGGTTCGCCGGTTGGGCGGCGGCGATGCTCGCGGTGAGGGCCAGCGCCGGAAGCACTGCCAAGTAAATTCCAATCTTCATGACCTAACCTCAACTGCGGGATGAATTCGGTCCCTAGCTAGGTCGGTGCTGTTAACTTGGAAAATGAATTGATTTTCTTTTAGTAATCGGTTTTCTCGATCAAGCGTGAGCGAGGCGATCGTCCAGCGCCGAGGCTGCCAGCCCCGACCATTTCTTCCGACGACAGGCCTCTTCGATCATGGCTGCGAACGCGCCGTAGGCCTCGCTCCGCGGGCTGTTGCGCCGCCAGGCAAAGGCTATCGTCCGCCAGGCGTCTTCTGACGAGAGGGGCCGCACCACGACGTTCGTCCCTTCGAGCAGGCCGGAGTCCACGGCCATCTCGGGAAGCAGGGTGACGCCCATCGCGGCGTCCACCATCTGGATCAGCGTGGGGAGCGATGCGCCCGGCGCGGCGCCCGTGGAGCGCCGGCACGCACGCAGGGCGTGGTCGCGCAGGCAGTGGCCCTCACGCAGGAGGAGCAGCCGGTCGGTGGGCAAGTCGTCAGGCTGGACGGCGGACAGGTTCGCCAGGGGATCGTCCCGGTGCATCGCCACCACGATGGGGTCGTCGAAGATGGGGGCGTATTCGAAGTCGCCGCAGTCGAACGGCAGCGCCAGCAGCATGCAGTCCCGTGTCCCGCTCGACAGGCCCGCGCAGCCTTCGTGGCTCATCTCCTCATGGATCTGCAGTTGCAGGTCGGAATAGGCCGCCCGAACCGATTGCAGGATGCCGGGGAGGAGAAAGGGCGCGATCGTCGGGATCAGGCTCAGCCGCAGGGTTCCCGATGGCGTCGCGGCATTGCCGTCGCGAACGAGGGAAAGGTCTCTCGCCCGCAGAAGCAGGTCGTCGGCGCGCCTGACGACGGTGAGCCCGACGGGGGTGAAGACGACGTTTCTTCGGTTGCGTTCGACCAGGCGCATCCGGAGCACGGCCTCCAGCTCCTTCAGGCCGGCCGAAAGCGTCGACTGGGTCACGTTGCAGGCCTCGGCCGCTCGTCCGAAGTGCTGGTGTTCATGGAGCGCGACCAGATACTGAAGCTGTCTGAGCGATGGCAGCGCCACGGCGCCCTCCGATCCGTTTCAAAGCCGCGGCTGCAGATAGGTCTGGCCGGGCGCGGCGGGTAGTGGCGCCGTTTGCATCCCATCCTTCCCTTGTCCGGAAGGGTGGCCGTTCATGCGCGATGAGATCCGCGGGCGCGCCGGCGCAGAACGGCGGGGGCGATCTGGCCGGTATCAGGACTGTGCCTGCTTGCGGGCGCACGGGTGGGGGAACATATCCAGCCTCGGTTACTAAACGATACTGGATAGCCGCCATGCCCCGCCTCATTTCACGCATCGACACGACCCCCGCGCCCGAGCCCGGATTCATCGGCGAGGGCCACACGGCCGTGGAGGTCGTGCGTCCGACAGCGCTCGCGGCCAGCGATCCCTTCGTCCTCCTGATGGACGACCGCCTGGACATCCCGGTTCGCCGCACCATCGGCGGCGCCCATCCCCATGCCGGGCTTGAGACGGTGACGCTCATTCTCGAGGGCGGCCTGTTCGATCGGGACGAGGGCCCGATGGAGGCCGGGGACGTGGTCTGGATGACGGCGGGCCGGGGGATCATCCACAACGAAGCCGTCGAGGCGGAGGGGCGAACGCGGATCCTGCAGCTTTGGATCGCGCTGCCGGCCTCCGACCGAAACCTGCCGCCGCGCTTCCAGATCATCCCGCGGGACCGGGCGCCGGTCATCCGTCGGCCCGGCGCCGAGGCGCGCCTGTACAGCGGCGCCTCAGGCGCGACCACGTCCACGACCGCCAACCGGGTCCCGGTCACCATGATCGATCTCAAGCTGGAGCCTGAGGCCGCCTTCCAGCAGGACCTGCCGGCCTCGTACAACGGCTTCGTCTACGTGATCGAGGGCGCGGTGCGGGTGGGCGGCTCGACGATCTCGGCCGGCCAGACGGGCTGGTTCGGGCCTTCGGACGCGACGGATATGGTCCTGGAGGCGACGGAGGGCGGCGCTCGGCTCGTGCTCTATGCCGGAGAGCCGACCGGCGAGCGGCTGATCCAGCACGGTCCGTTCGTCGCGGACTCCGGGGCCGCCATCAACGAACACTTTCGACGCTTCCGGGCCGGCGAGTTCGTGAACATGAGTCGGCTGCGACCCACGGAGCCGGCGCACGCGGCGCTGGGAGGTTAGGCGGCCGAGGACTTCTAGATCGGCGCCGCGTTCAACGGTCCCTGCCCGCGCGGGGGCCGTTTTCGTTTGTCGGCGGAAGCGCGCCATCTGATGATGACGTCGTCCTTGTCCTTGGAGCGCCGCATGGTCCGTCACCTCGCCTTCGTCCCAATCGTCGTGGCCGCGTCTGTGCTTTCCGGCGGCGCAGTCGCCCACCCGGCGGGCGAGGGCATCTATGCCTCGGCCGCCCAACTTCAGGCCCTGACGGCGCAACTGAAGGAGGGCGTGATCACGGCGCCGGCGCCCACAGGTCCGGGGACCACCCTCCTGGCGGCGCGCCGCGATCGGCCCGGCGAGGTGGAGTTGCACAGCCACCTCAACGACCAGTTTGTGGTCCAGGCCGGCCACGCGACCGCGCGGGTCGGCGGTGCGGTGGCGGGCAATCGCCAGATCGCGCCCGGCGAGTTCCGCGGCGGGACGATCACCGGCGGCCGCGAGTATCAGCTCGGCCCCGGCGACATTCTCTGGATTCCGGCCGGCGCGCCGCATCAGGTGACGCCCAAGGGCGGGACCTTCCGCTACCTGGCCTTCAAGTTCGAGGCGGCGGGAAAATAGAGGCGTTCTACGCGAGCGTGCTACGCTGCTCCTGACGGCCAGGGAGCGGGGCCATGTGGATGCTGATCGCGGCCGTGGTTGTGGCTGGAACCGTGGGATCGCTCACCGACTGGCTGTTCATGGGTGTCCTGTTCCACAACGCCTATAACCGCTATCCCGAGGTCTGGCGCGAGAGTGTCCGCGAGGGCAGGAGCCGCGGCGCGATCATCTGGGCGTCAGGGCTGGGCTATGTGATGACCGCCGCGGTCGTGAGCCTCTGCGCGATCGCCAACGTGCGCTCGGTCGCCGCCGGGTTGGGGGTGGGCGCGCTGGCCTGGCTGGCCGGGCCGCCCGTCGTGATCATCGTCAACAATCTCTTCGTGAAGATCGACGCCAGGATCACCGTGGCGCATTGCGCCGGCTATGCGGCGAGGCTGTTGCTGGCCGGCGCGGCGGCGGGCTTCGTGCTGAGCCGATCCGCCGGCGGCTAGGCTCTGCGCGGGATCCGCACCGGCAGCGTCTCGTAACCCTTCACGAACACCGAGTGGGTGCGCTGAGGCTCTTCCACCAACTCGATCTGCGGGAAGCGGGCCAGGATCTCCTCCCAGATGATGGTGAGCTGCAGCTCCGCCAGGCGGTTGCCGACGCAGCGGTGGATGCCGAAGCCGAACGACAGGTGGGTGCGCGGCCGCTCGCGGTCGATGATGTAGGCGTTGGGGTCGGCGATGACGCGGTCGTCGCGGTTGCCCGAGACGTACCACATGGCCACCAGGTCGCCCTCGCGGATGGTCTTGCCGCCGAGCTCGAAGTCCTGCGTCGCCGTGCGCCGCATGTGGGCCAGCGGGGTCTGCCAGCGGATGGTCTCCGAGACCATCGACGCGATCAGCGAGGGGGCGGCGCGCAGCTTGTCGTACTGGTCGGGGTTCTTGTTCAGCGCATAGACCGAGCCGGAGATGGTGTTCCGGGTGGTGTCGTTGCCGCCGATGATCAGCAGCCCCAGATTGCCGTTGAATTCGTGGACGTCCATGTCCCGGGTGGCCTCGCCGTGCGCGAGCATCGAGATCAGGTCGAACTTCGGCGGCGCGGCGATGCGCTCGTTCCACAGCTCGCGGAAGGCGGCGAAGCAGACGTCCAGCTCCTCGCGCTTGTGGTCCCAGCTCTTCACCGGCCCGAAGCCCGGGGCGTTGGTCATCATGTCCGACCAGTAGGTGAGCTTGCGCCGCTCCTCGAAGGGGAAGTCGAAGAGGGTGGCCAGCGTCATGGCCGTCAGTTCCTTCGAGACCAGGTCCACCCAGTCGAAGGTCTCGCCGATCGGCAGGGCGTCGAGGATCACGCCGGCGCGCTCGCGGATGGTGGGCGCCATGTTCTGCAGGTTCGACGGCGCCACCACCGGGCTGACGGTGCGGCGCTGAACGTCGTGCTTGGGCGGGTCCATGGAGATGAAGCTGGAGCGCGTCGGGCGCTTGGCCATCTCGGCCTTGGACTCCAGGCTCTGGAGGGTGATTCCGTCGGCCGAGGAGAACACCTGGTGGTTGGTGTCGACGGCCATGATGTCGTTGTAGCGGGTGACCGACCAGAAGGGGCCGTAGTCGCTCTCCGGCGTGTAGTGCACCGGCGCCTCTTCGCGCAGCCGATCGAAATAGGGCCACATGGCGTCAGTGGCGAAGAGGTCCGGCTGGGCCGGGTTCAGGGTCTCCAGCGGCTCGGCGTAGGCGCGGGCGTGGGCCTCGCGCTTCAGGTCGACGGATCCGTCCATCCTTCAGGCTCCTCCTGTGGCGTGCCGGCGCGGTTGGCCCGCGCCGTCGCTTCGGCGGAATGGGACGCCCCAGGCGTCCCCCTGGCAAGCCGCTATTTCGCGAAGATCGCCTTGGGCATCATCACGTGGACGCCTTTGTTGCGGTCGACCAGCTCGGTGACGTCGACGTCGCCGGCGACGCTGACCAGCATGTAGGCGTCGTCCCGGCTCATGCCCTTCGCGGCCACCAGGAAGTCGACCATGTTGCGCACCGCCTTGTGAGCGGCGATCGACAGGTCGTCATCGAAGCCCATGGCGATGAAGTGGGTCGGCGTCTCGGCGCGCGGATAGGGCGAGGCCTCGCCCTTGTGCAGCACGAACTGGAAGGTCCCGACCAGGGAGGTCTCCATGGCGGTGACGTCCACCTCGCCGTTGCCCTGGCCGGCGTGGCCGTCGCCGACCTCGAAAAGGCCGCCCTTGGCATGAACCGGCAGGAAGACGGTCGAGCCGGCGACCAGCTCCTTGTTGTCCATGTTGCCGCCATTGATCGTGGGCGGCGTGGAATCGTAGCGACCGAAGCTCGGCGGTGGGGCCACGCCCATGCTGCCGAAGAACGGGTGCAGCGGAAGGGTGATCCCAGGCCCGAAGCGGGCGACCATCCTGTCGCGGTCCAGGGGGATGATCTTGGTCCGCGCGTAGGGGAAGTCATCGGTCAGGATGCCGGCGCCGTAGCGGAAGCCGTTGTAGGCGTAGGGAATCGCCAGATCGATCTTCAGGATCCGGATCTCCAGGGTGTCGCCGGGCTCGGCGCCCTCGATGGCGACCGGGCCGGTCAGGATGTGGCCGCCGGGGCCGCGGGCTGAGGCGGGCACATTGGCGTAGACGTCGCGCAGGGCGGCCTCGACCTGATCGGGCGGCACGCCGTTGCGCTCCAGGCCCGTCGGGTTGTTGGTGAGCAGGGTGCGGACCACGACCGTATCGCCCGACTTGACCGTCAGGACCGGCTTGTCGGCCGCGTCGTAGTGGCCCCAGGCGACGGTCGAAGGCGTCGGATCCAGGGCGTAGGTGGCGGCCTGCGCGCCGCCCGCGCTCGCGACTAGGACGGCGCTCGCCGCCAAGGCGGCGGACTTCAGATGTCTGATCATTGGTTTCCCCGATGCGCCGGTTCCAGCAGCGGCGGCGGACTATTGGACCGCCTCGTGCGTCGCGCAAGCCGGCTTGACCTCGGTGGACAGGTAGCGCGGAATATTTGCCTGCGGTGTCGGCGTCGCCGACGTCGCGGCGTCTTCCAGCCGGGCATCTCTACGACACCCACGGAGCAGGAGCTGAGGACCATGGCCGACACCTTCCGCGTCGAACGCTCGACGGTGATCGACGCCCCCGCGGCGGCGATCTTCCCGCACATCAACGATTTCCACGCCTGGACCGACTGGTCGCCCTTCGAGAAGATGGACGCCGACATGGCCAAGACCTTTTCGGGTCCGCGCAGCGGCAAGGGCGCCGGCTATGGGTGGGTCGGCAAGAAATCGGGTTCGGGCAGCATGGAGATCGTGCAGTCGGACGCGCCCTCGAAGGTCGTCATCAAGCTCGACTTCACCAAGCCCATGACCGCGCACAACACCGCCGAGTTCACCCTGGAGCCGCAGGGCGGCGGGACGAAGGTGACCTGGGCCATGTACGGGCCGACCACCTTCGTCACCCGTCTCATGCACATGGTCTTCCCGATGGACAAGATGGTGGGCCCGCAGTTCGCCGAGGGCCTCGCGAGCCTGAAGGCCGTCAGCGAGAAGGCGCCCGTCGCCTAGACCAGTTGCAGGTCCTTCGGCGCAGCGCCCGGGAAGACCTGGCCGAGCTGGCCCTCGTTCAGGCCGTAGATCCGCCCGAACAGGCCCCCGATCAGGGCGCGGTAGTCGGTGAGCACGGGGTAGTCGCGGTTCTGGTTCAGGGTCGAATCGACGACCTGGACCTGCTCGCCGGCCAGCCGGCCGCCCTTCACCCCGCCCCCCAGCACCCAGTAGACGCTGCCATGTCCGTGGTCGGTGCCGCGGTCGCCGTTCTCGCGGAAGGTGCGGCCGAACTCGGAAACCACCACGACCACGGTGTCCTTCCAGGCGTCCGGCCCGATCTCGTCGGCGAAGCCCGCGAGGCCTCGGCCCAGTTCGCCCAGACGTCCGGCCAGGTAGCCCTGCGCCGCGCCCTCGTTCACATGGGTGTCCCAGCCGCCGATATCGACGAAGCCCAGGTTGTAGTTCGCCTTCATGAGCCGCCCGATGCGGCGGGCCGAAAGCTCGAAGCCCCTGGGCGAGACCGCGCCGCGGTTGGCCGCCACCATCTCCGCCGAGATCGAGCGGTAGACCTCGTTCCGCACCTGGAAGCCCTCCGCGACCGAGGGCCCCAGCGGCTGGCCCTGGTACATCTGCTCGATCAGGGTCGCGAGATGGTCGTCGACGCCCGGCTTGCCGACCGCGCCCACGCCGACGTTCGGGATCGGCCTGCCGCCCCGGAAGGTGAGGGGAAGCTGGTCGGTGAAGGCGATCGGCTCGGCGCCGCTGAGGGTGGCCGACAGGCGGCTCATGAAACCGGAGCCGTAGTTGCGCGAGGCCTGCAGGGACTGGCCGAGCTCGATGGTGTCCTGGGTCTCGAAGTGGCTGCGCGACAGGTCGTCGCCCGCGCCGGCGAACGGCACGAAGGCCACCTGGCCGGCCTTCCACAGCGGATAGAGGGTGTCCTTCAGCGCCGGGTGCAGGCTCCAGTCGGCGTCGAGCGGCAGGGCCGCGTCGGGATTGGCCGGATCGGGCCTGGCGATGTGGAGGGTCGGGCGGGCCTGGTAGTAGAAGTCGCTGCCCGTGGGGATCACCACATTGGCGGCGTCATAGGCGCCGCGCAGGAAGACCACCAGGAGCCGGGTCGAGGCTTGCGGCGCGGCCCAGACGCGGCCGGCGACCAGGGTGGGCGCGGCCGCGGCGCCCAACTTCAGCAGATGGCGGCGGTGGAGGGTCATCGGCGCATGAACTCCGGGGACGACAGGAACAGCGTGTTCCAGTCCTGCGGCGATCCCGCCTGGCCGAGGGCCGACCTGGTGGCGGGCGCCAGCGACTGGTCGAGGCCCGCCTTGTAGTAGAGGGCGTTCTGCAGTTGCGGAAACGCCGGCTGGTCCTTGGCCTGGGGCTGGTCGGCCTTGAAGAGCCCGGCCGAGCCGGAGCCGATCTGGCGGGCGATCTCGAAACGCACCGCCATCTGGCCGGGGCCGTCCCAGGCCGCGGAGGTCATGGCGTAGCCGTCCGGGGTCTCGTGGTTGTAGAGGCCCTCGCTCATCCGGTTGAGCCAGTTCTGCATCGGCGTGGCGTTGAGGATCACCCGGTCGTCATAGGCCAGCCGCACGGCCGAGACCGCGAAGTGCATCGGGTCCTTGAAGGCCTTGCCGAGCGAGGCGTCGAACTCGCGACTGGCGAAGAGCACGCGCAGGGTGGCGGCGATATCGCCGTCGGAGCGCTGGAAGGCCTTGGCCATGCGGTCGACGATGGCCGGCGGCGGGTCGTCGCCCATGAAGTAGGCGGCCATCTGGGCCGAGACGTGGTGCGCGGTGGCCGGCTCGCGGGCGATGATGTCCAGCGCCTGCTCGACCTCGCCGAAGCCGGAGCCCTTGATGACGTGGCCGAGGAAGACCTTGTCGCCGAAGTCGTGGCGGTTGGGGTTGAATTCGAAGAGGCCGGCCCGGACCAGCAGCGGCTGGTAGGCGGCCTTCAGCTTGGGCGGATCGGGCGACAGGTCGACGCCGACTCCGGTCAGGATTCGCGCCAGCTCCTGCACGTCCTTCTGGCTGTAGCCGGAGCCCACGCCCATGGTGTGCAGCTCCATGATCTCGCGGGCGTAGTTCTCGTTGATGTGGTTCGCCGCGTTCTGGTCGTTGTCCAGGTAGCGCAGCATGGCGGGGTGCTTGAGCGTGGCCTCCAGCAGGTCGCGGAACTTGCCGAGCGCGCGAGGCCGGATCGCCTGGTCCTCGTAATCGCCGACCATGGCGCGGACGTCGCGCTTGTACATGTGGACGTTGAAGTGGTTCAGCCAGAACCAGGTCATCTGCTCCTGAAGCTGGTCGGGCGAATAGAGATCGCGAAGCAGCTCGCGGGTGGCGGCCTGCCTGCCCAGGTCGGTCATGCCCTGCTGGTAGGCCTGCTGGGCCAGCTTCTTCTGGTCCGGGTCGGTGAGCTTGTTGGCGGCCTGGATCTGGGCGTTCATCTGCACCACCAGGTCGGCCATCGGCGTGCGGCTGATCGGCAGGGCGTCGATCTGCGCCTGGACCTCGGCCGGCGGGCGGTCGCTGGCCTGTGGGCGGAGCTGGCGGTCGAGCCAGGCGCGAGGCCCCAGCTTCTGAAGGCTGTCGGCCGCGCTGGCCGACTGGCCCCAGGTGATCCGGTTGAGTAGCGCCAGGTCGTGGGCGCTGGGCGGCCTCTGGGCGTCGGCCACGGACGTGGCCGAGGCCGCCAGCAAGGCCGTGGCGGCCGTGAAGAACGCTCGCTTGGGTCGGCTGTGGCGCATGTCTGACGCTCTTTGCGATCTCAAGGAGGCTAAGGCTCCAGGGTTACAGAACCGCGAAATCCCGGCCTCACTATGGCGCGGCGTGATCTGAAGGGAAGCTGAACGCAACCGTGGGTCTGCTTGTTATCGCCCCCCGGCGCCGGGTAGGTTTGGAAAAACCGGTTTGGGGAGCGACGGATGAAGGCTTGGATTTGGGCGGCGGTCGCTGCGTTGGGTGCGTCGCTGTTGGCCACGCCATTGTCGTCGGTCGCCCAGGGGCCTGAGCCGGCCAACGGCGAGGCGATCTTCAGCGCGCGTTGCAAATCCTGCCATGAGCCGGCGATCAACCGCGCGCCGAACCGGGTCACGCTGTCGACCTACCAGCCGGCGCAGATCCTCCAGGCCCTGACCACCGGCGTCATGGCGCCCATGGCCCAGGGCCTTTCCGACGCCGACAAGGCCGCGGTGGCCGCCTATCTGGCGACGCCGCAGGCCGCGCCCGAGGGCCATCCGCAGCCGGGCGGCGCGCGCGTGGCGTCGGCCGCCAGCCGCGGCGTCGACGTGATGTGCGCGGCTACGCCGCCGATCCGCGCGACGGCCACCGACTGGACCAGCGTCGGCCTCGACGCCAATTCCAGCCGCTTCCAGCGAAACCCGGGCCTGACGGCCGCCGACGTGCCGAGGCTGAAGGTGAAGTGGGCGTTCGCCATGACCGGCGGCTCCATGCCGACGGTGATCGGCGACTGGCTGTTCATCACCAACCGCTCGGGCAAGTTCTATGCGCTCGACGCCAAGACCGGCTGCGTCCACTGGGTGCTGGACGGCGTCTCGTCGCGCACCACGCCCATGGTGGTGAAGAGCAGCGTCTCGCCCAGCGGCTGGGCGACCTTCGTCGGCGAGCGCACCCGCGTGGTCCGCGCCATCGACGCCCAGACCGGCAAGGAGATCTGGCGCTCGGGCCAGCTCGAGACCAATCCGGTCGGCGGCATCACCGGCGCGCCGGTCGTCGCCGGCGACCAACTGTTCGTGCCCCTGACCTCGGGCGAGGAAGGCGCAGCGCGCCAGCCCAACTATCCATGCTGCAGCTTCCGCGGCTCGGTGGTCTCGCTCGACCTCGCCACCGGCAAGATCCAGTGGAAGACCTATGTCATCGGCGAGCCGCTGCACCCGACCCGCAAGAACTCGGCGGGCGTGATGATGCAGGGCCCGGCGGGCGGCGCGATCTGGTCGGCGCCGACCGTCGACGCCAAGCGCGGCCTGGTCTACGTGGCCACCGGCGACAGCTACACCGATGAGCCCACCAAGGGCGCCGACGCCATCGTCGCCATCGAGACCAAGACCGGCAGGATCCGCTGGTCGAACCAGGTCACGGAGAAGGACAATTTCATCCTGGGCTGCGAGGGGCAGGCGAACGTGCCCAACTGCCCGACGCCCGTGGGCCCGGACTACGACTTCGGCGCATCGCCGATCCTCTTCACCCTGGCCAATGGCAAGCAGGTCCTGCTCGCCGGCCAGAAGTCCGGGGTCGCCTACGGCATGGATCCCGACAGCGGCAAATTGCTCTGGCATACCAAGGTCGGCGGCGGCTCGGCCCTCGGCGGGATCGAGTGGGGCATGGCCGCCGACGGCAAGCGGCTCTATGTGGCCAATTCCGACGTGATCAACCTGTTCGACGAGCTTGCCGGGCCCTCGGGCGCGGGGATCACCGGCGACAAGCCCTCGCCCGCCCAGCCGGGCCTCTACGCCCTCGATCCGGCCAGCGGCAAGGTCCTGTGGCGGACGCCCGCGCCGGTCGCGCCCTGCCACTATGCGGGCGACCGCAGCCACGACTACGCCAAGGGCGCCTGCGTCCGGGCGCAGTCGGCGGCGCCCTCGGTGATGCCGGGCGCGGTGTTCTCCGGCACCATGGACGGCTGGTTCCGGGCCTACGATCCGGCGACCGGCAAGATCATCTGGGCCTTCTCGACGACCGCCCAGACCTACGACACCGTCAACCAGGTGAAGGGCCAGCCGGGCGGCAGCATCGACGGCATGGGCCCGGCCATCGCCGGCGGCATGGTCTATACGATGAGCGGCTTCCTGGGGGCGTCCAACACCGGCGGCAACCCGGTGAACGTGCTGCTGGCCTTCTCGCCGGACGGCAGATAACTCAGCCGGCGATCCGCAGGATCTCGCCCAGCAGTTGGCTGGGCGAGAAGGGCTTCGGCACGAAGCCGTTCATCCCCGCGGCGTGATAGGCCGCCTGGTGGTGGGTCATGACGTCGGCGGTGAGGGCGACCACGGGAACGTCGGCCTGCGGCGAGCCTAGGCCGCGGATGCGGCGGGTGGCCTCCAGGCCGTCCATGCCGGGCATGTTCACGTCCATCAGGATCAGGTCATAGCCGCCGCGCACGGCCGCGGCGATGGCCGCCTCGCCGCTGTCGGCGGTCTCGGCCTCGGCGCCCAGCGCCTCCAGCGATTTCAGGCCCACCAGGCGGTTGGTGCGGTTGTCGTCGACGATCAGCACCTTCAAGCCGGCCAGGGGGGCCTCGCCGCCCTCGGCCTTGGGGGCGTGGGCCGGCGCCTCGGCGGGCGGCGCGTCGATCTCGAACCAGAAGACCGAGCCCAGGCCCTCGGCGCTCTCGAAGCCCATGTCACCGCCCATCATCCGCGCGAGGTTGCGTGAGATGGCCAGGCCCAGGCCGGTGCCCCCGAACTTGCGGTCGGGGCCTGAATGGGCCTGCTGGAAGCGGTCGAAGAGGGCGTCCTTGGCGTCGTCCGGCACGCCGACGCCGGTGTCCTGCACCTCGACGCGCAGCTTGCGGGCCGCGCCCGAGCCGTTGGCGGTCATGCGCACCTCGACGCCGCCGGTCTCGGTGAACTTGACGGCGTTGCCGATGATGTTGAACAGGCACTGGCGCAGGCGGATCGGGTCGACCATCGCCCAGCCTCCGCCGTCCCAGGCCTGCGGTTCGGCGCTGGCGCGCAGATAGAGGTTCTTGCTGTCGGCCTGCGGATGCAACAGGGCCACCACGCTGGCCATCACCGCGGCCGGATCGGTGGGCGCCGGCGTCACGTCCAGCTTGCCGGCCTCCATCTTGGAGAAGTCCAGCACGTCGTCGATCAACTGGGCCAGCATGTCGCTGCAGGCCAAGGCCTCGCCCAGCAGGTCGCGGCCTTCGGCGCTGAGGCCTTCGCGCTTGAGCAGGTTGAGTACGCCCACGATGCCGTTCATCGGCGTGCGGATTTCGTGGCTGACCGAGGCCAGGAAGCTCGATTTCGAGGCGGTGGCCGATTCCGCCAGCAGGCGCGCCTCGGTGAGCGCCAGCTCCTGGCGCTTCTGCTCGTCGATATCCAGCAGCAGGCCGACGCCGCGAACCGGCGCACCGGAGGCGTCGCATTCGGTCTGCCAATAGATCCGCACCCACACCGGGCCCTCCGGGCGAAGCACGCGGGCGTCGCTGGAGACCGCCTGGCCAGCGTCGATGCTGGCCTGGCCCAGCGAGCGCATGGTGTCGCGGTCGTCGGGGTGGAAGATCACCCGCGGGTCCTCGGCGGACGAGGCCGCCTCGATCGCGACCTTTCCCATCAGGTCGCGGAATTCCTGCGACAGCCAATATTCGCCCTTGGCGTAGTCGTAGCCGAACACCCCGGCGCGCGCGGCGGCCAGCGAAAGCTTCAGGCGCCTGGCGCTGGCGTTGGCCTCGTCCCGGGCCTGGGCCAGGTCGGTGACGTTCTGGCTGAGGCCGTACATCTCGTAGCGGCCCGACTTCAGCTTGCGGCCCGAACGGTAGAGCACGCGCAGGACGCGCCAGCCGCCGTCGCCGGTCCGATAGCGCATGTCGGCTTCGGCCGTGCCCTCTTCACGGGTCAGGCGCTCGCGGATCTCGTCGTCGATGGCGCGGTCGTCCTGGTGCTGAATGAGCTGCAGCATCGCGAGCGGAACCGGCTCCTGATTGCCGCCGTGGCCAAGCGCGAGCTCGCTCGGGAAGTGGTAGAGTTCGGCGTCCGGGTCGTAGCGCCAGATTCCGACCTCGGCGGCGTGCATCAGCCGGCCGCGGGCGGCGAAATCGGCCTTCATGCGCTCCAGCACGGTGCGCTCGCCGGTGACGTCGACCAGCATGGCCAGGGTCCGTCCGTCGTCCTGCGGCGTGAGGTCCAGGCGCAGCCAGCGCGGGCCGTCGGAGCATTGGAAGCCGAAGGTCTGCACGCCCTCGCCGGACGGCGCGTCGGTCGCCGCCGAACGCAGGCGATGGCCCAGAGGCTCGCCCTCCAGGCTGGCGGCGGGCACGTCGAGAAGCTCGGCGAAGGCCGCATTGGCTTCCACGAAGCGCAGTTCCGCGTCGAGGACGGCCATGGGGAAGGGCAGGGTGTCGAAACCCGGCCCTTGGGCTCGTCCGCGGGCGGCGTCCCGAGTGGCGTGCAGCGTTGCCATGGGACCAGCATCGCCAGTGCAGGTTAAGGTCTTCCTCCCAAACCGGCGTTTTCAGCGGCGTTTTGACGCGGCGGGCCGTTCGGGAGCGGTCTAGCCGCCGCTGATGTCGACCTCTTCGATCTTCCGGCCCTCGCGGTCGGCCTTGCGCGCGCCGGCCAGGATGCCGGGCAGGGCGTAATTGCCCTCGTGGCAGGCGTATTCATAGACCGGGCCCTTGGCGGCGTTCAGCGGCATTTCCGCCTTCCAGACCTGGCCGTAGGTGGCCGGGTCGTCGACCTCGAAGCGGTAGAGGATCTGGGTCGGCGAGACGCGGGTGAAACGCTCCGTCACCTTGGCGTTGGGCGAAAGCAGGATCGAGTTGCTGAAGTAGGGCCGCAGGCTCTCGCCCGGATTGAAGTTGGTGGTCTCGACCACCAGGGTGTCGCCCTCCCACCAGCCGACGCTGTCGCCCATCCAGGGGCGCATGTGACCGGGCAGGTGCCGCTTGTCGGTGAGGCGCACGATGCGCACGTCGTGGTTCATCTCCACCAAGATGGCCACGGAATCCTTGGACTGCACGATCTGGTAGTTGTTGTTGTAGAGGACGTTCAGCATCGGCGGCCCCGCCGTCGAGCCGAAGCCCAGGATGCAGCGCTCGCCCAGCGGGCGGTTTTCCGGCCCGTCCCAGCTGTTCCGCGCCTTGCGCAGCGCCTCGACGTAGGCGGCCTTGCCGGCGGTGGAATAGGGCAGTTGGCCGTCGGTCGGCTCGACGATCCAGGAGGTGCGCACCTGGCCGCCGATGCGTCCCAGGCTGACGCCGGGATCGGTCCAGGAGGCGTTGTAGCCGCCGGGGTCGGCGCCCGACGGCGGCGCGCCGGAGTTCGGATCGGTGGGCTTGTCCGCCTGGGCGCGGGCCGCGGCGCGGCGTTTCTCCAGGGCGGCGGCCTGCGCCTCGGTGAGGGTGAGCGTCTTGAACATCGCCGGCCGCTGCAGGCTCGTCAGCGAGGCGTTGGTCCAGACGCCCTGCAGGTCCGGCTGGCCGAAGCCGTTCCTGGGCGCCTGGTAACCGGCGGCCTGGGCCGTGGCGGCGAGGGCGAGGCTGGCGGCGAGCGCCAAGGCGGCGAGCTTGTTCATGGCGCCGATTGTTCGCCCGCCCGGCTCGGCATGCAAGCCGCCTCGTGTATCGTGGCGCGACACCTGGGAGGCGCGGCGCCATGGACGAACTGTTCGACGCGAGCTGGACGCACATCGCGCTCACCCGGCGCGAGGCCGTCTGCGAGGTGGCGCTGGCCCGGCCGGACGCCCGCAACGCCTTGAACGGCGAGCTGATGGCCGAGCTGACCGAAGTGGCGCGGCGACTGCGCCTGCGCACGGACGTCCTGGCGGTGATCCTGACCGGAACGGAGAGCTACTTCTCGGCCGGGGCGGACCTGTCGGCCAGCCAGGCGCGCGCAGGCCAGGCGAGCCTGCTGGAGGCGCGGCGCGCGATCATGGCGGGACCCGACCTCTGCAAGGCCTGGGAGGAGATCGAGGCGGTGACCATCGCGGCCATCGAGGGCTACTGCATCGGCGGCGCCTGTGCGCTCGCCGTCTCCTGCGATTTCCGGGTGATGGGCGCGTCGGCCTACATGCGGCTGCCGGAGGTCCCGCTGGGGATGAACATGAGCTGGCGCTCGCTTCCCAAGCTGGTCGCGCTCGCGGGCCCGTCGCGCGCCAAGCAGTACGTGATGTTCGGCGAGGCCGCCGATGCGCAGCGCTGCCTGACCTGGGGTTTCGCCGACGAGGTGGTGGAAGCCGGCGCGGCGCTCGCGGCCGCCCGCCGCTGGGCCGACAAGGTCGCGGCCCTGCCGCCATTGCCCGTGCGGATGACCAAGGAAGCGGTGAACGCCATCGCCGCGGCGACGGCCCAGGCCAGCATCTACATGGACCGCGACCAGTACCTGCTGGCCAGCCGCAGCGCCGACTATCGCGAGGGGATCGCCGCCTTCCGCGAGAAGCGGCCCGGGAAGTTCAAGGGCGACTAGCCGGAAGGACCGTCAGTCCTCCGCAGCCTGGGGCCCGGCGTAGGTCAGGTAGCCGCGCTCCACCATCCGGCGCATGGCGTCGTAGACCTCGGTGAGTTCTTCGTAGGCGGTGCGCAGATGGGCCAGGTGCTCGACCTGGTCGCGGGTCAGGGCGTGGCCGCGCTCCGTGGCCGCCAGCGAGGCGGCTACCCATTGGGTGCGGGCCACCGCTGTCGCCAGGGCCAGGCGCTCGAACTGCTGGGCCTCGGCCTTGCCGATCGCGCCGCCCAGGACCTTCTTGTTGGCGGCGTAGGCGGCGTAGTCGATCTGTTCGAGTTGGCCGCGCAGTTGGCGCTGCGCCTTCGGGTCGACGTCGTCGTCGGGCTCGAAATGATCGGCGGCGCTGCGCCAAAGGCTGGTCGCTCGGCTAATCGGCATCTATTCGCTCCGGAGCTCGTCGTCCGTAATCACGCGGCACCCTAGGGACGCTGAATTAATAAATCTTGATCCCTGCCCGAGACCTTTGAAAGCAGATCGGCCGAATGCCTGGCGAATGGCCGCGCTTGCTTGCGGGAATATTTCTGGGCGGCTGAGGCCTGATCTAGGCGTTGCGGGCCATCAACCCGCCGTCCACTGGGATGGTGACGCCGGTGATGTAGGACGCGGCCGGCAGGCAGAGGCTGAGGGTGATGTGCGCGACCTCCTCGGGGCGGCCGTAGCGGCGAAGGGCCGTGCGGCGCCGGGCGAAAGTCTCCTTGTCGGCCTGCGGGATCGCCTCGGTCATGCCGGTCAGGATCGGGCCCGGGCAGACGCAGTTGACGGTGATGCCCTCCGGCCCAAGCTCGACGGCCAGCGCGCGGGTGAGGCCGGTGACCCCGGCCTTGGCCGCGGCGTAGGCGCTGTCGCGGGCTGTGGCGCCCAGGGCCTCGGTGGAGGCGATGTTGACGATCCGCGGGGCGGCGGACTTCCGCAGGTAGGGCAGGGCGGCGCGGACGATCCGCTGGTGGGCGGTCAGCATGACGCCGAGCGCGCGGGTCCAGATCGCCTCGTAGTTCGCCGCGTCGATGGCTGCGAAGCCGCCGACGCCGGCGTTGTTGACCACGATGTCCAGGCCGCCGAACCGCGCGGCCGCCTGGGCGATCACGGCCTCGATGGCCGCGGCGTCGGCGACGTCGAGGGTCCAGGCCTCGGCGCTCAGGCCCCGGTGCACCAGGTCGTCGGCGACCTCGCGGACGCTCTCGGCGGCGATGTCGGTGAGGGCCACGTGGGCGCCCTCGGCGGCGAACACCTCGGCGGTGGCCCGGCCCATGCCGCTGGCCGCGCCGGTGATCAGGACGGTGGATCCGGCGACGGAGCGGCTGGCGGCGTGGGTCATGGCGCGATGCTGTCACGCCGGGAGGTCAGGTCAACGGTTCCCCGAAGTCACCCTTGCCACGGCGGCGCCCAGCGGGGAGCATGGCGACCCTCAGGGAGAGAGGCGAAATGCACCAGTTCAAGACCCCGGATTTCAAACTGGTGGACGCCGGCCAGGCGAAGATCCGCGTGGCTGTCGAGGGCGAAGGGCCGCTGGTCCTCATGGTCCATGGCTTTCCCGAGAGCTGGTATAGCTGGCGCCATCAGCTCGGGCCGATCGCGCAGGCGGGGTTCACCGCGGCGGCCATCGACGTTCGCGGCTACGGCGGTTCCGACAAGCCTCGCGATATCGCCGCCTACAGCATGGAGAACATCACCGCCGACGTGGCCGGGGTTGCGAAGGCGCTGCAGCCGGACGCGCCGGCGATCCTGATCGGCCACGACTGGGGCGCGCCGATCGTCTGGAACTCTTCGCTGAGCCGGCCCGAGGCGTTCAAGGCGACAGCCGGCCTTTCGGTGGCCTATTCCGGCGTGCCGAACCGGCCGTTCACCGACATCTTCCGCGAGGCCTTCACCGACAAGGGCCTGTTCTTCTACCAGGCCTGGTTCCAGGAGGTCGGTCCGCCGGAGGCCGAAGCCGAGGCCGACGTGCGCGATTTCCTGCGCAAGTTCTACTACGGCGCCAGCGGCGACGCCCCGGCCGGGACCTGGCCCATCAAGAAGCACGGCGCGCCCTTGCTGGAGGGCATGGTCGACCCCGGGGTGTTCCCCGCCTGGCTGACCGCGGCCGACCTCGACTACTACGTGGGCGAATTCACGGCCTCGGGCTTCTTCGGGCCGATCAGCCGCTATCGCAACCACGAGCGCGACTTCGAGTGGCTGCAGCAGTTCAAGGGCCGCAAGCTGGACATGCCGACGCTGCTGATCGGCGGCGACCGGGATCCGGCGTTCAACGGCTTCGGGCGCATCGCCGACCCGGGCGCCATGATGCGCCAGCACGTGACCGACCTGCGCGGCGTCCACGTCCTGCCCGGCTGCGGCCACTGGACCCAGCAGGAGCGGCCCGACGAGGTGACAGCCCTGCTGGTCCCATGGCTCAAGGGCGTCCGTTGATCCGGCTCTATCATTGCGCCGACGCGCGCTCGTTCCGTCCGCTCTGGGCGCTGGAAGAGCTGGGCCTGGACTACGACCTGACGGTGATGCCGTTCCCGCCGCGCTACCGCGCCAAGGAATATATGGCGGTCAACCCGCTGGGCACGATCCCCGCGCTGGCGGATGGCGAGACGCTCATGACGGAGTCCGCGGCCATCGTGCAGTACCTGGTCACCCGCTACGGGCCGAGCCCGCTGGCGGTCGATGTTGCCGACCCCGCCTATGGCGCCTGGCTGAACTGGCTGCATTTCGGCGAGGCGACGCTCACGTTCCCGCAGACCCTGGTGCTGCGCTACCGGCGCTTCGAGCCGGGCAAGGCCGAGGTCGTGGCCGACGACTACGCCAAGTGGTTCCTGGCCAGGCTGCGCGCCGTGGACCGGGCGCTGCAGGACCGCGACTGGCTCTGTGCCGGGCGCTTCACCGCCGCGGACATCTCCGTGGGCTACGCCCTGCTGCTGGCCGGCCAACTCGGCCTCGACGCGGAGTTCACGCCGGCCGTCGCGGCCCATTGGGGCCGGCTGCAGGCGCGGCCCGGATTCCAGGCCGCCAAGGCCTCGCAGGCGCGCCATGCGCCGGCCGGTTCGGAGACCTTCGCGTCATGAACGACGAGATCATCCTGCACCACTACGACAGCTCGCCCTTCTCGGAGAAGGTGCGGGTCATGCTGGGCGTGAAGGCGCTGTCCTGGCGCTCGGTGATCCAGCCGGTGATCATGCCGAAGCCGGAGCTGACGCCGCTGACCGGCGGCTATCGGCGCATTCCGGTGATGCAGATCGGCGCCGACGTCTATTGCGACACCCAGGTGATCCTGGCCGAGCTCGAGGCGCGGCACCGCAAGCCCGCCGTCGCCCGCGGCGCGGACTGGGCGGTCAACCTCTGGGCCGACCGGCTGTTCTTCCAGACCACGGTGGCGGTGGTGTTCGGCGCGACGGCCGACCAGGTTCCGAAGGCCTTCATCGAGGACCGCGAGAAGCTCTCCGGCCGGCCCTTCGACATGGCGGTCATGAAGGCCGCGGCGGTCCCCATGAGGGCCCAGTGGCGGGCGCACGCGGCCTGGATCGAGCGCGGCCTCGCCAGCAACGATTTCCTAGGAGGATCAACGCCTTCCCTGGCCGACATCGCGGCCTACATGAACGTCTGGTGGCTCGGGCGCGCAGCGCCGGGCGTCGCCGCCGAGCTGCTCGACGGCCTGCCGAAGACGGCGGGCTGGCGCGAGCGGGTGAAGGCCCTGGGCCACGGCCGCCGCAACGAGATGAGCGGCGGCGAGGCCCTGAAGATCGCCATGGCGTCCACGCCGGCCACGGCGCCGGCCGCCGGTCCAGCCGATCCCTCCGCCCTTCGCCTGGGCGACGCCGTCGCCGTCCGCGCCGACGACTACGGCCGCGACCCGATCGAGGGGCGGCTGGTGGCGGTGACGTCCGAGCGGATCACCGTGGCCCGCGACGACGGCGAGCTCGACCTGATCCATGTGCATTTCCCGCGCGTCGGCTACGTCCTGACCGCGGCCTGAGACGGAGCCCTTCCATGAACGATCGCGTGACGATGGATATCCAGGGCGGCGTCGCCGACGTGCGGCTGGTGCGCGCCGACAAGATGAACGCCCTCGACGACGCCATGTTCTCGGCCCTGATCGAGGCCGGCGAGCGGCTGAAGGGCGAGGCCGGCGTGCGCGCGGTTGTGCTGTCCGGCGAGGGGCGCGCGTTCTGTGCGGGGCTCGACATGGGCTCCTTCCAGCAGATGGCCTCGGGCGGCGGCGGGCAGCGGACCACCGACGCCCTGCTGACGCCGAAACGCACCGAGGGCGGATCGAACCGGGCCCAGCACGCCTGTATGGTCTGGCGGGAGATTCCCGTGCCGGTGATCGCGGCTGTGCATGGGGTGGCCTTCGGCGGCGGTTTCCAGCTCGCCCTCGGCGCGGACCTCCGCTACGTGGCGGCCGATGCGCGCCTGGCGGTGCTGGAGATCAAGTGGGGCCTGATCCCCGACATGGCCGGCATGGTGCTGATGCGCGGCCTGGTGCGCGACGACGTGGCCCGGGAGCTGACCTACACCGGCCGCGTCTTCTCGGGCGAGGAGGCCGTGGCCATGGGCCTGGCGACCCGCGTCTGCGCCGACCCGCGGGCCGAGGCCCTGGCGCTGGCGGCCGAGATCGCGGGCAAGAACCCGCACGCCATCCGCGCCGGCAAGCGCCTGCTCAACCTGGCGGCCGAAGCCGACCAGCACGCCGTCCTCCTCGCGGAGAGCAAGGAGCAGGGCGCACTGATCGGCTCGGCCAACCAGGTCGAGGCCGTGATGGCCAATCTGCAGAAGCGCAGTCCGCAGTTCGCGGACTAGCTTGGGATCAGCGCGCCGCGACTTTCAGGGCGGGGTCCTGGATCTGGGCCAGGGTGGCGCTGACCGTGTGGGTCACGCAGGCGCGCATCTCGTCGAGCGGGAAGCTGGAGCCGACGATGTCGCTGGCGCAGACCCGGCGGGCGGCGTTGAACACCTCGGCGCGAAGCTGCTCGGGCGACTTGCCGGCGGTCGAAATGCGGATGGAGTCCGCGGCGCAGGCCGGCGCGGCGAGCAGGGTGGCGGCAACGGCCGCCAGGATGACGATACGGTTCATGGTCTGGTTTCCGGATGGAGGTTGATGACAACCCCTTTCACCGGCGTTCCTCTTAGGCGGCGGTCGGAAACTGACGTCGACCTGTCGCCTGCGAGGACCTTTACCGGCGATTCCGTACCGATCAATGGAAATTATATTGCGTCGCAGCAATGACGCTGCGCTGCACAATTAGCGGGCGCGCGATGCTCCGCCCAAGGGCGCCGACGGCTCCTAGCCGCGGCCGATGAACGGCATGGACGTCGCCATGACCGTCATGAACTGGACGTTGGCCTCCAGCGGCAGGCCGGCCATGTAGAGCACCGCGTCGGCGACCGCCGAGACGTCCATGACGGCCTCCGGGGCGATGGAGCCATCGGCCTGCATGACCCCCTTGCTCATGGCCCGGGTCATCTCGGTGCCGGCGT
>NZ_DATMNA010000019.1:0-25303 GCF_035569475.1 Phenylobacterium sp.
CGCCCAGGGCCAGCAGGGTCTCGACGGTCGCCCGCGCGTTCAGCCAGCGGCGGCGCACCTCGGTGTCGTCCCGGGTCAGCAGCACCTGGGCCGCGGCGATGCCGTGCGGCTCCAGGGCCTCCTCCCAGGCGCGCATCAGCCCCGACTGGCCCGCTGCGGCGGCGGCCTGCTTCTCGGGCAAGGTCAGGGCGCGGCGCGTCAGCTTCAGCCGCCGGCGGCCGAGCGCCACCGCGCCGGACGAGACCACCAGCACCTGCTGGCCGCGCGCGCGCAGCCGCGCCACGTCGGCGGCGAAGGCGCCCAGCCAATGGGCGTCGGCGCCGTCCTGGCCGACCAGCAGGGCCGAGCCGACCTTGACGACGATCCGCTTCGCTGAGGCGAGGCCGGTCACGGCGCCCAGTCCGCCGGGGCCTCGCCGCCGTCGGCGATGGCCTGCGCGGCCGCCTCGCCCTTCCGTTCACGGACCAGCGCATAGGCCTCGCGCAGCAGTTCCGTCACCCCTTCGCCGGACACGCCGGAGACTTGGCGCACCTTGGCGCCGGAGGCCTTGGCCAACTGCTTGGCCTTGGCCTTGCGGGCTTCCTTGTCGAGGGCGTCGACCTTGGAGAGCACCAGGAACTCGGTCTTGTCGGCCAGTTCCTCGCCATAGCTTTCCAGCTCATGGCGCACCGTCTTCCAGGCCTCCACCACGTCGTCCTGGGTGCCGTCCACCAGGTGGATCAGGGTCGCGGTCCGCTCCACGTGGCCCAGGAACCGCACGCCCAGGCCCGCGCCCTCGCTGGCGCCCTCGATCAGGCCGGGGATGTCGGCCAGGATGAACCGCTCGCCCACCGACAGGTCGACCATGCCCAGGTTGGGGGCCAGCGTCGTGAACGGATAGTCGGCGATCTTCGGCTTGGCGGCCGAGGCGGCAGCCAGGAAGGTCGACTTGCCGGCGTTGGGCAGGCCCACCAGCCCCACGTCGGCGATCAGCTTCAGGCGCAGCCAGATCCACTGCTCCTCGCCGTCCTGGCCGGGATTGGCGTAGTGCGGCGCCTGGTTCACCGGGCCCTTGAAGTGGGTGTTGCCGAAGCCGCCGTTGCCGCCTTTCAGCAGGCGCACGCGCGTCCCGGCCTTGTCCAGGTCGAGCAGCAGGCTTTCCTTGTCCTCGGCGAACACCTGGGTCCCCACCGGCACCCGCAGCACCGCGTCGGCGCCGTTGTGCCCATGGCGGTTGCGGCCCATGCCGTGGACGCCGGTCTCGGCCTTGAAGTGCTGGTGGTAGCGGAAGTCGATCAGGGTGTTCAGGCCCTCGACCGCCTCGATCCAGACGTCGCCGCCCTTGCCGCCGTCGCCGCCGTCCGGGCCGCCGTACTCGATGTACTTCTCCCGCCGGAAGGACACCGCCCCGCCGCCGCCGGCGCCGGACTTGATGTAGATCTTGCACTCGTCGAGGAATTTCATGGCGTCAGGGCCTTAGCACGAACCACCGAGGCGCGGCAGCGCCCCTCCACCCTTCGGACCCCCCTCTCCCGGGCGCGGGGGAGGTTTTTGGCCCAGTCGCCCTCGACCTCCCCCGCGTCGGCGGGGGAGGGGGACCACCAAGTGGTGGAGGGGGCGCTGCGACCGAGCCTCACGCCAGCCACACCATCATCCGCGTGGGCGCCGCCGCGCCGCCGCGGGCCACACAGGGGCGGCGCTCCACGTCGCCGGTGTAGAGGAAGCCCGCCTTGCAGAGCACCTGGCCGGCCGCCGGGTTGTCGGCGAAGTGGCCGGCCACCACGACCGACCTGCGCCAGTCGCGCTTCACCCAGCGCAAGGCTCCGCGCACCGCCTCGGTGGCGTAGCCCCGGTTCCAGAACGGGCGGCCCAGGCAGTAGCCGATCTCGGTGCGCAGGCTTCGCTTGTGGTCGAAGCCCAGCAGGCCCACCACGCCGAAGCTGCGGTGCTCGATCACGAACCGGGCCTCGCCCAGCCAGTCGCAGGCCTGCGCGCGGCGGATCCACGCCTCGGCGTCGTGGAGGCCGTAGGGATGCGGCATGGACGTGGTCATCCCGGCCACGTTGAGGTCGTTGGCGAAGCCGGCGATCGCGGGCGCGTCGGTCGTCACCGGACCGCGAAGGATCAGCCGCTCCGTCGAGACGACGGGGGTCACGTCAACTGCGCACATATCCTTGCCTCCCGGCCCTCTGAAGGGGCCCAAAACGAAAGCGGGGAGCCGGTTGCTGACCGGACTCCCCGCTTAGGTTCGTCAGTCCGGTTCAGCCCGTAGGCGAACCGGAGAAAGGCGGTTGGCCTACTTGGTCTTGTTGTCGTCGCCGACCATCACGTTCACGTAGGTGCGGTTGTCCCGCTTGGTGGTGAACGACACGGCGCCCGTGGCGGTGGCGAAGAGGGTATGGTCGCGACCAAGACCCACGTTGTCGCCCGGCCAGAACTTGGTGCCGCGCTGACGCACGAGAATATTGCCGGCGAGCACCGCTTCGCCGCCGAACTTCTTCACGCCGAGGCGCTGGCCGGCGGAGTCGCGCCCGTTGCGCGAGGAACCGCCTGATTTCTTGTGAGCCATGGTGCTCTCCTAAATCCCTTAGCCGGCCCTACTTGGCCGACTTGTCCTTCTTCGGGGCGGCGGCGGCCTTCTTCGGCGCAGCAGCCTTCTTCTCAGCGGCCGGGGCCGCCGTCTTGGCTTCGGCCTTCGCCTTGGGCGCGGCGGCCTTCTTGGCCGGCTCGGCCTTGGCTTCGGTCGCCGGCGCGGCGGCTTCAGCCTTGGGCTCGACCTTCGCCTTGGGGGCGGCGGCCTTCTTGGCGGCCGGCGCGGCGGTCTTGGAGACCTGGACCTTCCTGGCCGCGGCGGCTTCGCGCTGGGCCTCGGGGCTGACGAAGACCAGGCCGCGGGCGCGCGCGTTCAGCTCGCCCTTGGTGGTCAGATCGACCTTGCCGTCCCACTTGGTTTCCTTGCCGTCGGCGCCGGTGACGCCAATCACCCGCAGCACGGTCTCGGTCTGGCGGTGGCCCTTGGTGCGGCGATAGCCCTGGCGGCGGATCTTCTTGAAGATCTTCACCTTCTCGCCCTGGCGGGTCTCGACCAGCGTCGCGGACACCGAAGCGCCGGCCACCGTCGGGGCGCCGACCACCACGGCCTCGCCCTCGCCCACCATCAGCACCTCGCCGAAGGCCACATTGGCGCCCGGCTCACCAGCCAGCTTCTCGACGACCATCAGGTCGCCAGGAGAAACCCGGTACTGCTTGCCGCCGGTCTTGATCACCGCGTACATCGTTCGCGCCTTCAAAATCACTGTGTATGTGCAAAACGGAATGCGCCCGCGAGGGACCCGCGAGCGAAGAGCGGCGGACTTATACGGATCGGGCGCGCGGTGTCAACGAATGGGTGGGGAGTTCTATCGATCTTGATTGACCCTCAACTAGCTGCCTTTTGGCTTTCGGAGGGCTCGAAGGCGGGCGACTAGGTCGGCGTACTGATAGACCGCCTTTAGGAGTTCCTTCGCGAGTTCCACCGCCAGCCGAGACTCGGATTCTCCGATCTCGTCATATAGCTTCGCTTCAATATGCGCCGCGTCATTTCCCAGCAGGCGAAGCTCGTCGGCAGCGTCGAGGAGTTCCGAAGGCACCACGATATTTTGGCCCAAATTTGTGAGCCGCTCTTTCAGATTTGAGCCCGTCGCCTTTCGATCTTCACAGAGCTCTTCGAGTACACGACGCACCATCAGGGCGGTCGCCTTATAAGCACCTGCGGCCTGACAAGCCACGGCCTCCTCCAGAGAGGACAAGATCGGCGCAGGGAGATTACTGGCGTCGAAATCTATTGTTTCCGCCGGGAATACAGCTCTCAAGGCTCCAGTATGATCGGCCGAAATGAACAATACCCTCCTACATTCTTGGTTTGGACAAACTCGAATTCCAACGCGGGCCATTTCTGTTTCGCTTGGAAAAACAAGATCCTGCAATCCAATACCGCCAAAGGTTCCTTCGCGCCGGCAGGCCGGACATCTAACATTCGCGGGAGTTACACCGATGGCGTTTCCGGATCCCCTAATTTTGGGTGTCAGCAACTGACGTTTTCCTCTTCAGTGGCCTAATCCTCGCGCGTCGCCGGGTGTTCTCGCCTTCGCCAAGAATCTTTGCAACCAACACCTCTCCATAAATTCCATGGCCAGCATTCTGCCTTGGGGCCTCGGCTTCTCAAGGACCGGGCTTTGCCCGGCCGCCCCGCGGCGCGCCAGGGGCGCGTCCTTGACAAGCCGAGGCCCCAAGGCTCGCATCAACCATGGGATTTATGGGCGGCCAGCCCTCTTAAAGAGGGCAGGACAGCACGCTTCAGGCCCGGTCGCCCGCGCCCCCTCCGTCTCGCCGCCGGGCGGCGATCCACCTCCCCCGCTTCGCGGGTGAAGAGCTTGGGCGGGCGGCCGCGCGGACCCTGGCGGACGTTGCCCGGGCCTCACGCCAGCTCTACGTCTCGCCGATGGATAACGACACCCACCTCCGCATCGCGCGGCCCAGCGACGACCTGGACGCCCTGCTGCCCTTCTATCGGGACGGGCTCGGGCTGAACCTGCTGCTTCGGTTCGAAGGCCATGAGGGCTTCGACGGCATCGTGCTCGGCCGCGAGGGCTGCCCGTATCACTTCGAGTTCACCCACGCCAAAGGCCACCGGGCCGGGCGAGCCCCTACGCTGGACAACCTGCTGGTCCTCTACATGCCCGACGAGGAACGATGGCGTCAGGCCATCGAGAAGATGGGCCGCGCCGGCTTTCCTCCGGTTCCGTCATTCAATCCCTACTGGGATCGTCAGGGGCGGACCTTCGAAGACCCCGACGGCTACCGCGTCGTGCTCCAGCGGGGGTCATGGACGTCCTGAGCTCGTCTGTTGAGTTCGGTCGCCGCGCCCCTATTTCCCGGCGCCTCCAAACAACGCGCAATTCACGCGCTGTAATAAATTCCCCTGAGACGGGAAATCGGGAGATCTTTTCCCGTAATAAGTGGCCGATTTATCGAATTTCCGAATCCAAAATCCAACTGCGGCGAAATATTGATGACGGCGGGAACCTGACGGGACAGCGGCCTGTTAGGGCGCAGTAACCAAAGCTGGGATCTCAAAAAATGAAAACCTTTTTAGCCGCCGCCACCGTGGCTGCGGCGATGCTCGCCGGCGCGACCACCGCCGGCGCCGCGCAGTTCGTAACCTGGTCGCCGGTGAACCCCGACGGCTCGTTCAGCGGCAATTTCGGCGACACCGGCATCACCACGCCGACCTTCACCGACGTCTTCGACTTCACCCTGCCCACCGGGTCGTCGAGCTTCACCGTGAACTCGACCTTCACCGACAACCCGAGCAACAACATCAACTTCACCACCGTCACGTACAACGGCGCGGCCTTCAGCATCATCTCGCAAGGCCAGAACGAGTTCCGCGCCCTGAACGGCGTCAGCGTCGCCGCCGGCGGGCCTCAGCACCTCGTGGTGTCCGGCACCTCGGGCGGCAGCGGCTCCTACGACGGCGTCATCTCGTTCTCGCGCGTCACCGCCGTGCCGGAACCGGCCGCCTGGGCCCTGATGATCATGGGCTTCGGCGGAGTGGGCGGCATCGTGCGCTCGCGTCGCCGCCAGGTCGCGACCGCGGCCTGATCCCTTCGCTCGACGCTCTAACCACCGTCATGGCCGGGCCTGCCCCGGCCATGACGGATTGGGGTGTCGTGCTTCGACGGTCAGCCCGAAACCTGTCAGGGTCCTCCGCGACTGCGGGGGACCCACATGACATCGCGCGAGACCGCCGGCCTGGCCCTGCTGGGCTTCGGCATCTGGCTTTCCGGAGCCGTGACGTTCCGGCTGGGCGGACGCCTGATGCTGGAAAGCGGCCCGATCGCCCTCGTCCTCAGCGCGCTCGGCATAGCCCTCAGCGTCTGCCTGCTGCTGCGCGCGACGATGGACTGGCGAAGGATCGCGCCCGCCCAGTCGGTGGCCGTGGCCGTGGCCATGACCCTGCCGGGCCTGTTCGGCGACGTGGCCTATGTGCTGGGGTTCTCGCAGCTCAGCGGCCTGCAACCCGCCACGGTCGGCGCCTACGCGGCGGTGGTGATTTTCGGGACCGCCGTTCTCTATGCCTACGCCCTGGTCCGCGCGAGGACCTAGGATTCCGCCTTCGGCGCCGGGGTTGGGGCCGGGGTAAAGCCGGTGACGTCGGGGTCGCCCACGACGATCACCGCCGGCCGGCCCTTGATCGGCTGGGCCATCAGGGCGTCGATCAGGCGGGCGGTTTCGGGGTCGAGACGGGAGGCTGGCACAGGGTTGGATTCCTTCGGCTCCATGATCTTCACAACGGCGGGCCGCGACGAGCGTTCCCGTTCATCTGTCGGCTATCCGACAGATAAGGCAGGGTATTCAGGGCGCGGTCCCTGCGACAAAGCCGCGGCCGCCCTTCGCCTTAACGGTCCTTTCGGGTTTGCATGGGATGCAAGAGGCGTCAGAGCTGCAGAAGCAGTTCGCACCAGACCGGACGGTCCGACGTGGCGGGTTTGAACGAGCGCATCTACCGCAGCTTGCGCGGTCTCGAAAAGACCGCCTCCACCAGCCGCGTTCTGAACCTGGCGGCGCTGGCCGTGCGCCACGCCGGCAATCCCGAACATGCCGCGGCGCCGATCTTCAAGAGCCCCGTGCTGAACGGCTCGGTGGTGCTCAAGCACCGCCTGCGCGTCGACGAGACGGACCTGTTCGACGGCCTGACCCGCACCGCCACCAAGCTCATCGTGCCCTTCGACAGGGCCGACCTGTCGCTGGGCGGGCGCACGGTCTTCGTGGGTGAGAAGGGCTGGCTGCCGATCCTCGAGGAGTTGCGCGGCGGCGCCGACGAGATGATCCGCGACGCCGAGATTCTCGAGGCCATCGACCAGCTCCCCTCGCTCGACCCCTTCCTGCTGCGCGAGCACCTGAAGCGGCGCGGCTATGAGATCAGCTCGACCCACTTCGACATCTCGCCCGGCGACGTGGACAAGATGCAGCGCTTCGTGGGCGGCGAGATCGCCCGCCTGATCGAGCTGGCCTATGGCGGCGCGGGCTCCGGCGGCGCCACCACCCGCCTGGTCGACGCCCTGCTGTCCTCCAAGACCGACGAGCGGCTGGAGCCGCTGCGCCTGACCCTGCAGCTCGAGGGCGAGAGCTACCGCGAGGGCATCTTCAGTTGGAAGGGCTTCCTCTATTACAAGTGGGTGCTGAACAGCCTCTGGCCGAAGCTCAGGGAAGTGCTGATCGAGGTCATGAAGCTGCGGGTCATCGGCCCGCGCGACCGCGACCTGATGGTGCTGATCGACGAAATGAAGCTGCGCCTGCGCACGGCCATGGAGGCCCAGGTCAAGGCGGTCATGGGCTATCTGAAGGCCTATGACGCGGTGTTCCTGCAGCTCACCGAAGGCAACGCCGCGGCGTTCCGCGACTTCCTGCTGGCCTCGCCGGAGATGTTCATGGCGCTCGGCGAGGGCGCCGGCACGCTCAGCCACGTGGCGACCTTCTGGCGCTACCGCTTCCCGCCGGGCAAGCCCCTGATGGCGACCATGGGCGAGATCCTCGAACTCCTGCAGGACTTCGAGTCCGGCCTAGGCGCCGAGCCGCACCCCCTGAGCTACGCGGCCTAAACGCCAAGCCCTCTCGAGCTCTCCCCCGCCGGGCGCGGACTTCCGGGAGGAACCTTCGGCCTGAGCTCCGGCTTCCGCAGGGATGGCCAAGCTCCCCGCGCCCGACGACCGCGCCGCCATCCTGCGCGACGCCCAGCGGCTGAAGATGACCCGTTCGGCCCACGCCTATGTGCGCGGCTCGACGGCGAGGTTCTACGAGTGGCTGCAGGAGGCCGGCGGCAAGGTCCCGCAGGGGCCCCAGGTCTGGATCTGCGGCGATTGCCATTCCGGCAACCTCGGCCCGATCTCGAGCGCCCGCGGGCAGGTGGCGGTGCAGATCCGCGACCTCGACCAGACGGTTATCGGCAATCCGGCCCATGACCTGATCCGGCTGGGACTGTCGCTGGCCACCGCCGCGCGCGGCTCGAACCTGCCCGGCGTCACCACCGCCCTGATGGTCGAGCACATGGTCGAGGGCTACGAGGCAGGCCTGGACGGCGAGACCCTGGCGCCGGACGAGGAGACCACGCCCAAGCAAGTGCGGCGCGTCCTCAAGCAGGCGCTGCGCCGCCGCTGGAAGGACCTGGCGCGCGAGCGGATCGAGGACGCCAGGCCGACGATCCCGCTCGGCAAGCGGTTCTGGCCGCTTTCCGAAGCCGAGCGCGCGGGGCTGAAGGGCCTGGCCGGCGAGGAAGGGCTGCGCAAGCTGGTCACCGGCCTGCAGCACCGGCCCGACGACTCGCCGGTGGAATTCCTCGACGGGGCCTACTGGATGAAGGGCTGCAGCTCGCTGGGGCGCCTGCGCTACGCCGTGCTGGTGGGCGTCGAGGCCGAGGGCGGCGGCCTGGAGACGGTGCTGATCGACGTCAAGGAGGCGACGCCGGCGGCCGCCCCCAGCGCGCCGGGCGCAAAGATGCCGGCCGACAACGCCAGGCGCGTGGTGGCCGGCGCGCGGGCGCTCTCCCCGTTCCTCGGGCGCCGCATGCTGGCGGGAAAGCTGCTCCGGCGATCGGTGGTGATCCGCGAACTGACGCCGCAGGACCTGAAGCTCGATATCGAGCGCCTGAGCCGCGAGGAGGCGGTGCGCGCCGCACATTACCTGGCCCTGGTGGTCGGCCGCGCCCATGCCCGCCAGATGGACGCCTCGACCAAGGCCGCCTGGCGCGCCGAACTGGCCCGCAACCGCTCGGCCACCCTGGACGCGCCCTTCTGGCTCTGGTCGGCCATCGTCGAGCTGATCCAGAGCCACGAGGCCGCCTACCTCAACCACTGCCGCCGCTACGCCCTGCAGGCGGCGTAGGGCCGGATCAGGCTGCCTGGTCGTCGAGGCTGCGCGCCGCCTCGCCCTGGGCGATCACCTGGGCGATTTCCGACAGCATGGCGCCGGGCGAGATCGGCTTGGCGACCACCCCGTTCATCCCCGCCGCGATATACTCCGCCCGCTGGTGGACCATGACGTTGGCGGTCAGGGCGATGATCGGAACCCGGGCGGCCGGGCCGGCCAGGGCGCGGATGGCGCGGGTGGCCTCGACCCCGTCCATGTGCGGCATCTGGACGTCCATCAGGATCAGGTCGTAGGCGCCGAGGCGCGCCGCCTCGAGGGCCGCAAGCCCGTCCTCGGCCTCGTCGACGCCGGCCCCCAGGCGGGTGAGCATGGTGCGCGCGACCAGCCGGTTGGTGGGATTGTCCTCGGCCAGCAGGATCCTGACGCCGTCGAGCACGCCCGCCTCCGCCGGCGCCGCCCCGGCCGCCGCGGCGGCCGGCGCCTCGAAGGCCATCCGGAAGGTCGATCCTTCGCCCTCGACGCTGGAGAAGGTGATCTCGCCGCCCATCATGCGGGTCAGGGCCTGGGTGATGGAAAGGCCAAGCCCCGTGCCCCCGAACCTGCGCGCGGTGTTGCCCTCGGCCTGGCGGAAGCGTTCGAAGAGGTGGCTCTGCGCCTCGGCGCTCATGCCGATGCCGGTGTCCTCGACCTCCAGCGCCACGCGCCGGCGGCCCCCGCCGGAGGCGGCCACAGCCAGGCGCGCGGTGATCCGGCCCCGGGCCGTGAACTTCACGGCGTTGCCCAGCAGGTTGAACATCGCCTGGCGCACGCGCACCGGGTCCGCTTCGATCCAGAGGTCGCCGCCCTCGATCTCGCAGGTCAATTCGACGCCCTTGGCCCGCGCCTGTCCGCCAACCAGGGTGATGACCGCGCCCAGCGCCTCGCCCGCCTGCATCGGCTCGGGCGCCATCTCGAGCTGGCCGGCCTCGATCTTCGAGAAATCGAGCACGTCGTTCAGCAACTGCGAGAGCATCCGTCCGCAATCTTTGGCGTGGCGGATCAGCTCGCGGCCCTCCGGCGAGATCGGCTCGCGGTCCATGAGGTGCAGCGCGCCCAGGACGCCGTTCATCGGCGTGCGGATCTCGTGGCTGACGTTGGCCAGGAACTCGGCCTTGGCGCGGTTGGCGGATTCCGCCTCGGCCTTGGCCTCGACCAGGGCGGCTTCAGCGACCATCTGTTTGGTGACATCGCGGCTGACCTCGATGACGCCGACCGGAACGCCGTCCTCGCAGACCAGCTTGGCGTTGGATTGGACCCACACCCAACTGCCGTTCTTGTGGCGCACCCGAACCGCCACCACGACGGACTGCGCGGGGTCGGCGAGCAACAGGTTGATCGCCGCGGTGACAACCTCCTCGTTGTCGGGGTGATGGAGGGCGCGCTGAACGGTTCCGATCAGCTCCTCGGGACGGTAACCCAGCATCGCCAAGCATCCGGGCGAGATGTATTGGAGCCTGCCGTTGATGTCGCTGCGGGTGATGACGTCGGTGACGTTCTCGGCGAGAATCTCGAAGTTGCGCAGGCTCTCATTGATGCGCCGCTGGGACTGCTGGACCGAGGGCGAGGCGACCGCCCGCGCGAGGCCGAAGATCGCGCTGAGGCCCAGCATCAGCCAGACCGGCAGCATCTGGCGTCCGTCGAGGGCGCCTGCCGGGCCGACGACGGCCAGCGCGGCCATCGCCGGCGCCATGCCCGCCGCCAGAAACACGATCGGCGTATTGTGGAACAGCAGGATCATCAGGACGCCGACCGCCATCAACATGGCCGCGGCCGCCGCGTGGCCTTCGGTCGTCCCCGCCTGCCACCACAGGGCGGCGAGCAGCAGCCGCCAGAGGGTTATCGCCGCATAGCTGGCGACGAAGTTGGCGCGCACCCGCCCATCGATGGCGCGTCCCGGCGGGCGTGGGCGGCTGGCGAACCAGCACCAGGCCTCCAGCGCCATGGCCGCCGCCGCCCAGGCGGCGCACACCGGCGAGGGCAGGATGAGGACGCCTATCAGCGCGGCCAGCAGGGTCACCGCAACCCTTGCCGCCGTCACATCGTGAACAGCGACGGCGACGTCGTCCAACTGGGTTTCCCGGCTGCGAGCCCGCGGCGTGGCCGCCCAAGCGATCATCTCCACGGCGCGCGCGGCCAGCGGTTCGACCCGCGCGCGAGGGCCGTTGCGGTCGGCGGCGATCAAGGGAACATCTCTCACCCGCCCACCTTGGCCGCCGCGGGCTAACGCAATGGGTAGATGCGGGTGCGACAAATGGGCTCGGTCAGGATCGGCGGTCCGGGGTCCCTTCGGCCCACGGGGCCCCTAGGCGAGCGGCCTCGCTCGGCGTAACCTAAGGGTGAGGGGCGGCTCTGGGAGCTGTCATGATGCGTAGTCTGGGGGCTGGCGGGGTGCTTCTCACCTTGGCCGGCGCGGCGGTTGCGGGACCGTCGTTTGGAGCAGGCTTGGAAGCGTCGGCCTGGGCGATCACGCCCGAGGACGCGGCTTGTCACACCGATCTCGAACTGGTCTCGCGGTCCGGCGCCATCGCGCCGATCGCCCTGATTTCCGACGGCGAGCACGTGGCCCTGCGCTTCGCCAAGGAGGGCGTGCCGAGCCAGGCCTTCCTGCCGATCCGCGTCGACGGCCGGCCCTTCGCCAACCTGGTGCAGCGCACCGGCGAGGAGGGCCTGGCGGTCATGAACCTCAGCGACGAGACGCTGGCCGCCCTGCGCCGCGGCAGGACCCTGCAGGTCGCCTGGCTGGCCGACGAAGCGGTGAGCGCCTCGCTCAGCGGGGCGGGCCAGGGAATCGCCGACCTGAAGGTTTGCGGCGCGCAGGTCGCCGGCCAGCGCCGGGTCCGCGAAGCCGAGCTCGACGCCCAGCGCAGCCGCGCCCAGACCGAGGCCCGCGCCAAGGCCGTGGCCGACGAGCAGTTGGCCGCCGCCCGCGCCCAGACCGCCGCCGCCGAGGCCGAGCATCAGAGGGTCGCCGCCGAGGCCCAGCGCGCCCAGGCCCAGGCCGACGAACTCTCCGCCGAGGCCGAGCAGACCCGCCAGCGCATGCTCGCCGACCAGGAGCGGCAGCGGGCGGCCGCGGCGCAGCAGGTCTACTATGGCGGCGGCGGGCCCTACGGCTACGCGCCGCCCCAGCCGCAGGCGCCTCCGTCGCCCTACGGCTACTACCCGCGCTACTACTATCCGCGCTGACGCCCGGTCAGGCCGGCGGCGGCACGCGGGCCGAGTGCAGGAACTCCATCCGCCAGGCGCCGTCGCGCCAGCCGAACACCGCCGACTCCAGCCAGGTCACCGGCTGCAGGGCGCCGGCCTTGCCCGAGGCGCCGGTGTTGACCCAGGCGACCCAGGCCTGGTCGCAGGCCAGGTGGACGTCGAAGTCGTGCAGGTTCCACTCGATCCTGACGCCGGAGGCATGGGCGCCCTTCACCAGCTCGCCAAGCGCCAGGCCCGCGTATTTCTTGCCGCCGTCATAGGCGTAGAAGCCCGGCGCCTGGATCTTGCCGAGTGCGGCCAGATCATCGCGCCGCCCGGCGTCGAACCAGGCCCGCACGACCGCCTCCACGGCAGGACCCGACCCTTTCGGGGCGCAGGCGGGCGTGGCCTGGACGGACCCGGCGGCGAGGGCGGCCGCCAGGCCGAGCGGGAGGGCGTGGCGCGGCATCGAGGTCATCCTTCAGGATAGTGGTCGGCGAAGCGGCCGAGCTTGCAGGCGTAGCCCTCCGGCGGCGGGGTCAGCTTGAAGTTCGCCGGATCGCTGCCCTTGGGGTGCGAGGCCAGCGTCTTCAGCGCCCAGGCGTTGAAGGCCTGGGTGTTGGCCTGGGGCCACATGTGGCCGTGGCGGGCGCTGCAGGCGACGTGGACCACGGCCTTCTGGGCGCTGAAATAGTTGGAGGCGGCCTGGGTGGTCGGCCGGTAGTCCGAGCAGAGCCCGAGCGGCGGGCCGCAGTCCCACAGGTCCTTTTCGCCGCCCCAGACGGTGATCACGATCATCGGGTCGAGCTTCGCCCTCAGCGGATAGGGCCCGACGCGGCCCTGGAAGACCTTGTGGGGATCGCCGGCGACATAGGCCCTGGCGTCGTTGAAGCTGAGCGGGAAGCCGTCGTCCTTGCTGACATACCACTCGCCGGAGATCGGCAGGCCGCCGGCCCAGAAGTCGGAACGGAAGGTGAGCGCCCGGTTGGTCATCGTCCCGCCGGACGAGATGCCGCCCAGGTAGATCCGCTTCGCGTCGACGGGGAAGGCCTTGGCCGCGCACGTCACCGCCGCGATCAGGAAGGTCGAGTCCGAGCCTTGGTCGGTCTTGAACCGGTCCCCGGCCGGCCCCGCCGCGCGGCCCTCATGCCAGGGGTTCCAGTTCCAGCCGCCGTGGCCGGGACCGTTGCAGGCCCCGGCCTTCAGGTTGGGGTCCTGATCGGCGCATTCGCGGACCGGGCCGATCACCAGGAAGCCCTGCTTGGCCATCAGCGAGGTGGCCCCGCTGCGCGGGACGGTCAGGTTGTCCATGGTGGATTCCACCGAGCCGGTCAGCGGCACGAACACCGGCGCGGGACCGCTCGCACCCTCCGGCGGATAGACCAGGAAGGCGCGCTTGACGCCGGCGTGCGGGAAATCGGTGTTGAGGCCGGCGTGGACAACGTAGCCGTCGGGGCAGTCGCCTTTCAAAGCGGCTGCGTTGGCTGAACCCGCGAGCGCCCACGCCAGACCCGCCGCGAATAGTCCGATCCACTGGCGCATCCGGCGCTACCCCGCGTCTATTGGCATTCGTCAGAATGCGACTGGCCTTGAGGCCCATGGCCAGATTGGAGCTTTGGGGCCTGGCCGGGTCAAGGACGGCCTCTTCGGGCCGCCGCTCCGCGGCGAGCGCAAAGCGCTCGTCCTTGACGCGGCCAGGCCCCAAAGCATTCTCGCGACCATGGACTTAAGGGCTCCTCCCCTTGCGCCCGCCTGGGAGTACGGCGAAGGTCGCCCCGCCTCAGTCCGGAGCCTCCCCGCCTTGCGTCACATCCTCCCCGCGCTCACCGCCGCCGCCGTCCTCGCGTCAGCCCTCGTCGCCACCGCCGCGTCCGCCCAGCCTTCGCCCACCGAGCACGCCCTGCTCCATGCGCTCGCGGCCGAGGTCTCGCCCGACCAGCAACACGCCACCATCGCCAAGCTGGTGTCCTTCGGCACTCGCCACACGCTCTCCGACACCAAGTCCGACACCCGCGGCATCGGCGCCGCGCGGCGCTGGGTCGCCTCGCAGTTCGCGGCCATGTCCAGAGATTGCGGCGGCTGCCTGACCGTCGAGACCCCCTCGGAGGTGTTCACCGGCCGTCGCGTGCCCAATCCCACCGAGGTCATGGACGTGCTGGCCATCCAGAAGGGGACCACCGACCCGGGCCGGGTGATCGTCATTTCCGGCCACATGGACAGCCGGGTCACCGACGTCCAGAACTTCACGTCCGACGCGCCGGGCGCCAACGACGACGCCTCCGGGACCGCCGCGGTGATCGAAGCGGCGCGGATCCTTTCGAAGCACAAGTTCCCCGCCACCCTGGTGTTCGCCGTGCTGTCCGGCGAGGAGCAGGGCCTCTACGGCGGCCACGTGCTGGCCGACTATGCGACCAAGCAGGGCTGGCGCGTGGAGGCCGACCTCAACAACGACATCGTCGGCAATTCGGAAGGCATCAACGGGGTGCGCGAGACCACCCGCGTGCGGGTCTTCTCCGAGGGCACCAAGAGCGTCGAGACCGCCGCCGAGGCCGACCGGCGCCGTTACAACGGCGGCGAGGTGGACTCGCCCTCGCGCCAGATCGCCCGCTACATGGACGGCCTGGCCGGGACCTATCTGGGCAACTTCAAGGTGACCATGGTCTACCGCACCGACCGCTTCGGCCGCGGCGGCGACCAGACCGAGATGATCAAGGCGGGCTTTCCCGCCGTGCGCGTCACCGAGGCCAACGAGAACTACAACCGCCAGCACCAGGACCTGCGCACCGGGAACGGGATCAAGTACGGCGACGTGATCGAGGGCGTCGACTTCGCCTACCTGGCCAATGTCACCCGGGTGAACGTCATCACCATGGCCTCGATGGCCATGGCGCCGGCCCCGCCGACCCACGTGGACATCTCCGGCGCGGTCTCGGCCGATACGACGGTGAAGTGGCGGCCGGCGGCGGACGCCCAGCGCTATCGGCTCTGGTGGCGCTCCACCACCGACCCGCAGTGGCGCTTCAGCCGCGCCGCGCCGCCCACCGGCCAGGCGGTGCTGAAGGACGTCAACATCGACGACTGGTACTTCGGGGTCAGCGCGGTCAGCCCCGACGGCTGGGAAAGCCCGGTGGTGTTCCCCGGCGCGCCGGGCAGTTGGGCCCACGAGGACGCGCCCCCGGCGCCCGCGGCCCCGGGCACGCCCGGCTCGAAGCCCTAGAAGGGCGACGCCCGGGCCGGGCGCTTACGGCACGTGGTGGTGATGGTGGTGGTGGGGCGCGTGATAGACCGCGCGGTGGCGGCTCACGCGGTGATGCGCCCGCTGATGGGCGACGGCATGGCGGTGGCTGTGGTGCGCCGTCCGCGCCGAGGCCATGCCGGCCGACGTGGCGAGCACCGCGACGGCGAGCGCCAAGGTGACGAGTTTCACGGCTTGTCTCCCAGTTCTGGTATGTCCGAATCAGGACGCGGACGCCCTCAAGGCTACGCCCCCAGACGGTTGCTACAATCTTACGGCCGGACGGCGGTAAGCTGGATTCTCGGCGAAAGCGGCGGCTCTGTCCCGGCGCTGGCAGGATGGAGCGAGACGACGGCGATGGTCCCGCGAGCTTGGCTGATCCTGGCGCTGGCCGCGGCCGGCGTCTGCGCAGGAGCCCCGGCCGGCGCGGCGGTCTACGCCATGGTGCGGGCCGACCCTGACGCCATCACGGTAATGGACCCATCCGCCGTCGAGGCCGTGCCGGGCGCCGCCGAGCTGCGCCGCGCCTACAGCGTCACCGTCCAGAAGAACCTGGTCTCCGGCGGCCCGCAGCACCCGGGCTATGTCCGCACCCTCAACGAATATGACTGCGCCGGGCGCCGGGTCCGCTGGAAGAGCTTCTCGGTCTATTCGCGGTTCGGCGACCTGGTGATCCACAAGGACAACCCCGACGAGGCCTGGGCGCCGACCCCGCCGGGCAGCGAGGCGGAGGCCTCGACGCGGCTCGTCTGCGACCACGCCAACAAATGGGCCGGCATGGCGGCGACTTCGCTCAGCCAGCTCGTCATAACCCTGATGCAGGCCTGGGACGACGCCGCGCCGCTGCCGCCCTTGCAGCCGGTCAGGCCGGCGCCGCTGAAGACGCCGCCCGGCAAGGCCGCCCGCAAGGCGGCCAGGACCTCCTGAGCGTGAAGATCACCCTCCTCGCCGTCGGCAGGCTCGCCCGCTCGCCCGAGACCGAACTGGTGAAGACCTATGTGGAGCGCGCGACCAACGCCGGCCGCGCGCTCGGCCTGGGCCCCGTCGAGGTGGTCGAGGTCGAGGCCCGCAAGCCCGGCAAGGCGGCGGAGGCCGAGGTGCTGAAGGCCTACCTGGCCGACGCCTCCCAAGGAGAAAAATGGGTGATCGCCTGCGACGAGCACGGCGCCGCGCGGCCCTCCCGCGCCTTCGCCGAGGAGATCGCCGCCCTGCGGGACCGCGGCGTGCGGCGGCTGGTGTTCGTGATCGGCGGGGCCGACGGCCTGGACGGCGAGCTGCTGGCCGGCGCCAACGGCAAGCTCGCCTTCGGGCCGCAGACCTGGCCGCACGCCCTGGCCCGCGCCATGCTGGCCGAACAGGTCTATCGGGCGGTGACCATCCTGGCCGGTTCACCCTATCATCGGGACTGAATGCAGCGCGCCCTGATCCTGCCCGCCTCCCTGGCCGCCCTCGCCGCCATCGCCATCGGGGGCGCGGTCGCCGTGGCGGCCACCGGCGAGCGCCTGGCGCGGCTCAACGTCGAGGAGACCCAGCTTTCCGTCGAGCAGACCCGCAACATGGGCCAGCTCGCCCGCCTGCTGTCGGTGCTTGAGATGCTGAAGCGGGACCCGCCGCCGGCCCTGCTGGTCAGCCCCCGGGACGCCAAGAACGCCGTGCGCGCCGCCATCCTGGTCAAGGCCATGACGCCGGACCTGCAGGCCCGCGCCAGCGGCTACGCCCACGAGGCCGGCGAGATGATGCGCCAGCGGCGGCTGGCCGCGGTCGAGAGCGAGGCCCTGTTCACCAACGAGAGCGCCCGCGCCGACGCCACGCCTCCGCCGCAGGGCCCACCGGCCCTGCGCGGCCCGCTGGCGCCGGGCCTCCCCGAAGCGGCCATCACCCCGCCGCAAAGCCTCTCTAATCCGACAACCGGTCCGATCGTGCGGCGGTTCGGCGAGGCCCTCGCCAGCGGCGGCCGCGCCAACGGGATCACCTTCGCCGCCGCCGGCGGAGCCCGCGTCACCAGTCCCGGTCCGGGCTATGTGCAATATGTAGGCCCCGTGAAGGGATGGGGCGTGATCTTGATCTTAAGACTGGCGGGTGGATACCATTTGGTGCTTGCTGGTCTTGACCGCGCCTCCGTCTCGGTCGGGCAATCTGTCGCGGCGGGAGACGCTGTCGGATTCATGCCCGATGGCCGACAATCGCCAGGCTCGGGCGAGAAGGGCGAAAAGGGCCCCAGGGAACTCTACCTGGAGGTTCGCGAACAAGGCGCTCCTGTCGATCCGGGGCGCTGGCTGAACAAAGCGGGCTGAGCGGGCTTTATGCGAGGCCGCTTGAGAGTGGGCCGCGTATCATCAAGCGGACGTCTGTCCAGTCTGGGCGGGCCCGCAAGGGAGCCTACGGCAGGCGATGAAGAAGTACCTCCTGATCGGCGTTTCGGCTTTCGTGCTCGGCGCGGGCTCCATGGCCTATGTCAGCCAGCACGCCATGGCCGCGGCCACGCCCAAGGCCAATACCTACCGGATGCTGGGCCTGTTCGGCGACGTGCTGGACATCGTCGAGCGCCAGTACGTGGCCCCCGTGGACGACACCAAGCTGATCCACGCCGCCCTCGACGGCATGCTGACCTCCCTCGACCCGCACTCCAGCTACCTCGACCCCGAAGGCTTCGACGACATGCGCGACCAGACGCGCGGGGAGTACGGCGGCCTGGGCCTCGAAGTCACCACCGAGGACGGCGTGGTGAAGATCATCTCGCCGATCGACGAAACCCCGGCCGCCAAGGCCGGCCTGAAGCCCGGCGACTACATCACCGCCGTCAACGGCGACAGCGTGCTGGGCCTGTCGGTCACCGACGCGGTCAAGCAGATGCGCGGCAAGCCCGGCGAGACGGTGACGCTCACCATCGCCCGCGAGAAGTCCGACCCGTTCGACGTCAAGCTGACCCGCGAGATCATCAAGCAGAAGACCGCCGTGGCCCGGCTCGACGGCGACTACGGCATCCTGCGGGTCTCCGGCTTCAACGAGAAGACCACCGACGAGGCCACCGCCGCCTTCAACGAGATCAAGGCCAAGAACCCCCACATGAAGGGGCTGATCCTGGATCTTCGCCGCAATCCGGGCGGCCTGCTCGACCAGGCGGTCGGCATCTCCGACCTGTTCCTGCAAGGCGGCGAGATCGTCAGCCAGCGCGGCCGCGATCCGCGCGACGTGGAACGCTACAACGCCCACCCCGGCGACATCACCAACGGCCTGCCGATGGTGGTGCTGATCGACTCCGGCACGGCCTCGGCCGCCGAGATCGTCGCCGGCGCCCTGCAGGACCGCAAGCGCGCCGCGATCGTCGGCCTGACCAGCTTCGGCAAGGGCTCGGTGCAGACGGTGATCCCGCTGCGCGGCGGCATGGACGGGGCGCTCAAGCTCACCACCGCGCGCTACTACACGCCCTCGGGCCGCTCGATCCAGAAGACCGGCATCGAGCCCGACCTGGAGGTCGCGGCCACCAAGGACGAGGCGCAGGAGATCGCCAACCGCGCCTTCGGCTTCTCGGAAGCCTCCTTCAAGAACGCGCTGAACGCCGACGAGGGCAAGGTCCGCAAGGCCGCCCACACCCCGGCCGAGGCGCCGCCCGAAGGCTTCGACGTCAAGAAGGACTTCCAGATGGCCCGGGCCGAGGACGTCCTGAAGTACGGTTCGGTCGCCGCCACGCCGAAGCTGGCCGCGCCCACCGCGCGCCTGGCCGGCATCCTGTCGAAGGCCAAGGTCGCCGAGGTGAAGGCCCCCACGCCCAAGTAGCAGAGCCCGGCGGCAAATTCGCGCACCAGGCGAAGCTTGTTGGCGCGCGGCTTGCATCCGTGGCTATAGGGCTAACGTATCTTAGGGATACAGGCCCCTGGGGAAGGGCGATTCGATGCTTAGGCGTCTGCTGACGTGCGCGGCTGCGGCCCTGGCGATGAGCCTGGGCATGACGGCGGCTGCCGGCGCCGCGGTCATCAACTTCGACACCCACACCACCTACACCTCGGCGGGCACAAGTTTCGCCGAAGGCGGCATGACCTTCCAGGGCTACGAGCTCTACTTCGTGCCCCCGGACTCGATGATGACCACGCCGTCGGCGTTCGACAGCACCATCACGACGCCGATCATGGCGACGTGGTACGAGCCCTTGACGATGCAACTCGCCAGCGGCGCGGCCTTCGACCTGCAGACGATCTCCATGGGCCTGGGCTGGTACAACCTGCCTGGCGGCGACAGCGAGACGATCACCGGCGCGAAGGCGAACTGCACGGATGACGGGTCGGGTTCCTGCACGGTCAGCGACACCTTCCAGGTCGGCTACAGCTTCCAGACCTACAGCCTCACGCCGGACTTCACGGGCCTGAGCTCTGTGACCTTCGGCGCGATGACGACGCAGATCACCACCGATCAGGACGGCGCCCCGTTCCCCTATTCCGGCTGGATCGGCTACGACAACATCACCTTCACCTCGCCGGGCGAGGTGGGCGAGCCCGCGCCGGAGCCCGCCGCCTGGAGCCTGCTGATCCTCGGCTTCGCCGCGGTCGGCGGCCTGATGCGCGGCCGCCGCCGCGCTCCAGCCCTCGCCCGCGCCGCCTGAGCCCCCTTCTCCGATCAGCGGCCCCTCCCTTTCTGGGACGATGAGAAGTCTCCGTTAACCCTGTTTTGGGACTCTCCTGGCCGAGGAGCACCCGAGCCGTGGCTACGATCGCACTTCCCCGCCTGTCCTTTCCGACCTTCGGCCGCGCCCAGCTCATCGGCCTGGCGACCAACCGCTACGTCGGCCTCGCCGCCGCAACCCTGCTGCTGGCCGCCGCGGCGTTCGGCGTCGTCAAGGCTCTGGGTCCGGGCGGCCCCGGCGCGGGCGTCGTCCGCGTTCCCCTGTCCGGCGTGCTCGCCCACGCCCCGCAGGGCTGGCGCGAGACGCTGAGCCCCCTGCACGGCCCCGCCCGCATCAGCCAGGACGTGATCCGCCTGTCGGAGCAGCCGCTGGCGCCCTTGACGTCCGGCGCCTGGAGCCGCCCGGACAGGCTCCTCCCGCCGCCGCCGCCCGGCGCGCCCTTGCCCGTGGCGCCGATCGCCGGCTTCTTCGCCCCCGGCCCCGCCGGGCCGCTGCCGATCATCGCGCCGGACGGCCGCACCCCCTTCGAGGCCTACCGCCGGCCCTTCGTCCCCAATGGGCGGCCCAAGGTGGCCCTGGTGATCGGCGGCCTCGGCCTCAACGCCCGCGCCACCCAGCAGGCCATCGAGACCCTGCCGGGCGAGGTGACGCTTTCCTTCAGCCCGTACGCCGAGGGCCTGCAGGGCTGGATCGACATGGCCAGGGCCCACGGCCACGAGGCGCTCCTGGAGACGCCCATGGAGCCCGTGGACTATCCGGACAACGACCCTGGCCCCTACACCCTGATGGCCAACGGCCAGGCGCCGGACACCGTCAAGAAGCTGGAATGGGTGCTGTCGCGCGCCACCGGCTACTTCGGGGTCACCAACTACCTGGGCTCCAAGTTCCTGGCCTCCGACGGCGCCTACCAGACCTTTTCCGCCGCCCTGCGCGGCCGCGGCGTAGCCTTCGTCGACGACGGCTCGGCCGCCCATCGCGGCGGCAAGGGCCTGGTGCGCGCCTCGGCCGAGCGGGTCATCGACGACCAGCTCAACCAGACCGCCATCGACCAGCAGCTCGTCGCCCTGGAGGCTGCGGCCCTGCAGCGCGGCCAGGCCGTGGGCGCCGGCTTCGCCTATCCGGTGACCCTGGAAAAGGTGGCCCAGTGGTCGCGCTCGCTCGCTGACCGCGGCTTCCAGCTCGCCCCGGTTTCGGCCTTCGCGCACTGAGCCGCCGGCGACGCGCCGTTTCAATTCAATCGCAACGGCAGATGCTCTAGAACATCCGGGCGCATGACCCAGGACCTGGAACTCTATCGCCCGAACGTCGGGGTCGTCCTGTTTCACCGGGACGGCCGGGTATGGCTGGGCCGCCGCGCCAACACGCCCGGCCCGCACAACTGGCAGTTCCCGCAAGGCGGGGTCGATCCGGGCGAGGACCTGGAAACCGCCGCCCGCCGCGAGCTGGCCGAGGAGACCGGGGCCGTGGCCGCGACCTTCCTGGGCCGCACCCATGACTGGGTGGCCTACGACTTCCCGCCCGGTCACGGCGGGGCCAAGGCCCTGCGCGGCTGGAAGGGGCAGAAGCAGGTGTGGTTCGCCTTCCGCTTCGAGGGGCAGGACGACGACTTCAACCTCGACGCCCACAAGCCGCCGGAATTCGACGCCTGGCGCTGGGCCTTCCTCGAAGAAGCGGCCGAACTGATCGTGCCCTTCAAGCGGGCCGCCTATGAGCGCGTGGTGGCCGCCTTTGGACGCTTCGCCGCGCCGCGTGGGGTGGAATGACCGCCATTGTGATGGTGCACGGCGCGTTTTGCGGCGGCTGGGCCTTCGACCAATTCCGCGAACCGTTCGAGGCCGCCGGCTTCGAGGTGATCGCCCCTGACCTGCGCGGCCACGAGGACGGGGCGCGGGGCGCCGCCGTGGTGGGCGTCTCCATGTCCGACTACGCCGCCGACATCGCCCGCCTCTGCGCCGAGCAGGCCGAGCCGCCGATCCTGCTGGGCCATTCCATGGGCGGGCTGGTGGCCCAGCTCGCCGCGCGCCGCGCCGCGATCCAGGCGCTGGTCCTGCTGGCGCCCTCGCCGCCGTGGGGCGTGGTGGGCTCCAGCTTCGAGGAGGCCGCCACCGCCTTCGGGGTGCAGATGATCGGCCCCTTCTCCTCCGGCGCGCTCTCGCCGGACCGCGGCCTGATGCGCGCCTACAGCCTCGACCGGATGCCCAAGCCCGAGCGCGAGGCCGCTGTGGCCAGGCTCCGGCCGGAAAGCGCCATGGCGGTGCGCGAGACCCTGAACTGGTGGCTCGATCCCTTCATGACCACCAGCGTCGGCCCCGGCGCCATCGCCGCCCCGGCCCTGGTGATCAGCGGCCAGGGCGATGTGGTCCACTCGCCGGCCACCGCCCGCGCCGTCGCCGAGCGGATCGGCGCGGCCTTCCAGGTGATGCCGGGGATGAGCCACTGGCTGGTGGGCGAGCCCGGCTGGGACGTGGTGGCGCAGACGGCCCTGCGCTGGCTGGCCGAGGAACTCAGCCTCGCCGCGTGAGCGCCAGGCGGGCCAGGCCGATCAGGGCGACCAGGGCCCAGGCGCCCTCCATCACCGTCGACGACAGGTTGAAGTTGGCCAGCAGCAGCGAGGCGAGGATTCCGCAGGCGCCCACGAAATTGGCGAGGAGCGACCAGAACCCCTTGGGGTCCAGCCGCCCGAGCGCCGCCCCGGCGTAGGCCACCAGGATCATGAGGACGCCGGCGAGACCCGCGGCGTCGGTCCAGCTCATCCGAGCTTGCGTTCCTGGTAGAACAGCTCGCCGGTCGAATATTTGGCGTTCAGCGAGCTGTCGTCAGGCTTGGTCCAGGTGGAGAAGTTCACCGCCGTGGAGTTGGCCGCGTCGAAATGCTCCCAGGACTTCCGCACGCGCTTCACGCCGTCGGGGTCCACGGCCACGTAGTTGGCCTGCAGGATCAGTTCCGGCTGGTGCAGGAAGGACCAGACGTTGATCGCGCTGACGATCGGCTTGTCCTCGCCCACCGCGTAATGCACCTCGCCGCGGCAGACGTCCTTGTTGGAGCCCGGCGGCTGGATGGTGATGTTGTAGTCCTTGTTCGCGCCCAGCGGCATGGTCCAGGTGTTGTCGCGGCGGTTCTTCTTCAGGCCGAAGGTCGCGGCGTTGGCCTTGGCGATGTCGTCGAGGTTGCCGCCGCGGACCAGCGGCACGCAGATCTTCTCGATCACCGCGATGATGGTCGCGCCGTCGCCGCTGGTGGGCAGGCTGGGCGGCGGCTCGGCGGCGGCGGCCGGGGCGGCGGGCGCCGCGGCGTCCGCGGGCGGGGTGGCGGCCGGCGCGGCGGGGGCCGCCGTCGGAGGGGCCGGGGGCGCCGGAGCCTGCGCCGCCGGAGCAGCCGGCGGGGCGGCGGGCGTCTGGGCCTCGGCGACGGACACCAGGGCCGTGGCGGCGATCAGGCTGGCGAGGACGGCGGTACGCATCTTAAGAGTTCCCCTGACTTTTCAGCGCGCCATAGAACGGGACCACGGCGTCGGAAGCAAGACATCCCGGCAGCTAATTTACAACTATAAATCAGACTGCCTCAATCGCGTGCTCGGCGAGCACGGTGAAGCCGTCCGGCGTGACATCGGCGAAGCCGCCGCGCACGTCATAGACGGTGATCTGCCCGTCATTATGCACCGTGACCGGGCCTTCGCGCAGCGCCGTCATGAACGGGGCGTGGCCGGCCAGCACCCCGAAGTCGCCCTCGGAGCCTGGCGCGTCGACCTGGTCCACGAGCCCGGAAAAGAGCTCGCGCTCCGGCGAGACCAGCGAGAAGTGGAGCTTGTCGGCCATCTGATCCCTTACGCTTCCGCCGCCAGTTGCTCGGCCTTGCGGACCGCGTCCTCGATGGTGCCGACGTTGTAGAAGGCGGCTTCCGGCAGGTGGTCGTATTCGCCGTCCACCACCGCCTTGAACGAGCGGATGGTGTCTTCGAGGGACACGAAGATGCCCGGCATGTTGGTGAACTGCTCGGCCACGTGGAACGGCTGCGACAGGAACTTGGAGATCTTCCGGGCGCGGGCGACCGTCAGCTTGTCCTCTTCCGACAGCTCGTCCATGCCCAGGATGGCGATGATGTCCTTCAGCGCCTTGTAGGCCTGCAGGGTCTCCTGCACGCGGCGCGCGACATTGTAGTGCTCTTCGCCGATCACCAGCGGGTCCATGATCCGGCTGGTGCTATCCAGCGGGTCCACGGCCGGGAAGATGGCCTGGGCGGCGATGTCGCGGCTGAGCACCGTGGTGGCGTCCAGGTGGGCGAAGGAGGTGGCCGGCGCCGGGTCGGTCATGTCGTCGGCGGGCACGTAGATGGCCTGCACCGAGGTGATCGAACCCTTGTTGGTCGAGGCGATCCGCTCCTGCAGGTTGCCCATCTCGGTGGCCAGCGTCGGCTGATAGCCCACGGCCGAGGGAATGCGGCCCAGCAGAGCCGACACCTCGGCGCCCGCCTGGGTGAAACGGAAGATGTTGTCGATGAAGAGCAGCACATCCTTGCCCTCTTCGTCGCGGAAGTACTCGGCCTGGGCGAGGCCGGTCAGCGCCACGCGGGCCCGCGCGCCCGGAGGCTCGTTCATCTGGCCGTAGACCAGGGCGCACTTGGAGCCCTCGCCGCCGCCCGGCAGGTTCACGTTGGACTCGATCATCTCGTGATAGAGGTCGTTGCCCTCGCGGGTGCGCTCGCCGACGCCGGCCAGCACGGAATAGCCGCCGTAGGCCTTGGCGATGTTGTTGATCAGCTCCTGCATGGTCACGGTCTTGCCGACGCCGGCGCCGCCGAACAGGCCGGTCTTGCCGCCCTTGGTGTAGGGGCAGAGCAGATCGATGACCTTGATGCCGGTGACGAGCACTTCCGCCGATGTCGCCTGTTCGGCGAAGGTCGGCGCCTCGGCGTGGATCGGGCGATGGAACGGCGTGGTGATCGGACCGCCTTCGTCCACCGGATCGCCCACGACGTTCATGATGCGGCCGAGGGTGGCCGGGCCGACCGGCACGGTGATGCCCGCGCCGGTGTCGGTCACCTCCTGACCACGGACCAGACCCTCGGTGGTGTCCATGGCGATGGTGCGCACGGCGTTCTCGCCCAGGTGCTGCGCCACTTCCAGCACCAGGCGGAACGGCTCGCCGGTCTTCTGGTCGGTGTTGGTGGTCTCCAGGGCGCTGAGGATCGGCGGCAGGTGGCCGTCGAACTCGACGTCGACCACGGCGCTGATCACCTGCACGATGCGGCCCTTGGGCGCGGTCGCGGTCGCGCTCGTCATCGGCTCGGCGGAAGCTTTGCGGGCGGCGGGCTTCTTGGCGGGGCTGGCGGCCATGGGTCGG